>NZ_JH992902.1:35279-1038854 GCF_000315545.1 Selenomonas sp. F0473 | reverse complement strand
AGAGACCCATTTATGGGTAGCAAGTAACAAACGCATGGCTGGCAGGCCAATAAAAAGCGTACTTGTACGCCGCTAGTAATATTAGGGCTATGCCCGAAAATGAAAAACCACCCGCTACGCGGGTGGATATTTATTATACTTCATCCGCGTATAGGAGCGTCATCGTTCCTGTCGCGCGCGTGGCGGCAAGGTCGATCACACGCTGGTTCCGCGATCCGCGGAAATGGAGCGTGAGGTCGCGCAGTTCCTCGCGGTAGTCGCCGTCTACGAGAACGTCCAACTCGTCGAGCAGGGCGTCCACATCGGGATCCCCTTGTGCGCGCAGTTCCTCGAGCGTGAAGCCCGTATAGCTCCACACATCCAGTCCCCGGGCGTGTGCGGCGCGGGCGAGCGGGAGCAGCGCGCCCGGCTGGAGGAAGGGTTCGCCGCCGCTCAGCGTCAGGCCCGTCAGGAGCGGATTCTCATCGAGCGCTGCGACAACCGCGCCGACGGTTGTCGTACGGCCGCCGCAGAGCGGCTGCGTCTCGGGGTTGTGACAGCCGGGGCAGCGGCGCGGACAGCCCTGCGTGAAGACCGTCAGCCGAATGCCCTCGCCGTCGACAATGGAGTCGCGTGCAATGCCGGAGATACGGATCTCAGTGGAGTCCGTGCTTGACACGCTCATGTTCCTCGGCGCGCTTGGCGTTGTTCCAGCGATCCGTGGTGCCGACGAGGTATCCCGTGATGCGGCGGACGCGCTCGAACTTCGGCTGGCGCATCTCGTAACCGAGCGTGACGCGGCCGTCGTCCGTACCCGTGATGGAGAGGCTGTCGAGTTTTTCGTGCGTCTGCCCTTCGATGTAGGCGATGTAGTTCTCCACCTCGTGTGCGGTAACATCCGAGAGACCGTTTACCGTGACGTTGATATCGTTGACAATCATGCTCTGCATTCTCCTTTGAACTCCGCCCCTTTTGCGGCGGGATAGTATGTTGGGCGGCTGTCCGCCGTTTCGTGATGGATTATACAACATGTAGTGGGGCGGAGTCAATAGGAAATCTATATATAGTTGTTCATGCACAGAGTTATCCACAAGAAATTTTTGGAAAAACAGGCGCGTGCCGTCGCGGATGCCGATGAAAAAAGGCTCTGCGGGCATGGCGAAGTCCCTAAAGTTATCCACAATTTCCCTAGGGAGAATCTGTGCATTCTGTGGATAATTGCGCTACTCTTTGATCTCCTGTTCCTGAATGATCGTGCGGATCGGGTAAGGCATGTCGATGCCCTCTTTGCGGTAGCGTTCGGTGAGAGCCTTGATGAACTCATGCTTGATGAGACCTTGATGGTCGAAGAGACTGGACTGCAGAACGACGACGAAGTCGATGGAGGATTCGCCGAAGTCTGTGAAGCGTACTAAGGGATTTGCGATGACACTCTTGTCGACGCGTGAGAGCACCTCTTTCGCCGTTTCGACGGTGACGCGCTCCACGAGCGAGAGGTCGCTGTCATAAGAGACGCCGATAGGGACGCTGATGTTGATCTGTTTGCTCGGCAGACTGTAGTTTGTGATGTTCGCCCCCGCGATGGTTTTATTCGGGATAACGATGGTGTTGCTCGCGCCGACGGGGATGATGGTGGTGAACCGCCATGTGATGTCGGTGACGCGCCCTTCCTCGCCGCTGCTGAGCTTGATGTAGTCGCCGAGGCGCAGCTGTTTCGAGAGGATGAGGTGCAGCCCCGCGAAGATATTGGCGAGCGTCTCCTGCAGGGCGAGCGCGACCGCCATACCGCCGACGCCGGCGGCGGTCAGAATGGGCGCGATCGACACACCGTAGTATTGGAGGATGACGAGAATCCCCATCGCGTAGATCACGCCGATGAGAATGCCGTTGAGGAGGGTGGTCTTCGGGAGATTTTTGCCCGACCGCTCGAAGTACATCGTCACGATGCCGTCCACAGTACGCGCGATGACGCGTGTGATGATCAGCACATTGCTCGTAAAGAGGAGGTAGGAGAAGAGTTTCGTGAGAGTCGGCGAGATCTCCACCGCATCGATTGCCCAATAGAGGCCGATGATGAAGCTGAAAAAGATCGGTACGCCGTGCATGGAGCGGACGAACACGTATTTCCACGTGCTCTCCTCCACGGAAAGATGGCGGTTGATATAGCGGCGAACGAGGCGGTCGGCGATAACGCCCGCCGCGAGGGCTGCGAGGACGATACAGACCGGAATGAGGAGGAGGTCGAGCGTCGTTGTAAAATCGATGTCGTAGGAAAAGATGCTCAAGGTTGGCTCCTTTCAGATGAGTGAGGCGTGCGTTAGGCGGGGAGAAATTCTTCCCGCGCGGCGGCGATGCGCATGGTACCGAACGGGCTCGCGATGGGCCGTGAAATCGGCGCATCGGCCGGCAGTGCGGCGCCGTACCGGTGGCGCGGCGGATCGACGATGGAGACAGCGTGCCGGCGGGCGCGCATTTCGGAGGAAAAGCGGCCGTTGATCACGTTGAACAGCTCGCTGACCGCATCGACGGCGAGTTCCTCCATGCCGTCGAGAGAGACGCCGCTGTAACCGCCCGCGAGGGTAAAGAAGGCGTCCTCGCAGGCGGCGAGACCGACGACGAGAGGACTGCCGTCCGCCTCGAGGCGTTGGGAGACGGCGATGCGCGCGTCGTCGACGATGAGTATCTTCATGGGATAGGCTCCTTTCCGGGCAGTGCCGCGGCGCCGAAGGCGTGCGGGAGCAGCGCGGCGGGCGTCATAACACGCAGGTCGCCGCGCAGATTTGCGAGGATGACGCGTCCGACGGGCAGTTCCGCGATCATCTGGCGGCACATGCCGCAGGGGACGCAGACGCCGGGGCTGTCCGCGACGACGGCAAGCGCCTCAAAGTCCCGCTCGCCGTCCGCGACGGCACGGGCGATGGCCGCGCGCTCGGCACAGATGCCGACGGGATAGGAGGCGTTCTCCACATTCACGCCGCCGTAGACACGCCCGCTGCGGCCAAGGAGCGCGGCGCCGACGGCGAAATGGGAGTACGGCGCGTAGGCGTTCTCGCGGAAACGCAGCGCCTGCGCGACGAGTTCTCTATCGGTCATGCCAGCCCTCCGCATCCATTGTGCCGTAGATGAGACGCTGCGGCGGCGGGGCGGCGGGCTCTATGGCATAGGCTTCTTCGAGCCGCGCGGCGGCGGCCGCCGCCTGTGCCTCGCTGTCCGCATAGAGCACCGCGAGCGCATCGCCGGCGGCGACGCGTTCGCCGTATTTCTTATCGAGACAGATGCCCGCCGCATGGTCGATCGCCGCGTTTTTGGTTGCGCGTCCCGCGCCGAGGAGGACGGCGGCGCGGCCGACGGTTTCGGCGTCGAGGCGCGCAATATATCCGGTTTCTCTTGCGGTGAGTACGCATTGGCGCTTTGCCTGCGGGAATTTGCGCGGGTCGTAGAGCACGGCGGTATCGCCGCCCTGTGCCGCCGCCATACGGACGAAGGTTTCGAACGCCGAACCGTCCGCAACGGCGCCTTCGGCGCGCGCGCGGCACTCTGCGCGTGTGCCGCATCCCGCCAGATGCAGCATGCCTGCCGCGAGGGAGAGAGAGACTTCGCGCAGGTCGGCGGGGCCTTCGCCGCGCAGCACCTCCATCGCCTCGGCGACTTCGAGGCTGTTGCCGACGGCATTGCCGAGCGGTGCGTCCATGTTCGTGAGGAGCGCGGCGGCGGGAAGCCCCGCGCCCCGACCGATGTCCACCATGAGGGCAGCGAGCGTGCGCGCCTCCTCTGCGGTCTTCATGAAGGCGCCGCGGCCGACCTTCACGTCGAGTAGGACGGCGTCGGCGCCGCACGCGAGTTTCTTGCTCATGATGGAGGACGCGATGAGGGGGATGCTGTCGACGGTCGCCGTCACGTCGCGCAGGGCGTAGAGCAGCTTATCCGCGCGGGCAAGCGTGCCCGCCTGTGCGATGAGGCTCGTCCGGCACGCGCGCAGGACGGAGAGGAACTCCTCCTGCGTGAGGTCGGTGCGGAACCCGGGGATGGATTCGAGTTTGTCGACCGTGCCGCCCGTATGCCCGAGGCCGCGCCCTGACATCTTCGGCGCATAGCAGCCGCACGCCGCGACGATGGGGCTGACGATGAGGGTCGTCTTGTCCCCGACGCCGCCCGTCGAGTGCTTGTCGATTTTTTTCCCCGGAATGGAGGAGAGGTCGATGCGGCCGCCCGAGGCTGCCATGATCTTTGTGAGATCGGTCGTTTCCTCGGCCGTCATGCCGCGGAAATAGATTGCCATCAGCATGGCGGACATCTGATAGTCGGGGATTTCATCCGCGACATAGCCGTTTATCATATAGGAGAGTTCGTCGCACGCGAGCGTATCGCCGCGTTTCTTCTTCGTGATGAGGTCGTACATATTCATGGCGGCGCGCCTCTAGCATAGGATGGACGGGAGGAAACTCTCGCCCTTGGTCGCGAGCGGCACGTCGAACATGTCGGCGATGCTCGCGCCGATCATGGCAAAGGTCGGGTACGTGCCGAAACTGCCCGGCACGACGCGTGTGCCGCAGACGAGGAGCGGGACATATTCGCGCGTGTGGTCGGTGCCCGCGGCGCCGGGGTCGCAGCCGTGGTCGGCGGTAATCATGAGCACATCCCCTGCGCGCATCCGCGGGAGAAAATCGGAGAGCCAGTCGTCAAACTCCTGCATCGCGCGCGCGTAGCCGGGGATATCGCGGCGGTGCCCGTAGACGCTGTCGCCGTCCACAAGGTTGACGTAGGCGAGCCCCGTGAAGTCCTCATCGAGGAGCGTCATCGTCTTTCGCATGCCGTCCGCATTGTCTTCGTTGACGCCGAGCGAGCGCGTCAGTCCGCGTCCCGCAAAGATGTCCGAGATTTTCCCGACGCCGATGACGTCGAGGTCCGCCTCCTTGAGCGCGTCGAGGACGGTCTCGCCCGTCGGCGCGAGCGAAAAGTCGTGGCGGCGCGGCGTGCGCTTGTAGTTTGGATACGCGCCGACAAAGGGGCGCGCGATGATGCGCCCGACGGCATGCGGCCCCCGCATGATTTCCCGCGCCCTGCGGCAGTAGTCATACAGTGTCTCTACGGGGACGTGCGCCTCGTGCGCCGCGATCTGGAGCACGCTGTCCGCGGAGGTATAGACGATGAGCGCTCCCGTTTCCTCGTGCGCCCGGCCGTAGTCGTGAATGACCTGCGTGCCGGAGTAGGGCTTGTTGCAGAGAATCTTCCGACCGAACGCCTTTTCCAGCTGCGCGACGATCTCCTGCGGGAAGCCGTCGGGGTAGGTCGGGAGCGGCTCGTTGCGCACGATCCCCGCCATTTCCCAGTGTCCGGTCGTCGTATCCTTGCCGCGCGAAAGCTCGCGCAGGCGCGCGTATGCCCCCTCGGGGGCGTCGTGGACTCTGCCGCAGGTTACGCCGTCGATGTTGTAAAGGCCGAGTTTGCGGAGATTCTTCGCGGGGAAAAGCCCGCTCTCGGTGACGGAGCGCAGCGTGCTGCACGTGGCGGCGTCGCCGAAGTCCGCGGCGTCCGGCGCGGCGCCGATGCCGAAGCTGTCCAGCACGATGAGGAAGACGCGTTTGATGTCTGTGTTTTTCATAACGATTCCATCCCTTCCGGTTCAAGACCCGCACGCCGACGCGCGCGGTACTCGCGATCCAGTATGCCGAGGACGACGAGATTCTCGTAGGCGCCGTTCCTCAGGAGCGTTTCGCGGATGAGCGCCTCGCGCACCATGCCTTCGGACTCATAGAGGTGCAGGGCGCGCGCGTTGTAGTCCTTGCAGTCGAGCCACGCGCGGTGCGCGCCGCAGACGCCGAACGTCCACGCCTTCAGCAGCCGCATCGTCTCATGGCCGTAGCCGCGTCCCTTTTTCCCGATAATGACATGCGTCCATTCCTGCTCTTTGCTCTCGAGGAGGAGCCCCGCGACGTGGAGATAGCCGACGCGTTCGAGCGTTTCCTTCTCCGTCACGATGATATCTATCGCGGCCTTTCCCTGCAGGACGATCGTTTCGTGATCCGCGCGTGAGAACGGGACGATGTAGTCGCGGTTGTCCTCCGCCTCCTGCAGCGCGCAGACGTAGTCGATATCCTCGGGTTCGGCGCGGCGCAGTAGGAGACGCGGACCTTCCTTTAAAATCTCCGCCATACTATGCTCCTTTTTATGAAAGAAAATCTTTCTGTTATTTTACATTGAATGCGCCCGTAAATGCAAATGTTTTGCGCATATCGGGCGGATATCGCGCGGATAATTATAGATTGACGTCGGATGGCGAAAATCATATAATGAAAAGACTTGATAGAGAATATGCCGAAAGAAATGGGAGGCAGGCATGGGGGAGCAGAAGAAGCCGACGGTGCGCGAGGTGCTTTGGCGCAAGAAGCGCGCGCGCGACCGGGTACTCGCCGCGGTCGGGAATCTGTGCGACGAGGCATGGGCGCTTTTCGAAAAGCTTGCGGCGGATCGCTCCGCGACGGCGCGCGATGCCGTGACCGCACGCGAGATGAGCCTCCGGCTGCGCTCGCTTGCCTACATCATCGAGGGCGAACACTATATCGACCGCATCGCCTTTGAGCTGCGTACGAAGGAAGTCTATATGACCGCGGCCGAAGTCTCCAAGGCCTACGTGTCGGAGATGGTGCTCGCGTTTCTCGACGGGATCCTGAATTATGGAAGACGCTGCAAATGGGACGATAAGGCGCTGGAGAAAGAGTATATGGCGTCGCTCGAAGCGTCTCTCGAAGAGGTGCGCGCGGCGTTGACTCCCGTACCGGAGCAGGCCGTCGCCTCAGATGAAAGCGAAGATTGATTGGTGACAGATATTAGGAGGAATTTCCTGCATGTTCGGCATGTCAATGGACATTGGAATCGATTTGGGCACGGCAAACGTGCTTGTCTATGTAAAGAGGAAAGGCATCGTTCTCAAGGAACCGTCCGTCGTCGCGGTGAACCGCGACACGAATGATGTCCTCGCGATCGGAGAAGAGGCGCGGCGGATGATCGGGCGCACGCCCGGCAACATCGTCGCCATCCGCCCGCTGCGCAACGGGGTGATCGCGGATTACGACATTACGGAGAGCATGCTGCGCTTTTTCATTGAAAAGGTAGTCGGGCGCAGCATCGTCTTTCGCCCGCGCATCATGATCTGTATCCCGTCGGGCGTGACGATGGTGGAGCAGCGCGCCGTGCAGGAGGCCGCCGAGCAGGCGGGCGCGCGTCATATCCAGCTCATCGAGGAGCCGCTTGCGGCGGCGATGGGCGCGGGGCTCGACATCGTAGAGGCACAGGGCTCGATGGTCGTCGACATCGGCGGCGGGACGACCGACGTCGCGTTGATCAGCCTCGGCGGCGTCGTCACGAGCGAGAGCCTGCGTGTGGCGGGCGATGCCTTCGACGAGGATATCATCGCGTATGTCAAGCGCGAGTTCAACCTGCTCATCGGCGAGCGCACGGCAGAGGATATCAAGACGCGTATCGGGGCCGCCTATACGGCCGCGCGGCGCGAACAAATGGACATCCGCGGACGGGATCTGCTCTCGGGACTGCCGAAGAGCGTTACGATCTCCACGGCGCAGGCCTCGGCTGCGATTGAGCCCTCGGTGATGCGCATCGTGGACTGCGTGAAAAAGGTGCTCGAGGAGACCCCGCCGGAACTTGCGGCCGACATCATGGACCGCGGCATTGTTTTAACGGGCGGCGGCGCGCTGCTCTACGGCATGGCCGAGCTCATCCAGCATGAGACGGGAACCCCGACGGTCGTCGCGGACGAGCCTATGTCCTGCGTGGCGCTGGGGTGCGGCAAAGCGCTTGACGTTTTCGATAAATTTGACGGTAAGGCGATAAATACGACATTCGGCAGAAAAAAATAAAGGAAAAATCGTCGCTGCGGCGAATTTTATTCCAGAAGGATATGTTTCGGGAAGAGGGATAGTTATGTGGAGAGGACTTTATATCGCGGCATCCGGCATGATCACGGAGACCAAACACACGGATATGATCGCGAACAATTTGGCAAACGCTTCGAATACCGGGTTTAAGCGCGACGATATGGCGATCCGTGAGTTCGAACCGATGCTCCTGCGCCGCATCAACGATTATGCGGCAGGTACGGACGTCACGAGCTTCAAGGGATTTCACCTGGGGCACGGGGCGCCGCGCGTCGGCGCGCTCGGCCTCGGTTCGGCCGTGGACGAAATTGCGACGGACCATCTGCAGGGGGCGCTCCAGACGACGGGCAACACCTATGACCTCGCCATTTCGGGCGAGGGATACTTCGTCATCGATACGCCGCAGGG
Organism: Selenomonas sp. F0473; assembly: GCF_000315545.1. Taxonomy (GTDB): domain Bacteria; phylum Bacillota; class Negativicutes; order Selenomonadales; family Selenomonadaceae; genus Centipeda. The sequence goes on along the minus strand of NZ_JH992902.1, from coordinate 1,030,575 downwards.
GCCGCGCTACACGCGCGACGGCAGCTTCTACCGTGCGGCAAACGGACGGCTCGAGAACGTGCGGGGGCAGGCGGTGCTCTCGGCGCAGGGACGTCCCATCAATATTCCGGAGGATGCGACGCACGTTACCGTTTCGAGTGACGGACGTCTCTACGCGAACGGCGCGGAGATCGCGCAGATCGGTTTCGTCCGGTTCGACGCGCCGGATGCCGTGATCAAGCAGGGCGACAATCTCTATCGTCCGCAGGCGGGCGCGCGTCCGATGCAGGCCACGGGGGTGATCGAGCAGGGAATGCTCGAGATGTCGAATACGAGCGTCGTCACGGAGATGGTCGAACTCATCAACAACTACCGCGTCTACGAGGCCGGCTCGCGCGCGGTGCAGACGCAGGACGCGCTGCTCGACAAGGCCGTCAACGACGTCGGCCGTACGAGTTAAATTAATTTAAGAAAAAAAGAAATCCTTTCGATATAATAGAGTGGATTACGCAGTATATAAAACTTCTCTTGGAGGGGGATACCGACTATGATGAGAGCACTTTGGTCCGCCGCGTCGGGGATGAAGGCGCAGCAGACCCAGATGGACGTCGTGGCGCACAATATCGCAAACGTCAATACCTACGGCGGCAAAAAGGTGCGCGCGGAGTTCCAGGATCTCGTCTATCAGACGCTCCGCGAGGCGGGCGCGCAGAACGGTACGGACTCGCAGTACCCGACGGCACTGCAGATCGGCCTCGGCACGCGCGTCGCGGCGACCCAGCGCGTCTTTACGCAGGGCGCGCTGCAGACGACGGATAACCCGACCGACATCGGCATTCAGGGCGAGGGGTTCTTCCGCGTCACGCTGCCGGATGGAACGACGGCGTATACGCGCGACGGCACATGGAAACTCGACAGCAACGGGAACATGGTGACGACGGACGGCTATTTAATTGCCGACAACATCCAAATCCCTGATACCGCAGTGAGAGATTCCATTACGATCTCGGGCGACGGACGTGTCTCTTACCGTTTGGCGGGGGCAAACACGCAGACGGAGGGCGGGAATATTACGCTCGCGCGTTTCGTGAATCCCGCGGGTCTTACGTCCATCGGCAAGAATCTCTTCGTCGTATCCGACGCTTCGGGCGAAGCGGTCGAGTCGACGCCCGGCCTTGACGGCGCGGGGACGCTCACGCAGGGAACGCTCGAGATGAGCAATGTGCAGATCGTTGAGGAAATGGTTAACATGATCATCTCTCAGCGTGCGTATGAGTCCAACTCCAAGGCCGTCACGACGTCGGATTCGATGCTCGAGATCGCAAATACCCTCAAACGTTGATTTTTTCCAGTAGAATTTTTACAGCCATTCTATGCCTATGGAGTGGCTTATTCGCTTTTTTGCCTGCACCCCATGCTTCCGGCGCCGCCTATGGTTGGGCGGGAGAGCAGTTTCCGAATGTGCTCTCTGCCGCGCAGATCGCGCAGCTCGCATCGCGAAAAATTGAGGAGACGCTTGCGGAGCGGGGGGAAACGCGTCGCCACGAGCTGCATTTGCGGCGGACGACCAACACGATGCGGCTGCCTGCCGGCGAGATCACGGCAGAGGTGACGTTTCCGCGCGAACTTCCCTACGGCCGGGACTTTCCCGCCCTGATTTCCGTCTATGTCGACGGCGTGTTTCGCCAGCGTGCGACGTTTTATTACCAACTTACCGTCTATGATCGCGTACTTGTCGCCATGACTGATATTCGAACGGAAACCGCGATTACGCCGGCAAATGCGCGCATTGAGGAACGTGCGGTGGACACCGCGCCGCCCGTGACGCTGACGGATTTCGCAAAACTCGAGGGGCGCGTCGCGGGACGCTACATCCGCAAGGATACGGTAATCACGCCGCAGATGCTTGCGATGCCGCTGGTGATCCGCGCCGGGAATCCGGTCACGCTCATTTTGGATGCGAACGGCATCGCCATCCGCGCCGAGGGGGTCGCAATGGAGGGCGGGCGCATCGGCTATACGATCCGCGTGCGCAACGCGCGGTCGGGTAAGATGATGCGCGGCAAGGTGATCGACGCACAGACGGTGCGGATCTCCGGCTGACGATATCATGGATACGGGATTCCGGGAGGAACATATGATGAGTAGAAGGAAATGGCTTGCAGGGATACTCGTCGCCGCATGCGCGGCGGCAAGCTGCGCGCCCGCGGTCTCGGCGGAATCCCTGTGGAAGAACCCGAGCGGCTATTCCACGCGCAGCGCGTTTGCCGACCACCGCGCGATGAATGTGGGAGACATCGTAACGATCATCATCAGTGAAACGACGACGACGTCGGCCACGCGCTCGTCGGCAAACGAGAAGAGCGGGTCGGTCTCGATCGGCGCGGGCGTCGGTATCTTTGATTTCCTCAAGGCCGCCTCGGCGAGCGGTTCCGATAAGTTCAATGCGAAGGGCTCCGCTTCCGCGACAAATCGTACGATCGGCAATGTGACGGTGACGATCTCAGAGATCACGCCGGCGGGGAATTTTATCCTCGAGGGCACGCAGTCCATTTGGCAGAACCGCAACGAACACAAGATCACGTTCCGCGGCATGTGCCGCCCGGAGGATATTTCTGCCTCGAATACCGTGCTCTCGACGCGCGTGGCGGATGCGACCGTACGGTTCGACGGCAAAGGCCCCCTCAACGCGAAACAGCGGCAGGGGATTCTGACGCAGATATTCAATATCTTGTTCTAAAAAGGGGCGTTGTCTTATGAAGAAACTTGCAGCGCTGCTGCTCCTCCTCGCCCTTATGACAGGCGCACTGCCAAATGTTGTCTCGGCGGAATCCGCCGTCACGCGCATCAAGGACATCTCTAAGGTTCAGGGCGTCCGCTCCAACCAGCTCATGGGCTACGGTCTCGTCGTCGGTCTCAACGGCACGGGAGACGGCTCCAGCTCGGGAGAAACGCTTCAATCCATTGCGAATATGCTTGTGAACTATGGGGTCAACGTCGATAAGAGCGTGCTCAAGCTCAAAAATGTCGCCGCGGTCATGGTGACCGCGACCCTGCCGCCCTTCGTCCGCGAAGGCGACGCGCTCGATGTGACGGTTTCGTCCATCGGCGATGCGAAGAGCCTCCGCGGCGGGACGCTCCTGCAGACCCCGCTGAAGGCCGGAAACGGCGAAGTCTATGTCGTTGCGCAGGGCGCCGTCTCGACGGGCGGCTTTACGGCCGGGCGTGGCGGCAGCAGCGTGCAGGCGGCATTCCCGACGGTCGGTATTGCTGTGAATGCGGGCATTGTCGAGCGTACCGTCGAGGAGGACATCGGCAGCGACGGACATATCTCGATCTCCCTCGCGCGTGCGGATTTTACGACGGCGTCGCGGATCGCGGGAGCGATCAACGCGCAGTATGGAAATATCGCGCAGGCTTCGAACCCCGGACGGGTCGACGTGGCGATTCCCACATACTACCGCGGGAATGTCGTGGGCTTTGTCGCCTCGCTCGAGGATCTGCCGATTCGTCCCGATAACAATGCGCGCGTCGTTATCAACGAGCGTACGGGGACCATCGTCATGGGCGGCGATGTTTCCGTGGATGCGGTCGCCATCACGCAGGGCGGCATTACGATCCGCATCCAGGCGAATCCCGATGTCTCACAGCCGGGGCCCTTTAGTTACGGCAATACGGTTGTGACGGAGGACCCGGATGTGCAGGTTTCGGAATCGAAGGGCAGCACGATTGTTCTGCCGGCGACGACGAACGTCAGCGATATCGTGGGGGCGCTCAATTCGGTAGGCGCGACGCCGCGCGATACGATTTCCATTTTGCAGGCGATGAAGGCGGCGGGCGCGCTGCACGCAGAGCTTGAGATCATCTAAGGAGGCACGGCATGACGATACAGCCGCTCGACGGGGCGTCCCTCATGGGGATGCCGGCAAATTCCTCCTACGACGCGGCGCGCACGAGCGCCGAGGAAAAATCCTTTCAGGCGACGCTGGATGAACTCCGGCAAAAAGCGGCCGCCGCAGAGAGAACCGAGCCGCATGACGCGGTACCGCAGTCGGCGTCGACCGGTGGTGCGCCAAAGCGCCCGGTGACGGATGCGGACGCACAGGCGAAGAAGCTGCGCGAGGCCTGCGAGGGATTTGAAGCGATGTTCCTCAGCATGATGTATAAGCAGATGCGGGCGACGGTGCCCGAGAACGATCTGTTCGGCAAGAAGTCCAATGCAATGAAGATTTTTGAGGATATGCGGGACACCGAACTTATGAATGTCGCGGCGAAGAGCGGCGGCATCGGGTTGGCGGATATGATGTACAAGCAGCTTTCGCCGACCGTTGTGAAGAAATAAGAGAGAGAAAACGTCCTTGAAAGGGCGGTTTGACAAAGGGAGCTGTTTGCGGGCAGCTCTCTTTCTTTTTGGATTTTGCCGCGTAGTTTGGAGTATGTTATGCATGTGTTCTTGAAGAAAATATTTGTGTTCGCCGCGGCGCTTATGTTCGCGGCGACTTCTTATGTTTATGCCGCGGCGGGCATGACGGGGCTGCGCACCTCCTCCGGGGCGGAGCGCGACCGCATTGTCTTCGATCTCACGGAAATGCCGATCTATCATGTGAACGCTTCCGAGGACGGACGTGAGCTGACGCTCGACTTCGCCGATGTGGACGCGTCGAAACTCAAACGCGCCGCTATACGGACGAAGCGGATACAGTCCGTTTCCTATGAGAAACGCAACGGGCACTTTTACGTCACCGTTATGATGGCGAAGGGGATGACGTACCGGATCGGCAACCTGACCAACCCGTTCCGCGTGTTCCTCGATATTGCGCCGACGGGCGCGGAAAAGCCCGCGTCTAAGCCTGCGCCGCTGCCTGCGCCCACACCCGTAAAGCCCGGGGGGGATAACGGATCCGCGAAGCCCGGCGTCTCCGAGCTGCCCCTCCTGCGTGAAAAACAGCTTGCGCCCGGACTTGTCCAAAAGACCTACGTTTATGAGGACGCGGACGGGCGCGTGACGGCGTACTTCGTCGAGGCGGATCCCAACCGATTCAGCGTGCGCCCGGCCCTTGCGCGCGGCTATATCCCCGGACGGCAGACGGTCAGCGGGATCGCCCGGGCGACGAATGCCGCCGCAGCGATCAACGCCTCCTATTTTGCTCTCAACGGCGAGCTGATCGGCGTGACGAAAATTGACGGGCTTGTTGTCGGCACAACGTATTTTGACCGCAGCGCGTTCGGCGTGATGCCGGACGGCTCCTTTATTTTCGGTGTGGCGTCGTATAACGGAACGGTAAAACTCGATCAAACGACGCTGCCCGTCTCGGGGGTCAATACGGAGCGCGGCGAGAACAATCTCATCGTCTATAACCGCGCGTACGGCAGGACGACGGGGACGAACCCCTACGGGCTGGAGTATGTCGTGCGGAACGGACGCGTGACGGAGATCAACACGAATGATTCCGCGATTCCGTCGGACGGCTATGTCGTCTCGGTACACGGATCGTCGATGGACGGTTTTGCATCCGCGGGCGTACGTGTCGGAGATCCGGCAGTCCTCGCGGAGCATCTCGGCGGCGCGTTTGACCGCGCGGTACAGGTGCTCGGCGCGGGGCCGCGCCTTGTCGCGGACGGCAGCGCGCATGTCACCGCGGGCGAGGAGCAGTTCCCGGGAGACATCCGTTATGGACGCGCGCCGCGCAGCGCGGTCGGCGTAACGAAAGCGGGGAAAATTCTCTTTGCGGTTGTGGACGGGCGTCAGTCGCATAGTCACGGTCTGACCCTTACGGAGTTTGCGCAGCTGCTCGTGCAGTTCGGCGTACAGAATGCCGTCAACCTCGACGGCGGCGGATCGTCTGAACTTTATGCGGGCGGCGCGGTGCTCAACTCCCCCTCCGACGGTTCGGAACGCGCCGTCGGGAGCGCGCTGATTCTGCAGAAGAAATAATTTTGACGGTATTAGCGCGATATGATAGAATGTGATGAGGTTTATGCTCGCGGGCATCATAGATATGGATGGAAAAGAGGCGCCGCTCCGCTCCTGCGGATCGCGTTAATGTAGGTGATAAGACCTTGAAGAACGACATGTTTGATGTCATACGGGAGGATCTCGCGGTACTGGAGTCGGCGCTCGAAGAGGCGCTCGTTTCGGAGTCGGCGCTTGTGAACGGTATCGGCGCGCACCTCGTCTCGTCCGGAGGAAAGCGCCTGCGGCCCGCACTCTTTCTGTTGGCGGCGCGCAGCGGCGCATCGTTTGACCGCGCGCGCGCGATGCCGATCGCCGCGGCGTTGGAACTGATTCATACGGCATCTCTCGTACACGACGATGTGATCGACGATGCGGACACCCGGCGCGGCGTGGAGACCACCAATGCAAAGTGGGGCAATCAGGTCGCCATCTTGAGCGGCGACTATATCTTTGCCCGCGCATTCAGGCTCGTTGCGGAGACGGGGTATCCTTCACAGATCTATATGCGTCTTGCCGATCTTGTCTGCACGCTGAGCGAGGGTGAAATCCTGCAGGATCATGCGGTCTATCAGGTGCCGGCGGGCGAGGATGCGTACTATGAACACATCCGTAAGAAGACGGCGGATTTTCTCGAGATTTGCTGCGAGATCGGAGCGTCTGTCGGAGGCATGAGTACCGAGGATACGGCGCGTTTTGCGCGGTACGGACATGCGATCGGGATGGCGTTCCAGATCACGGATGATCTGCTGGATATGGAGCAGACGTCGGAGCGTATTGGAAAACCGGCGGGGCGCGATCTCGCGCAGGGGTATGTGACCCTGCCCGTGATCCGCGCGCTGGCAGTGCTCGGAGAGCCGGAGCGTGACGAGCTGACGGCGCTGATTACAAATCCGCAGATGACGGAGGAGGAAGTCGCGCGCGCGCTCGTGCTCGTGCGCGGCACCGACGGCGTGGACTACGCGCAGACCCGGGCGAACGCGTATCTCGAACGCGCCAAGGCGGCGCTGCCCGCATCGCTCGACGAGCGGATACGGGAGACGTGTCTAACGGCGGCGGATTTTATTGGCCGCAGGGAGTTCTGAAGAAGGTGTCGTAAATGTTTGGTATAGGCGTCCCCGAACTGATTCTGATCCTCGTCGTGGGACTGATCGTGTTCGGCCCGGGAAAACTGCCCGAGATGGGGCGGACGCTGGGAAAAGGGCTGCGCGAGTTCCGCAGGGCGTCGAACGCGCTGACGCAGGCGATCAACGCGCCCAATCCGCCGCCCGCGCCGCCGCAGGCGCAGCCCAGCGCGCAGCAACCGCCGGCACCGTCCGCACAGGAGACGACGCAGCCGCCCGCCCCCGCGACGGCGGAGAGCGCGGCCGCAGCCGTCGCGGCACATCGGGCGGCGCAGGCAGAGCCTCCGGCCGGAGGCGAGCAAAAGAGGGAATAAGTTATAGAGAAAGCCTAGCAAAGCGGCAGTCATGCGTCGAGATTGTACCGCACGAGCGATACCGCGGCGAAGTGAACGTTTTGATGCCTGGCCGGGAATAAGAAAAATACAAGGAAAGGCGTAGTCGAATGCCTGCGTCGACCGCAGGATTTTTTTGAAACGACGACGCTGGGCGCAAAAATCTCACTTCACAATTTTGGGAGGGTAGCAATATGTTTGGACTGGGAGTTCCGGAATTAGTCCTCATCCTCATCATCGGGCTTGTGATCTTCGGTCCCGGGCGCCTGCCGGACATCGGCAAAGCACTCGGCAAGAGCATCAAAGAGTTCAAATCGGCGAACAACGAACCGGAGGCACCACGGACGGAGATCAACGTCACGGAGCAAGCGAAACGGCTCTCCGAGGACGGAAAGACGGAAACGAAGAGCTAGTTCTATGGCTGAGGAATCGAAAACGCCGGAAATCGCGGCGGATTTCCCTGCGGCTGCGGAGGAGCGCGGCGCTGTGCGCGCGGCCGCTCCTGCAGAGATGCCGGCCTCCGCTGCGGCACAGAAGAACCCCTCTTCGAATGTTCGCGCCGCAGAGCAGCCGGCCGAGGCGCCTCCCCTCGCGGAACCCGACCCGACGGGCGGAGAGGAACCGCCGCTCGCAGGGGCGCCCTCATCGGAGGAGGACGACGACGAGGGGAGCATGTCGCTCATCGCGCATCTGACGGAGCTGCGGTCGCGGCTGATCAAATGTCTCGTTGCCGTCGCCGCAGGGAGCGGCGTCGGCTATTACTTCATCGAAGACATCATGCACTATCTGACCCGTCCGGTCGGAAAACTTTACTACATGCAGCCCGCGGAGGCGTTCTTTACCTATATCAAGATCGCCGTCGTCGTGGGCTTTCTTCTCGCGCTTCCCGTGATCTTTTACCATGTGTGGCGCTTCTTCCTCCCCGCGCTCACGCGTGCAGAGCGTCTCGTTCTTGGGATTGTCGTGCCGGTATCGGTCGTCCTCTTCTTTCTCGGGCTGGCATTTTCGTTCTTTCTCGTCTTTCCGGCGGCGATTCTATTCTTCAAAGGATTTGGGAACGCGGAACTGGAGGCGCTCTTTTCGGTCAATCGTTACTTTGAATTTGTCATCATGTTTGTCCTGCCGTTCGGCTTTGTCTTCGAGCTGCCGCTCATCATTACGATTCTCGGCAAGCTCGGCTTCATCTCCTCGGCGGTGCTCAAAAAATATGCCCGCATTGTCATCTTTCTCGCGTTCGTCGTCGCCGCCGTGATCTCTCCGACGCCGGATGTGTTCACACAGTCGATGATCGCCGTGCCGATGATTGCACTCTACGGCGTGGGGTATCTGATCGTGCGGTTTGTCCTGCACAAATAATATCTAGGAGGGATTTCCTTGGCGTATCAAGATCTGCGCGAGTTCATCGACGTGCTTGAGCAGCGCGGTCTCCTTAGACGCATCACCGCAGAGGTCGATCCGGAACTGGAGATCACGGAGATCACGGACCGCATCTCGAAGCGGGAGGGGGAGAAGAACGTGGCCCTCCTCTTTGAGAACGTCAAGGGCTCGACGATGCCCGTGCTCATGAACGCGTTCGGCAGTTATGAGCGCATGGCGCTCGCATTCGGCGTGGAAAAACTCGACGATGTGGCGGACGAGCTGACGGAGCTGCTCAAAATCCCGCACATCTCCCTCCGGAACAAGATGAACCTCATGACGCTCATCCCGATGGCGCGCAAGGCCATCAACTTCCCGAAATATGTGAAGAACGCGCCCTGCCAGGAGGTCGTCGAGACCGAGAACCCGAGCCTCGACGGCATCCCCATCCTCAAATGCTGGCCGGACGACGGCGGGCCATTCGTCACGCTGCCGCTCGTCTTTACGAAGAACCCCGCGACGGGCAAACGCAACGTCGGCATGTACCGCCTGCAAAAATATGACAGCCGCACGACGGGGATGCACTGGCACATCCATAAGAACGGCGCGGAGAACTTCCGCGATATGAAGGCACGCGGCGGCACGCGCATCGAGGCGGCGGTCGCCATCGGCACCGACCCCGTGCTCACCTACGCCGCGACGGCGCCGCTGCCGCGCGACATCGACGAAATGGTGTTCGCGGGTTTCCTGCGGCACAAATCGGTCGAACTCGTCAAGTGCGTGACGGTCGATCTCGAGGTGCCCGCGACGGCGGAGATTATCCTCGAGGGCTATGTGGACACGGACGAGCGGCGGCGCGAGGGGCCGTTCGGCGACCACACGGGCTACTACTCGCTCGCGGACGATTACCCGGTCTTTCACATCACGGCGATCACGCACCGCAGGGATCCCATCTATGCCGCGACGGTCGTCGGCAAGCCGCCGATGGAGGATTGCTTCATCGCCAAGGCGACGGAGCGGATTTTCCTGCCGCTGCTGAAACAGATGCTGCCTGAAGTGGTCGATATCAATATGCCGCTCGAGGGCGTGTTCCACGACTGTATCGTCGTCTCCATCAAGAAGCAGTTTCCGATGCACGCGCGCAAGGTCATGCATGCGCTTTGGGGCATGGGGCAGATGATGAACGTCAAGATGATCATCGTCGTCGACGCGCACGTCAACGTGCAGGATATGAAGGAAGTCTGGTGGCGCGTCTTTAACAACATCGACGCGAAATACGACCTCGAGATCGTGCAGGGGCCGCTCGACGTGCTCGACCACTCCTCGCCGATGGCGCAGTGGGGGTCAAAGCTCGGCATCGACGCGACCAAGACGTGGCCGTCCGAAGGGCACGCGCGCGAATGGCCGGACGAGATCGCGATGAGCGAGGAGATCAAAGAACGCGTCACGGCGCGTTGGAAGGAGCTTGGACTCGATTGAACCGATTGATCGAACGGATTCGGGCGCACGCGAACAACACTGCGTTTCATCATACGGTGTTCTCGCTGCCGTTCGCGCTTATGGCGGCGCTGCTCGGCGCGCACGGGCATCCGCGTCCGGGCGATCTCGGCTGGATCGTACTCGCCATCACGGCGGCACGGTCGGCGGCGCTCGCCCTCGACAATCTCGCCGATCTCAAATATGATAAACGGCAGCCCCGTCTCGCGTACCGCGCGATGGTACAGGGGCGCGTGAGCAAAAGGGAGGCGCTCGTCTTTATAGGCGTGTGCCTCCTTGTGCTTGTATTTTCCGTATTGCAGCTGCATCCCGTCTGCATCTACCTGCTGCCGATCGCGGCGTTTCCCTTCCTCATTTATCCGTTCCTCAAGCGCGTGACGGGCTGGGTGCATCTCTTTCTCGGCATCGCGATTGCGATGGCCCCCGCGGGCGGGTGGGTGGCGGTCACGGGGGAGATCGCCGCGCCGACGGTTGTGCTCTGCGTCGCCGTCGCCCTTTGGATCGGCGCCTTCGACGCGATGTACGGCGCGCAGGACGAGGAATTTGATAAGAGGCACGGGCTGCATTCCCTCGCGGTGTCCTACGGGGCGCGCGGAGCGTTCCGCATCGCGCGCGCGGGGCATGCGCTCTCGATTGCGGGATTCGTCGCCGTCGGCATTATGTGCGGCCTGCGCTGGCCGTATTTCGTCGGCGTTGCGATCGCGGCGGCGACGCTCGTCTATCAGCACCGCATCGCAAGCCCGACGGATTTTTCCCGCGTCACCCAGGTGTATTTCATGCGGAACGGGATCGTCTCAATTGCGGTCTGCGTCTTTGCATGGATGAGTTATTATATATGAGAACTGAGAACAGAGGAGAGTATATGGCACGCATTCTGTCGGGCAAGGAATTTGCCGCGAAAATTAAGGAAGACGCGGGACGGAAGGTTATGGCGCTGAAAGCGGAGGGAATCCATCCGCGCCTCGCCGTCGTTATCGTCGGCGCCGATCCCGCATCCGAGGTCTACGTCCGCAACAAGCAAAAGGTATGCGCAGAGCTCGGCATCATCTCCGATCACATCGCGCTGCCCGCAGACGCGGGGAAGGAAGAGCTGACTGCACGCATCGACGCACTCAATGCCGATGCGTCCGTGCACGGCATTCTAATTCAGCTGCCTCTGCCGGAAGGGCTGAGCGCATATGAAGAGGAGATTTTGGAGCGCCTTGACCCGCGCAAGGATGTGGACGGATTTCACCCGATCAGCGTCGGGCGGCTCGTGCTCGGCGCGCCGGGGCTGCGTCCCTGTACGCCCGCGGGCTGCATCCGGATGCTGGAACTGGCGGGCATTCCCATCGAAGGGAAGCACGCGGTCATCATCGGACGCAGCAATATCGTCGGCAAGCCGATGGGGCACCTTCTGCTCGAGCGTCATGCGACCGTTACGACCTGCCACTCGCGGACGAAAGATCTCGCCGCCGTCGCGCGCGAAGCGGACATTCTCGTCGCGGCGGTCGGGCGGCCGGGATTTGTGACGGCCGATATGGTAAAGCCGGGCGCAACGGTGATCGACGTCGGCATCAACCGCATCGCGCCGAAGAAACTCGTCGGCGATGTGGATTTTGAAGCCGTCGCCGAAGTCGCGGGCGCAATTACGCCCGTGCCGGGAGGCGTCGGATTGCTCACAGTGGCGATGCTGATGCAGAATGTGGTCGAGGCTGCCCGAGGTGTGACGCGGGATTTCGGCGCCTAGCGTCGTTATTTCGTCAAATGCTTCGCTAGGAGTAGCCTTTTACTACGCCGTCGCTCGCATTTGACTCATGCCTAGCTGTGCATCCAAACTTCCGCGTCACTTAGGGTTTCTATGGAGGAAGGTATGACGCGGGATTTTGACGCATAGGTTGCGGCAAAACTTATCACCCCTCACACACAATCGGTCCAATTTGGCAAAGGAGAGCACCGACATGAAAACCGACGTCGAAATCGCGCGCGCAGCGAAAATGTGTCCCATCGCGGAGATTGCCGAAAGCATCGGCATCAATGCGGAGCACATCGAACCGTACGGAAAATACAAGGCGAAGATCAGCCGCGAAGCCCTTGAATCCGTAAAAAACAATGCCGACGGGAAACTCATCCTCGTGACCGCGATCAACCCGACCCCCGCGGGGGAGGGCAAGACGACGACGAGCGTCGGACTTGCCGACGCCCTGCATAGGCAAGGGAAAAGAGCCATCGTCGCACTGCGCGAACCCTCGCTCGGTCCGTGCTTCGGCATGAAGGGCGGCGCCGCGGGCGGCGGCTACGCCCAGGTCGTGCCGATGGAGGACATCAACCTCCACTTTACGGGCGATTTCCACGCCGTCACGACAGCGCACAATCTGCTTGCGGCGCTCATCGACAACCACATCCAGCAGGGCAATGCGCTCGACCTCGACGTGCGCCGCATCGTGTGGAAGCGCGTTCTCGACGTCAACGACCGCGCCCTGCGGCACATCACGATCGGACTTGGCGGAACGGCGCACGGCGTGCCGCGCGAGTCGGGCTTCGACATCACGGTCGCCTCCGAGATGATGGCGATCCTCTGCCTTGCGGAGGGCCTCTCGGATATGAAACGAAGGCTCGGGCGCATCCTCATCGGATATACGCGCGGCGGACGCCCCGTATACGCGGAGGAACTCGGCGCGACGGGCGCCCTCGCGCTGCTCTTCAAGGACGCCGTCCGGCCGAACCTCGTGCAGACCCTTGAGGGGACGCCCGCGCTCATTCACGGCGGACCCTTCGCGAACATCGCGCACGGATGCAGCAGCGTCACGGCGACGAAGTACGCGCTGAAATGTGCCGACTATACTGTGACAGAGGCGGGCTTCGGCGCGGATCTCGGCGCGGAGAAATTCTTTGACATCAAATGCCGGATGGCGAGGCTGAGGCCCGATGCGGCCGTCATCGTCGCGACGGTGCGCGCGCTCAAGATGAACGGCGGCGTTCCGAAAGACAGCCTCGGGGAGGAAAACCTCGACGCTCTTCGGCGCGGTGCGGCAAATCTCGCAAAGCACATCGAGAACATCGGCAAGTTCGGTCTGCCTGCCGTCGTCGCGGTCAACGTATTCCCGACGGACACCGAAGCGGAACTTGCGCTGCTCGAAGAACTCTGCGCGTCGCTCGGCGCGCCCGCCGTCCGCTCCGAGGTCTGGGCAAAGGGCGGGGCGGGCGGTCTTGCCCTCGCGGACGCCGTGGAGCGTGCGCTCGCGCAGCCTGCAAACTTTCACACAATCTACGATGCGGCATGCCCGATTGCGGAGAAAATTGAAACGATTGCAAAAGAAATCTACGGCGCGGACGGCGTGGACTTTACGCCCGCGGCAAGAAAACAGCTTGCGGAGATGGAACGGCTCGGCATGACGGAGACGCCCGTCTGCATGGCAAAGACGCAGTATTCCTTCTCCGACGATCCGACCCTGCTCGGACGCCCGACGGGATTCCGCATCACCGTGCGCGAACTGCGCGCGTCGTGCGGCGCAGGCTTCGTCGTCGCGCTCACGGGGAGCGTCCTCACCATGCCCGGCCTGCCGAAACATCCCGCCGCGATGGATATGGACATCGGCGAGGACGGCGTCATTACCGGGCTGTTCTAACGTCTGTATACGACGACGGAACCGCCGTATGGAAATTATCCCGCACAGCGGTTTTATCATGCGGAGAAATGTAATATAGATTGTGTCTTTCTTGACCGCACAGAGAGAATCGTTTAAGATAACATAAGAGAACTGTACCGCATGACAAAGATCGGCACAGCATAGATGCCGCGAGATCATACGGAGATATTGAGCAATGGCGGGAAAATATCTTTGTGTGAGGAGTGTGTGGATTGAAACAGCGGATGAAAAATATGCTGACGGCTGCGGTGCTGATCGGTCTTTTTACCGGCGGACATCAGCCCCTTGCGGCAGCCGCAGAGCAGACGGAACATCATACGGATGCAATGGATGAGTATGCGCTTCCCGATCTCGTCATCTCCGGCGACCGCGTGCGGGATGAGATTGCGGACGGCATGCTGCACAGTGCGGGCGGGATCGGGTTCTTAGGGCAAAAAGACGCGCTCGAGACCCCGTTTCAAGCGATGACCTTTGACGCGGCGGCGATCACGCGGTTTGCCGCGCCGAACCGCAACATCCTGGACGTCCTTTCGCTCGACCCCGCGGTGCGTGCGGGGCGGGGCGCGACCGACAGCGCCGTGTGGATCCGCGGCATCCGCTCCAACGGCAACGCGTGGTACATCAACGGCGTGCCGGGCATCGCGCATCAAAAGGATATGTCGGCGAACTTCGTCGGCAAGGTGACCGTGATCTCGGGGCCCGCCATCGGCGTGCGCGGAACGACCTCCGGCTGGCAGGAGAACGCGGGCGGCGTGATCGACATGGTGTCCAAACGCGCGGGAGAGACGCCCAACCGCGATTTTAAGATCGGGTTCCACGGCAGAAGTTATTTCTCCCAAGAGATCGATATCGGCGAACGCATGGGGAAAAATAAGGCGTGGGGCTTCCGTATCAACGCGATGCAGGGACAGGGGACCCTTGCGGTGCAGAACGCCCGTATGTGGAAACGCGACCTCTTCGTCAACATCGACAACAGGAGCGGCCGCAGCACTATGAATCTCCTGCTCGGCTATGACTATACGCGCGAGCGCGGCAACGGCAACAGCCTCAACGTTCCGGCCTCCATTCGAGCGCTTCCGCGCGCGCCGCGCGGATCGATAAACCTCTCCCCCGCATGGTCGGAGGATGAGTACAGCAACCAAATGGCGGTGTTCAACTATGAGTATGCCGCGAGCGATACGACCAAACTGTTCCTGAATGCCGGCTACCACAAGGAGAACTACACGAGCTGGATCCAGGGCTACAGCAGGGCCCTGCTCGATACGGCGGGGAACTACGGTCCCGTCATCGCCACGGGATATGGGAGCGGCTATTCGCAGTGGCCGGTCGCACACGCGACGAAGTATTTGGGCGTCGGCGTCAAAGGCGCGTTCCGACTCGGCGCGTGGAAGAACGACTATGTCCTGAGTCTCGACCGCCTGTGGTTCCATCGGAACACGATCGGCAACTACGGTTCCGATCCTGCCGAACGATATATCGCCGCGCCCGGCAATATCTATCGGTCGAACGATACGGCGCTGCCCGCATCCCTGCCGAGAAAACCGCTTAAGACCCAGTACACGACGATTATGACGGGCTGGCATATCGTGGACGAGTTGACCGCGCCCGGCGACAAGCTGAGTTTTGTGCTCGGACTGCACGGACACCGCGGTGTGCGGGCGCGGAACTACTCCGGCAGCACCGCGGGCGAGATCGACGCAAAGGCGACCTGTCCCACCTACGCCGTCGCCTATCGCTTCACTCCGCAGCTGACGGCCTACGCGCATCACAGCGAGAGTTTCTCGGAGGGCGCGGTCGTCGGCGCGGGCTATGCCAATCAGGGCGAAACAATCCCGCCGGCCAAGACGCGCCAAAACGAGATCGGCGTCAAGTATATGAACGGCGGCGTTCTGCAGACGCTCAGCCTCTACCGCATCAAGCAGCAGGGAACGAACGACGTATACGAAAACAGCAAAAAGTATCTGCGCATCGACAAGGAACAACGCTATCAGGGGCTGGAGTATTCGGCCGCCGGCAGCCTGTCTTCGAAATGGGATATGATCTTCTCGTTGAACTGCATCGACGCACGGCAGACGAGCGGCCGGAGCGTTCTCGGTTTGCCGAAGTGGAGCAGTGCGATGGTCATGGTCTATAAGCCGACGGACCGCCTCTCCGTGATCGGTCGGCTCGATTACCAGCAGGCGGCACACATCCGGTACGGCGCAAATCCCCTGCAGGTGCCTGCGATCGCCACGTTCGACCTCGGACTGAACTACAAAACGAAGCTCGGCAGCGAGGATCTCCTGCTCTCCCTTATGTGCAGCAATGTGTTCGATCGAAAGTATTGGTACAGCACTCCCGGTTCAGGCAGCATCTATCTCGGCCGCCCACGTACGATCTCGCTCTCGGCAAGCATGGCGCTCTAAAAAATATCGGGGAGAGCCGCGTCCCTCCGGCATCATACGACGGCCGGCGCGGGGGACGGCTTTTCCCATTGCCGGAGGTATGCTATGAGAAAAAAAGGCCGATCTCTCCCGATCGTTCTGTTGCTGGGCGCATGCCTATGGAACGCGGCACAGGCAGGACGGCAGCCCGCGCCGGAAGGGTCGTCCGCTCCCTCTCGCGGTATTGCCATAGAGAACTACGACTCCGACTTCCGACCGCATACCTACTACTATGAGCGGCCGCCGGAGCGTATCGTTGCGCTGTGGCAAAACTCGATCGAGACGCTGCTCGCGCTCGGCGGAGGGGATCGGATCATTGCGGCCGGCGGGCTGTTTTCCACATCGTTTTTACATCCCGAGATTGTTCCCGCCTATGAGGCGATTCCCATACGGGCGCCGCGCGCGATGGACGTGGAGACGCTCCTGATGATGGAGCCGGACCTCATCGTCGGCTGGCTGTGGGATTTTTCCGGGCGCGGCAGCGGCATCGGACGCAGCGAGTTTTGGGGAGCCCGCGGTACGAACGTATATATGACTTCGATGAACGGCGCCGAGTTCAAAGCGGAGCACACGCTTGACGACGAGCTGCGTTACATCCGCGATCTCGGGCGCATCATTGGCCGTACGGATGAGGCGGCCGTACTCGAGCGGCAGATCGAACGCGAACTGCATGTGCCGCATGGAGCGGCGGATACGCCGCCGCGCGTGCTCGTCATCGCCTCGGTTGCCCGCGACCTGCGCATCTATACGCCGCGCACATTGTCCGGCGATCTCTTAGGACGGCTCGGCGCAGAGGTGCTCGGCAAAGAGGAAGAACGGGTCGGCGAGGAGGAGTTTATCAGCTATGAGCAGCTCCTCATGATGGATCCGGACGTCATCTTTGTACAGAGCAGCGCGCCGGAGGATACTTCGCCGCGGGATCGTCTCTGCCGGCATCCGGCCCTGCGCGACCTGCAGGCCGTGCGCACCGGACGGATCTACTGCGTGCCGTTTTATCTGCTGCGCTGTCCCGGGGCGCGCGTTGCGGATTCGATCAGAGAACTGCGCACGGGACTGTATGGCGCCAAAGGGACGGAACCGACAAGAAAATAAAGCATATAGAAAAAGAAGAGGGGTTACTGAACGAAAAGTTCGTACGGCAACCTCTCCTTTTTATGCCGCGGTTGTCACCGCGTTTTGTGCGGACGGCGCATTTTATTGATTTTTTCCATCATACTGCGGCAGATAGACGATATTCATTCGCCCCGTATCGGGATGGATACTGACGGTGGACTTCACTTCGTACAGATCGTAGATGAATTTTTCGGTGAGCAGCGCGCGCGGCGTGCCGAGGCCGACGACTTTGCCCTTTTTGATGGCGATGAGTCGGTCGCAGTAGAGCGCCGCGATGTTGAGGTCGTGGATCGCGGCGGCGACGGTGAGGCCGAGTCCCTTCACGATGTCCATAATCTGGAGCTGATATTTGATGTCCAGGTGATTCGTCGGCTCGTCGAGCACCATGCATTCCGTCTGCTGTGCGAGCGCCCGCGCGAGAATCACGCGCTGCTGCTCGCCGCCCGAGAGACTCGAGAAACTGCGCTCCTCGAACTCCGCCATGCCGACCACGCCGAGGGCTTTACGGGCGATTTCGTAGTCGCGGATATTGTCGCGCTCAAGGAGTTTCTTATGCGGGGAGCGCCCCATGAGCACGACGTCGAGCACGGGGAAGTCGAAACTGTAGAAATTGTGCTGGGCGACGACGGAGAGGCGCCGCGCCGACTCCTGATAGGAAAAATCGTCCAGCGGGCGCCCGTCAAAACTGATTGCCCCCTCGTCCGGATGCTGCACGCGGTAAATGCATTTGAGGAACATGCTCTTGCCGCTGCCGTTCGGGCCGATGATGCCGAGGAATTCCTTATCGTGCAGGCGGAAATCCACCCCTTTGAGAATCTCCTGCCTGCCGATGAAGAGTTTCACGGCCTCTGCGAGTATTTCCATATCAGTTGCCTCCAAATCCGTAAGTACGTTTCACCATGAGATAGATAAAGCAGGGCGCGCCGATCATCGAGATGAGGATGCCGATGGGCAGCTCCGTGCGCGGGATGATGATGCGGCACAGCCCGTCCGCGATAACGAGGAAGATGGCGCCGACGAGCGCCGTGACGGGGATGAGCTTCTTGTGGTCGGTGCCGATGAGCATGCGCACCACGTGGGGGACGACGAGCCCCACGAACCCAATCATGCCGGCGGCGTAGACGGCAAAGCCGACGATGAGCGCGCTGACGAGCAGATACGCCTGCCGGTAGCTGTGGAGGTCCGTGCCGAGCGTGATGGCGGATTCGTCGCCGAGCAGCATGAGGTTGAGGATACGGCTCTGCGTCCAAAAGAAGAGCACGGCGAGAACGACAATCCCCGCGATAATCGGCAGCGAATCCCAGCTTGCCCCCGCGAGACTCCCCATCATCCAATAGGCAATCGTCTGAATGCCTTCCTTGTTGTTCGCAAAATAGACGATGAAACTGGAAAAAGCGCTGCATACGGCGCTCAGCGCCATACCGCCGAGCAGGAGTTTCACCGCGTTTGCGCGCCCGCCGAGATTGGCGATAAAGAGCACGCCGAGCGAGACGGCGAACGCGCCGACGAATGCCGAGACACCGACCGCGTTCTCCCCGAACAGAGTGCCGACGCCCAGCAGGACGGCGGCCGTCGCGCCAAGCGACGCGCCCGAGGAGATGCCGAGAATGTAGGGGTCAGCGAGCGGATTCTTTACGATGGCCTGCATGATGACCCCGCAGACGGCAAGTCCCGCGCCGATGACGGCGGCGAGGAGGAGCCGCGGCAGGCGCAGCAGCCAAACGATGTCATGCACCGCCCCCTTGCCCGGAATGTCAATCGGCGTACCGCTCGTCAGCTGTGCGCCGACCGCCCCCCAGATAACATCAGGGGGCAGCTTTACTGTGCCGATGCTGAGCGCCCAAAAGAGCGCGGCTGCGAGGAGCGCGGCGAGGACGAGGCAGAGAAAGACATAGCCTGTTTTGCGGAAAAAGAGATGCATATAGATTACTCCTTATAGAGGTGGGGGTAAAGTCCCTGCGCAATGATCCGAATGCCGTCATACGTCCGCGTTCCCGCGCTGTAGACGGCATAGAGCGGCAGCGCGTCAATGCGCCGGTCACGTACGCAGGAGAGCCCCTGCAGCGCGGGATTATCGTAAAGCTGCGCTTTGATCTCCTCCGCGCGGTCGTAGTCCGACTCCACGACAACGAGGAAAATCGCGTCGGGATCCATCTCGATGAGCTGCTCGATGCTGAGATTCAGACCGTCGGCACCAAGATTCTCCGCGTTCAGACGATGCAGAATATCGCCGGCGAGAGAGTTTTCTCCGTAGGATCGGATATCCCGTCCCATCAGCTCGATGACGAGGGCGCGCGGCCGCCGCTCCGCATGCTGCGTTTGTTCCGTTACGAACGCGATTTCGCGGCGCATCTCCTTGACGATGGCGTCCGCCTCCTCCCTTCGGTCGAGCACGGCGCCGAGATTTAGAATGTCTTGACACTCGTCGTCAACGGTTTTTTGTATGCGTGCGCCGGAAGAGGAGGATGCGATGTAGGTGTGGATGCCGCGTGCATGCCAAAAATCCGTGCCGCGCAGTACCTTCGGCGAGAAGGTTGACGCCCAGCCGATGATGAGATCGGGCTCCATCATGAGGATGGTTTCGACGTCGAGATTTTCCAAACTCGTATAGGGGATACGGTCGTACAGATCCCGATATTCTGGTTTTAGATATTTCCGGTCGGGGATGCCCATCCCCGCGATGATGCGGTCGCCTGCACCGAGTGCAAGCGGCGTTTCAATCGAGTTCTGCCAGACCGCGACGATGCGCTGCGGCGGCGCATCGTAGACCTCTGTCTCCGGTTCGCCGTTCGCGTTGACGTTCTCGATCGTCACGGGATAGCGGTCGGAGGGCGCAGCCCCGCCAACGGCCTGTACCGCATCTTCGCCGACGCGGACGATCGGCATGCAGGCAGTGAGGAGTGCCGGTACAAGCAGTGCAAAAAAGATTTTTTTCATTTCATACCTCTGTATGAAAAGAGCGTAAAGTTTCTCGTATGAGGAGAACTTTACGCCCCTAGGCGCGGCGCGATGCATCCCGACGCGTTAGAAATTGTAGCGCGCGCCGATCATCCAACTGCGTCCCGGCATTGCCGCGCCGCCGATGCCCGTCCATGAATTGAACGACGTCTCGTAGCCTTGGTTTGTCAGATTGTTGATGACCATATACGCCGTCAAATCCTTTGTGACTTCGTAGTTGAGATTCCAGTCGAGGATGAGGAACCGGCTGCTTGTAAAGGCATTGCGGCTCGCCCCTGTATACCAGTTGGCAAGCAGCCCCGTATAAAGTCTGCCTTTTTCATAGGACAGATTTAAAGCATAGTGATTTGCCGGGCGCAGACGGTTGATCTGCGTATTGATATCATGTCCTCCTTGATATCCCCAGTTCGGATCGAGTATCCAGCCGGATTTTGCTGACCATTTGTCCAACATATGGGAGTAGGAGGCACTCATCGTTACATGTTTATTAAACTTGTGGTCAAAGGTTAGGTTAAAGGATTTTTTATCCTCACGCGCGTTGACCGCCGTACTGCTGAATTCTGTTCCGTCCCAGATGGGAAGTGTTGCGACGGCATTGCTCATGCGCGTCCAATCATAGTGAACTGCCGCTGATGTCCGCTCGGAGAATTCTTTTTGAACACCGATTGTCCATACATTCCCGCGTTCATCTTCAAGAGGCGTGTTGAAGACGCCGTTGACCTCCGTATAATCACCTTGGCGCAGCGGACGGTAAATCTTTGTCCAACCAAAATAAAGGCTGGTGGAGTAGTCGAATGTATACTGGAGATTGAGTGCGGGCGTGATGAGATGCGACTTTCCTTTGCCTTGTACAGCGTCGCCTGTCGTTGTTGATTCATAAGAAGAATAGTAGGAGTAGCGCAGGGCAGGCGTAATGTCAAACTTATCTGAGACATGAATCTTATCCTGCACATAGCCGAGAATCGAGCTGCGCGTTGTGTGCGATTGCCGAACCGTACCGTTGTTGCGGAGACTCTTGGAGAAGTTTTTGGCGCGATCATAGGTGAGACTTGCGATTACGTCATTTTTGCCAAGTGCCTTCGCATATTGAACTTGCACCCCGCGGTTCCGTTCCTCCTGCCAGCTTGTCGGTTCTTTTGCCGTACCGCCTGTTTTTGCAAGCCATTCTTTGACTCTGTTTTGATCCCCGCCCGGGAAGGGGGCGAGGTTTTCTCGAATCCACTCTTGCAGCTGCTCGTTCGTTGCGCCGTGCGGGAATGCTGCATGATATTCGTTTGCCAAATCGGTGGCGCTCTTATTTCCCAAACGCCACCGATAATAGTCTCTGTTGGCGTAACGATGGTTCTGATCGTAGAGCCGCACAAAGCTCTCCATACCATTCTCCTTATGGAACGTCCATGTCAGCTCCCAATCGTTGTTCTTAAATCTGCTGAAAGAGCGGTACACTTGCCCATCGAGCGCAAAGAGATTGCGGTAGCCGGGATTCCGCGTTGCTCCCGCGAGCGTCCGCTCCGGCTTCCAAATGTGATCATTTGGGTCGATCGCGCCCTTGATGGCATTGTTTGCATCAAGTTGACCAACGGCAGCGTTAAAAATGATTCGGTTCCAATCAGACTCGTTCCAATATTTTTGTGCAGGAGTTGCGATGGGATAGCCATCCTTGCCCTGCTTGAAGTTATACCAGAGTTTGAGGTTCTGTTTATCACCGAGCTTTTTGTCGAGACGGATATTCAGTGCGTCCTCTTTGAACTCTGATCCGCCGAGCGTGCCCGTGATGCCTGATTCGCCGTCTACAAATTTCGTATCGCCGCTCATATTACGGCTCGCAGTAAAGAAGTAGCGCAGGTCATGCGGAGAGAATGCATTGCCCGAGAGCGTGAGCGCATAGTTATGTTTATGCCACGCGCCAGTGGAAAGGTCAAGCGTTCCGCGTTGCTTTTCGCCGCCTTTGCGCGTGATGATGTTGATGACACCGCCCGTCGCATCAGGACCATAAACGGATGCGCCCGGGCCTTTGATGACCTCGATCTTATCCACGCTCTCGATACCGAGCATCTGATCGAGATTGACACCTGTCGACTTGGTGCCGGAGGTACTGGTATCTCCGACACGCGTACTTGTGAGATTGTCCACACGCCGTCCGTCGATGAGAATAATCACACGCGTATCCCCGTTGATCGAAATGCCGTTGTTGTAGAACTCGTAACCGTACTCGCCGCCGCGGTAGCCGGGATTCTGGAACGTGATGCCCGGGATGCGCTTGATCGCCTCGGTCAGATCAAGATAATGACGTTTTTCTATCTCCTCGCGTGTGATGACCTTGACATCGCCGCCCGTGCGATAGTAGGACTGCTCGGTGATCGTGTCGCCGAACTGATCCTTCGTGCGCTCGGCGCTGACGACGACATCATCCAGCGTATACTCGTTGAGATTCTCGTCATGCGCCGCGTAGACGGCGTCGTGCCCTCCGCCAATGGATATGAGTGCTATAGCGACGAGCGCGGACAGCTGTTTCTTCTTCATTTTAGATATTCCCCCATTCGACTTCATACACATATTTCCCTACCATTTTGCTCCATTGATGTATGAGAACTCGTAATTCTGCTCTGTTACCCATGTTTTCCAGCGGTCGTCGAACGAGCCGAAGTTGAATGTCAGCCGTTTCATCTCGCCCGCGGGCACCTTGCACATGGGAAGACGTTTCGGCGTACCGACGAATTGATGCGTCGTGCCGTCGTCGCGCGTGAACGTGATCTGCATGGTGAAGTTGTTCAGACCGGTGACCGTTACATCGTCGCGGCGGTTCTCAAAAATACCGGACGCACACAGCTCTCCGCCCGAGATCCACACCTTCGTCGTCGTCCATTCGAGCATCATCGGATCGTCCGAGACCTCCGCCGCATGTCCTCTGCCGGCGGGATACAGAACAAGCAGCAGAATCACAAGCAATATCCTGTAGAAACGCATCTTCGCACCTCCTCTCCGTAAAATTTTCCACAAAAAAACGGCGTTCTTCCCGCAGGAAAAAGCCGTCGAATCATTCAATGATCGAAGCGCGGCTCTCCTCCCCATCGCTCGTGGGTCCGGCGGCGGGCGTTAAACAGGCAGTTCTCCCGGCTCGGAATCATCACGCGGCTGCGCCTTCCCAAGGAGAACATCTCCCCAGTGACATCATGCAGCATTGCTCTTCCTTACGGTGGCGGGACCGCTCCGGCATCGCACCGGATTCCCTATTAAGTCCAAAGGACACCTGCTCCAATATGGATTTATAATTTCATAATGCGCGCTTATTCTATTATAGGGATGCGCGTTTGTCAAGACGAATGCGGCCGGAACAGACAATAGGAATATACAAAAATATAAAATTTACGACGGATGATTTTATCTTGCGCGAATACGCGCAATTCGCTACAATATGAGGAAAAAGAAGGCGAGATCTGTCGGGAGTGGCAGACTTTTCTATCATAATCATAAAGGGGTATCAAGATATGCAGACGGGACAACTCAAAGAGATGATGAAGGATAAGACGCTGCCCGCGCCGATGCAAAAGGCGCTGCAGGTGCTGCATCTGCGCGATATCGCGAATATGCCGGCGGGGCGCGTGGAGATTGCGGGCGATGATATGTATGCCGATGTGTTCGACGCGGTGACGCGGCGCTACGGCGATCAGCGCGCCGAGGCGCACGAGGAATACTACGATGTGCAGTACCTTGCGCGCGGGTCGGAGCGGCTGCATTATGCGCCCGCGGGTACGGCGGGGGAGGTCGCGGCGCGCATCCCCGAGCGCGATTTGGTCTTTTACCGCGGGACGCCCGACGCGGAGTTCATCGACGCCGTGCCGGGGACGGTGACGATATTTGCGCCCGGAGAGATTCATCGGCCGACGGTCGCGGCGGCGGAGCCGCAGGAGATTCGCAAGGCGGTCGTCAAGATACGCGCCGCGCTCATAACGGCGTAATCCTTGCAAAAAATACGGTTTTGTGCTACTCTTACGTAGTATTTCATACCAAAATAAACGACGATGTGCGGACGCCCTCGTCCCCTCGGGACGGGGGCGTCTTTTTCGGGAGGAACGAAATAGATGTCGGAAACGCAGGGCGCCAATATTCCGAAGAACTACGACCCCGCTTCGTTTGAGCGGAAATGGTACGCGTATTGGGAGGAAAATGGGTTTTTCCACCAAGAGGCGGACGAGAGCCGCGCGCCGTACAGCGTGGTCATTCCCCCGCCGAACGTGACGGGGCAGCTCCACATGGGGCATGCGCTTGACAATACGCTGCAGGATATTCTCGTGCGCTATCAGCGCATGCGCGGCAAGAACGTCGTCTGGGTGCCGGGCTGCGACCATGCGGGCATCGCGACGCAGGCAAAGGTGGAGGAATCGCTGCGTGCGGAGGGGACGACGCGGTTCGACCTCGGGCGCGAGAAATTCCTCGCGCGTGTGTGGGCGTGGAAGGAGCAGTACGGCGACCGCATCATGTACCAGCTGCGTATGCTCGGCTCGTCCTGCGACTGGGCGCGCGCGCGCTTTACGATGGACGAGGGCTGTTCACGCGCGGTGCGCGAGGCGTTCGTCAGCCTCTATGAGCAGGGACTCATCTATCAGGGGACGCGCATTACGAACTGGTGCCCGTCGTGCAGGACGGCAATCTCGGACATTGAGGTGAACCACGAGACGGAGGCGGGGCACCTCTGGCACCTGCGATATGCTATTGAGGGCACGGACGATTACGTCGAGATTGCGACGACGCGTCCCGAGACGATGTTCGGCGATACGGGCGTCGCGGTGCATCCGGATGATGCGCGCTACAAGCATCTCGTCGGCAAAACGCTCATCCTGCCCGTCGTGGGGCGGCGTATCCCGCTCTTTGCCGACGCCTACGTTGACCCCGCGTTCGGGACGGGCGCGGTGAAGGTGACGCCCGCGCACGATCCGAACGACTTTGAGATGGGGCTGCGGCACAATCTTGCGCAGATCGTCGTCATCGATACGGAAGGGAAGTTGACGGCGGAGGCAGGACATTACGAGGGCATGGATCGCTATGCCTGCCGCAAA
Source organism: Selenomonas sp. F0473 (assembly GCF_000315545.1). GTDB lineage: Bacteria > Bacillota > Negativicutes > Selenomonadales > Selenomonadaceae > Centipeda. The sequence goes on along the minus strand of NZ_JH992902.1, from coordinate 1,005,154 downwards.
GCGCTTGTCAAGGAGCTTGAGGAGATCGGCGCGCTCGTCTCGACTGAGGCACACGAGCACGCGGTGGGACATTGCTCGCGCTGCAGTACGACGATTGAGCCGCTCGTCTCAAAACAGTGGTTCGTCCGCATGGAGGCGCTCGCGCAGCCCGCGATTGCGGCGGTGCGGGACGGGCGCATCCGATTTGTGCCCGAGCGCTTTACGAAGATTTACGAAAACTGGCTGGAAAATATTCGCGACTGGTGCATCTCGCGCCAGCTTTGGTGGGGACACCGCATCCCCGCGTGGCACTGCGGCGACTGCGGCGAGACGAGCGTCTCGCGCACGGATTTGACGGCGTGCGCGCACTGCGGATCAACGCATATCCGGCAGGACGAGGATGTCCTTGACACGTGGTTCAGCTCGGGGCTTTGGCCGTTCGAGACGATGGGCTGGCCGGACGATACGAAAGACCTGCGTCATTTCTACCCGACGGCGGCACTCGTGACGGGCTACGACATCATCTTCTTTTGGGTCGCGCGCATGGTGATGATGGGGCTGCGGTTCGCCGGCGATGTGCCGTTCCGCGACGTCTTCATCCACGGGCTCGTGCGCGACAGCGAGGGGCGCAAGATGTCGAAGTCGCTCGGCAACGGCATCGACCCCGTCGAAGTCATCGAGAAATACGGCGCGGACACGCTCCGGTTCATGCTTATCACGGGCAACACGCCGGGCAACGACATGCGCTTTTACTGGGAGCGCGTGGAGGCGGCGCGCAATTTCGCCAATAAGATATGGAACGCCTCGCGCTACATGCTGATGAACTTCGAAGGGGCGGATGCCTCTTTCGTCCCGACGGCGGAGGACTATACGCTCGCCGACCGCTGGATTCTCTCGCGCTGTGCGGGGACGGAGCGCGACGTGACGGCGAACCTCGAGAAGTACGAGCTCGGCGAAGCGGGACGCATGATTTATGAGTTCCTCTGGAGCGAGTTCTGCGACTGGTACATCGAGCTGACGAAGGCGCGGCTTTACGATAAGGAAAATGCGCGTGCAAAGAATACGGCGCTCTATGTGCTGCGTACGGTGCTTGAGCGCACGCTGCGGCTCCTGCATCCCTTCATGCCGTTCCTCACGGAGGAGATTTGGCAAAAACTCCCGCATGCGGGCGAGAGTATCATGGTCGCGCCGTGGCCGGAGGGACACGCAGGCGACATCGATGATGCCGCAGAGCGCGATATGACCGCCGTCATGGAAGTCGTCAAGACCGTGCGCAATCTGCGCGCGGAGCTCGGCACGCCGCCGGGCAGGAAGAGCGAGCTCATCCTGAGGGTCGGTGACGGCACGCTGCAAGATGTCTTTGCGGCGCATGAGGATTATTTCTTTGCGCTTGCCTCCGCCTCGTCCGTGACCTTCCTCGCGGCGGATGCGCCCGACCCGGAGAACGCCGTGACGGGCGCGCTCGCGGGCGCTGCAGTCTATCTGCCGCTCGCGGGGCTCATTGACGTCCCGAAGGAGCGCGCGCGCCTTGAAAAGGAACACGCAAATCTCGAAAAGGAGATTGCGCGCCTGTCGGGGAAACTCGGGAACGAGGGCTTTACCTCCAAGGCACCCGCGCAGGTCGTCGCGGCGGAGCGCGAAAAACTCGCGGGCTATGAGGAAAAAATCGCGCTCATCAAGACCCGCCTCGCGGACCTTGCGAAACTCTGAGGCATATTGATGGACTATCAACAGTCACTCGCATATCTGGACGAACTGAATACATTCGGCATCCGTTTGGGGCTCTCCCGCATGGAGAACCTCTGCGCGCGCCTCGGCAATCCCGAGCGCGCCTATCAGACGATACACGTTGCGGGCACGAACGGCAAGGGCTCTGTCACGCAGATGCTGGACGCCGTCTACCGTGCCGCGGGGATTCGCTGCGGGCGCTATCTCTCGCCGCATCTCGTCGCCTATACGGAGCGCGTGAGCGTCGGCGGGGAGGATATCTCCGAGGAGCGTTTTGCCGCGCTCTTAACGCGCGTGCGTCGTGCGGCGGACGCGATGGTCGCGGACGGGCACGAACACCCGACGCAGTTCGAGGAGCTCACGGCGCTCGCGTTCCTCTATTTTGCCGAGGAAAAAGTGGAGGTTGCCGTCATTGAAACGGGGCTCGGCGGCCTGCTCGACTCGACGAATGTCATTGACCCCGTCCTCACGATCATCACGAACGTCGCGATGGACCACGCCGACCGCTGCGGCGGGACGCTCGCGGGCATCGCGGAACATAAGGCGGGCATCATCAAAGAGGGTGTGCCGCTCATCACGGCCGCATCGGGCGAACCGCTCGAGATTATCCTCGCGCGTGCGGAGGAAATGAACGCGGATGTTTTCGTCTACGGCGAGGATTTCTCGGGCGAGATGATCTTTCCCGCCGGGGGCGGGCAGAGCGTTGCGTTCCATTCCGTCGTTTGCCGGGAACCTGCGCCGTTCGATCTTGCGCTTGCGGGAACGTATCAGGCCGAGAACGCCGCGCTCGTCATCATGGCGGCGCAGCTTCTGGAGCGCGAGGATGCGCGCGTCACGGAGGCGGCCGTTCGAACGGCGCTGAGGACGGTGCGGCATCCCGCGCGGTTTGAACTCCTCTCGTGGGCGGCGGGTACCGCCGTCGTAGACGGCGCGCATAACCCTGCGGGCATGGCGGCGCTGCGGGCGGGGCTCGACGCGTATTTTCCGGAGGAGCGACGCGTTTTTTTGCTCGGAATTCTCAGGGACAAGGACATCGATACCATGCTTTCGCTGCTCCTGCGTCCCGGGGATGCGGTCGTCACCGCGCGTCCGAACTCCGACCGTGCGGCGGGGGCGGATGTCGTCGCGGCCGTCGCCGCCGCGATGGGGCTCGAGACGGTTGCCTGCGGCGATATGAGGGCTGCGCTCGTCGAGGCGGAGCGGCGCGCGCGCGACGGGCGCCTGCTTGTCGTCTGCGGATCGCTCTATCTCGTCGGCAGTGTGCGCAGACTGCTGCGCGCATCGGGGAGGTGAGGCGTTGGCAGAGGAGTATTTCAAGGCGCGGCGGCGCCTCTTGCGGCAGAGACGTTGGGGCGGGCGTATGGAGCGCGTCATGTACTGCGCCGTGCTCGCGGAGGCGTTCCTGATTCCCTTGGTGCCGCTCGCCGCCACGGCTGTGCTCCTTGTCGGATGTGCGGCGCTCTTTTTGCGTCTGCGCATCGATCGGGATTTTCACTTACGACGACTGCCGTATGATGCGCCGGCGCTTCTCTTTGTTGTCATCGGCCTGGCATCCGTCGTCGCGGCGCCCGACATCTCGTTCAGTTTCTACAATTTTTACCACCTCGTGCCGATTTATGCGCTGACCTATCTGCTTGCCGGACAGACCCTGCGCGAGACGCGCATGGTTCAGCACACCGTGCTCGCAATGGCGGGGGCGGCGGTCATCGTGATCCTTTACGGTTTCTATCAGTTCATTTTCGGCATCGACATTTCGGCGATGAAATGGGTGGACGGCGAATCGTTCCCCGAACTGTCGAAACGGGTTTTTTCCACATGGGAAAATCCGAACATTCTCGCGGGATATCTCGATATCGCCGTCTGTATGGCCGTGGGGCTTATGACGGGGCTGCGGGGCGTATGGCGTGTTCTCGCGGCCGTCGTTCTCGCCGCCGCGGCGGCCTGCCTCGGAATGACCTATGCGCGCGGGGCCTGTCTCGTTATTGCCCTCGTGCTCGCGGGCTACGGTGTGCTGCGCGACCGTCGTATTTTGGCGGGGCTTCTTCTTGTCGGTGCGGCGGTGCTCTTCTTTGATCCCGTATTGACGGACCGCCTGCTTTCGGTCTTTACGCGCATTGATACCTCGTCCGAGATGCGGCTCGCGTTCTGGGAGAGCACCGTTGCGATGATTCTCGACCATCCCTTCCTCGGCATCGGCTGGGGCATGTATTTCATGGTCTATCCCGACTATGACTTCTACTTGCAGGGCGCGCCCGTACAGATCGTACACGCGCACAACATGTACCTGAACTACGCGGCCGAGATCGGCATTCCGGGAGCACTTGCATTTTTGTGGTTCTTTTTCGGATCGCTTGTGCTGGCGTTCCGCGTGCCGCGCCGCACACCGCCGTGGGACATCGTGCTCGCCGTGCATGAGCAGGCGTGGAAAACGCTCGCGGATGTGCGGGAGGGCCTCTCCGCGTGGCGCAGGGACAAATTCATCGAGGGCGCTTCGCTCGGGTTGGGACTTGCTCTGTGTTCGGTCGCCCTCAACGGGATCACGGATCATTTGCTGTTTAATATTCCGTCCTCCATGCTGCTTTGGATGCTCGCCGCAATGACGGCGGCCGTGCACGCAATCGCGGGGGAGCGGAAGGAAGGATGAGTATGCAGGAAAGCAGTTCTATTTCTAAGGCGACGGTGGACAGACTTCCACGGTACTACCGCTGCCTGTGTCTGCTCTCGGACGAGGGCATTGAGATCGCGTCCTCGGAGGAACTCGGCAGGCGCATTGCCGTCAACCCGGAACAGATCCGCAAGGATCTCGCGTTCTTTGGACAGTTTGGGAAGAAGGGCGTCGGCTATTACGTTGCGGAGCTGCAGGAGAGTATCGGCGCCATTTTAGGGCTCGACCGCCACTGGAATATCGCCGTCGTCGGCATGGGCCATCTCGGTGTAGCGCTTGCAAACTATCAGGGGATCGCGCGGCTCGGTTTTCGTATCGCCGCGCTCTTTGACGTCAATCCCGTCGTTATCGGCACGCGGCTCGGCGAGCGGCGCGTCGAGGACATCGCGTATCTCTCGGAGATCGTGGCCGAGCGCGGCGTGCAGATCGGCGTCATCGCAGTGCCCGCGCCGCAGGCGCAGGACGTCGCCGACCGGCTCATTGCGGCGGGCATCCGCGGCATTTGGAATTTTGCGCCGGTGAAGTTGCAGGTGCCGGAGACCGTTCCCTTCGTCAGCGAAGACCTCTCCGTGGGGCTCAGCAGTCTCTCTTATTTTCTCACACATAGTGCGTGTGAAGATGATGAATTATCAGAGAAGAATAATAGAGAATAAAACTTACGTGCACTTTTTTTCACAAATCACAGAAAATGCCGTCAATACAATCTTGACGGTGTTTTTGTTTCGTGATATCCTATGAGGCAGATATAATTGGCATATGCTCTTATGATAACTTGTAGCTATTCAGGACGTTTACATTCCCTCTCCACGGAGATGTCAACCTCAGTGTTTTGAATGGCTATGGGCATCGTAACGCTGTGCCGGAGGTGTATCAGAAGAGCACACCGGCAAGAGAACTGATCGGTGTAGCAGAGGGAGGTTTTTCTATGATCGATATTTCCGATCGCGTACCTAAGTCCCTAGCGGACAGAATCGTGAGTGCGGAAGTAGCTGCCGAGTATTTCAAAGACGGCATGACCATCGGCGCCAGCGGCTTTACGCCGTCCGGCTATCCGAAAGCGGTGCCCCTCGCCATCGCGGAGCGCATGAAGAAGAGTCCGTTCAAGGTGAATATCTGGACGGGCGCTTCGACAGGTCCGGAACTGGACGGCACGCTCGCTGAGGCGAACGGCATCAAGCAGCGTCTGCCGTATCAGACAAACACGCCGCTGCGCAATCAGATCAACTCGGGTGTTGTCGACTACATCGATATGCACCTATCGGAGGTCGCGCAGCAGAGCCGTGAAGGCTTCCTCGGCAAAATTGACGTCGCGCTCGTTGAGGCTGTTGCGATCACTGCGGAGGGCATCATCCCCTCAACCTCGGTCGGCAATACCCCGTCCTATGTGCAGAGCGCGGATGTGGTCATCGTCGAGGTGAACACGAGTCAGCCGATGGAACTCGTCGGCATGCACGACATCTACATCCCTCTCGATCCGCCGAACCGTCTGCCGATCCCCATCACAAAGGCCGGCGACCGCATCGGCACGCACTTCATTCCGTGCCCGCTGGAGAAGATCAAGTACATCGTCCCCTGCGACATCACGGACAAGACGCGCGCGCTCGCGCCGCTCGACGACGCTTCGCGCAAGATGGGCGCGTTCACGGTCGAACTCCTCAAGAAGGAACTCGCCGCAGGGCGCATGCCCAAGGGACTGCTCCCGCTCCAGTCGGGCGTCGGCAACGTGGCGAACGCCGTTATCGCAGGTTTCGTCAACTCCGACTTCACCGACCTCGAGGTCTACACCGAAGTCATCCAGGACGGCATGTTCGACCTGGCGGATGCCGGCAAGCTGAAGTTCGCGTCCGGCACGGCGTTCTCACCCTCTCCGGAAGGTTTGCAGCGTTTCTACAAGGACATCGACAAGTACAAGAAGATCATGATGCTCCGCCCGCAGGAGATCTCGAACAACCCCGAGGTTGTCCGCCGTCTCGGCGTCATCGCGATGAACACCGCGATCGAGGTGGATATCTACGGCAACGTCAACTCCACCCACGTCACGGGCACGAAGATGATGAACGGCATCGGCGGCAGCGGCGATTTTGCGCGCAACGCCTACCTCACGATCTTCTACACGACGTCCGAGGCCAAAGGAGGCAAGATCTCATCGATCGTTCCGTTCTGCGCGCATATCGACCACGGCGCGCACGACGTCGACGTCGTCATCACGGAGCAGGGCGTTGCGGATCTCCGCGGCAAATGCCCGCGCGAGCGCGCGCTCGAGATCATCAACAACTGCGCGCATCCGGACTACCGTCCGATCCTGCTCGACTACTACAACCGTGCGCTCGCAGCAACCAAGGGCGCACAGACACCGCACCTGCTTGACGAGGCGCTTTCCTTCCATCAGCGCTTCTTGGCGACGGGGTCGATGCAGAAATAAAAACAGATAAAAAGTGCGGCAAAGCACTTTAGCGCACAAAGCGCAAAACTGAAAAGATTATAGGAGGTACAAATCCAAATGAGCAATGAGAAAATCCAGGCGGAGCTTGACCAGTACAATGCCAACGTAGAGAAGGCAACCGCAAAGTTCCCCGCGCGCCCGAACATTCCGGCGCAGGGGCTTTACACTCCGCTTGACATCAAGGAGACGGATTACGCGGAGGATCTTAGCTTCCCCGGCGTTTATCCCTATACCCGCGGCGTTCAGCCGACGATGTACCGCGGCCGTTTCTGGACCATGCGTATGTACGCGGGCTTCTCTACGGCGGAGGAATCCAACAAGCGGTATCGTTACCTCATCGAGAGCGGCGCAACGGGCCTTTCCTGCGCGTTTGACCTCCCGACGCAGATCGGCTACGATTCCACGGATACCATCGCTGAGGGCGAGGTCGGTAAGGTCGGCGTTGCAATTGATTCGCTCGCCGATATGGAGATCCTCTTCGATCAGATCGACCTCGGCAAGGTTTCAACATCCATGACGATCAACGCGCCGGCGTCCGTTCTTCTCGCAATGTATATTGCCGTTGCAGAGAAACAGGGCGTCTCCGCGGACAAGCTCAAAGGGACCATTCAGAACGATATTCTGAAAGAGTATGCGGCGCGCGGCACCTATATTTTCCCGCCGCGTCCGTCCATGCGTCTCATCACGAACATTTTTGAATATTGCTCCAAGAACGTGCCGAACTGGAATACCATTTCCATCTCCGGCTACCACATCCGCGAGGCGGGTTCCACCGCATCGCAGGAAATTGCATTCACCATTGCGGACGGCATCGCCTACGTTGAAGCCGCCATCAAGGCGGGGCTCAGCGTCGACGACTTTGCGGGACGTCTCTCCTTCTTCTGGAACGCCCACAACAACGTGCTCGAAGAAGTTGCGAAATTCCGTGCCTCCCGCCGCGTCTGGGCAAAGGTTATGAAAGAGCGTTTCCATGCGCAGAAACCCAAGTCCATGATGCTCCGCGTTCACACACAGACGGCCGGCTCTATGCTGACCGCGCAGCAGCCGAACAACAACATCGTCCGTGTCGCGCTCCAGACCGCAGCCGCGGTTATGGGCGGCACGCAGTCGCTGCACACGAACTCCCGCGACGAGGCGCTCGCGCTTCCGACGGAGGAATCGGTTATGGTCGCGCTCCGCACGCAGCAGATCGTTGCGTATGAAAGCGGACTTGCCGACGTTATCGATCCGCTCGCAGGCTCCTACTATGTGGAGGCTATGACGAACCGCATCGAGGCCGAGGCATGGGAATACATCAAGAAGATTGATGATATCGGCGGCGCCGTCACGGCGATTGAGAAGGGCTACATCCAGAAGGAAATTCAGGACAGCGCCTACAAGTGGCAGATGGATGTCGAGTCAGGCGCGCGCGTCATCGTCGGTGTCAATAAATTCCAGGTGGAAGAGGAAGCTCCGAAGAACCTGCTCAAGGTTGACGCTTCCGTCGGTGAGAAACAGAAGGCCAAGGTTGAGGCCATGAAGGCAAAGCGTGACAACGCTGCGGTTCAGGCCGCCCTCGGCGATCTGAAGAAAGCCTGTGCGGACGAGAACGAAAATCTCATGCCCCATATCCTCGCAGCGGTCAAGACCTACGCGACCCTCGGCGAGATCTGCGGCGTGATGCGTGAAGTCTTCGGCGAGTACGAAGCGCACGTCAACCTGTAATGAATTGGTGAATGCAAGGTTCAGGAGGAATATAAAAATGTCAGAGAAAATCAGAGTACTCGTTGCGAAACCGGGACTTGACGGGCATGACCGCGGCGCGAAGGTCGTCGCACGCGCACTGCGCGACGCAGGATTTGAGGTCGTTTACACAGGCCTTCGTCAGACGCCCGAGGAGATCGCGGAAGCGGCTCTGCAGGAAGACGTCAACGTCATCGCGATGAGCATCCTCTCGGGTGCGCATCCGCATCTTTTCCCGAAGGTCGTGGATCTCGTCCGCAGCAAGGGCATGAACGATGTTTTGATCATCGGCGGCGGCGTGATCCCCGAGGGCGACATTCCCGCGCTCAAACAGGCGGGCGTCGCCGAAGTCTTTACACCCGGAACACCGACCAGCGCGATTGTTGATTTCATTAAGACACATGTAAAAGCGTAACGACGCATTTTTAGAAAGGTGGATGGCAGCGGAACTCTTCACTGCCATCCACCTGACATGTTTTGATGGAAGACACAGCGCGCAGGAGGTGGGCATATGGATATAGCCGCCGAGGTATTGCGCGGAAATCGCCTCGCCCTCTCACGCGCCATTACGGCGATTGAGAATGAACGCGAAAACGCGACCGATATCATGAAGGCCCTTTATCCCCATACGGGACACGCCTATGTCCTCGGTATTACGGGACCCCCCGGTGCGGGTAAAAGCACCATGACGGATAAGATTGCCAAGGCATACCGCAAACGCGGAAAAACCGTCGGCATCATCGCCGTCGACCCCACGAGCCCCTTTTCCGGCGGCGCCATACTGGGCGACCGCATCCGTATGAACGACCTGACGCTCGACGAGGGCGTATTTATCCGCAGCATGGGAACGCGCGGCAGCCTTGGAGGCCTGTCGCACAAGACTGCTGACGCGGTAAAGGTCATGGATGCGTTCGGCAAAGACATCATCTTTGTCGAGACCGTCGGTGTCGGGCAGTCCGAGGTGGATATCGTGCGGGCGGCGGACACCACAATGGTCGTTCTGATCCCGGGCATGGGCGACGACATTCAGGCCATCAAGGCCGGCATCTTGGAGATCGGCGACGTCTTTGCCATCAACAAGTCCGATCTTGACGGTGCGGATAAACTCGTCCGCGAGATCAATATGATGCTGGATCTCGACGATAATATGTCAGACTGGCGGCCGCCGATCCGCAAAGTCATTGCCAACCGCAATGAGGGTATTGAGGATCTGGTGGACACGCTTGAAGAACACCGCGCCCACATCGAAGGGAACGGCGTCCTCGCCGAGCGGCGCACACGCCGCACACGCGACGAGATGCTGGACATCCTGCATGCGGGTGTCGGACGTCACATTGAAAACCGTATCGTCAATACCGGACGATTGGATGGATATGTGACACAGATCAAGGCGCATGAGACCGACCCCTACACCGTAGTGGGCGATGTCATGGCCGAAATGTTGTCATAAGGAAACTCCAAACGGAGCGGAGACGCACGGATGGAAGCTTCCTTGGATGAGGAGGATTAACTATGTTCAAGGTTCTGGGAATCGATCACATCGGCGTCGCCGTGAAAGATCTCGAAGAGGGCAAGTCGTTCTGGTCGGATATCATCGGCATCCCCTGCACGAATCAGGAGACGGTCGCAGAGCAGAAGGTCACGACGACGTTCCATCCGACCCCCAACGGCAGCGAAGTTGAGCTGCTGATCGGCACGGCGCCGGACAGCCCCATCACGAAGTACATCGAACGCAGCGGCGAGGGCATCCAGCATGTCGCGCTGCGCGTCGACAACATTGAGAACGCGATTGCCGACCTTATGGCCAAGGGCGTCCGCATGATCGACGAGAAACCCCGCATCGGCGCGGGCGGCGCGAAGATCGCGTTCCTTCATCCGAAGTCGACCAAGGGCGTTCTCCTTGAAATCTGCGAGCATGAGGATCGCTAAGCGCTGAGTTCCTCAGCGCTGAGATTTGGCTCCGTTACCATCCGTTTGGGCGACTCCCCGGCAGGGCGCGACTCATCCCCGTCGTCCGGCCGTAGATTCCACATATAAACTTCAGGAGGGATATGATGTCCACAGTCCAGGAAAAAATTGATGAGATGCTCAAGAAGAAAGAGCATATCATGCAGGGCGGCGGCGAAAAGAGCATCGAGAAGCAGCACGCCAAAGGCAAGCTGACGGCGCGCGAACGCCTCAACCTGCTCTTCGACGAGAGCAGTTTCGTCGAGCTCGACCTGTTCGTAAAGCATCGCTGCACGAACTTCGGACAGGAAGAGAAAGAACTGCCCGGCGAAGGCGTCGTCACGGGCTACGGCACCGTCAACGGCCGTCTCGTCTACGCGTTCGCACAGGACTTTACCGTTGAGGGCGGCTCGCTCGGCGAAAAGCATGCGCACAAAATTTGGAAGGTCATGGATCTCGCGATGAAGATGGGCGCACCGTGCGTCGGCATCAACGATTCCGGCGGCGCGCGTATTCAGGAGGCGGTCGACGCACTCTCCGGCTACGGCGGCATCTTCTACCGCAACACGAAGGCTTCGGGCGTTATCCCGCAGATCTCCGTCATCATGGGACCCTGCGCGGGCGGTGCGGTTTACAGCCCGGCGCTCACGGACTTCATCTACATGGTGAAGAATACGAGCCAGATGTTCATCACGGGGCCGGCCGTTATCAAGTCCGTCACGGCGGAAGAGGTCACGGCCGAGGAACTCGGCGGCGCGATGACGCACAACAGCCGTTCCGGCGTTGCGCATTTCGCGACGGAGAACGACGAGGACTGCATCGAGCAGATCCGCTATCTCCTCTCCTTCCTCCCGAGCAACAATATGGAAGAGACCCCGCGCGTCGATACGGGCGACGATCCGGATCGTCAAGACGAGTCGCTCAACACCGTTGTGCCGGACAACCCGAACGCGCCGTACGATATGAAGGACGTCATCCGCAGCATCGTCGACAACGGCGAGTTCTACGAAGTGCACGAGCACTATGCGAAGAACATCATCTGCTGCTTCGCACGTTTCGACGGCCGCGCGGTCGGCATCATCGCCAACGAGCCGAACGTCATGGCAGGCTGCCTCGACGTTGACGCGTCCTGCAAATCCTCGCGTTTCATCCGCTTCTGCGACGCGTTCAACATTCCGCTCGTCAACCTCGTCGACGTTCCGGGCTTCCTCCCGGGCGTCAACCAGGAGTACAACGGCATCATCCGCCATGGTGCGAAGATGCTCTACGCATACAGCGAAGCGACTGTGCCGAAGGTCACGGTCATCACGCGCAAGGCATACGGCGGTTCCTACATCGCAATGTGCAACCGTGAACTCGGCGCGGATCAGGTCATGGCATGGCCGACTTCCGAGATCGCCGTTATGGGACCCGCGGGCGCCGCAAACATTATCTTCCGCAAAGATCCGGATAAGGATGCGCGCACGGCAGAGTACATCAAGGAATTTGCAACGCCGTACAAAGCGGCGGAGCGCGGCTATGTCGATATGGTTATCACACCGAGCGAGACGCGCCCGTATATCATCACCGCGCTCAACGCGCTTGCAAGCAAGCGTGAAGCCAACCCGACGAAGAAGCACGGGAACATTCCGCTTTAATCCTTAGGAGGGAGAGCATGGCTACGAGCAGCGTTGCACCCGAGATTGTCGCCGCTATTACCGCCGCCGTTCAAACGGCGATGGGCAGCAAGGTCGTCGCTGTCAGCATTAAGCCGGCAGAGATCTGGACGATTGCAAATCGCAGCAGTATCTGAGGAATCCCATTCAAACCGGGGTCTCCGGAATAAACACGTTGGAGGAATCACACATGAAAAAGTTCAACATCACTGTCAACGGCACCGCCTATGACGTAGAGGTCGAAGAAGTACGCGGCGGCGCAGCTGCGGCACCGCGTGCGGCCGCACCCGCTCCGAAAGCGGCTCCCGCACCTGCGGCAGCGCCCGCGCCGAAGGCCGCCCCCGCGCCGGCAGCGGCTCCCGCAGGCGGCGCAGGCATGATCTCCGCGCCGATGCCGGGCAAGATCATCGACGTGAAGGTCTCGGTCGGTCAGGCGGTCAAGGCCGGCGACACGCTCCTCATTCTCGAGGCGATGAAGATGCAGAACGAAATCCCCGCAGTCAGCGACGGTACGGTCAAGTCGATCAACGTCAGCGCCGGTCAGTCCGTCAAGGCGGGCGACCCCATGATCGAAGTCGGCTAATTTATCGGTTGCTCCTTGCAAAGGACGCTGCACAAAATTGTGCGGCGTCCTTTTTATAGAAAGATATTGATAAATCCAATGGAAGAAATTTAGGAAATTGAAAGAAATGGCGCAGGGAGGCGGAAAAAGAACGAAGATGTTTTTCGGCATTAAGAGAGAATAGATAGACGATGCCAATCATAGAGGAACTCCTACGCATGGAAGGGATTGATACTCTTAACTTAACATATAGGGGCTTCCGTTTCTTCTTCTGAAATATTTCTATCGCAATCCCGCGACGGATCGCGTACCTGTCTTTTGTATCCTTGTCAACAGTGTGGGAAAATGATAAAATAAAGTCTATATGACCAAAAGTTTTGGAAATGATCGGAGGGCACATCCGGCATGCGTCTGAAAATCCGGATTCTCGACAAATACATTTTTCGTGAGGTCTTTATTTCGTTTCTCTTTGCCATCTGTGCGTTTTCGGCGGTGTTCATCGGTTCGGGGACGCTCTTTCGCATCGCCCAGTACATCACGGACTACGGCGCGTCGCTGCCCTCGGTCATCAAGATCTTTGTGTTCAGTCTGCCGGGGGTCGTCATGTGGACGTTCCCGATGTCCATGCTGCTCGCGAGCCTCCTGACGTTTGGGAAACTCTCTTCGGCGAGTGAGATCACGGCGATGAAGTCGTGCGGCATCAATTTTACACGCATCGCGGCGCCCGCCGTTCTGCTCGGTTTTATGGTCAGCGTGGGCGCGATTCTCTTCAACGAGCATGTCGTGCCGCGCGCAAATACGGCCTATCGTAATGTCATTTACTATGAGATCGAGGGCAACTCCGGCATGAAATCGCAGGAGCATGTCATCATCAAGGAGATCACGGACGGGCAGATTCGCCGGCTTGTCTACGCGCGCGCCTACGATGCGGAGCAGCAGCGCCTCACGGGGATCAGCCTGCAGGTATTCGGCGACGACGGCAAAGTGACGCATGTCGAGAACGCGGAGTATGCGGAGTGGACGGGCAAAGAGTGGATCATGCACCGGGGAGAAGTCTACGATATCACGGACGAGCGCATGGAGCGCCGTATGCGGTTTGAGACGCAGGTGCTGCCCGTACAAAAGGATCCGCGTCAGATCATCCGCGAGCAGAAGGCGCCCGAGGAGATGACGATGCGGGAACTCCGCCGTCAGATCGCCCTCATGCAGACGCAGTATGTCAACACGAACAAACTCGAGGCGGAGCTCTACCAGCGCATCTCCGTGCCGATGGCGAGCCTCATCTTCACGCTGATTGGCGTGCCGCTCGGCCTGCAGCCGACGCGCAATTCTTCGTCGGCCGGGTTCGCGATGAGCGTGATCATCATCTTTTTCTACTACGCGCTCATGACGATGGGCAACGCGTTCGCGCGCGGCGGCGTCCTGCCGCCGATGCTGGCGGTATGGATTCCGAATATCGTCGGCATCGTCGCGGGGGCGGTCCTTTTCAAGAGAGCGTCGCGCTGAGCGTTTTGCGTTGTTGTAAATGAGGCGGGGCAGCCGACGCCGCGCCGGATGATTCGATGTAATTAAGGTGACTCTATGTACGGTATTACGCTCATTCTCGTGCTCGCCGTTGTGGGCGGGGTGATCGCCTTCATCGGCGACCGCCTCGGCACGCGCATCGGCAAGCGCCGTCTCTCCATCTTCGGTCTGCGCCCGCGCCATACCGCCGTCGTCGTGACGGTGTTTACGGGCATTTTCATCACGACGGTAACGTTCGGCGTGATGGCGGCGGTCTCGGAGAACGTGCGGACGGCGCTCTTTGGCATGGAGCAGCTGAACAGGCTCATTGCGGAAACCCAGGCGGCGCTCGACAGTACGGCGGCGGCACTCGCGCAGGCGCAGACGGATCAGGAACGAGCGAGCGGCGAGCTGAAGAAGTCGGAGGATGAGATCGCGCGGCTCGAAGGGGAGCGGCAGGGGCTCGCCGCCGAGTCCGACCGCCTGTCCGCGGGCAACCGCCGGCTGATGATGGAAAAGGAAGGTCTCATTTCGATCAATGGAAAGCTCATGGGAGAAAACGAGAACCTGCTTGCCGACATTAAGGATCTGGGCATCCGTGCGAACGTGCTGCGGCAGAATATCGTGAATCTGCGCGAGGGAAACATCACCTATCAGGCGGGCGAGATCATCGCGAGCGGCGTCATCCCGGCGGGGCTGAGTCACGATGAGATCGAACGCGGCATGGCGGGGATCGCGCAGCTCGGCACGCGCAATATTTCGGCGCGGCTTGGAGAGAACCGTACGGATCAGGATATCTGGATCTATCAGCCGGAGTACGATGCGGCCGTGCGCGCCATCGAGTCGAGCCGCACGGATATGATCGTCCGCATTGTGGCGGCGGGAAATCTCGTGCGCGGCGACGAGATCCGCGCCTCGATCGAACTCTATCCGAACAGTACGATCTACCGGGACGGCGAGCTGATCACCGCGCGCGTCTACGGGCCGGAGATGCTCGGCGCGGCGGCGGAGCAGACGGTGATGACGTTCCTGCATGACGTCAATGAGGAGGCGGCGGCGAAGGGAATTCTACCGGATCCGATCCGCGGAACGGTCGGTGTGATCGAGGGCGCGGAGTTCTACGGACTGGTGCAGGAACTTGCCGGGCACAGCGCGCCGGTCGTCGTCTCGGCATACGCCGCGGGCGATACGGATGCGATGGGACCGCTGCGCCTCACCTTTAAGATCGAAAACGAGACGGCACAGTGAACGCCGTGCTTGCGATTGACCCCGGACGGGATAAATGCGGCGTGGCCGTTCTCTCGGCCGCGGGGGAGATCCTCTTTCAAGAGATCGTTGCGACGAAAGACCTCGAAGCATGCGTTTTGACATTGATGCGGGCGCATAGACCGCGGATCATCATGGGAAACGGTACGACGAGCGCGGCGGCAAAAGCCCGCATCGAGGCGGCCGCGGGGCCGGACGCCGTGGCGCTCGTCGACGAATACCGCACGACGGAGGAGGCCAAAGAGCTCTACCGGCAGACCCATCCGCCCCGCGGCTGGCGACGGCTCGTACCGCGCGGCATGCTGACGCCTCCCGTGCCGGTGGACGACTTCGTCGCGGTCATCCTCGCCCGGCGCTTTTTGAAGGGGCGTCATAGAATCCCGCGCGGAGGAATCCCCCGAGATTGACAGCGGCCGCGCTCTGCGGTAAGATGAATGGAATTATACCCTACTTCTTTGTAAGGAGAGCAAGACTACATGCCCGATTATGTCCTAGCATTTTTGATAGCGCTCGGCGTGGCGCTCTTTTTGATGCCCGCCGTCATTGCCTTTGCGCGGCGGACGGGGGCGCTCGATACGCCCGATGCGCGTAAGGTGCACGTACGCCCCGTCCCGCGCATCGGCGGTATCGGCATATACGCGGCCTTTATGGTCTCCATTCTGGCACAGTTAACGGTTTCCGATCTCCCGCCGGAGCTCATGACGAGCCTTGTGGGGCTGATTGTCGGCGGTACGATCATCGTCGTCATCGGAATCGTCGACGATTACTGCGATCTGCCGGCGAAGGTAAAACTCCTCGGACAGATTTTTGCGGCCTGCGTGCTTGTCATCGGATTTGACGTGCGCATCGATGTGATCACCGATCCGTTCGGCGACTATATTTATCTCGAATTCCTCGCGATTCCCGCGACGATCTTTTGGGTGGTCGGGCTGACCAATACGGTGAATCTCATCGACGGTCTCGACGGCCTCGCCGCAGGGGTCTCCTCGATTGCGGCGATCACGATCTCCCTCGTTGCAATGGAGGAGGGAATCCCCGTTGTGGCGATGGTCACGGCGGCGCTTGCGGGCGCGGCGCTCGGTTTCCTGTACTACAATTTCAATCCCGCGCGTATCTTTATGGGCGATACGGGGAGCATGTTCCTCGGTTTTATGCTGGCGGGCATCTCCGTCATCGGCGCCGTGAAGAGCGCGGCGACGATTGCGCTCATCGTTCCGATTCTCGCGCTGGGGCTGCCGATTCTCGATACGACGTTCGCCATCGTGCGGCGCGCGCGGAATCATCGGCCGATCTTTAAGCCGGACAAGGGGCACCTCCATCACCGTTTGCTCGCACACGGGTTTACGCAGAAACAGGCGGTGCTCCTCATGTATGTTGTGAGCGCGCTCTTCGGGCTGTGCGCGCTCGCGCTCACGGCGGTCAGCATGCAGGCGGCGCTGCTGATCATCCTCATCGTCGCGGCGGCGGTATTCTTCGGCGCGCGCAAGCTGGGCATCCTCCAACTCGATATGCCGCAGCAAAAATAATCCTATCGTGAATCCAGAGAGGAGCAAGAGCAGCATGATCGGCAAAATCAAAGTCATGTCGATTTTTGGCACGCGTCCCGAGGCGATCAAGATGGCGCCCGTCGTTATGGAGCTGATGCGCCATACGGATGAGATCGAGACGCGGACGCTTGTGACGGCGCAGCACCGCGAGATGCTCGATCAGGTCCTGCGCCTCTTCCGGATTGTTCCCGACTATGATCTCAATATTATGGCGGCGGGGCAGACGCTCTTCGATATTACGACGCGCGCGCTGCTCGGCATCAACGAGGTGTTCCAAAAAGAACGCCCGGATCTCGTGCTTGTGCACGGCGATACGACGACGACCTTTGCGGGAGCGCTCGCCGCATATTATCACCAGATTCCCGTCGGGCACGTGGAAGCGGGGCTGCGGACGCACGACATCTACTCGCCGTTCCCGGAGGAGATGAACCGCCGGCTGACGGGCGGCATTGCGACGCTCCATTTCGCCCCCACGGAGACGGCGCATGACAACCTTGCCGCGGAGGGGGTTCCGGAGCGCCGCATCTTCGTCACGGGCAATACGGTCATCGACGCGCTGCATCATACGGTCAGGCCGGACTATGTGCTGCCGGCGGAACTTTCAAAGGTGGATTTTGCAAACCGCCGCGTACTCCTCGTTACGACCCATCGCCGTGAGAATCTCGGCGAACCGATGCGGCATGTCTACCGCGCAATCCACAGTATCGTTGACGAGCTCGCGGATGTGGAGGTTATTTTTCCCGTACACCGCAATCCAAAGGTTCGCGAGATCGTGCGGGAAGAGCTAGGCCATCTCCCGCGCGTCTATCTCGTCGATCCGCTCGAATACGAACCGTTCGCCAACCTCATGGCGCGCGTGGACATCGTGCTCACGGATTCGGGCGGTATTCAGGAGGAGGCGCCCGCACTCGGAAAACCGGTGCTTGTTCTGCGCGATACGACGGAGCGTCCGGAGGCTGTTGCGGCGGGAACGGTGCATCTCGTCGGCACGGATGAGGAACGTGTCTACCGGGAGACGATGCGGCTCCTCACCGAGCCCACGGCGTATACGCGGATGGCGGAGGCGGTCAATCCTTATGGCGACGGCAAGGCCGCGGAGCGCATCATTGAGGCGATCCTCTATCATGCGGGACATCGCCATGCGCCGCCCGAGCCGTTCCGCAGCGAGGCCTGCGCGGAACACTGAAAGGGGCGGAACACGATGGGGGAACGGCGGAAGCCAAAAGAAAACGCGTCGGGGCTCACGGATGCCCTGCGCGCATTCGGCGTGCTCTCGGGCGTCGGCGTCTACCTCGTCGTTTTCCTCGGCATCTTTATCTATATCGGAAAATGGCTCGACGATTTCCTCGGGACGGGGCGCATCTGTACCGTCGCCGGCATCCTGCTCGGATTCCCCGCCGCGGGGTACTCCATCTACCGCCAGCTCAAGGCATTTAAAATCGTATAAAAGCATAGAAGAGCCGCCGCACAAATTTTCGTTGTGCGGCGGCTCCGTTTTTATATGCGATTGACGCCGCCCTCGTAGGGGAGGCCGGAGGGCGCGCCTGCGGCATGACGAATTTGTCGCCCGTCCGATTGCGCGCCGCATCCGTTATGCGATATATCTTTGATACAGTTCCATCAAGAAGAGCGCGGCGGCAAGCCCGATCGTCGCGAAACTCCCGCGCGTAACGAGCATGCGCTGCGTCTCGGAGAGCCGGTGCCCGTGATAGCGGTTCGTATAGGTGAGCCCGAGAGAAATCGTGAGCAGAATATACATCGCGCGGCTGACGGCGTCGAACATCTCCCATCCCGCGATCGTGAGCGTCAGTGTGAAGAGCACGATGCCGAGGATCAAATATCCCTTGCCTGTCGGCGGCGCGGATGCGGCATCCGTCTGTGGGGCGTGCTTCTGTTTTAGCTTTTTCAACATTCTTGCCATTGCGGTCCGTTCCTTTGTTTATTGATTGTACAAACGTTGTCAGTATATCATAAAAAATACTTTGCCGCCATATCGTTTTTTAGACAGGGCGCCGTAAAGCCCGCTCCTTTTTGTGTCGGGACGGATGCGCCGCAAAAATCGGCTTGACAGAAATTCGTTCCCTTGTTAGAATAATATCCGTTGACTGACAGACGTCGTCGGCGCAGGATGCGGAAGTAGCTCAGTGGTAGAGCACCACCTTGCCAAGGTGGGGGTCGCGAGTTCGAGCCTCGTTTTCCGCTCCATCGCTTACCGGACCTGCGCAGCGCGCAGGTTTTTTTGAAAAGCGGCGAACGCGCTGTTCCTCGCTGCATAGGGGCCTATAGCTCAGTTGGTTAGAGCAACCGGCTCATAACCGGTCGGTCCTTGGTTCAAGTCCAAGTGGGCCCACCATAGAGTTGAAGAGCATCGCGCAGGTGATGCTTTTTTTATTTCCCGCGAGAGGAGGGGCGCGGATGACGGAACGGGTCTTTGCAGAGACCGTGCGCCGCGCGGGGGCGCGCGTCTTCCGCGTGGGCGGATGCGTGCGCGACCGGTTCCGCGGCGCCGCGGCGCACGATGTCGACTATGTGATGACGGGGATGGAGGAGGCGCGCTTTCGCGCGCTCTTCCCGCGGGCAGAGAAGATTGGCAAGTCCTTCCCCGTCTATCATGTGCGCATCGACGGGCGGCGCGCGGAGGTCTCCTTTGCGCGCAGGGAGGTCAAGACGGGCACGGGCTATCGCGGCTTTGACGTCACGTTCGACCCTGCCGTGACGATTGAGGAGGACCTCTGTCGGCGCGATACGACGATGAACGCGATGGCGCTGGAGCTTCCCGCGGGCACGCTGATCGACCCCTACGGGGGACGCGCCGATATCGCCGCCGGCATCATCCGCGCGGTCTCGGCGCATTTCACCGAGGACCCCGTGCGGGCACTGCGCGCGGCGCGGCAGGCGGCGGCGTTCGGCTATGCGGTTGAGCCGCGGACGATAGGATACATGCGTTCCTGCGCGGCGGAGCTGCAAAGAGAACCCACGGAGCGCCTGATGGGCGAGCTGCGCCGCGCGCTCATGACGCCGCGGCCGTCCGTGTTCTTTCGCGTGCTCCATGCGGCTGGGCTGCTCTCTCTTACATTTCCGGAACTCGCGGCGCTCTCCGGCAAGACGCAGCCGACAGAGTTCCATCCCGAGGGGGACGCGTTCGAACACACGATGGCGATGACAGATGCGGTGGCGGCGGAGACGGACGATGTCCTCACGCGGTTCGCCGCGCTCGTCCACGACATCGGCAAGGGACTGACGCCCGCCGAGATGCTGTCGCACCACTATGGACATGAGGTTGCGGGGCTGGACGCGCTCGCTGCATGGAACCGGCGCATGACGCTCCCCCATGCGTGGATGAAGGCGGCGTCGTTCGTCATCCGCCAGCATATGCGCGCGCCGCGCCTCACGCACATCGGGAAAATCGCAGACCTCCTGCTCGGTATCGGCGTCTCGGGGCTTTCGATGGAGCAGTTCGCCGTCATCATCCGCGCCGACCACGGGGCGCTGCCCGACTATCTCGCGCACGGCGCGGAGTACCTCGCCGTCATGCTGCGCGTTACGGGCAGGGATGCCCCCGCGCACCTCTGCGGTACAGAGATTGGCGCGTGGCTGCGCATGGCGAGAATCCGCGCGCTGCAAAAATATTTGAAGGAACGTGCCGGAGACCCGTTTTACTCGGCCGAAAATATTGCCGTTTTGGACAGAAGAATCGCCGATATGAAGGCGGGAAAAATATCTCCGAACATGAAATGATTGAGGACGCGAACGGGACAACTCCCCATCGAAACGAGAAATAAAATATGATGAAAATATGCCCCCGACATGCTATAATAGAGTGGACAGCGGAACATGTTGAGGAGGCGCGTATCGATGGACAAGATCATTCTGCCCTACCGGGGAAAGAGCCCGACCATAGATCCCACGGCATTTATCGCACCGTCGGCGGCGGTGATCGGCGATGTGACGATCGGCGCCGGTTCAAGCGTTTGGTTCGGTGCCGTCGTACGCGGCGACTTCCAGCCGATTACCATCGGCAGCAACACGAACATCCAAGAGAACGCGACGATTCACGTCATGCGGGATGTGCCTGTCGAGATTGGAGACAGCGTGCTCATCGGACACAACGCCGTCGTGCACTGCAGCAAAATCGGCGGCAATACGCTCATCGGCATGGGATCGATCGTGATGGGTTACTCCGAGATCGGCGAGAACGTCGTCATCGGCGCGGGCACCTTTCTGCCGCAGCACAAGAAGATCCCGTCGAACTCGCTCGTGTTCGGTTCCCCCGCACAGATTGTCCGCGCGCTGCGCGACGACGAAATCGAGGCGCTGCAGGCTGCGGCGGCGAACTATGCGGAACTCGCCGCAGAATACCAAAAGATGATTGAGGAGTTGAAGTAATGGAACAGACATTGGTTCTCATTAAGCCGGATGCCGTCAAGGCGCATCACATCGGCGACATCACGAAGGCGTATGAGGACGCGGGACTCACGATCCGCGCGATGAAGATGATGCAGATGACGGATCGCATCGCGCGTATTCATTATGAGGAGCATTTGACGAAGCCGTTTTACGGCGAACTCTCCGCGTTCATGACCTCCGCGCCGCTCGTTGCGATGGTGCTTGCCGGAGAGAACGCGATTGCACGCGTGCGCGAGCTGCACGGCGCGACGAACCCCGCGAACGCGGCTGAGGGAACCATCCGCAAGCGCTTTGCGAAGGACGGGAGCGAGAACGCCGTCCACGCCTCCGACAGTCCGGAGAGCGCCGCGCGCGAGATTCACATCTTCTTCAGCGAGACGGAGATTTTCTAAAAATACATCGGAAATAATCGCCCGACCGCGCTGCCGCGCGGCCGGGCACATGCATATATAAAGGAGGAGACCGCAATGGGTGTGACGACCAAAACGGGCGATAAGGGACAGACGAGCCTCTTCACGGGCGAGCGCGTCGATAAGGATCACCGCCGCGTCGAGGTATACGGGAGCGTGGACAGCCTCGCTTCCGCGCTCGGCATGGCGCGTGCTTTTGTTGTGAATGAGAGCGTCAAGGAGCGGATTCTGAATCTGCAGAAGAAACTCGGCATGCTGATGGCGGATTTTGCGAGTATCGGGAAAGAACCGATGATTACTGCCGAGATGATGGCGGAACTCGAGGCGGATGAGGACGCTATCGAAAAGAGCCTGCCGCCGCTGCGCGTCTTCCTCATCCCGGGCGAGACGAAGGGCGGCGCGATGCTCGACTTCGCACGCACGACGGCGCGCACGGCGGAACGGCGCGCGTGGTCGCTGCGCCGCGAGGAGGATGTCCATGAGATCGACATCCGGTTCCTCAACCGTATGTCGGACTATATCTTCCTCCTCATGCGTCTCGAAGAACAGGATGTGCGCGACAAGTGACGGAAAAATTTGCAGTCATCGACGGGAGCAGTCTCTTCTTCCGCGCGTTCTACGCGCTGCAGCTCCCGCCGAACGCACGCGGCGTCCATACGAACGCCGTGCACGGCTTTGCGATGATGCTCGTGAGGCTCCTCAGGGAACACGCGCCGACGCAGATTGTCATTGCGTTCGATAAGAGCCGCACGACGTTCCGGACGGCGCTTTACCCCGACTATAAGGGGACGCGCGACAAGACGCCCGAGGAGCTCGTTGCGCAGATTCCGCTGCTGAAGAAGCTCGCGGGCTGCCTCGGCATCCCCTTCGTCGAGATGAAGGGCTACGAGGCGGACGACATCATCGGCACGCTTGCCGCGCAGGCGGCGGCCGCGGGGGCGGAGACCCTCGTCGTGACGGGCGACCGCGACGCGCTCCAGCTCATCCGCGCGGGGCTCAGCGTCCTCCTCACGAAAAAGGGCATCAGCGACACGCGCCGCTACGATACGGCGGCGTTCGAGGAGGAGTACGGCTTTGCGCCGATACGCCTCATCGATATGAAGGGGCTCATGGGCGACAGCTCGGACAACATTCCGGGCGTCCCGGGCATCGGCCCAAAGACCGCGACGAAACTCCTCCTCACGTACGGCACGCTTGAAGAGGTCCTCTCCCATGCGGCGGAGGCCGGCGGGAAAAAACTGAGCGCCTCGCTCATAGAGTACCGCGACCAAGCGATTCTCTCAAAAGAGCTTGCAACAATCAAATGCGATGTGCCGGAACTCCGCTATACGGCGGAGGATTTTCGCATGCAGCCCGACCGCGCGGCACTCGAGGCGTTTTGCAGGGAGTACGAGCTGCGCTCGGTGTGGCGCAGCCTATCGGACTATCTCGCGCCGCAGGCAGAAGCGGCGGACGTGGAGCAGTCGCTCTTTGCAGCGGAGGCGGATGAAATCGACCTCTCGGCGGCCGACCTTGACGCGGGCCTTGATATGAATGCGCTCCGCAGCGCAGAGAGCCTTGCCGTCGCCGGCGTATTCGAAGGGACGGCGCCGTTCCTGCGTCTCACGGCGCTTGCACTTGCCTACGGGGAGGTGCGCGGCGTTCTGCATGCGGCATCTCCTCATTTTTCCGCGGTGCTTTCGCTGCTCTCGGAGCGTCCCGTCATCCTTTGGGATGCGAAACGGTACGCGCAGGCGGGCGTCGGTATCAGCGCGCATGTCGTTGACCTCGCGCTCGCAGATTATCTCCTGCGTCCAGAGGAGCGGCTGCGGTCGATACAGCGCGCGGCGTTTGCCTATGTGGAGGAGCTTGCGGCGCCGCAGACGGCGGAGGAACGCACGGTCTATGCGGCGTATACGCATCTCGGCAGCGGCGCGCCGCTGCATAACGAGCAGACGGCCTTCTATGAGGTGATTCTTGCGGCGCAGCTCTATGCGCCCCTATGGGCGGCGCTTGCACAGGCGAACTTGACGCGGCTCTATGCCGAGATGGAACTGCCGCTCGTGCCCGTTCTCGCGGCGATGGAGCGGACGGGCGTTGCGGTCAACCGCGCGGCGCTCGCGCGCGAGCTTGCGGCGGCAAGCGAACGTATCGCGGAGATTGAGCGGGACATCTATGCGCTGGCAGGCGAAGAGTTCAATATCAGCTCGCCCAAGCAGCTCGGCGAAGTTCTCTTTGATCGACTTGGACTGACTTCCCCAAAGATGAAAAAGACCAAGACGGGCTACTCGACGAACGCCGAGGTGCTCGAAGAGCTGCGCGCTGCACATCCCGTTGTGAACAAGGTGCTCGCCTACCGCATGTGGAGCAAGATCCGCTCGACGTACCTCGAGGGCATCGGCGCGCTCATCCGTCCCGAGACGGGGCGCGTGCATACGAGTTTTAACCAGATGGTGACGGCGACGGGGCGGCTCTCAAGTTCCGACCCGAACCTCCAGAACATCCCCGTGCGCACGGAGGAGGGGCGCGCCGTGCGTGCGCTCTTTGAGCCGGGCGAGGGCTATGACGCGCTGCTATCGGCGGACTACTCGCAGATAGAGCTGCGCATCCTCGCGCACATGTCGGGCGACGAGACGCTCATCGACGCGTTCCTGCACGGGCAGGATATCCATGCGCGCACGGCGTCCGAGGTGCTCGGCGTGTCGCTCGCGGAGGTGACGAGCGCGCAGCGCCGCAGCGCGAAGGCGGTCAATTTCGGCATCGTCTACGGCCTCAGCGACTACGGCCTCTCGCAGGACCTCGGCATCTCGCGCAAGGAGGCGGCGAGCTATATCGAACGCTATTTTGAGCGCTATCGCGGTGTGCGCGCGTTCCTCGACAAGGTCGTTGCGGACGCCCATCGGGACGGCTATGTGACGACGCTCTACGGGCGGCGGCGCGCGCTCCCCGCAATCAACAGCCGGAACTTCATGCAGCGTTCGAACGCCGAGCGCATGGCGATGAATACGCCGATTCAGGGGACGGCGGCGGATTTAATCAAAATCGCGATGATTCGCGCGGATGAGGCGCTGCGCGCGGCAAAGTTAAAGAGCCGTATTCTCCTGCAGGTGCACGATGAACTCGTGCTCGAGGTTGTGGGAGACGAGATTCCGCAGGTGACATCGCTCCTGCAGGAGGCGATGAGCGGCGCGGCGGCGCTTTCCGTTCCGCTGGCCGTCGATGTGCACACGGGGAAGAACTGGGCGGAGGCAAAGTGATGAAGGTGATTGGGCTGACGGGCGGTATTGCCTGCGGCAAATCTACCGTGAGCGAGGTTCTGCGCAAAGAGGGCGCGGCAATTGTGGACGCGGATGCCATCGCGCACGAGCTCTCCCGTCCCGGCGGCGGCGTCTACGATTTCTATGTGCGGGAGTTTGGAAAGGGGATTCTCGCCGCGGACGGTACACTTGACCGCGCGGGAATCGCGCGGCGCGTCTTTTCCGATCCCGCGCTGCGGGACGAGGTCAACGCGCGCGTGCATCCGCTGATCCGCCGCACCGCGATGGATCGGATTGCGGATCTCAGGGAGGAGGGACATGCGGCGGTCGTTCTCGATGCGCCGCTCCTCTTTGAGGCGGGGTGGCACCGGCTCGTCGACGAGTCTTGGGTCGTCGCCGTTCCTCCCGATGTGCAGCTCATGCGGCTCATGGCGCGGAATCCGGAGATGAGCGAGGCGGAAGCACGCGCGCGGATCGCCGCGCAGATGCCGCTCGCGGAAAAGTGTGCGCGTGCGGATATCGTCATCGACAACGGCGGGGCACGGGAGGATATGATGCGTTTTGTTGCGGAACTGTGGGGCCAGCGTGTTGCGCCGCCTGCGTAGAATGTGGCGGCGCCTGTGGCTGCTGCTGCGGCTCGCGGTTGTCGCCGCCGTCGCCTTTGCCGTCGTCGGAGGCTGGGCATGGTTCGAGCGCAGTTACATCTATCCCTACGACTACCGCAGCTACATTGAAACGAGCGCCGCCCAGCAGCATACGGATCCCTTTCTCGTTGCCGCGGTGATCAAGAACGAGAGCAAATTCCGCAGCGATGCCGCCTCGGACGGCGGCGCGGTCGGCTTGATGCAGCTCATGCCGCAGACCGCCGCGTGGATTGCCGGGCGGCTCGGCGAGCAGTTTACCGAGGATTACCTCTACGACCCGGCGATGAACATCCGCTACGGGGTATGGTATCTCGCGGAGCTCGAGAAGGAGTTCCGCGGCAACGAGATTCTCGCGCTTGCGGCCTACAACGCGGGGCGCGGCAATGTGCGGGACTGGATGGAGCGTTACCGCTGGACGGATACGTTTGACGAAATCGACGCGATTCCCTATCCCGAGACGCGGCTCTATGTGCGGGCGGTCCTCGAGGACAGGGCGCAGTATAAGAGGCTGTACGAAGAATGAGCAAGACCTATCGGATTCTCCCCGGTGCGGAGGATATGCTCCTCCGCCTTATCCGCGGCCTATCCCTCTCCGATGAGGAGCGGGCTCTTTTGCGCGCCTGCGCGCTGCGTCACGTCGAGGTGTCTGCAGAGACAAACGAGTGGGAGCTTGTCGTCGGCACGCCTTCGGTCCTCCGAGAGGAATTTCTTGCGCGCATTTCCGCGCGGATTGCGGAGAACTACGGGCTTGCGGCCGCCTTTATCCAGCAGAACATCGTTGCGCTCGAGAGTGCCGTCGCTCCGATCTGGGAACGTGCAGTGAACCAAGCGGCGGCGGGCGATTCCGTCCTCTTTCATACCCTGCGCCAGTGCCGTTATGCCGTGGACGGCAACGTCATTCGTCTTGAGGCGCCGGGGCGTTTTGGCACGACCCTGCTGGGGGAGCGTGTCGTGACGGATCGCCTCGAGGAGGCAATCCGCAGGAACGTCGGCTGCGCCTGCCGCATCGTGTGCACGGAATGTGCGCCGGGGGAGGAGTTCCCGGCGCCCGCGTGGACGCCGCCTCCCGCAGCCGTCGCCGCGAAAAAAAACGTATCCGCCGCGCGGCCGTCCGCATCGCGCGCGGCAAGGGGCGCGAAGAAGGGAGCGACGCGCCCCGAGAATGTCATCATCGGCCGTCGGGTGCAGGGCGAGGCGCGCGAACTCGGCGTCGTCGAGGACGAGGTCAAGAATATCGTCCTCGAGGGCGAGATCTTTGCGCCGCAGGCGAACAAACTCAAGTCCGGCGCATATATTCTCCTGCTCAAATTTGCCGACAAGACGAACGGCATCGCCTGCAAGAAATTTTTCGGCATTCGCGGGAAAGCCGCGCAGGAAGAGATCGACGCCGAGGTCGAGCGCATCCTGAAGGCCATCGGAAAGGGCTGCGCCGTTCGTATGCAAGGCAAGATCGAATATGATAAATTTGCCGGCGACTATGTGCTCTTCATCGACAGCATCGAGAAGCGGAACGTACCGCAGCGCGAGGATAACGCCGCGGTCAAGCGCGTCGAACTGCACGCGCATACGAAGATGAGCGCGCTCGACGCCGTCGTGCCGCCGGAGGCGCTCGTTGAGACGGCGGCGCGCTGGGGCTGGCCGGCGGTCGCCATCACGGATCACGGGGTGGTGCAGGCGTTTCCGGAGGCGATGAACACCGCGCGCAAGCTCAAGAAAAAGGGCGTCGACATCAAGGTCATCTACGGCATGGAGGGCTACCTCGTCGACGACCCCGCGCAGCAGCGGTCGAACCACATCATCTTTCTCGCGAAGAATAAAACGGGGCTCTACAACCTCTACAAGCTCGTCTCCATCTCGCACATCCGCTTTTTCCGCGGCACGAAAAAACGCGGGCGCCCCTGCGTCCCGCGCGCCATCCTCGCCGCGTACCGCGAGGGCATCATCGTGGGGTCTGCGTGCGAAGCGGGCGAGCTGATCCGCGCGATTGTGCGCGGGGAGAGCGACGAGGACCTCGAGCGCATCGCCGCGTTCTACGATTTCCTCGAGATCCAGCCGATCCACAACAACGACTTCCTCAAGATCGACGACCGCTTCCCGATCCGCGACGACGAGGACCTCCGCAATATCAACCGCAAGGTCTCGGAACTCGCCGAGAGACTCGGCAAGCCCCTGATCGCAACCTGCGACGTCCATTTCCTCAATCCCGAGGACGCCGTCTACCGCGCCATGCTGCAAAAGGCGAACGGCTACCGCGACGCCGACCGCCAGCCGCCGCTCTATCTGCGGACGACGGACGAGATGCTCGCCGAGTTCGACTATCTCGGCGCGGAGCGCGCCTACGAGTGCGTCGTCACGAACCCGCGCCGCATCGCCGACGAAGTCGAAGAGTTCCTGCCCATCCCGGACGAGCTCTACGCGCCGACGGTGCCGGGGGCGGACCGCGAGATCCAGGAGATGTCGTACGCGAAGGCGCGGCGGCTCTACGGAGAAAATCTCCCGCAGATTGTCGCCGACCGCCTCGAACTTGAACTCAAACCCATTCTCCGGCACGGATTCTCCGCGCTCTATATCATCGCGCAGCGCCTCGTCAAGAAATCCAACGACGACGGCTATCTCGTCGGCTCGCGCGGCTCCGTCGGCTCGTCCTTCGTCGCGACCATGATCGGCGTCACGGAGGTCAACCCGCTGCCGCCGCATTACCGCTGCAAACACTGTCAATATAATAAATTTATCACGGACGGCTCCGTCGGCAGCGGCTTTGACCTGCCCTCGATGGACTGCCCCGTCTGCGGCACGCCGCTCACGAAGGACGGACACAACATCCCGTTCGCGGTCTTTCTCGGCTTTGACGGCGACAAGGTTCCCGATATCGACCTCAATTTTTCGGGCGATTATCAGCCCGTCGCGCATAAGTACACCGAGGTGCTTTTCGGCAAGATGAACGTCTTCCGCGCGGGTACCATCTCAGGCCTGCAGGACAAGAACGCCTACGGCTACGCCATGCATTACTTCGAGGACATGGGCGAGCAGAAGGGGCGCCCCTATATCGAGCACATGATGCGCGGCTGCATGGGTGTCAAGGCGACCACGGGGCAGCATGCGGGCGGCATCATGGTCGTGCCGCGCGATATGGACGTGCATTATTTCACGCCGATTCAGCGCCCCGCGAACAACATGGAATCCGACACGCTCACGACACATTTTGATTACCACTCCATCAGCGAGCGCCTCGTCAAGCTTGACATTCTTGGGCACGATGACCCGACCGTCATCAAGATGCTCGAAGAACTCACACACCGCGACCCGGAGACCATCCCGTTCGACGACCCCGCCACCATGTCCATCTTCACATCGACCGAGGCGCTCGGCATCACGCCCGAGGAGCTCGGTGCGAATATGGGCACGTACGGCATCCCCGAGTTCCGCACGTCGTTTACGCAAAAGATGATTGACGATTCGAATCCGGATTGTTTCGCCGACCTCGTGCGCATCTCCGGATTCTCCCACGGCACGAACGTCTGGCTCGGCAACGCGCAGGACCTCATCAAGGCGGGCACGAGCACGCTGAAGGACGCCATCTCCGCGCGCGACGACATCATGAACTATCTCATGCAGAACGGCATTGACCCGCTGCTCTCGTTTAAGACGATGGAGAACGTCCGCAAGGGCAAGGGCATCGCGCCCGACGTCGTCGAGACGCTGCGCGGGGGCGGCATCCCCGAATGGTACGTCGATTCCTGCCAAAAGATAAAATACCTTTTTCCACGCGCGCATGCGACCGCCTACGTCATGATGGGCTACCGCATCGCGTTCTGCAAAGTGCATTACCCGCTCGCGTACTACGCCGCCTACTTCTCCATCCGCGCCGACGAGTTCGACGCGAACATCATCGCTAGGGGCAAAGAGGCCATCAAAGAGGCGATTGACGCCCTGAACGCCGAGGCGCGCGAGCACCGCGGCAAGCTTGACAACAAGAAACAGGACATCCTCATCGTCCTCCAGCTCGCGTGGGAGATGTACCTGCGCGGCTTTACCTGCGAGCCCGTCGACATCTACACCTCCAATGCAGAGACCTTCATCCTGCATGAGAAATCCCTGCTGCCCCCCCTGACCGCAATCCCCGGGATGGGACAGAAGGCGGCGCAGGCAATCGCCCTCGCGCGCAAAGACGGCGTCTTCATCTCCATCGAGGACCTCGCCACGCGCGCCCACGTCCCCGCGCCGTGCATCGACGCCCTCCGCGTCCACGGCTGCCTTGACGGCATGACCGAGAGCAATCAGGTCGAATTGTTTGCGTAATATATTTGAAAAACAAAAGGAGCGCATATCCGAATGTAAGTCGGATATGCGCTCCTTTTTGTATAAAGAAAACCACGCGATAGTCGCGTGGTTCCAAAGAGCTTAAGCGGTGAAAAAAATAGACCCTAGTATGGTAGACTAGAGCCGAGCCTGCCAGCTTAGCAAGAGCAACCGTACTAGGGAGGTCACATAATGTCAAAACAACAAAATGCAGACAGACATAGTTTAGCACATACGAGGTGGAATTGTAAGTACCACATAGTATTTGCCCCGAAATATCGGAGGAAAGTGTTTTATGCAGAGAAGCGGACGGCAACACGAGAGATATTGCAGACGTTATGCCAGTGGAAAGGTGTAGAAATAATCGAAGGAGAGGTGTGTCCGGATCATATCCACATGCTGATAAGTATCCCACCGAAAATGAGTGTATCGGGGTTTATGGGGTATCTAAAAGGCAAGAGCAGCTTAATGATATTCCAGAAGTTTGGGAATATGAAATTTGCATATAGGAACCGGGAGTTTTGGTGTAAAGGTTACTATGTGGATACGGTAGGGAAAAACACGAAGGCGATAACAGAATACATCGAAGGTCAACTGAAACGAGACAGGGAATCTGATCAGTTGAGTTTATTTGACCCGAGAGACCCATTTATGGGTAGCAAGTAACAAACGCATGGCTGGCAGGCCAATAAAAAGCGTACTTGTACGCCGCTAGTAATATTAGGGCTATGCCCGAAAATGAAAAACCACCCGCTATGCGGGTGGATATTTATTATGACATCTCATCTATCGACATATGAACTACGCGTTTTCATGCGTTCGAGCCGGATTGCTGCCTGCAAAATAACGTGGGGGCGGCGAATTCTTATTCAAGCGAAGGCCTTAATGAGATTCTCCAGGCCTTGCCGCAGCGTTTCCCACGGGCAGGCGATGTTGATGCGTTGGAAACCGCTGCCGCCCGTGCCGAAGATCGGGCCGTCGTCGAGCCAGAGGTTTGCCTCCCGGATGATTTTATCGTTGAGGGCTTTATCGCTCAGTCCGTACGCGCGGAAGTCGAGCCAGAGCAGGTAAGTCCCTTCGGGGGGGATGATCTTCACTTGTGGGAGATGCTCCGCGAGGTAGTCCCATGTGCGAACATAGTTTGTTTCGATGTAGGCGAGGAGATCGTCGAGCCACAGCGCCCCGTATTTATATGCCGCCTGCGCGGCGCAGAGCCCGAGCGTATTCGGCTCGTCATAGCCCGTTTTAGCGAGTTCCGCGCGGAAGCGGCGGCGCAGGTCGTCATTTTTGATAAAAATGTTGGAGATTTGCAGTCCCGCGAGGTTGAAGGTCTTGCTCGGCGAGGTGCAGGTGACGGTACGATCCGCGATCTCCGGCGAGAGGGAGGCAAACGGCGTATGTGTGAACCCCGGGCAGATAAACTCCTCGTGAATCTCGTCCGCGACGACGAGGACGTTACGGCGCAGACAGATTTCGGCGAGCCGTTCGAGCTCCGCGCGCTGCCAAACGCGTCCGACGGGGTTGTGCGGGCTGCATAGGATGAAGATCTTGACGCCGTGCGCGACAATTTTTTGCTCGAAATCGGCAAAGTCGATTTCGTAGTGATCATTTTCCAGCTTTAGCGTGTTGTCGACGAGTATGCGCTCGTTATTCCGAATGATATTCGCGAAGGGATAGTAGACGGGCTGTTGGATGAGCACGGCATCGCCGGGTTCTGTGAAGGCGCGGACGGCCGTCGCGATGGCAAAGACGACGCCGGGGGTAACGACGAGCTCGCGGCGGGCGACATCCCAATTATGGCGCGTGCGGAACCAGTTCTGAAGAACGCCGAAGTAATCGTCCTTCACCTGTGTGTAACCGAAGATACCGTGGGCTGTGCGGCGCGCGAGGGCGTCGAGAACCGGCGCGGGCGCGCGGAAGTCCATATCGGCGACCCAAAAGGGAAGAAGGCCGTTCGGATAGCCGCGTTCGGCCGCAAAGTCGTATTTGATGCTCGCGGTGCCGCGGCGGTCGATGATTTCGTCAAAATTCGTCGGCATGATGGTACTCCTTTCCTCAGGCTTCCCGCGCCGCCGCGCGGAGCGCCTGCGCGAGATCCTCCTCGATATCGGCGACGTTTTCGATGCCGACGGAGAGGCGCAGGAGGCGGTCGTCGAGTCCCGTGCGGCGGATGAGTTCGGCGGGCATCTCCGCGTGCGTCTGCACGAGCGGATACGTGAGGAGGCTCTCGACGCCGCCGAGGCTCTCTGCGAAGGCAATGAGCCTCAGGTGCGCGAGGCATTTCTGCGCGATCTCGGGCGTCCGGACCTTGAACGAGATCATGCCGCCGAAGCCCGTGCTCTGGCTTTTCTGAAGGTCGTGTCCGGGGTGATCGGGAAGGCCGGGGTAGAATACCTCCGTGACCTCCGGCAGGGTGCCGAGCCACTGCGCAATCGCGAGCGCATTCTGTGCCTGCCGCTCGATGCGGACGCCGAGCGTCTTGATGCTGCGGAGCATCAGCCACGCGTCCGTCGCGGCGAGGTTCGGCCCCTCGGACTTGACGAGGAGTTCGATGCGCTCCGCGAGATCGGAGCCGCCGTCTTTTACGGCGATAAATCCGCAGATCACGTCGTTGTGGCCGCAGAGATATTTCGTGCCGCTTTCGACCACGATATCCGCGCCGAGAGCGAGGGGCTTTTGAAAATGCGGCGAGAGGAAGGTGTTGTCGGCGACGAGGAGGGCATTGCCCGCATGCGCGACGTCAATGAGCGCGCGGATGTCGGTGACGAACATCATCGGATTCGAGGGCGTCTCGATGAAGACGAGCTTCGTCTCCTTCCGCATTTTCGACTGTACGAGGGCCGTGTCGCACGTGTCGACATATTCGAATTCGATGCCGTATCTCCCGTAGATTTCATTTGCGAGGCGCACCGTTCCCCCGTAGATGTCCTCCGAGAGGAGCACGTGATCGCCCGCGGCGCAGAGCGCGAAGACGAGGTTGATCGCCGCCATCCCCGAGGACAGCGCCCACGCGCGCCCGCCGCCCTCGAGCAGCGCGACGGTCTGCTCGAGCTCGCGCCGCGTCGGATTTGCCACACGCCCGTAATCATAGCCCGTGCTCCGGCGGAACGCGGGGTGGTGGAACGTCGCGGACAGGTAGATCGGCGCCGTGATCGCGCCCGTTGCGTCGTAGGTATGACAGCCGTGCACCTCGGCCGAGAAATCTTTCATAAATGATATCCTTCCCATAATGACTACTTAAAATGACAATATCTAAATCATATTCCTATTATAAGGAGCTCTCATATGACTGTCAATGAAAAAGTTTACTTGACATATATGTTGATATGGTATATGATGACGGAAATTCAATCTTATAACACACATAAGAAAAGTATGTTTTGCTTCTAAGGAGGAATTATCATGGCAGAGTCTAAGAAGGAACTGGTTCTGAACGCAATGGACAAAAAACCGGTGCCGCGCGTTCCGTCCGGATTTTGGTTTCATTTTTTGGATGACGCGCTTCATGCGGACGCGTTTGCGGAGCCAAAACTGAATGCCCGGGTACTGGAGAGCGAGCTTCGCTACATCGACGGGTTCCGCCCGGATTTCGTCAAGATTATGACGGACGGCTTCTTCGCTTATCGAAGTCCCGCCGTCCGGAAAGCGCGTACGGCGGCGGAGCTGGCGCGGGTCCGGCCGCTTGCGGAAGACGATCCGTGGTTTGAGCGGCAGATCGCCTACGCCAAGGAGATCACAAAGCGCCACGGCGATGAGGTCGCTACGTTCTATAATCTGTTCTGCGCGGGTACGACGCTGAAATTTATGTACCCGGGCGCGCTCACCGAAGCCGAAGATTTCCTTCTCGGGCTGATCCACGAAGACAAAGAGGCCGTCAAGGCGGCGTTTGCCGTTATCTCGGCCGATCTCGCGACGCTGGCGCGGCGCCTTGTCAAGGAGGCGGGCGTCACGGGCATCTATTTCAGCCTGCAGAACCATAGGGGATTCGGGCACGACCGCAGCGTGTATGATGAAGTCTTTGCGCCCGGTGAGAAGGAGATCCTGCGCGCAGCCAACGAGGCGAGCGACTACAATATCCTTCACATTTGCGGTTACGAAGGACACCATAACAAGATCGACTGGTATGCGGACTATGACGTTAAGACGATCAACTGGGCGGTCGGCGTCGAAGGGGTGCCGCTTGAAGAGGGCCGAAAGGTATTCGGCGGCCGCGCGGCGCTCGGCGGTTTCGGGAACCTTCCTTCGGATGTCCTGTACAGCGGCAGCCGTGCGGAGGTCGAGGCGGAGACACGCCGCATTTTGGAAAAAGCGGGGCGCACGGGCATTCTGCTCGGCGCGGACTGCACCGTGCCGAACGATATCGACTGGCAACGCCTCGATTGGGTACGAGCCGCCGCCGCAGAGGCATAAGAGAGGGAGGAAATATCATGACGGTCAAGAAAATAACGCGCGCGGCATTGACGGCGCTCCTCGGCGCGGCGCTTGCCGTAGGGATTGCGGGCTGCGGCAGGGACGGCGCCGACGGCGGTGCGGCGAAGTCCGCGGACGGAAAAAAGGTCGTTACGGTAGCGCATACGAACTACTATGTGCCGTACGACTATGTGAACGATCAGGGCGAATCCGACGGGTTCGAGGTCGCCGTGATGAAGGAAGTGGCAAAGAAGCTGCCGCAGTATGAGTTCAAATTCGTGCCGACCTCGGACGACGACCTGCTCATCGGCGTCGAATCGGGGAAGTATACGGTCGGAACGAAGGGAATCTGGATCACGGACGCGCGCAAGAAGAAATACGTCTTCCCGAAGAACAACATCGGCGCCAGCGTGATCGGCCTTGCGATCCGCAAGGATACCGCGGGCGAAATCACGGATCTGCCGTCGTTCGCGAAGTTCAGCGGCAAGCTCGTGCCGATCGCGCCGCAGGACGCGCGGTATATGGTCATTACGGAATACAATAAAGAGCACCCAGACAACCAAATTCAGCTGACGTCTTCCGAGTCGTTCCAGAACGCGGACGCTTACAGCTGGGTCATGGAAGGGCGCTACGATGGGTATTTTGAGGTAGAGCTGAGCTACAAGAACAACATCGAAAAGGAAGACGCGCCCTATCATGCGTTCAGCGACAAGCTGACCTACATCCGCTACAAGGGCATCCCGACGTACCCGATCTTCAACAAGAACGAGCAGGCGTTCGCCGACGAATACGACAAGGCGATCGAAGAGCTGCGCGCGGAGGGCAAGATCGCGGAACTGGAGCAGAAGTATTTCGGCGAGAGCCTTTCGGATTATCTAAAGTAACGAGCGGAGAGGAATGAGGTGCGGTAAAGGGTGGAAACAAGAGCGTTTGATGCCCTCATGATCGGACGGGTGCTGCCGGATCTCCTCGCCTATCTCGATGTGACGCTGATCGTTGCGGCAGTCAGCATTGCGGCCGGCGCGCTGTTCGGGGGGCTGCTCGCATGGGCAAATCTCGACGGGCCGCGTCCCGTGCGGTGGCTCGCCGTTGGCTATGTGTACGTCATGCGCTGTACGCCGTCCATCGTTCTGCTGTTCATCGTATTCTACGGACTGCCAAAGCTCCTGCAGGGCGCGTTCGGGATTGATATGAACGGAATGAACCGCGCGGTCTTCGCGGTCATTGCCTTTGCGATGCTCTTCGGAGCGTATATCTCCGAGGTGTTCCGCGCCGCGTACAAGGCGGTGCCGCGCGGACAGTATGAGGCGGCGGTCTGCGCGGGGCTGTCCCCCGTGCAGGCGTTCCTCCACGTCATGCTGGGGCAGGCGGCGATTGTCGCGCTGCCGAACTTCGGCAACGCGGCGATCAACCTGCTGAAGGAGGGATCGCTCGCCTACACGATCGGGCTGATCGATCTCATCGGCAAGGGGAATCTCATCATCGCGCAGAATTTCGGCGCGTACGGCATCGAGGTCTATCTCGCCTGTATGCTCGTCTACTGGGTGATCGTGCTTCTGCTCGAACAGGTCTTTGCGCAGGTCGAGCGGCGTCTTGATAAAGGCGCGAGCCTGCGCACGGAAACACCCGCGCGGGCGGGCGCGGCGTCGGGGGGAGGTGCGGCGGATGGAGCTTGATTTTGAATTTATGCGCGAGACGTTCCTGCTCGTCTGGCAGGGCGCGGGCGTCACGCTCGCACTGACCGCGCTCTCGCTCGTCCTCGCATCGCCGGCCGCATTCTACTTCGCGGTGCTGCGCGTGCGCGGACACCGTGTCGGAGGGACGATCGCACGGCTTTACGTCTCCTTTGTGCGCGGCACGCCGCTCATTTTACAGATTCTATTGCTCTACAGCCTCCTGCCGAGCCTGCTCAATGTGCTGGTCCGGCAGGCGGGACTTGAGATCAACGTGTTTGAGGCTGTGGATCCCTTTTGGTACGCGGTCTTTATCTTTACGGTCAACACAATCGCGCTGCTCACGGAGGCGTTCCGCTCGGCGCTGCTCGCCATCCCGAAGGGGCAGCTCGAGGCGGGCCTTGCGAGCGGGCTCTCGGTGCCCGCGACCTATCTGCACGTCATTCTGCCGCAGGCGCTCGTTGTCGCGCTGCCGAGCATCTGCAACATCACGGTCAATCTCATCAAGGGGACGTCGCTCGCGTTCCTCATGACGGTCAAGGACATCACGGCGGTCGGCAAGATCGCCGCGTCCTACGGCTACAACTACATCGAGGCGTATCTCGACGTCTTCATCGTCTATCTCGTGCTCTGCACGATCGTTCAGATGCTGTTCGCAGCGGCGGAGCACCGCGTGGGCGCGTTCCGCGGTCAGGTTTAAGGAGGAGAGAACATGCTGCTGCATGTGCAGAATGTGCGCAAGCACTTTGAAAATACCGAGGTGCTGAAGGACGTCAGCCTCAGCGTCGACAAGGGCGACGTCGTCGTGATCCTAGGCCCCAGCGGCTCCGGCAAGACGACGCTCCTGCGCTGCCTGAACTTTCTCGAGCGCGCGGACGCCGGAGCGATGGACTTTCACGGCGCACATCTCTCGCTCGCCCACGCCTCGCACAAAGAGGTGGCGAACGTGCGGAAAAAGACCGGATTCGTTTTCCAGAACTACAATCTCTTTGCGAATAAGACCGCGCTCGAGAACGTGACGCTCGGGCTGACGGTCGGGCGCGGCATCGTGAAGGACGAGGCGCGCGAGACCGCGATGGAGGCGCTGCGCAAGGTCGGCATGGAGAACCGCGCGGACTACTATCCCGCGCAGCTCTCGGGCGGACAGCAGCAGCGTGTGGGCATCGCGCGCGCGGTCGCGGCAAAGCCGGACGTGATCCTCTTTGACGAGCCGACCTCCGCGCTCGACCCGGAACTCGTCGGCGAGGTTCTGGCGGTGATGAAGCAGCTCGCGCAGGAAGGAACGACGATGATCGTCGTAACGCACGAGATGAAGTTCGCGCAGGACGTCGCGACGCATGTTGTCTTTATGTCGGACGGCGTGATCGTCGAGGAGGGGAGCGCGAAGGAGATCTTCACCGCGCCGCGCGAGGAGCGCACGCGACGGTTCCTGCGCCGCGTTCTGCCCGAGGAGTATGAGCCGGCGGCGCTCATTTAGTGACACGCGATTTTGGCGCATCGCTGTGTCATTTCGAAAAATCCTGCGGTCGACGTAGCTTTTAACTACGCCTTCCCTTGGATTTTTCTTATTCCTTGCGCTGCATCCAAACTTGCGTGTCACTCACGTTGCACTATAACACGAGGGGTGATGTGGGATTTTCGCGCCTAGCTTTGTCATTACGGCGATACGTTACGCCGCCATAATGCGTTTGAGGGCACGGCACGCCGTGCCCCTACGGGGGCGGCATAATGTTGTTGATTTTTCTCTCGGTGCCGTTGTGGCGTGTTGGTGTTACGGCTGCATATGACGCGTCTCCGCGGGGCATCGCCCGTTGTTTTCATCGTGGAGAAAAAATTTGTATCATGCGCGCCTTGTAGGGGCACGGCGTGCCGTGCCCTTGGTCGAGTGATGCGCGCCTAACATCGTGGCGTAACGCGCGCGGAACATCGAGATGTATGACGCGTGTGGAACTTCATCGCCGCATACAAATTATAAATACATCATGAACCATACTTTATGATAGACGCCCTCTCCCTCGCGTGCTACAATAGCCGCAGCGGAACGAATGGGAGGAATATCCGATGAAAAATGTGCTCGTGGTCTCCGGCCATACCGATTTGAACGACTCCGTGGCGAACAAAACCATCATGGAGGAGCTGGCAAAGCTGCTCCCGTCGGCAGAGTTCGACTATCTCGACAAACTGTATCCGGACTATAAAATCGATGTTCAGGCCGAGCAGGCAAAACTCGAAAAGGCAGACGTCATCGTGCTCCAGTTCCCCGTGTTCTGGTACTCGCTGCCGTCTCTGCTTGAGCGATGGATGGAGCAGACCTTTGTGCACGGCTGGTCGCACGGGCGGACGGGCGATAAGCTGAAGGGCAAGAAGCTCGTCGTATCGCTGACGACCGGAGCGCCTGAGGACGCATATCGGAAGGACGGCATGGGCTATGGGATTGACGATTTGCTCGCTCCCGTCATTGCCACCTGCACGCTCTGCGGGATGGAGTACGCGGGACGCGTCTACACCGGAGACGTGTCCTATGCGACGCGTTCCGACGCCGCCGCGCTTGCCGATATGAAAGCGCGCAGCGCGGTACACGCGGAGAAACTTGCGAAACGCATCGCGTCGCTCTGAACAAGACGGAAAATATTTTAAAATAAATGAGGAGCCGAGAGATCTCGGCTCCTCATTTTATGTCTGACGAATCCGACGATAGGAATTATTTTTTATTCATTTCTATAAAGACTTCTACGCTTTATCGAAGAACGTATCATAAAAATATAAAAGACGTCATGATGGAAAAATTTAATAATTCTGCAATGGGAAATAAGACCTATATAATAAAAATCGTGACATCAGATGAGAAAATATGTATAATAAGTATGTAATATCTTCTAAGATGGGGTTTAATGGGGGAGGAGTATTCGGAGATGTTTCAAAATGCAAGCGTCAAGACCAAGATGGTTGTTATTCTTGTGCTCATCAGTGCGGTGCCGCTGCTCATCAGCATCGGCGTCAATTTTTACAGCACGGTGGAGCGGGGCATCGCGCAGCTTGAACTCGTCAGCCAGCAGCGCGTCAAGGTAATCGATTCGAATATTACGGGGCTGTTCGAGGAGAACCGCAACGGGATCAAGGCACTCGCAAACAATGCGGCGACCCTTCGGTATCTGGCGGACCCGGCGGCAAACGCGGCGGACATGGACGCGTCGCTGACGCGGACGAACGATATTTTCAAGGACGCCAATCCGACGCATATCACGGATACGAACGGACAACAGCTCCTGCGCAGCGATCATAAGGAGCCCGTGAATACGGCGACGCGCGCCTATTTTAAAGATGCGATGGCGGGCAAGGAGAGCATCTCCGACATCGTCGTCAGCAAGGCGACGGGACGGTTCATCTCCGTTATTGCCGTGCCTGTGTTCAACGAACAGAAGCAGGTCGTCGGCATGGTGCAGCGCGACTATGATCTCGGCGTGCTCGCGGACTTCGTAAAGGCGGCGGCGGACGAACACACAAGCGTGCTTATCATCGATCGCCAGGGAAAACTTCTCGCCCACTCCGATCGGACGGTTGAGAAAGAAGAAGACCGCAGAGACGAAAATGAATTTTCCTTTGTTAAAGACGCGCTGGCCGGTAAGTCGGGAACAACGGAGGTTACGCTGCTCGACGGGAACGACTACTATGTGAGTTATGACCAAAATCCGATCACGGGATGGGTCATCGCGACGGCAACGCCGCATTCCTATGTGATCCGGACGGGCGTCGAGTCGGCGATTCCCACCGTTATTCTGGGGATCATCCTCGTCGCGGCGGCAGGCGTACTCGCCTATTTCCTCGCGGGGAAGGCCACCGAGCCGCTCATCCGCATGGGAAATGCGGCGGAGGAGATCGCGGGCGGGAACCTGGCGATCAAAAAACTGTCGGTTGATTCGGGCGATGAGATCGGGCGCATGGCAACGGCGTTCAACCACATGACGGACCGCCTTTCCTCCGTGCTGCGCGGGGCGAAGAACAGCGCCGAATCCGTGGCGTCGGCCTCCGAGCATCTCACGGAGAACTCGGAGCAGACCTCGCAGGCGTCGAACCTCGTGGCGGACTCGATCATGCAGGTCGCGGAGGGCACGGTGAAGCAGAAGGAGGCCGTGACCGAGGCCATCGAGGTCGTCGGCGATATGGAGCGCCAGCTGGAGATCCTGTCGGACAACTCCAAGACCATCACGGAGGCCTCGCAGTCGGCGCACCATGCGGCGACCGAGGGCGCGGAAAAGGTCGAACAGGCCGTCGGGAATATGGGCAAACTAGAGACGACGGTCAAAGAGTCCGAGAGCATCATCCGGGCACTCGGCGAACAGTCGAAGCAGATCGGCGAGATCGTCGACACCATCTCCGGCATCGCCGAGCAGACCAACCTCCTTGCGCTCAACGCGGCGATCGAGGCGGCGCGTGCCGGAGAGCACGGCCGTGGTTTTGCCGTTGTCGCCGA
Source organism: Selenomonas sp. F0473 (assembly GCF_000315545.1). Lineage (GTDB taxonomy): Bacteria > Bacillota > Negativicutes > Selenomonadales > Selenomonadaceae > Centipeda. Next base: position 964,587 of record NZ_JH992902.1, on the reverse strand, counting down.
AGAGGTGCGCAAGCTTGCCGAGCAGTCGGGCAGCGCGACGGAGAACATTACGTCCATCATCACCGAAATCCAAAAACGCACGCAGGATGCCGTCGTCTCGATGCAGGCGGGCACGGAGATGACGGTCGGCAGCGTGCGGTCGGTTAACGAGGCGGGCGGCGCGTTCCGCGAGATCGTCGCGCAGATCACGCAGCTCATGGAGCGGATCACATACTCCACGGAGGCGATTAAGGCGACGAACGAGGGCAGCAAACGCATTACGGCATCCATCCAAAGCATCGAGAAGGTCGCCGCCTCTCTTGCGGACGAGACGCAGACGGTCTCCGCCGCGACTGAGGAACAGACGGCATCCGTTCATGAAGTCGCCTCGGCCAGCAAACATCTCTCCGAGATGGCAAGCGAACTGCAGGCGGCGGTCGAGACGTTTAAGCTGAACTAAAGCGGAATAAGGCTTGATATAGCTTCATAGAAGGAGCCGCGGCACAAACATGATTTTGTGCGGCGGCTCCTTTTTGCGCGATCATTTGCAAATATGCCGGCCTCGTAAGATCCCGTGCGGCTGTGCCTATTGTGATGGGCGGCGGCATATCGTTTCGATAGATATGTTTGTGTTATACTTATGTGGATCAATCGGTATTGCATACAGGAGATGAGATCATGCGCAAAGGCATTACGGGACGTCACGGCGGCGCACAGCCCGCGGCGATCGAGGTGCGCGGAGCGCGCGTACACAACTTGAAAAACGTATCCGTCGACATTCCGCTGCATCAAATCGTCGGGATCGCGGGCGTCTCCGGGTCAGGGAAGTCCTCGCTCGCGCTCGGCGTACTCTACGCCGAAGGCTCGCGGCGCTATCTCGAAGCGCTCTCGACCTACACGCGGCGGCGCATGACGCAGGCGGAGAAAGCGCGCGTCGACGAGCTGCGCTACATCCCGGCCGCACTTGCGCTGCATCAGCGGCCGGGCGTGCCCGGCATCCGCAGCACGTTCGGCACCTCGACGGAGCTGCTGAACGTCGTACGGCTCATGTTCTCGCGGCTCGCGTGTCACCGCTGCCCGAACGGGCACTATCTGCCGCCGTCGCGCCGCGTTGCGGCGGAACAGGAACTCGTCTGCCCGGAATGCGGCGTACATTTCTATGCGCCGGGCGCGGAGGATCTGGCGTTCAACAGCGGCGGCGCGTGTCAGAGCTGCGGCGGCACGGGCATCGTGCGCGTGGTTGACGAACGGACGCTTGTCCCCGACGACAGCCTCACGATCGACGAGGGCGCGGTCGCCTCGTGGAACACGCTCATGTGGTCGCTGATGAAGGACATTGCGCGCGAAATGGGCGTGCGCACGGATGTACCGTTTCGCGAACTCTCGGCGCGGGAAAAAGACATCGTATTCCACGGGCCTGCGGAGAAGAAGCATATTTTTTACCACAACGACACGACGAACGTCGCGGCCGAGATGGACTTTACCTACTACAACGCCGTCTATACCGTGGAGAACGCGCTCGCGAAGGTGAAGGACGAAAAGGGCATGAAGCGCGTGGAGCGGTTCCTCAAGCAGGATGTCTGCCCCGCCTGCGGGGGAACGCGGCTCTCGGATGCCGCGCGCGCGCCGCGCCTATGTGACTGCGCGCTGCCGGATGTCTGCCGCATGACGTTGAGCACGCTGACAGAGTGGGTACGGCACGTGCCGCAGGCGATGCCCGCGGACATGGTGCCGATGGCCGAGAGTATCTGCGAGACGTTCGGACATACGGCGGCGCGTCTCATGGAACTCGGGCTCGGGTATCTCTCGCTCGACCGTGCGGCGTCGACACTCTCGACGGGAGAGCGCCAGCGGATGCAGCTGGCGCGTGCCGTGCGCAACCGGACGACGGGCGTGCTCTATGTGCTCGACGAGCCGTCGATCGGCCTGCACCCGTCGAACATCGACGGCCTCCTGCACGTCATGGAGGAACTCGTCGGCGACGGAAATTCCGTCGTCCTCGTGGATCACGACGTGCAGATTCTGCGCCATGCGGATCATTTCGTCGAGCTTGGACCGGATGCCGGGGCAAACGGCGGCACAATCATCGCTCGGGGCACGCTGAAGGACCTTGCGGAAAACGACGACTCCCGTATCGGTGCGTTCCTCGCGGGGACGGCGCGCGTGCATGTGCACGAACCAGCAGCGGCGGCGGAGCTCTTTGCGCGCGGGGAGATCGTGCTGGAGACGGATGCAGTTCATACGGTGCATCCATTGTGGGCGCGTTTTCCGCAGGGACGGCTGAGCGTTGTGACGGGCGTTTCCGGTTCGGGCAAGACGACGCTCGTTCTCGAGAGCCTCATCCCTGCGCTCACGGCGCAGATCGCGGGAATGCCGCTGCCCGCGCATATCAAGAGTATTTCCGCGGACGGCGTGCGGCAGGTGCGGCTGATCGACGCCGTGCCGATCGGCGCGAATGTGCGCTCGACCGTCGCCACCTATGCAAATATCCACGACGAGCTGCGCAAGGTCTATGCGCAGACGGCGGCGGCAAAGGCGGCGGGGTATAAGGCGGGTGCCTTTTCCTACAATACGGGAAAGCTGCGCTGTCCGACCTGCGACGGCACGGGTTCCATCGACCTCGACGTGCAGTTCCTGCCCGACGTCACCATCGACTGCCCCGACTGCGGCGGCACGCGTTACGCCGCGGCGGCGGGAGAGATTTTGCGCGAAGGAACCGGCGGCAGTTATTCGCTTCCCGCGCTGATGGCGCTGAGCGTGGACGAGGCGATCGCAGCCTGCGCCGACCTCAAAACGGTGCGCCGGCGGCTCGATGTCCTGCACGATCTCGGACTCGGCTATCTGACGCTCGGCGAGGCGACGCCGGGCCTTTCGGGCGGAGAGGCGCAGCGGCTCAAGCTCGCGGGCGAGATGGGAAAGGGGCAGGAAGGATCGGTCTTCGTCTTTGACGAGCCGACAATCGGCCTCCATCCGCTCGACATGAAGACCCTGCTCGGCGTATTCGAACGCCTTCTTGCGCAGGGAGCGACCGTGATCGTCATCGAGCACGATTTGGACGTGATACGAAGCGCCGATTACATCCTCGACATGGGACCCGGCGGAGGGACGGACGGCGGCCGTATCGTCGCGTGCGGCACGCGGGCGGATATTGTGCAGAATCCGAACAGCGTCACGGGGCGGTATCTTCGTGAATAAATCGTACTCATGCGGCTGCGCGGCGCCTATGGAAGTACCCGTAAAAACGGGGGTCGGGGCTTCTTTCGGATTGCACGGAGATATGTTCTTTGCTATAATAGCCTCATTGTATACAAGAGACGGTGGATGAGATGATACGGCTGATCTTTTCGGATATGGACGGGACGCTGCTGGACGAGAACGGTCGGCTGCCGGCGGAGTTCGGCGATCTCTACGCGCGCCTGCGGGAACGCGGGATCCTTTTCGCCCCCGCTTCGGGGCGCCAGTATGCTTCGCTCTGCAAGACCTTTGCGCCGTGGCGGGAGGAGATGCTCTTCGTTGCGGAAAACGGAACGATGATCGTGGACCGCGGCGGGCGCGAACTGTATTCGAGCGTCATCGACCGCGCGCTTGCGATGGAGATCATGCGGGATGTGGGCGGGCTGCCCGCGGTCTACGGCGTGCTCAGCGGGAAGAAGCACGGCTATGCGCGCACGCAGGATGCCGTTTCCGCCTTTCGCGCACAGCTGGATAAATACGTATCGGATGCGGCATTCGTCGACGATTTTAACGACGTTGATGACGCTCCTATTCAAATGTCTTTTTGCGATCTGACGGGGAACGCCGAGACGACCATTCTGCCGCATGTCCTGCCTTATGGGGACCGCCTGCAGGTGGCGCTCTCAAGTCACGAGTGGGTGGATCTCTACAACAGCGGCGTCAATAAGGGAACGGCGGCGCGGCGGATTCAGGAGGCGCTCGGCATCCGCCCCGACGAGTGCGCGGCGTTCGGCGATTATCAGAACGACCTCGAACTGATGGATGCCGTCGCGCACAGCTTCGCGATGGAGAACGCGCTGCCGGAGGTGAAGGAACGCGCGCGCTATACGGCGCCGAGCAATCGCGCGCACGGGGTGATCGCGGTGTGCGAGCGGATTCTCGCGGGTGAATTTGACTGAGGTATGCCATGCGTTTTGACTATCACATGCATCTCGAATACGGCTCTTATGACGAGGACTACGCGGAGGGCTTCTTCCGCGCGGCGCGGGCGCGCGGCGTCGCGGAGATCGGCTTTTCCGAGCACTCGCATACGTTCCCGGAGTTCGAGCAGCTCTACTATGACGATTTGATTCTTGATGACGGCTTCGTGGGCAGTTTTCAGAAAAAATGGCTCAGGACGAATAAGTTTAAGTACACGCTCGACGAATATTTTTCCTTCATCGAAAAACTGCGGAAGAAACACAAGGTGCTCGCGGGCATCGAGGTCTGCAATTTCCAAAATCAGGAGGCGGTCGCGAAGATCCTGCGCGCCTATCCGTTCGACTATATCATCGGCTCGGTGCATTTCCTCGGCGGGTGGGCGTACGATACGGGGGCGATCGCAGCGGAGTGGGAGAACCACACGCTCAAGGATATCTACGAGGCGTATACGGCGGAGGCCGAGAAACTCGCTGCGGCGGGGCTCTACGATGTGCTCGGACACCCGTTCAACATTCGGCTTTACAAGTATTTCCCGGACTTCGATGTGACGCCGTACCTCGAACGTGTCGCCGCGGCGATGCGGCGGGCGGATATGATCGTCGACCTGAACACGGGGACGTATTACCGCTACCCCGTGCGGGAATTTTCTCCGTACCCGGATTTTATGCGCACGGCGCATGTACACGGGCTGCCCGTCGTCACAACGTCGGACGCGCACAAACCCGAGGACTGCGCGCGCTACAACGAGGAGGCCGTGCGGTATGCGCGCTTCTTCGGTTATACCGAGCAGATACGCTTTACCGGGGGGCGCGGGCGGGAACTTGTGCCGCTGATATGAGGGCGCATCGGAAGGCCCATAGAGAGGAGTTATGAAATGAGAACAAAATATGGGATCGCCGCGCTGATCGGTCTGCTCTTTCTGTGCCTTGTTTGTCCCGCGGCGTTTGCCGAAGACGGCAAAGCCTGGACCTGGCTCAGCTCGAACGATAAATACTCGAAATTTTACGCGCCCGCCTCTGTGCGCGTGGTATCCACTGCCGTGCGCAAACGGCCGAAGGGAACTGTGGCAACCGAGATCGAGGGAGATATCAAGACCTCGTTCAGCTACGCGGGGGCCGAGGAGACGATCCGCAACTACCACATCGAGCATGTGATCGCCAACCCGGGGCAGCTTGCCTATGCCATTGCGCATGTGCGCGTGCATCCTCAGAGCCGCGTGCTGCAGTATATGAACGAGACCTTTTACGACGTGAAGGGCAACGTGCTCTGGTCGAAGGGTGAGGGACGGGAGAAAGAGATGAACTCCCAGCAGTTCGACGAGGAATTCTACGCCGCTATCGTCGATATTGTGTTCCGCCAGGGGGAACTCGATCGGCTGCGGGCGGACGACCGCTGGATCGTACTTTGGTCCGACGAGGATACGAAGGGGCGTAAGACCGTCGTGACGGCGGATATGTCCACTATGCGCCGCGTCAAGGACAATCTCATCTTTTGGGCGTGGACAGAAACGCATGACAAGCAGGGCAACGTCGTCGAGATCAAATTCGACAAGCGCGCGGTGAACCTGCCGCAGGGGACGGAGCGCATCGTCCGCGGACGTTACTGGACACCGCAGGACGGATGGCAGGATCTCGACGACGCCTATGAGGGCGCCTACCGCATGATCGTACGCAGTTCGCCCGAGGAACGCGGCCTCATGCGCCTGCGCGCCTTCGCCGACGGATACAGCACATGGGTAAAACGCTATCAACTTGAGTAAGCCGCGCGCCGCCCATAGGAAAGGGAAACGAGTACAGCATGCCGATTAAAATACCGAACCAATTGCCCGCGGCGAACGTCCTCGAGAGCGAGAACATCTTCGTCATGAACGCGGCGCGCGCGTACAGCCAGGATATCCGTCCGCTCAGGATCCTCATCTTGAACCTCATGCCGATCAAAGACGTCACCGAAACGCAGCTTCTGCGCCTCCTCGGCAATACGCCGCTGCAGGTTGAGGTCGATTTCATCTATACCGAGTCCTATATCCCGTCGCATACCTCGCGCGACTATCTCACCGAGTTCTACGGCACCTTTGCGGAGATACGTCATAAAAAATACGACGGTTTTATCGTTACGGGCGCGCCCGTGGAGCAGATGGATTTCGAGCGCGTCGCCTATTGGGACGAAGTCGCTGAGATCATGCACTGGAGCCGGAAACACGCCTACTCGACGTTTCATATCTGTTGGGGCGCGCAGGCGGGGCTCTATTACCACTACGGCATCCCGAAACATTGGATGGACAGGAAGATCTTCGGCGTCTATGAGCACCGGCTCTGCGTCCGGCACGAGAGCCTGCTGCGGGGATTTGACGACGTTTTCTATGTGCCGCATTCGCGCCATACGGAGACGCGCAAAGAGGACATCGAGCGCGTCCCCGAGCTGACGATTCTCTCGGAGGGCGATGCGGGTGTTTACATCATCGCGAACCTGCGCCGCCGTCAATTCTTCATCACCGGGCACGCGGAGTATGACCCGATGACGCTCAAGGCCGAGTATGACCGCGACCTTGCGGCCGGCATGAACCCCGATATTCCGATCAACTATTATCCGGAGGACGATCCGCATCGCCGGCCCGTCGTGCGCTGGCGCAGCGTCGCGCATCTCCTCTTTGCGAACTGGCTGAACTACTATGTCTACCAGGGCACGCCGTACGAGCTCGATAGCCTCGACAACAACGCGGACGAATGACGCGCGTGCGGTTCATGCGCTGCCGGTACCGCCGCATGTTCGTCTGGGAGAGAGGAGTTCAGTAAAAATTCAGTTTTTAGTAATACGATAAAGCGAGTGATCATGATTCGATTGGAGCGATTTAGCGTGCAGAAAATATGGGGCGCGGCACTTACGGCGGGCGCCGTGCTGCTCATGGGCATGCGGCCCGCGGCGGCCGAGGACGTGCCGAAGAACATCTATCAGTGGGTACAGTCCACGGCGCGGCAGGGATACTATTTCAACAAAGAGCAGATTCAATACGCCGCCGATGCGCACGGACACATCGACCTCACAAAACTCATCGTGCCGACCCTGCGCATCTACGACAACATCCAGATTCAGGACGTCGTCTCGAAGCGCCGCTGGCGGATGCTTTCCTTGAGCGGCTACGGCGACCTCACGGGCGCGGCCGAGTATCTTCTGATCGATCTGCGCGCGGGCGTCGTACATGTGACGGCGCACGAGGATCTCGACAGCCGATGGGGCGCACTTTCGCGCGAAGAGAATACGAAGGAGTTCAAACTCTCGGAGCTCTCGGATAAAGACGTCGAGAAGAAGTTCTTCGACGCCATCATCACCTATGCGGCGGAGCATCAGGAGGAGCTGATTCAGCGATCCAACGGAATTTTAAGCGATGCGGACCGCAAGTCTCTTTCGAAAAAACGTGCTGACCGGGCGGAGAACTACGATAAGAACAATAAAAAGAACGCGAAGAAGAACAAAAAAGACAAGAAAAATAAGAAAAAATAGCAGACAAACCGCCGTTCCCGCGCATTCGGAACGGCGGCTTTTTTTATAGCTTTTTCCGCAAAAACAAGGTATAATAAGGATAAGAAGAATAGAGCAAAGAGAGGGACACCGCATGACAGAGAAGGAATGGATGCAGTTGGAGCTGAACCGCATGGTAAAGGCGGAGGGCGGCAAGGTCAGCGTCGAGCGCATGACGGAGATCGTCTCGGATCTCAGCCGGCGCCTGCGCGAGAATCCGAATCTGCCGAACGAGGTCAACAGCGTCACTGCGGACGAACTGATCGCGCAGGCACGGAAAGTGACCGGCGAAGAGCGCTATCGCATCGCCAAGCAGATCCTTGGCATTGAACCGCATAACATCACCGCGGCATGCATGGAAGTCGAGTACATCGCGAAGAACGCGGACGACCGCGTGCATCTCTACGAGGACCTTACCCGTGCGGCGACCGCGCGGCTCGCGGAGGAAGGGCTCTTTGCCGACGAGAATATTGGCAAGTTCTGGTCGCTGCCGGCGACGAAGCCCTATATGTTCCTCCGTCTCTCCTATCTCGACGCCCTGTGCGAAGCCCGCAAACTTCGCCTCGCGGCAAAGGAATGCGAGGAGATGATGCGCCTTTCGGCGCACGACGACCTCGGGCGCCGTTACCGGCTCATGTTCATCTACGCGACCATCGAGGACGGAGATCCCGCGATTGAGCTGTATCAGCGCTACGAAGAAGGCGTCGCGATGATGTACCTTCCGCTCGCTATGCTTTTCTACCGTCTCGGCAAGATGAAGATGGCGCGCAATTTCCTGATGGAACTGGCCGCGGTCAATGCGGAAACGGCCGCGTTCTTCGAACGCGGTCTCGCAGGAGATTTGCCGCGGCGTACGCCGGGACGCTATGCGGGCTCCTTCGCCATCGGAACGATGGAGGAGTTCGGCGAAGCTGTCGCCGACAACAGCTTTGCCTTTGTCGGTATGGAGGCGTTCTTTGCATGGGGACTCGGCGAGCTGCGCCGTGCGCCTGCGCATGATGTGCCGAACGAATAACGGCCGCCGCCTGCGCGGGGCTTTTGTGCGGCTGCTTTTTGCCGCAGCGGTCGCATCCGTTATGATGGCGGGCGCGACGGCGTATGCCGCGCTGCCCGTGGAGGGCCCTGCGGCAACAGCCTCCTATTGGCAGCGCGCGGACGGCGATACGCCCCTGCTCACAGAACGAGAGATGACGGAACTTAACATGAGGATCGCCGGGGGGACGGGTACGCTGAACGACCTTGACGCCGTTCCGAAGGAACTTTTTGGGAATCCGATCCCGCGGTATATTGCAAAGGCGGCGCAGGATTTTACGCCGGATACCGTCCCGGGCGGTTATCTTGGAGGCGCGCGCCTCACGCCGGAACGATGGCGCGCGATTTGGGAGAACTGCGCGGCAGACACGGTGCCGGAGAAAAGCACCGTATATGAGACCGTTACGCTGCGGCGCACGGATGTGCGGCTTCTGCCCTGCCGCGCGGGGCTCTATGCGTCGCCCGAAGAGACGCGCTACGATGCGCTTCAAGGAACCGTGCTCGATCCCGGGACGCCGGCGCTTCTCTTCCACACGTCTGCGGACGGCGCCTATGGATTCATATCGGCGAGCGATTACGACGGCTGGGTGCGCATGGCGGATCTTGCGACGGACGACCGCGGAGACTGGTTCGGCCGGGTTGCGCCGCGCAGGTTCGCCGTCGTTACGGCGCCGACCCTCCGGGTTGACACGGGGGAGGAAACGCTCCTTTATGAACTCGGCGCGCACATCCCTATGGTCACATGGGGGCCGGCACAGACGCTGCGGATTCGTGTTCCCGCTCGGGACGCCGAAGGGCGCCTCGCAACGAAATACGTTCCGCTTCCTGCCGAAGGGCTTTCCATAGGGGCGGTTACGCCGACGCACAACAACCTCATGAGGCTCGCATTTGCGCCGCTCGGCACGGAGTACGGCTGGGGCGGAGAGAACGGCGGGATGGACTGCTCGTCCTATGTGCGGAACATCTACCGCGCGATGGGCATCGTTCTTCCGCGCGACGCGGACGAACAGGAGCGCGCCATGGGACAGATCTCTATGGAGGGGCTCCCGACGGCCGAGCGATGGGCGCGCCTCAAAGAAATGCCGCCGGGATCGCTGCTTTTTCGCCCGGGGCATGTGATGCTCTATCTCGGTACGGATCGATCGGGCACGCCTCTTGTGATCCATGACATCAGCAGCTATTATGAAGACGGCGCGAAGCGGTATGTCCGCCGGGTTGTCGTCTCGGATCTTAACTTTCAGAACGCACGCGGCATACCGGCGATCGATACGCTCACGCATATGGGGCGGGTATTGCCGTAAGATGCCTTTGCATAGAATATATCTTCATCGGTTCCGCGGTCGGAGCGGAGCGGATACGGAGGGGAAAATGGGACTCTTTGACGGATTTCGTGGGGACGAGGATCCGCAGGCGACGAGCATTCACAGCGCCATTAAAGCGGAACTCGACAAGCACGAATGGAATTACGAAGAGAGCGAGGGCCGAGAAGAAGGCCAAGAAGGAACCTACTTTTACATGCGCAACGAGCTTGAAAACGACGCGCCTGTGACGGTTGTGATCGCCATTCGCGAACATGCGGATGCCGACGGTTTCATCAAGATCAAAATCTACGACATCGCCTATCTGCCCGAGGACGGCGACCGCGCGGCGTTGCTCACAAAGATCAACGAATGGAACGCGGGATTTCGCTATGTGAAATTTTGCCTGGACCGCGATCAGGATGTCGTCGCCGATATCGACCTGCCGCTCGATCTGCATAAGGGCGTCTTCCGGCCCGAAAACGTGATGTCGATGATGGCGCTCGGCATGCATATTGTGGAGAATGTTTTTGACGATCTGATGGAACTTTGCGTGCGCGGGCATAAAAGCCGCCCGCAGGAATCATAAAATATCGAAAGCTGAACGGAGGCAGTTATGGGACTTTTTGACGGATTCAGCGGCAGCGAGGACGGGCTGAAGAACAGCGCGTTCGAAGCGATTAAAGCGGAACTCGACAAACAGGATATGAAGTACGGCGAGGACATGTCGGAGGACGGTGAAGACCATATCATCCGCATGCGTCAGCAGCTCGACAACGGCAGCGTCGTGAGCATCGCGATCGTCGTCACCGAGAACGGCGACACGAACGACTTCATCAAGATCAAGTATTTCGGTCTCGTGCGCCTTGAAGAAAATTCCGACCGCATCGCATTCATCGAGAAACTCAACGAGTGGAACAGCGCGTACCGTTATGTAAAATTTGCCATCGACGACGAGCAGGATGTCGTCGTCGATATCGACCTGCCGCTGGATCTCCATGTCGGCGTATTCCAAGCGGAGAACTTTATGGCGATGGTCGGCGTGGGGCTGCAGGTACTGGAGGAGGTTTATCCGGCGCTGATGAAGCTCCGCTGGGCATGAGATGTGGCAGTAAATCTTGGCGTACGGCGGCGTCATGTCGTGCATCCAAGCTTGACTGTCACTTAGGCCGCGGTATCACGGGAGGCGGGCGGATCGCCGCTGCGCGAACCCCAAAACAATAAAACGGGACGTCCGTACGAATCCAATCGTACGGGCGTCCCGTTTTATACGGTATTCAACTTTTCTTCGTATGATCGATCTGCGGCACTTTCAGCCCTCGTTTCAAATAGCTTTGCTGGAGCTGATAGATGCTCTGCACAAGGCGCTCCTGCTCCCGCTTGGTGAGCGCGTCGTCGAAGGAGACGCCGATGTGGTAGGTCATGCCGAGGGTGGTGTCGATCGGTGTGGAACGGCGGATATGCGCTTCGGTTTCGAGCGTTCCGATGTGCGGGAGATCGGGGACCCGTACGACGAGCGACGCCCCTTCGATGACGGGCTCGTCGTTGACGAAGCAGAGCCCGCCGCCGCTGATGTCGATGAGGTCCGCCGTACGGTAGTCCTTGAGGCTGCCGTGATCGCCCGGAAGTTTTACCTCGATCTCCATCGGGATGGGGACGCGGACGAAGTCGCGGAGCTGGATGCGCTCGGCGCTCTCCGGGAGATCGAGGTACCAGATCGTATCCGGCAGCGGCGAGGACGAGCGGTACGGCACGGCGAAATGATAGACGCAGCCCGCGCCCGTCAGATGACACGCGAAAATATGTCCCGCTGCGGGCGCGTTTGCGAATTTTTCCGGCGTGATGTCGAGCCGTACCGTGAGGGTGCCGGCAGGATGCCCGGCCGCCTGCTCCTCCTCGCCGCGTTCGAGCGAGCCGTAATAGTCGATATCGAGATCGCGGTCAACGATATGAATGGATGTACCGTGTTTTAACAGTGCCGTGAGTTTTTCACCCTCGATTGCCATAGGTTCAATCCTTTCTCTCGGAACGTTCATATTCTGCGTTTGTGCATAGGATAACAAAGTATATCGGCAAAGTCAATTTCGTGCTTTGACTTTGCGGGATGTTCGGGCTATAATAAAAATCGGCGGATTATATCGTCATATTAAATCTTACGGGAAAAGGATCGGGTGAACGCGATGGCGATGAAGATAGACCGCGGCATGTCCCGCAATGCGGCGCTTGCGATGACACGTTCGGAGCCGGATGCGGGCGTGCGCGGTGCGGATACGGATTTCAGCGCGGAGCTGGCGGATCAGGAGCAGTCGATGTCGCGTGAGGCGATGGATCGCCTGCTCGAGCAGATTGACGAACAGGGATCGCGCCTGTCGAAGACGCCGACGTTCGACGAACTGCGCGCCTATCGCGCGCTCATCCAAAGTTTCATCGGCGAGGCGGTCGGCTCGATGTACGAGCTGCGGACGCAGGCGGGCTGGGACCGTCTCGGCCGGCAGAAGGTCTACACATCCGTACGTAAGATCGATAAGAAACTCGAGGAGATGGCGGAGAAGATTCGCCTCGGCCAGGCGGATCAGCTCGACATCATTGCGAGCCACGACGCCATCCGTGGAATGCTCGTGGACCTCTATATGTGATGGCTGCCAAAATGCGCGAGACGCAGATACCGACTGCGGAGGGAACCGCGGTGCGGGAGGTATTCCCGCAGGGGTGGGAGGATGTGCGCGGACACGCGGAGATCGTCCGCCGTCTGCGTCGTCTTGCATCTGCGGGGCGTCTGCCCCATGCGCTGATCTTTTCCGGCGCGGCCGGTGTTGGAAAGCGCCGTACGGCGCGCGTACTTGCACGGACGCTGCTCTGCGCGTCGGGAGGGGACGCTCCGTGCGGACGCTGCGAGGCCTGCCGCACGACGGCGGCGGGGGTACATCCCGACTATTTTGAGATCGCGCCGGAGGCGCGGGGCAAGGGTGCGGCGATGATCCGCACGGAAGCGGTGCGCGAGATGCTTATTGCCGCTTCGGAGGCGCCTGCGGCCGCGAAGCGCCGCATCATCCTCGTCGACGGGGCGGAGCGCATGAACGAGACGGCGGCGAATCGCCTCTTAAAGACGCTCGAGGAGCCGGCGGGGGAGATTCTCTTTATTCTCGTGACGAACGCCTATGACGCCGTTCTGCCGACCATCCGCTCCCGTGCGGCGCGCATCGCATTCGGTGCGCTTACGCGGACGGAGATTGAGGGAGCGCTTTTGGAGCGCGGCGGCGTGCCGGATGCGAAGGCGATTGCGTCGCTGGCCGACGGCAGCCTCGGCCGTGCCTACGATCTCGTGGATACGGGGCTTGCCCCGCGTGACGAGGCGCTCTCGCTCCTCACGGCGTTGCCCGTACTGCGGATCGACGAGATTTGGCGGCGTGCGGAGGAGTTCGGCGCCCTTTCTCACGACGACCGCATGGCGCGGCTGGGCTTTTTCCGGATGGGGCTGCGGGATATGCTCGTCCTCATGGAAGCCGGCACGGCGGAGATTTTTCACGCGGATCGGCGTGCGGAACTTGCGGCGCTTCTGCCGCAGACGACGCGGCCGCGGATCTTTGCCCTCCTGCGGGAGAGCGACGCGCTGATCCGGCGACTCGGGACGAATGTGAATCCGGCGCTGCAGGCGGAAGCCTTTTTGATACGGGCAAGAAAACAATTCCAATGAATTGTTCCATATAGATGACGTAGGAGGAAGTTTTGCAAACGATAGTTGGCGTCCGTTTTAAACAGACGGGCAAGATATATTCATTCGGACAGGGGCGGCTGATGATCGCGGAGGGAGATCATGTTGTCGTCGAGACCTCCCGCGGTATGGAGTGCGGCCGCGTTGTGAGTGCGCCGCGCGACGTGCCGGATGAAACGGTACCGCCCAATCTGCGCATGGTGCACCGCGTGGCGGATGCCTCCGATCTCGCGCGCATTGAGGAGAATCATGCGCGGGAACGTGAGGCGCGCACCGTCTGCGAGGAGAAGATTCGCGCGCTCGGGCTCAAGATGAAACTCGTCGAGGTCGAGCTGACCTTTGATCTGTCGAAAATGCTCTTTTACTTCACGGCGGACGGGCGCGTGGATTTTCGTCAGCTTGTGCGCGAACTGGCGGGCGTGTTCCGCACGCGTATCGAACTGCGCCAGATCGGCGTGCGCGACGAGGCGAAGATGATGGGCGGGATGGGATGCTGCGGGCGGCCGCTCTGCTGCTCTTCGTTCCTCGGCGATTTCGTGCCCGTCTCCATTCGCATGGCGAAGGAACAGAATCTCTCGCTGAACCCGGCGAAGATCTCGGGGATCTGCGGCCGCCTCATGTGCTGCCTCAAGTACGAGAGCGAGGGCTACGGCTGCGGCGGATGCATGAAGGCGAAGAAGAAAGAAGAATATGTCCCCGTGCAGAACGACCGCGTTGTGGCGGAGGACGGAGAGGGACGTGTGATCGCGCTGAACGAACAGCGGCGTATGGCAACCCTGCTCATGGACGACGGGAAAACGGTTGTCGCTTCGTGGGACGATATTGCGCGCGCCGAGCATGATGAACATGCCGAGAGAACTTGCGCCTGCCCGCATCGACAGGCGGCGCAAATCGGTGCCCGCGCGCCGCGTGAACGCCGAGAACGCGGCGCCGCGCAGAGGGGGCGGAGCGAGCATGGCGATCGGCCGCCGCAGAGCGGACATGACGGGGAGCGCCGTACGCGTCCGCATGGGAAGCGTGCGCCGCGCCGGAATGAACGTATGCGGGTCAGCGACGAGGCATCCGGTGACTGAGGTAGACCTGCTGCCCAGAGAACGCCTTGACGATCTCGTATGCGGCGGCCGAAAGATCATCCAGCGGACGGATGAATTCTGTTTTTCGATGGATGCGGTTCTGCTCGCGCATTTCCCTCGGCTCGCGTCCCGCGCGCGCGTACTCGATCTCGGCACGGGGGCGGGGGTCATTCCCCTCTTGATTGCAGATGAAGTACGGGAGATTTACGCGGTTGAGTTCAATCCCGTGCAGGCGCGGCTTGCGGAGCGGAACGCGGCGCTGAACGGACTGTCGGAGAAGATTACGGTGCGGGAAGGGGATTATCGCGACCCTCCCGCACTTTTTGCGCCCGCGTCCTTTGATCTTGTCTTTGCAAATCCGCCGTATTACCCCGTGCGCAGCGGCGCTGTGAACGCGGGAAAGGGACGCGCGGCGGCACGGCATGAGATCACGGCGACGCTTGCGGATACGGTGCGCGCGGCCGCGTATGCGCTGCCGCCCGGCGGACGCCTCGCGATGGTCCATCTGCCCGAGCGGCTCGGCGAGATTATGCTTGCGCTGCATGCGGAGAATTTCGCCGTAAAGCGTATGCGGCTCGTGCTGCCGCGCGCAGACCGTGCGCCGAACCTCGTCCTGATCGAGGCCGCGAAGGGGGCGGCGCTCAGGGGGATGCGCCATCTCCCGCCGCTGATTGTCCGCGGCGCGGATGGCGGCTATACGGAGGAGATCTGCCGGATTTACGGCGGCGGTATCTAAAGAGCAACATAAAAAAGGCGTACCCGCACAGTTTGTGTGCCGTACGCCTTTTACTGCGGCTTTAGGAAGCGCGCCGCAGGGTCAGCCCTTCTTTCCTTCGGCCTTTGCCATAAACTTTTCCGAGGCGACGGCAAATCGTTCGTGCGTGCCGGCGCCGATCTCTTCGCGCGCGTCGTACGCCGTGACTTTGAGGCCGATCTTTCGCCCGTCGACCGCCGTCACTTCGGCGACGGCGCGGACCGAAAGACCGACGGGCGTCGCCGCACGATGGCTGATCGAGAGCGCGGTGCCCACCGTCGTCCAGCCTGCGGGGCATTCGCACTGACACAGCTCCGCCGCGGCGCGCTCCATCAGCGCCGCCATACAGGGCGTCGCGTAGACGTCGAGCGACCCGCTGCCGACGACGCGCGCCGTATTCTTTTCCGTGACTTCGCCGCGTACCTCGCGCGTCATGCCGGGAGCGATCTTGCTTGTGAATTCCATAGGGAGAACCTCTTTCTATAGTGCGATAGATCATGCGCTTCGATGAAAATATTTTACCGCATACCCAATTCTTATGCAACGCCGCATCGAAAGAAAACGACATGCTCTGTATACAGAATAATTTTTCGCGGACAGTTGCGTGCGTCATGGAATCGTTCTATAATAGGGAACGCCCGCGAAGAGGGCATATATCCGTAATAAGAGGTGATACGAGTGAGCGATACATACAGCGTCGCCATCAGCTGCGGCGAGGTTCTCGGCTGGATTGACTATGACGGTACGGCGCGGTCGGCAAGCGTGAATCTTGCGGATGAAAAGGGCCGTGCGGCGGTGGAGAATTTTCTCGCCGCGGATCATGAGATCGAGATGCCGCATGAGACGCTGATGGACTTTACGAAAGAGACCGTCACGCCGCTCGCGGACCGGGAGAGCTTCGAGCTTGCGCTGACGCGCCTGTGGAATGAGACGGGCGTTCAGGTGGACTGGTCGCGGCCGGTGGACTATGTAAAGGCGCACCCGCATTACTGAGGAACGCGGTTTCCTCAAAGGTTTTACGCCGTTTTAGGGGAAACGGCGGAAGGAGTATTTATGACAAGAATTGGAATTTTGGGCTATGGGAATCTCGGACGCGGCGTGGAGTACGCCGTGGAGGCGAATGCGGATCTGGAACTCGTCGCCGTCTTTACGCGGCGCAATCCCGCGTCGGTCAAGGTGCGCACGGGCGTGCCCGTCGTCTCCGCGGACGCGGCGGCGGAGTGGAAGGACAAGGTGGACGTTCTGATCCTCTGCGGCGGGTCGGCGACCGATCTGCCCGAGCAGACGCCGGCGTTTGCAAAGCTGTTCAATGTGGTCGACAGCTTCGATACGCATGCGAATATCCCGGCGCATTTCGCGGCGGTGGATGCGGCGGCAAAAGCGGCGGGACATATCGGCATCATCTCGGTCGGCTGGGACCCGGGCATGTTCTCGCTCAGCCGCGTCTACGGCAGCGCGGTCCTGCCGGGCGGCACGGACTACACGTTCTGGGGACGCGGCGTCAGCCAGGGGCACTCCGACGCGATCCGCCGCATTCCGGGCGTCAAGGATGCGAAGCAGTACACGGTGCCGGTTCCCGCAGCGCTCGAGGCCGTGCGCAGCGGCTCGAACCCGACGCTCTCGACGCGTCAGAAGCACACGCGCGAATGCTATGTTGTCCTCGCGCCCGGCGCTGATGCAGCGGCTGTGGAGAAGGCGATCGTGACGATGCCGAACTATTTCTCGGACTACGACACGACGGTGCATTTCATCAGCGAGGAAGAACTCCGGCGCGACCATGCGGGGCTCGCGCACGGCGGTTTCGTCATTCGCTCCGGCGCGACGGGCGCGGGCGGCGCGCACAAGCATGTGATCGAATACAGCCTGAAGCTCGACTCGAACCCGGAGTTCACGGCGAACGTCCTCGCGGCGTACGCGCGCGCGGCGCATCGTCTCGCCGCCGAGGGCGCGACGGGCTGCAGAACGGTGCTCGACATCGCGCCCGCCTATATCTCCGATAAGAGCGGTGCGGAGCTGCGCAAAGCGCTCCTGTAAAATAAAATTACCGTACGATATAAAAGTGTCTCGCGGCAGAGCCGTACGAGACACTTTTTGTTTTTTGTGTTATGATAGGGCATATGATTTGACGATGAGGGAGGAAACGGATATGGGCCTGCTCAAAAAATTCTTTGCCAATGCGGCGAAGCCGAAGGGCCTCGTCGGAAAACTTGTGGTCAGCATTATGAACCGCGGACACGCGCCGGTCGCCGCGTGGGGCTTTTCGCATCTTACCCTGCGCGGCGATGAGGACGTGCTCGACTGCGGCTGCGGGGGCGGGGCGAACATCGCGCAGTTTCTCCGCGTGCTCCCGCGCGGGCATGTGACGGGCCTCGACTATTCCGAGGTATCCGTGGAAAAGACGAAGGCGCTCAATGCTGCGGCGGTCGCGGCGGGGCGTTGCGCGGTCGTGCAGTGCGCACTCCCGGAGATGCCGTTCGAGGACGGACGCTTCGACGTTGTGACGGCGTTCGAGACGATTTATTTTTGGCCGGATCTTGAAGAATGCTTCCGCGCGGTGCTGCGCGTGCTGAAGCCGGGCGGCGTGTTTATGATCACGAACGAGGCGGGAAAGAAAAATGAGAGAAGTCTCAAATGGACGAGGATCGTCGACGGCATGACCGTATACACGGCGGATGAACTGAAAGAACTGCTGACGCACGCGGGATTTGCGCGTGTGGAGACGGACGACGACGCGAAGGACGACAGGCTGAACGTCAAAGCCTATAAATAATCGACGTGGCAATTCAGACGGGAAGGAGGAACGCGCATGGCGATCACACCGCCGACGCCGCCGACCCCCCCCACGCCGCCGAAGATTACGCTCGGCGACGCGGCACACGAGGCGCAGAACAACACGACCCATACGACGGGCGACGTGCAGGCGGAGCAGCAGGCGCGGGACTCGGTTGCGCGGGGGAACGGCGCGCTCTCGAAGACGACGACGGGCACGTCGAAGGATCGTGCGAATAACGCGCAGATAGAACGTGCTGATGCGGGCGCGCGCAGCGATGCGGCAGGCGGCGACCGCGTGAACACATCGCGTTCCCGTGTGGATCACGGCACGAAGCTCGAAGGGCAGACGGGGGCGGATGCGGCCGACGGACTGAGCGCGGCCGAGGAGAATGCGATCCTCAAAAAGCAGCTCGGCATCGCGGAGGACGGGCAGACGGCACAGTCGTCTGCCGCGGCGCAGCCGCCGCAGTCCTATACGGCGGCGAGCGCATTCTATTGGGCGGGGCTGCTCGCCTTTGCCGCTTTCGGCGGGTTCCTCCTATTTCGGCGTTTCTTCCGCAGGAAACCCGATATCGGGCAAAGCGGCGCGGCGCCCCATTTGGCGGATCGGATCCTCGCGATGGACCGCGGCGGTGCGCGCGGGATACGTACGACGGAGCGGGAGCGCGAAGCCGCGCAGGATCATGCGGCGCTTCTCTCGGCGGCGGCAAAGACGCGGCGTTCCCGCGATACGCATGGAGAAATTCTGACGGAATACACGGGGCTCACGGCGGGAGAAGCCCTCGAACGCCTCGCGGCGCGCGAACCGGGGCGTCGGCCGCAGGCCGGGGCGGATGCCCCGATGCCGAAAAAGGAGACCGCGCGCCGACCCGACCGCTCGGCTGCGGCGGCGCGGCCCGAAGCGCGGCCGCAAAAGAAGGAGGATCCGTCCGCCGCGCAGCGGGCCGCTGTGGAAGAGCAGCCGCACTTTGAGGTGCGCGTATAGGCCTTTCTTTACAAACGAGGTCCTTTGTACTATTATAGCAGGTGATAATTCTACGCTGCGATGGAGTGATTTTGATGTTGGATATGAAGTTTGTCCGCGAGAACCTAGACGCTGTCCGAGAGATGCTGCGGAACCGCTGCAACGACCTCGATCTCGGATCATTCACGGCGTTCGACGAGACGCGCCGTCGTATTTTGCAGGATGCGGAGGAGAAGAAGGCGCGCCGCAACGCGGTCTCCAAGGAGATCGGTATACGAAAAAAGGCGGGCGAAGCGGCGGAGGACGCCGTCGCCGAAATGCGCGCGCTCGGCGACGAGATCGCGGCGCTGGACGAGGATCTGCGCGATGTGGAGACGAAGCTGCGCGACCTGCTTCTCCGGATCCCGAACATGCCGAAGGCGGACGTGCCGGTCGGCAGGGACGAGACGGAGAACCCGGAGGTGCGCCGCTGGGGAACCCCGCGGACGTTTTCCTTTACGCCAAAGGCGCATTGGGACATCGGCGAAGAGCTCGGGGTTCTCGACGCGGAGCGCGCGGCGAAGGTTACGGGGGCGCGTTTTACGTTCTATAAGGGGCTCGGCGCGCGCCTCGAGCGCGCCTGCATCAACTTCATGATGGATCTCCACGCGGAGAAGCACGGCTATACGGAGATGCTCGCGCCATACATCGTGAACGAAGACAGCATGATCGGCACGGGCCAGCTGCCGAAGTTCGCCGAAGATATGTTCAAACTGGAGGGACTCGATTACTATCTCGTGCCGACGGCAGAGGTTCCGACGACGAACTACCACCGCGACGAGATCCTGGACGCCGCACAGCTGCCCGAGTACTATACGTCCTATACCGCGTGCTTTCGCGCGGAGGCGGGCAGCGCGGGACGCGACACGCGCGGGCTGATCCGCCAGCACCAGTTCAACAAGGTGGAGCTGATCAAGTTTGTCGCGCCCGAGACAAGTTGGGACGAGCTCGAGAGCATGATCGCGGCGGCGGAGGACGTCCTGCGGACGCTCGAACTCCCGTACCGTGTGATCCAGCTCTGTACGGGCGATATGAGCTTTACGTCCGCCAAGACCTACGACCTCGAGGTGTGGATGCCCGCGCAGAATAAATACCGCGAGATATCGTCCTGCTCGAACTGCACGGACTATCAGGCGCGGCGCGCAAATATCAAGTACCGTCCCGCGCGCGGGGCGAAACCCGCGTTCCTGCATACGCTGAACGGTTCGGGGGTGGCGGTCGGCCGTACGGTCGCCGCGATCCTCGAGAACAACCAGCGGGAGGACGGTTCGGTCGTCGTGCCGCAGGCGCTCGTTCCCTATATGGGCGGCGTGACCGTGATCCGATGAAAAAGGTTATCCTCGGCATCACGGGCGCGAGCGGAAGCATCTATGCCGTGCGCCTCATCGAGGTGCTGCGCCGGCATGAGATAGAGATCCACGCCGTCGTCACCGAGAGCGGCCGGAAAGTGCTGGACTATGAGTGCGGCATCGCGCCGGAGGAACTCTCCCGGCGCGTGACGAAGATCTATCCGAACGGGGATGTGAGCGCGGCGATTGCGAGCGGCTCGTTCCGCATGGACGCGATGGTGATTCTTCCGTGCTCTATGCGGGCGGCGGGCGCGCTCGCGCACGGCGTGACGGGCGATCTCTTGACGCGCGCGGCCGACGTGACGCTCAAGGAGGGGCGCAGTCTCATCCTCGTGCCGCGGGAAACGCCGATGCACGCGATACATCTCGAGAATCTCCTGCGCCTGGCACGCGCGGGCGCAGTCGTGATGCCCGCATCGCCGGGCTTTTATCATCGGCCGGAGACGGCGGATGATCTCGTGAATATGATAGTGGGAAAGATATGCGACCGCCTCGGTGTCGAGGAGGAACTTTTTTCACGTTGGAGGTAACGATTATGACGCTGAAAAACAAACGTCTTGCCCTTTTAACTTTTGCAGGGATACTCGTCATGCCGCACACATGGGCGGCGGACACCGTTGACCGGTCTGCCGGACAGCCGCAGGCCTCGCCGAAACCCGCGGCGGAGCAGGAGCAGCGGCGTACGGACGAAACGCCGCGGCAGAAAGCGGCGGATCGTGCGGAGATGCATATGGGAACCGGGGACACGGACGCGGGGTATCGAAAAGCCGAGATTCAGATGGACTATCTCGAGCACCGCGGCGAGCGGCGCTATATCGATCTCTATAATGTGTATGCGTTCCGGCAGTACAAGGAAATGCACGGCATGTCGCTCCACTGGGGCGCGGCGGTATCGCGCGCCGTCGGGTCGTGGGCGGAGAAGGATCGGCCGGACGTGCGGCTCGACTCGTCTGCCGTCGGCGTCGGCCCCTCGTATATGGTGCGCTGGACAAAACCGCTCGGACACAAATGGGAAGCCTCTCTCGATATCACGGGGGCGCTTCTCGTCTACAACCGCACGCATCCCGCCCATACGCGCAACTATGACTTCCAGTGGCGCATCGGGCCGCGTCTCACCTATAAGTTCAACGAGCGCAGCGCGCTTAGCGTCGCCTATCTCGGGCATCATGTTTCAAACGGGCAGCGCACGAAAAATCCGGGCTACAACGGCGTCGGCTTTTCGATCGGCTATCGCTGGTCGTATTAAAGGGCGGTATTTGTGGCAAAGAAATTCTACGCCGTGAAACGCGGGCGCACGACAGGGCTTTTTACCGCGTGGGAGGACTGCGCGGCCGCGGTGCAGGGGTTTCAGGGCGCCGCGTACAAAGGCTTTATGACCGAAGCGGAGGCGCGGGACTGGCTGGAGGGAGCGGAGTGCGGCGCCGACGGCACGAAATCGCCTGCGCGCCGCACGGCCTCCGCCGCGGAGCCCGATCCCATGCCCGTCGGCACGGATTATATCATCCACACGGACGGCTCGTGTCTTCGGAATCCGGGCGGCCCCGGCGGGTGGGCCGCGGTGATCGAGAACGTGGCGACGGGTGCGGTTGAGGAGAAGAGCGGCGGGGATCCTGAGACGACGAACAACCGCATGGAACTGACGGCGGCCCTCATGGCGGTGTCCTCTGTGCCCGCAGGGGCGCGCGTGGCGCTCTATACGGACAGCCAGTATCTAAAGAATGCGTTTACCAAATTTTGGCTGCCCGCATGGAAAAGACGCGGCTGGAAGAAAGCGGACGGACAGCCCGTGCTCAATCGGGATCTTTGGATGCAGATCGACGCGGCGTTTGCCGCGCGTCGCGTACAGTTTTACTGGATCAAGGGGCATGCGGGCAACCCGCGCAACGAGCGTTGTGACGAACTGGCACGCGCGGCCGCGGCGGAGGCCGCGGAGCGGTGAGGAGGTGCGGCGGTGCAGAGCATTCTAGAGACGGTGGGGAGAATCGTCCTCACGCATCTTGCGAATATCGGACGCGTCACGCTTCTCTACGGCGAGACCATACGCCAAGTGACCCGGCGGATGCGGGTACGGAGCATCGTCTATCAGATGGCGCATCTCGGCGCAGACTCCCTGCTCATCGTGAGCCTGACCCTCCTCTTTACGGGCATCGTGCTGACGCTGCAGATCGCGCATGAGTTCATCCGTTACGGCGCGCAGAGCACGATCGGCGCCGTCGTTGCGATCGGTATCGGACGCGAACTCGGTCCCGTGCTCGTCGGCGTCGTCTGCGCGGGGCGCATCGGCGCCGCGATTACGGCCGAGGTCTCGACGATGAAGGTCACGGAGCAGATCGACGCCCTGCGCGTCATGGCCGTGAGCCCCGTCAACTATCTCATCGTGCCGCGCATGCTCGCGTGTATGTTCGTCGTCCCTGTGCTGACGGTATTCGGAGATGTCATCGGCGTATTCGGCGGCTATCTGATTGCCGTTCACTATTCCGGGATTTCCGCGTACACATTCACGCAGTCCGTCTCGCAGTTCGCACAGATTTACGATATGACGGGCGGGCTGATCAAGGCGATTTTCTTCGGGAACGTCATTGCCGTGCTTGGCTGCCATTATGGTCTCGCGGCGCCGAGCGGCGCCGAGGGCGTCGGCAAGGCGACCATGCAGACCGTCGTCACATCCATCATCGTCATCTTCATCCTGAACGCCGTGCTGACGTTCTTCCTCTTCTAACGGGCGGGAGGCGCTATGATTCGACTGAAGAACGTGTCTAAACGCTTTGCCGAAAAGGAAGCGCTGAAGGACATCAGCCTCACGATTGAAAAGGGAGAGACCGTCGCCATCATCGGCGGCTCGGGTTCCGGGAAATCAACCCTCCTGCGCCTCATGATCGGGCTGGATCGACCGACGAGCGGCGAAATCTATATCGGCGCGGACAACATCACCGCGATGAACGAGAACGCGCTCGACCGCGTGCGCCTGCGCATGGGCATGGTGTTCCAGTACTCGGCGCTCTTCGACTCGATGAGCGTGGGGGAGAACGTCGCCTTCGGCCTGCGCGAGCACACGGAAAAGCCCGAGGAGGAGATTCGCCGCATCGTCGCCGAGAAACTAGAACTCGTCGGGCTGCCCGGCGTGGAGGGGATGATGCCGCAGGAACTCTCGGGCGGCATGAAAAAGCGCGTCGGACTCGCACGGGCGATCGCGACGGATCCGGAGACCATCTTTTACGACGAGCCGAGCTCGGGGCTCGACCCCATCATGACGGCAAAGATCGACGAGCTCATCATCGATATGCAGAAAAAACTCGGCGTGACATCCGTCGTCGTCACGCACGATATGGCGAGCGCGAGCCGCATCGCCGACCGGATCGCCATGATCTACGACGGCAGTCTCATCGCTGCGGATACGCCGGAGCGGTTTCAGGATATCGATGATGACCGCGTGCAGGCATTTTTCCGCACGCTGCATCACAAAAGGGGGAGTGGGACATGAGTGCCGAGGCAAAGGTCGGCGCCTTTACGCTGGGCGGTGCGGCGCTTCTCGTCGCGGTCATCATCTTCTTCGGCGGACTGCGGTTCGGCGGAGGACACGAGTATACGCTCTATGCCGGGTTCGGCCGCGCGATCGGCCTCAATCCCGAGGCGCAGGTTCTCCTCTCGGGGGTTCCCGTCGGTCGGGTGCAGGAAGTCGCGAGCGACGGCACGGGCGTCACCGTCGCCATGACGATTCAGGACGGCGTGAAGATTCCGCGCGGTTCGTCCGTCACGATCGCACAGCCTGGCATCATGGGGGATAAATTCGTTATCATTACGCCGTCGGCAAGCAAGAATTACTATGCTGCGGGCGACTATCTCTACGGTTCGGACGAGATGGGCATGGACTCCATGTTCACCGAACTGAACAAGATGATCGTTCAGGTGGAGGATATGCTCACGGGGATCAACAACATCGTCGGCGCGCCGGGATTCCAGATGTCCGTGGTGCAGCTCGCCGTCAATATGGAGCATATGACGGCGCATCTCGACGGACTCACGGCAACCCTCGAGCAGATGGCGGCGGAGAACCGCGGGAATCTCAGCGGCACGATTGCGCATATGAACGCCATGGCGGCGAACCTCGCGCGGACGACGGCGAGCGTCGAGCGCATCGTGACGAACCTCGAGACCGTCGGGGCGGATCCGGCGACGGCGGAAAATCTGCGGCAGACGCTCGCCAATATCACAGAGGCCTCGGGGCGCATCGCGCGCATTGCGGAGGGGATCGAGTCCGTCACAGGCGACAAACAGACGCAGGAGGACGCACGCGCCCTCATCCACAATGCGCGTACGATGTCGGAAAAGGCAAACGGACTGATGGGACGGCTCGGCAGCATCAAGGTGACGCCGAAGATCGACGCGATGTACAGCGGCAAGGCGGACGACTGGCGGACGAACTTCAACCTCGATATCGGCGAGGCAAAGGGTATGTACGCCACATTCGGCGTGGACGACATCGGCGGCGGAGACAAGTTCAACGCGCAGGTCGGGATGCGCGGCCCCGCGTTCGGCGCGCGCGCGGGCGTCGTTGCGGGCGCGGCCGGCATCGGCGTCGACGCCTACGCGGGGGAGAAATTCAAATTCTCCGCCGACGCCTATGATCCGGACGACGTCACCGTGCGCCTGCGCGCTCAGTACCAAGTGCACGGCGGGACGTATCTCTTCGGCGAGTGGAACGATGTGAACGATCGAAAGCGGAGGGCGTTTTATACGGGCGTTCGCCAAGAATTTTAGGCGTGACACGAGATTTTCGCGCCTAGCTGTGTCATTGCGATGCATCCAAACTTCCGCGTCATTTAGGATTCGGATGAATGTGGGACTTTGGCGCATAAAATACTGCCCCGAACAAAATAAAACGGCGTACAATCAACCGATGTTGGCTGTACGCCGTTTTTCTATGCCGTTGGAATGTCACCCTTGATTGAAATTCGGCTTGCGTCCTTCGAGGAACGCCGTGACGGCCTCGCGGTGGTCGGCGGAGGCGCCGGCTTTGGCGAGGTTCTCGGCTTCGAGGCGGCTGTAGTTCATGTACTCGCGGTAGAAGATTTCGCAGTAGAGCTGTTTTTGCATGGCGATGGCGCCGAGGGGACGGCGCAGGAGCTTTGCGGCAAAGTTCTGCGTTTCCTCAAGGAGGGAACCCTCCGCCGCGAGCCGCGTCGCAAGCCCGAGATAGAGCGCCTCCTCGCCGTAGACGGGCGCGCTGAACGCCATAAGCTCGGCGGTCTTGGCGAGGCCGACGATCTGATGGAGATGATAGATGCAGCCCGTGTCGCCGGGGAGCGCAACGTTCGAGAATGCGGTGAGGAGGTAACTCGACTCGCTCATGATACGGAAGTCCGCGCCGAGCGCGATGCCGCAGCCGCCGCCGGCCGCCGCGCCGTTGATCATGGCGATAACGGGCTTGGAGCATTTCTTGAGTGCGAGCGACGCTTCGCCCGTGAGCATGGAGAGCTCGTAGCTGATGAACTCGAACGTTGCCATCTCGTTGATGTCGCCGCCTGCAGAGAAATTCTTGCCCGCGCCCGTGACGACGACGACCTTGACGGCGGCGTCCGCATCGCAGTGCTCGACAGCTGCGATCAGATCGCGGAACATTTGCGTGTTCAGCGCGTTGTTCGCCTCGGGACGGTCGATGGTAATCGTCGCGATACCGTTTTCGACGGCGAGCTTGATGTGTTCGTACATGGGAGCCTCCTTTTGGCACAGCTTCGTTCAAAAATCTATGCACATTATAAAATACTTTGGGACGATAGGTCAACGCCTGTGTTCCGGATGGAATGAGACGAATGCCGCTTTTTTAGTAGTTAATACATAATTTATTTGAAAAATGGCGCGGCAGCTGGTACAATGAAAGCATCTGTCAATAGGATTCTATCGTATTGGCGACTTTCGGAGCAGCCCGCCGCTCGGGTGCATCCTGACCACGGACGAGGAGGAAAGGGTCTTGAACAAAGGGAAATATTTTGCCAAACGCCTTGCACGGGGGGCGGCGCTGACTGCGGCGATCGGGCTTTTCGCGGCGCCGGTTTCTGCGGAGACGGTGAAGATAAACCTCTCGGACAGCGTACAGATGGCGCTTGAGAACAACCGAACGATCAAGGAAGCGCTGACGGATGTCGACAGCGCCCATTCGTCTCTTTCGAAAGCGAACCGCTCGATGGGACCGACGCTCACGTGGTCGTCGACGGCGAACCGCATCGGCGGCGAGGCGTACGATCAGGCGCGTATGACCGGCGCCAAATACGACTACAACTACGGCAATACGGGCACGGTCTCGATGCCCGTCTACAATGCGGCGCTGAACGCGCAGCGGAAGGCCGCGCGTTACGGTCTCAATTCCGCGGATCTTGCCCTGGAGCAGACGAAGCAGTCGATCCGCCTGACGGCGACGACGGACTATTTCAATATCCTGCAGGCGCGCAATCTCATAAAGGTGCGTGAAGATGCCGTCGCGACCATGCGGACGCATCTCTCCGATGTCAACGCGCAGCTCCGCGTAGGAACGGTGGCGCGCGCCGACGTGCTTGCCTCCGAGGTGGACCTTGCCAATGCCCAGCAGGCGCTCACGACGGCACAAAATAATTACCAGGTTGCGGTTGCGACGCTGAACAATGTGATTGGGCTCCCAACCGATACGGATCTTCAAATCGACGACGAACTACGTTATACAAAGTATGATCTCGCGCTTGAGGACTGCACGGACTATGGGCTCGTCTACCGCGCGGACGGCGCGGCGGCCGTCTATGCGGTCAAGCAGGCGGAGGCTGGCGTGCGGTCCGCCGAGGCGGGCTATCATCCGACGCTGAATGCGGCTGCGACGAGATCCATTGCCGGCGAACATGCCTTTAAGGACGATCATACGAGCAGCAACCAATGGGCCGCGGGGCTGAGCCTGTCCTGGAACCTTTTCGACAACGGCGTGACCGCCGCGCAGGTGCGTGCGGCCAAGGCCGCGCTGCGCAAGGCGGAAGAGGCGCAGGCGGCGACGGAGGAAAAAATCCGCCTCGATGTCCGTACGGCATATTTGAGTCTGCGCGCGGCGGAACAGAATATCAAGACGACGGAGACCGCGGTCGCACAGGCCGAGGAGAACTATAAGATTGCGCGCGTGCGCTACAACGCGGGCGTGGGCACGAACCTCGAGGTCATGCGCGCCTCGGACGATCTCACCACGGCGCGGATGAATTACTATACGGCACTATACTCTTACAATACGGGCAAGGCGAGCCTCGACAGCGCGATGGGGGTTCCCGTCGACCTCGACGCGGTGCGTTACCGTGCGGCGGAGGAGGAAGGCAAGCGCGCAAAGGGGGCGCGTGCGGCGGCGCGTCTGCATGACGATGCGCTCTTTGAGACGCCGAAGGACGACACTGTGCGCGAGACCGCTCCCGTGCCGACGCCCGCGCAGGCAGCCGGCGCGATGCAGCGCGTCCAAGCGGCACACGATGCCTACGAGAAGGATATGAAGAAGTAGCGGGAGATTCCCGTGAAGCCCCATAGAGGAGTGCTATGAGACGGAAAGCGTATGTCGGTATCGCCGTTCTGACGGCGATGCTTGTCTGCGCGGCAGCCATCCTCCACATCGTGCGCGCGCAGGCGTTCATGACGCAGGTCGGCGCGATGGCAGAGAGCCTCGCGGCGCAGACCCTCGGGACGGATGTGCACATCGGTGCGGTAGAGATCCGTTCTCTGCATGAATTTACGATTGACGATATCGTCGTCTACGATAAGCAGGCGGAGCCTGTCCTCCGTGCCGATGAAGCACGAGTGACGCTGCGCCTGCTTTCGTTGCTTTCGTCACCCGCGGCGTCCGTCGACGAGATTCAGCTTGTGGGGGCGCACGCGCATATCGTACGGCGCGCGGACGGAACGTGGAACTACGGAGATCTCGTGTCGGCGGAGGAAGAGCCGAGCGCGTTTGCCGGGCGTATCCGTCTCACAGACGCGACGGCGGACATCGCGGCGGAGGAGCGTTCCGCATCCCTCAAGGGGATTACGGGCACGGCGGACATCGACCGCGGCGATATTTCCTGCGACCTTGTGGCAGACCTTGCGGGAGTCCCTCTGCGCGTTCGCGGAGAAAGCGTCGGCGGCACGCAGAAATTCCGTCTCGCAACGGACGACGCGGCGCTGCTGCCTCTGCTCGACTTCCTTCCGGCAGGGGCGGTGCCTGCGGATGTGGATATCCATTCTCTGCACGCGGGACATATCGACGCGACATGGACGCGTGTCGACGGCGTGTCTACGTTGGACGGGCGCGCGGACGGCGTGGAAGCGGCCGCGCAGGTCTACGGCACCGAGACTGCGGTGCGCAGCGCGGCGCTCACATTCAACGATCGCGCGCTCTTTATCGCGGCGACGGCGGAAGCGGAGGGGGAGACGGCGCGTATCGACGGTACGATTCGGCTCGATACGGATGCGCCGTATCTCGACCTCACCGTGCGCGCGAAGGATTTCGCCGTGGATAAAATATTGAAGAGCAGCCCTTATCAAGGACCCGTGACGGCGGACGTCCGGCTCACCGGCACGCTCGCCGACTTTTCCGCCGCGGGCACGCTGACCGCGGCGGCCGGAACCGCCTACGGCGTATCCTTTACGGACGCGTCGGCCGAAGTTTCCTATGAAAGCGGCGTGCTGGGGTTCCGCGACTTGAAGGCCTCCGTATTCGGGGGAACCGTCGCGGGGGAGGGGCTGTTCGATACCGGCGACCTTTCCTATACGGCTCACCTCATGACAAAAGGCGCGGCGCTTGCGCGGCTGCGCACGGATGCCGGGCTCTCCATCCCGGACGGGACAGAGGGGGCGGTCGACGCGGACCTCGGCATCTCGGGGCGCGGCACGGCGCGCGAGGCGCTTACCGTGTACGGCAGCGCCGCGGTGATGAACGGGATCTACCGCAATATTCCCGTGGAGCGTGCAAGCACTTCTTTTATGCTCCGGGGGAACGATCTCACCATAGACTTCTTGAGCCTCAACCTTCCGAACGATTCGGACCTTGGCGTCGAGGGGCATATTATCGCCGGCTCCGCGCTTGACCTGCACTTCTATGGCGGGCATGCGGATCTGTCCCTGCTGAACCGGCTCGACGATCGGCTCAGCTTTGCCGGATTCGCCGATTTCAGCGGCACGGTACGCGGCGATATCAACGATCCGCAGGTGGAGATGAAATTCTCCGCAACGCGCGGACAGCTTATGCACCAGCCGTTTGACAGCCTGCTCTTCCGTGCGGAAGGATCGCTCTCGGGGGTCGGTATTCACGATTTCTCGATGGAGCGTGGCGGCCGCGAGGTATGGCTCGTCAACGGCACCGTCGGCTTTACGGGGGAACGCCGCATCGATGTCCAAATTGATACGATGGGCGCGCGTATGGAAGATGTGGCGGCGCTCGTTGCGCCCGACCAGCCGATCACCGGAAATATCGACAACATCATCAAGTTTACGGGGACGCTCGACAACCCCCGGGCCGTCGGCTATGTGCATTTCTACCGCGGCAGCTACGGCGGCGTGCTGCTCTCGGGCATGGACGGCGACTATTTCCTAGAGGACGGCATCATCCGGCTGCAGGTGTTCCACATCTATTCGCCGATGGTGGATATGGTGCTGAACGGCACGATCACGGCGCAGGGGGTGCTCGACCTCGACGCGGAGGTGCGCGATCTCGATATGAAGCGCTTCCAGCATAAACTTCCCTATGCGGTGGAGGGACACGGGACGTTTAACGGCAAGGTCGTGGGGACGATTTCGCATCCCATTTTCCGCGGTTCCCTGAAAGCCGACCGCATCGTGATGAACGGCGCGGAGCTGACGGATATCCGCAGCTTTATCCATTACGAAAACGGCATCGTCGAGATGGACGACACGGGATTCCGCCAGGGGGCGGAGGGGACGGTGTCCGCGCGCCTGCACTATGATACGGAATCGCAGGCGCTGCGCGGCACCATGGAGATGGAGAAGTTCGACGTGGGGGCGCTCCTCGCGCTTGCGAACCAAAAGGAAGACCGCATCACGGGGCAGATCACAAGCCGCGCGACCTTCGGCGGGACGCGCGACAATCCGTCCGCGGCCCTCACGGGAACGATCTCGTCGGGAACGGTCGCCGGCTATCCCGTCACCGACGTCGCCGTCGATATTGCCCTTGCCGACCATGTGCTGACGCTTAAAACGGTCGAAGGGCGTCAGGGCGCCGGCACATTCTCCGCCCACGGCACCGTATCGGAGTACGGGACGTCGAATGTCGACATCACGGCGTCGGATATCGCGCTCGGTATGTTCACAGGCCTTGCGGGCATTCCCGAGGAAGTGACGGGGACGGCGACGGCGACGGCGCATATCGGCGGCAGCATGTATAGCCCGGAAATCGATATGAATCTCACGGCGCTGAACGGCGGCATCCACGGCTCGTCCTTTGACGAACTGACGGGTACGGCCCGACTGCGCGGCTCCGTCATTCAAATCGACAGCCTCACGGTGAAGAAATCCATCGACGGTATGACCTATACGGCAAGCGCCCGCGGGAAACTGCCCCTGCGCGCGCTGACGGCGCGGCGCGACGAGGCGCTTGCCGCATATGACCAAATTGATCTCACGCTCTCTCTCGACAATGCGGACCTCTCTCTGCTGCCGGTATTCTCCGATCGCGTGGAATGGGCGGTCGGTCATACGGAGGGCGGATTGAAAATCGGGGGGACCCTCGCGGCGCCCCGCATTGAGGGGAGCCTGCGCGTCACGAGCGGCGCGGTCAAATTCAAAGGCGTCGAATATCCGCTGACGGACATGCAGGTCCGGATCGATGCCCTTGGAGACTCCGTCGTCGTGCGCGAGTGCACGGGGCGCATGGGAACGGGCAGCTATATGCTGACGGGGCAGACGAAACTGCGCGGCGTCCGGCCGACGGATTATGATTTCTCGCTCGTCATGAGCGCGCTTGACCTCAAGACCTCGTTCTATGACGGCCCTCTGACCGGTATGCTGCGCCTCACGGAGGATACCTATTGGGGGGAGACGCTGCCAAAAATCTCCGGGACGATCGATATTGATCATGCCCTGATCTCCATTCCGACGATTCCGGATACGGAGGACGAGCTGCCGCATATCATCCTCGACGTGGGACTTACGGTGGGGCGCCGGGTGCATTTCTTCAGCGCCAATCTCTACGATATGCATCCCTCGGGCAGCGTGCACTTCGGCGGGACGACGCGGCACCCGCGCACGACGGGACAGATCAGCGTGCGGCGCGGCGACACGGTCAGCTATCTGCGCACCGTGTTCAAGATCCGCGAAGGGACGGCGACGTTCAATCAGATGGAATCGTTCCTGCCGGAGATCGACTTTTACGCAGAGACGCGGATCGCGCGCACGCGCATCTATCTCTCCGCACACGGTCCGCTCGACCATATGGACTTCAAACTGGGATCCTCGCCCGAGATGTCCGAGGAGGAAATCATACGGATGCTGACGCTGCGCAGCGCATACGGCAGCGACGGCAAATTGACGGCCGCGGAGATCCTGTCCATCGGCCTCCAGATGAGCGTGCTCTCGGAGGTGGAGGATTCGGTGAAGAACTTGCTGCATCTCGATGTGCTGCGCCTCTCGAGCGGCAGCGGCGCGTTGTTTGAGACCAGGGACGACGAAGCCGTGAAGAGAAACGAGAACGAATACAATGTCGAGATCGGGAAATACCTCAGCGACCGCGTGCTCGTGCGCTATGTGCAGGGCATCGGCAGCGCGGCGGACAAGCACCGCTACGGCGTTCAGTACGACTTCAACGATAAATTCAGCGTTTCGTACGACCGCGAGGGCTCGGATCAACTCGTCGGTTTTGAAGCGCGTATCCGGTTCTAGCACATTGCAAAGGAGGTGAGACGATGTTTTCAGAGTATGTGGAAAAACTCTCCGCCGTTGAAAAACTTCGGCCGGAGGAAGAGCGCGCGCTTTGGCACGCCTATAAAGACGGTGGGGATGAGAACGCAAGACGGCGCATTATCGAGGCCTATCAGCCGCTCGTCTTCCGCGAGGTCGTCCCGTACCGCAGCCTGCCGACCGTGATGGACGCGGTCCAGGAGGGAACCGTCGGTCTCATCGAGGCGGTCGAACGCTACGACCCCGCGCGCGGCGTCGCATTCAGCCTATACGCTGTGCACCGCGTGCGCGGTCGGATTCTCGATTTTCTCCGGCGCGAGGGGGCGGTGGACCTGCCCTGTCTCGAGGCGGAGACGGGGGAGACGCACGAGACTGCAAAAGAACTGCTCGTCGATGCGCGGCCGTCGGTTGCCGAACTCGCGGAGCACCATGCGCTGGTCGGCGTGCTCGGCGCCGCGATGGAGCGGCTGCCCGTGCGCGAACGCCTCGTACTCGAAGGCGTTACGATCGGCGGCGCGCAGGCGCAGACGATGGCGGACCGTCTCAATGTAACGACGGCGCACATCTATCGCCTGCAGCAGAATGGCATTCGCCGCATCCGCGGCATGCTCTCACGTTTCATGCAGCATTGGTAAGACTTGAATCTATATCCTGGCTTGTAGTATAATAAATACCATCTGTGCGAAGAGGAGGTGCGCCGATGGACACGGAACGCAAAGATCGGCAGAGATCCATTCGCGCGGCACGCGATTGGCTTGCGGGCGCGGAGCATGCGATTGCGGGCGAGGATGATCTCGCCGGCGATCTGAAGCTTATGCTCGCGCGGGCCGAACTCACACGACTCTCAGATGCGCGGAGGCGGCGGCTGGGACGCTATGTACGGTGGATCCTGCCCCCGCTTGCGGCGCTTGCCGTTTGGGGGATCGTATCGTGGGGAAGCGCGCCGCCGGCTCAGCGGGCGCAGTCTCCCGTTCAGCCCGCCGCTCAATCCCCGGTGCAGACCGGAGAGGAAGGCGCGCCTATCGCGGAAACCGCGCAGCCCCCGGCCGGATCTCCCGCATCCGCCGGTCTTGATGTGCCGCCCGCAGAGCGCGTTCTTGCGGAGGCCGTACGGCCTCCGCAGACGCAGGAGGCGGGGCCGCCGCAGCATGTGCCCCTGGCAGAGAGCGCGGCGCCTGCCCCGCCCGCACAGACAAACGAGACATCCCGTATTCCGAACCGCGACATGCAGCGTTTGATGCAGGTCGGCGGAAAGATTTTAAGAGAATAGCCTAGGAGGTTCCCTTTTGAACAACAAACGTTATCAAAAACTCGCATGTGCCGTTGCTCTTGGACTGGGTGTATCGGCATCCGCTCTTCCGCACGCGTTCGCCGCGGAAGATACGATGGAGAGCGCCGCGGCAAACACTGCGGCCGAGATGGCGGGAACACCCGCGGCGGAAAACCCCGCGGAAGCGCCTGCGTCGGAAACGCCCGCGGCCGACGCACAGCCGCTGACGAGTACAGAACCTGCGGCAGCCCCGGACGCGCGCGCCTCGGCGTGGGCGGAGCAGCGTCCCGCAGAGGAGGCGATCTCGAGCGGCGTCGCGGCGGAGGCGGGGAAAACCATCGTTGAAATCAACTTCAAGGGAGCGACCGAGGCGACGGAGGCTGCGGCACGCGCCGCCCTCACGATGCATGTCGGAGATGAGGTGACGGAGGAGGGGCTCGCGAAGGACCGCGACGCGATTTACGCGACCGGCTGGTTCTACGATCTCTATCCCGTTTTTGAACCCGTCCCCGAAGGCGTCGTGCTCACCTATCATGTGCTCGAGAACCCGCTCCTCAAAGAAGTCAAGATCGAGGGAAATACGGTCGAATCGACGGAGACGCTGATGGGGCTCGTCACGGTGAAGCAGGGCGAGCTGCTGAACGCGCGGACCCTGCAGGAAAACGTGCAGGCGATTCAGGAAAAATACCGCGCCGACGGCTATATCCTCGCAAAGATCACGGATCTCAACATCGCGCAGGACGGCACCCTCACGATTAAGATCAGCGAGGGCACGCTCGAGGGCTATAAGGTCAAAGGGAATAAGAAGACGAAGGACCGCGTGATTCTCCGCGAGATGCGTCAGAAGCCGGGCGAGCCGTTCAACGCGAACATGGCGCGGCGCAGCATGCAGCGCGTCTACAACCTCGGTTTCTTCGAGGATGTCAACGTCAAGATGAATCCGGGCGTCGAGCCGAACGCGGTCGTTATGGAGATCGACGTCAAGGAGAAGCGCACGGGCTCGTTCGGTATCGGCGCGGGCTACTCCAGCCAGGACGGTATGGTCGGCATGGTCAGCATCAGCGACACGAACTTCCGCGGCACGGGCGATACGATCAGCCTCAGCTATGAGATGAGCGGCGACGACACCGACGCGCACGGCTATACGTTCATGTACCGGCGCCCGTGGCTCGATAAGAAAGAGACGGCAGCCACGCTGCGCGTTTACAATCGCACGTACGAGTATGACGATTATGATGAGAACGGCGATCACAAGGAGTCGTTCATGCGCAAGTATTCGGGCGCGGAGGTTACGCTCAGCCGTCCCATGAGCGAGTATTCGACGAACTTTATCACGCTGCGCAGCCGCGACGATAAATATGTCAAGCATACGGAGACCGGCAACGCGGGCAACCGCAGCGGGGATACCGCGTGGCTGAAGAAAAATTTCGGCACGACGCGCAGCATCACGTTCGAGCACGTGACGGATACGCGCGATAATGTCTACGAGCCGACGACGGGCGCGCGCGCGTCCCTTTCCGCAGAGTTTGCGGGCCTCGGCGGGGACTTCTCTTTCCGGAAATATACGATCAGCGACACGCATTACTTTAAGGCGGGACACGCGCAGGTATTCGCGCTGCGGGGACAGTACGGCATCGGCAGCGGCTCCATTTCGGAGTACAATCAGTATCGTGTCGGCGGACAGGATACGATCCGCGGCTACCGTGAGGATCAGTTCCGCGGCAACCGTATGGCGCTCGTCTCGCTGGAATATCGCTTCCCGATCGTCTCTAAGGTAACGGGCGCCCTCTTTACGGATTACGGCGGCGCATGGGACAGCGGGCTGAATCCGCAGCATATGCACGGGAGCATCGGCATCGGGCTCGGTCTGAACACCCCGATCGGACCGCTGCGTCTCGACTACGGCCGCGGCTCGCAGGGCGGCCGCGTGCACTTCCGCGTAGGCGGCACGTTCTAATGCGGCCGGGGGATCCCCTGTCGGCCGGCCTGCGCCGCGTATGCGTGCTCGCCGTTCTCTCGGCGGGGCTTCTCTTTGCCGTGCCCGCGCATGCGGCGGACGTTTATGTGGAGGAGACGACGGCGGCAGTCGGCGGGACGCAGCCCATTCCCTCCATTGTGCGTGAGCGCATGGAACGTACCATTGCGGCGATTGCTGCGGAGCGTATGGAAGGGCGGCGCACGGCCGAGATCGACCCCGCGGAGGAGGAGCGGATCATCGGGGCGGTCTTTGACCGCCTGCTTGTCGGTTATACGGTGACCGACGTGCGCGTCCGGCCGGGGACGCGCGCCGCCGTGGAGATCCGGCTGGTCCCGTGGGCGGATACCATCGCGGACGTCACGCTGAACACGGAAGTCGAGGGGATGCCGCCCGCGGTCGAAGCGCTTGTAAGAAAAGACCTCGCGGGCGTGGAGCAGGTCTTTTCGGATGCTCTCGTAGGGCTCCCTCTTGCGGCGACGGATTGGGCCGCGGGCGCGCTGAAACGCCGCCTGACGGCTTACATGGATGCGCATCTCCCGGAGTTCCGCGCGGACTACGACGTCGACGTGGATCGGACGGCAACAGTGCGTCTCACGGTCTATCCGCGTCTGCCCGTCGTGCGGACGGTCGATCTCTCGATGCGCTCGGACACGATCCCCAACGTCACGTTGCTCACGCGGCGTTCGGTTATGGAGACGGAGGTCAACCGTCTCGTGGGCGTGCCGGTCGGCTTTATCGAACGCCACCGCGGCGCCTTTGAGGAACAGATGGCCGGCGCGCTCGACAGCGGAAGCGACTTTCGCCGTCTGCGGCTGACCTCGCATGTTGAGATCACGCCGGGGGAGCGGATGCGGGTGATGAGCCGTACGGATACGACGCGCTACCGTCTGCGGCTGACGGGGTGGCTCGACATCGGGCGCACGTCGGAGGAGCGCCGCGGCGCGCGGCGCAGCAATCTGCGTGTGCGTCTGCATGCGGGGCGGATGCTCGGCCGGCGGGACGAACTCTACTTTGAGACCGACGCCGCGCCCGAGGACGTCCGATTTGACTGGCGCCTCGGCTACGCGCGTACGCTTGCCCCCCGCCTGACGGGCGAACTGCGCTACGACCTCCGGGAGGGTCAGGTCTCCGTTGCGGGGACCTACGAACTCCACCCGCGTTGGCTGCTGCGCTATGAGCACTTTACGGCCGACGGCACGGGAGAGGTAGAACTGCGGTACAAGGTGCATGATTTCCTCAGCCTTGCGGGACTCATAGATCGGCACGACGCGTGGCTGCGCGTGATCGGCAACTTCTGAGGCGCGGTATAGGCTGCCGTTTGGATCCGTTGAAGAAAGGGGGGCGCGTTGGGCGAACTGAAACGAATTTCGATCGTCGTCCCCGTCTACAATGAAGCGGAGAATATCGCGCATTTTGCGCGCAGCGTCGCCGCCGTGATGGAGCCGCTGCCGTATGCGTACGAGCTCCTCTTTGTGGACGACGGATCCCGCGACCGCACGCGTGAGATCCTGATGGAGCTCGGCGCCGCGGATGAACATGTGCAGTCGATTTTTCTTGCGCGCAATTCCGGACACCAGATCGCCCTGACCTGCGGTATCGATCATGCCGACGGAGATGCCGTGATCACGATGGACGGCGATATGCAGCATCCGCCCGAGCTCCTGCCCGAACTCATCGGAAAATGGGAGGAGGGCTTCGATATCGTACAGACCGTGCGTCTCACGACCGAAGGAGCCTCTCTCTTTAAGCGCCTGACGTCAAAATATTACTATCGCCTGCTCAACCTCCTCGCGAATGTGGAGATTCAAGAGGGGGGATCGGACTTTCGTCTCATGGACCGGAAGGCCGTGCTCGCCCTGCGCCGCTACCGTGAACATGCGCGTTTCATCCGCGGCATCGTGGGCGCGATGGGCTTCCGGAAGACGCAGGTGGAGTTCGTGGCGCAGGAGCGATTTGCGGGGCGGTCGAAATTCTCCCTGCATAAGATGATATCGTTTGCGCTGGACGGCATCCTTGCCTACTCGGTACAGCCGCTGCGCGCCGCCTTCTACGTGGGCGTGCTGTCGGCGTTCTTTGCGGTCGCGCTCTTCCTGCACGTGCTCTTTGAGACGCTGCGCGGCGAGACGGTGCCGGGCTGGTCGACCATCGTCGTTTGCTGCGCGTTTTTCGGCGGGATGCAGATGATGATGCTCGGCATCTGCGGCGAGTATATCGCGCGCGTCCTGCAGGAGGTAAAAAACCGTCCGCTCTATCTCATTGCGCAGGATAATCGAAGAAATCCTACGGAGAATCGAATAGCGGCCGAAGGGAGGGAAGTATGAACGAGACGGTGAAGTATCTCGGCGCGCTCATACTGCTCTCCCTCTTGTACTTTTGGGGGAATGCGGGACTTGCCGTGACGGCGCCCGTCGAGGTGAACTATGCGCAGACGGCGAAGGAGATGCTCGCGGCGGGGGATTATCTCTCTCCGCGGATCTACGGCGGCTACTGGTACGATAAGCCGATCTTTTTCTATTGGGAGCTGATCGCGGCGTTCTCCGCGTTCGGCGTGACGGATTTTGCCGCGCGGTTTTTCCCGGCGCTCTTTGCCGTCGGCGGACTTGCGCTGACGTACGGCTTTGCGCGGCGGCTCTACGATGAACGCACGGCGTTTTGGTCGGCGCTGATCCTCGGCACGGGTCTGCTCTATGCCGTACTCGCGAAGCTCATCCTCACGGATATGAGCCTCTTCGTCTTTTTCGGCGGTACCCTCGCCGCGTTTTTTATCGGCTATTGGGAAGACCGACGCGCATATTTTTACATTGCGTATGCCTGCGCGGGACTTGCCACACTTACGAAGGGGCCGATCGGACTCCTGTTGCCGGGGCTGATTATCCTCGTCTTCCTTGCCGTGCGGCGGGATCTCGGCACGCTGACGCGCATCCGGATTCCGACGGGGCTTCTCGTCTATCTCGCCGTCTGCGGGCCCTGGTACCTTTATATGTATACGGTACACGGCGCCGCCTTTGTCGACACCTTCCTCGGGATTCACAATGTCCTGCGTGCGACGGTGCCGGAACACGCGCAGTGGAACGTCTGGTATTTTTATCTCGGCATCTATTTCATCGGGATGTTCCCGTGGAGTTTCGCCCTGCCGCTCGCGCTCTTCCGCGCGTGGCGCGTACAGCCGGCGATTGATATACGCGCGCAGTTCCTGCTCGTTTGGGCGATCGTCGTGCCGCTCTTTTTTCAATGCATGGCGACGAAGTATCCGACGTATAGTTTTCCCGCGTTCCTGCCGGCCGCGATTTTAACGGCGCGTCTGCTCGCGCGCAATCCTCGCGTCCTGCGCGCTGCGGCCGCCGTGGGCATGGGGCTTTACCTTGCGTTGGCGGTCGTCGTCTCGAACTATTCCGCGTGGGACGGTCATTTCAGTGGCAAAGAGGCGGCGGCGCTCATCAGCCCGCAGCTCCGCGCCGACGATCTCATCGTCTGTTACGGGGACTATACGGCGACGGTGCCCTACTATACGGGGCATATGATGTACGCGCTGGCAACGCGCGAAGAGATTGCCGCAAGCGCGCCGAAAGAGATGAGCTGGACTGGAAAGAACGTCATGCCGTTCCTGCCGATCGACGCGCTGCCGCATGACCGCACGGTTTATCTCGTCGTGGAACGGCACCGCTTCGATGACTTTGCAGAAAACTTTGATGCGCGAATGTGGGACTTCCTCGGAGAGACGCCCGCAGAGCGGACGAAGCTGCGCGTTTATCGGCGCGCGGCATCTCCGTGAGCGGACCGTTTTTATACGTTGTTGTTGCCCGAACGCCTTGAATGTTGTATGATAAGCGTGCGGGATTCCGCGGGGGATTTTTAAGAGAGTTCGGACGGCGCACTGCTCTGCGCGTACAAAACAAAATGATATTGAATTGCGTCGCACTCTTTGTTATAATGAGTGCGGTCGGCATCCGTGCCGCCGGTTCTTAGAAGAAAAGGAGACTTTTTTCATGATCAAACTCGAAAAGAAGCAAGTTAAACTCATCAGCATCCTCATCGCCGTCGTCTTCGTCGGCTCGGTGGTCGCGCTCGCACTCACGCAGAGCGGTTCGGGCATCGTCTCCGCAGCGTCTTCCTCCGTGGGGGTTGTGGACTATCGACAGGTCGGTAGCCAGCATCCGCAGCTCGCGGCGGCAAACGCGGAGATGCAGAAGGCTTCGCAGGAAGCCCAGGCGGATTTTGAGTCGAAGTCGGCCAACATGAACGATCAGGAGAAATCCGACTATTATCAGCAGACAATGCAGCGTCTCCAGCAGAAGAACGAAGAACTGATGGAACCCATCGAGAAGAGCATCCAGGACGCCGTCAAGAGCGTCGCGGAGAAGAAGGGGCTCTCCGTCGTCATTGAAAAGAACGCTGTGGTCTACGGTGGCCAGGACATCACACAGGATGTCGTTAAACAGCTGAGCAAGTAAATTAGGTTCATACGATATGACACGCGCAAATGTACCGGGCAGAGCGCTGCTCGGTATATTTTTATAGCGAGGTATAGGCGTATGCGATGGGGGGCGGGCGTGTGCCGGAACTTTGGAAAACAAGGCGCAGGGAAATCCTTGCGGGGCTCATTTGCCTCCTGCTGATCGCCCTTTGCATCTGTTTCTTTATGCGTGACAAGAATAAAGCTCCGGGAAAGAGCGATATCGCCGTCATGCGCATCGACGAGGTGCTGGCGGCGCATCCCTCCTACGCGCATCTGCAGGAACTGCGCGCCGAGGAACGTACGCTTGCCCTCCGTCTGCGCAATGCCGTGCCGGCCCCGAAGATCGACCCGCCGCAAGCGGACGCCGCGCCTTTTGACGACTCGGTATGGCAGAAGAACGCGCAGGCCGTCATCGGCGCGCGGGTGGAACTTGAACGCGAGCGGAAACGCCTCGCCGAGGCGTATGCAAAGGAGACGGAGCCGGACTATAAGGCGCGCAGCAAGGCGATCGACGACGAATATCTGAACGCGATCCTCAACCTCAACCTCAAGATTGACAACCAGCGCGCCATGCACGGCCCGCGTGTCTCGGAGGAGGAGCTTGCCGCGGAGCGTGCCGGATGGGAACGCCGGCTCGAGGCGCTCAAGGCGGAGCGCGGCGCACGGCAAATGGCTCTCTACGACACATGGCGGGCGGAGATCCGCGCGCGGGTTGCCGCCCGCATCGAGCCGCAGCAAGCGATGTGGACGAAACGGGCGCAGGAGACCGTCGACGCGCAGAGGGCCGAGGCAGAACGCCTGCGGAGCGAGGCGGAGGAGCGGAATGCGGCGGAGATGAAGCGCGCGCTTGATGCGCGCGATGAGCGCTCCGCGATTGCCGAACGTACGATACGTCTTGCGAAACTGCGGAGCGAGGCGGACGCCCTCGAAGAGCGGATCATGAGGGATGTCCGCAGCCGCGCGGCAAAACTTGCCCTCACGCACGCCTTTTCCCTTGTGCTCGCATCGCCCGAAGAACAGGCGCCGGTGCGGCTGGGGGGAGACGACGCGTTTTCCGTCCGTCGCTATGCGCCGATCATTTCGCGCTCAGCGACGGACGTGACGGGAGAAATGGTACGGGAAATGCAGAGTATCAAAGAATGAAAGGATTTTTCCATGAAATATTTCAGCGCAGTACCCGCGGCGGTTCTTCTTGCAGCAAGTCTCTTCACGGCGGGCTGCGGTCAGGTGCATGTCGGTACCGTGGATCGCGAACGCGTACAGAACGAAGCGCCGCAGATCAAGGCCATTGTGGAGGAGGCGAACGGAAAACTCGCCGAAGCGCAGAAAGAGGCGCAGTCCCGTTTCCAGGCGAATCCCAAAATGACGCAGGAGGAAGCGCAGCAGATCCAGATGGACACCCAGCGCAAGATGGCGGGGCTCAACCAAGTCTACAGCGTGCAGCTCGAGCAGAAGATGAATGCCGCCGTTCAGGATGTTGTCAAAGAGAAGAAATTAGATGTCGTGATGGACAGTTCCAAGCAGTATCCGGCCGTGCTCTCGGGCGGCGTGGATCTGACCGACGAAGTCATTCAAAAACTCCAGTAAAAAGGGGCTAGAGGCATGGAAAAGACAGTCAGCGAAGCTGCGGCATTCGTCGGCGGAACCGTCGGCGGCGACGGCGCGCGCGTGATCCGCGGCCTCGCATCTCTGGAGGATGCGGGGGCGGACGATCTCGCCTTTGCCGTTTCGCCGCATATCGACGAGGCCCGCACCGCAGCGGCGGGGGCGCTGCTCCTGCCGACGGGAACGGAGGGCTTCGCGGGGGCGGTCATCTATGTGGACGATCCGAAAGCGGCGTTTGCAAAACTGCTCGCGATCTTTACCCCTGCGATTGCACATCCTGTCGGTGTGAGCGATCAGGCGTACATTGGCAGCAATGTTCGCATCGGCGCGGGCGTGACCGTCCTGCCCTTTGCCTATGTGGACGACAACGCCGTGCTCGGTGCGGGCGTCACGCTCTATCCGCACACTTATGTCGGACAGTACAGCGAGATCGGCGACGGGACGGTGCTCTATCCGAATGCGGTCGTGCGCGAGCACTGCCGCATCGGCGCGCGCTGTACGATCCATAGCTGCGCCGTCGTTGGCGCGGACGGGTTCGGCTTTACGACGGAGCAGGGCGTACATACCAAAGTGCCGCAGGTCGGCAACGTCGTCATCGAGGACGATGTGGAGATCGGCGCGCACGTCGGCATCGATCGTGCGACGCTCGGCTCGACGGTGATCGGCAGGGGGACGAAGATTGACAATCTCGTGCACATCGGTCACAACTGCAGTATCGGGGCGAACTGTCTCATCGTCGCGCAGACGGGCATCTCCGGATCGACGAAGGTCGGGCACAATGTCACCTTCGGCGGGCAGGTCGGTACGGTCGGGCACATCAATATCGGCGCGAACTCCGTCTATGCCGCGCGTTCCGGGATCATCGGCGACATGCCGGAGGGAACGTTCGGCGCCGGGTTCCCCGTACAGTCCCATGCCGAGTGGCTGCGCGTACAAGCCGCGATCCGCCGTCTGCCGGAGATGGCGAAAAAACTTAAGACGCTCGAAAAGAAATTGGGCGGGAAAGAGTAACATGCTGTCCTACTATGCCGTAAAATGGCTCAGTCGTATCGTCTGCCTCCTCCCGCACGACGCGGCGATGAAGCTCGGCGCGTGGACGGCGGCGCTCGCATGGATATTTATTCCAGCGAAACGAAAGAACCTCGCCCGGGCTCAAATCATGCGCTGCCTCGGTGCGGATGAGCGGGAAGCGGCGCGTATCGCGCGCGCAAGCGCGCTGCGCTTCGGCCCTATGCTCATGGAGGTGCTGCGCTTCCCGGTGATGAAGGCGCGCATGTCGGACTATGTGACGATCACCGGCGCCGTGGACGAGCTGAACGCCGTCATGGCGGAGGGGAGGGGCGCCATTTTTGCGACTTCACACAGCGGCAACTGGGAGCTCATGGGGGGCGCGTTCGCCTGCGCGGGGTACCCGCTCGTCGGCGTTGCAAAGAAGCAGTCCTCGGCCGGTATGGATCGTTTCATCAACGAGTACCGCGCGCTCGTCGGCATGCATATCACATACAGCAGCGGCGTGCGCGAGATGTTCCGCATGCTCGACGAGGGCTGGATCATCGGTCTCATCAGCGATCAGGATCCGAGCCTGCGCGACGGCATCATCGTCGAGTTCTTTGGTCGGGAGACGAATGCGTTTACGGGGGCGGCCTCCATCGCACGGTTCCGCGGCGTTCCGATTTTCCCCGTGTTCATGCACCGCGAACCGAACGGCCGCCATATTCTCACCGTCGGGCCGGCGATTCGCGTCGAAAAAACGGCGGACAAG
Source organism: Selenomonas sp. F0473 (assembly GCF_000315545.1). Lineage (GTDB taxonomy): Bacteria > Bacillota > Negativicutes > Selenomonadales > Selenomonadaceae > Centipeda. The sequence continues at coordinate 920,990 of NZ_JH992902.1, read as the reverse complement.
GCGGAGGACATCCGCCGTACGACACAATACATCAATGCGCGGATCGAAGAATGGATCCGAAAATACCCCGAGGAATGGTTTTGGCTTCATGACCGCTGGAAGTCCATTCGCAGCCGCAGCACTTGACAAGCATAAAATCAATGTTATAATAAGCGCGAATAATATAAAGGTGCAGATGGACGAACGACGTGCGCAGCCTCCCGCTGACGCATGCCCGTTTTGCTGTACGGGTCGGGTATCCGCAGGGATTTAATAGAGAAGCCGGAGCATTTCCGGCGCGGTCACGCCACTGTATGGGGGAGCGAATTTGCAGAAAAGCGCGATGCTTTTGCGCTTTTCGATAGAGCCACTGAAGCGTATGCTTTGGGAAGGCGCAAAAACGTTATGAACCTAAGCCAGGAGAACTGCCCGGCCGACAGTCACCGTTTGACCCACGAGCGATGGGGAGGGGATTTGCGGCGTGCGCAGCCGGCGCGGTCGGAACATATGCCGGAGATACTGTGAGCACCGAGAATCCACCGAAGGGTGGATTTTTTTATTGCCCGAAGCATTATAATAAGGAGTTATCGGCGTTATGCATATCGCCTTTTATACCAACGTTTCCCGGAATTTCTACATGGCGGGGCGGTCCGCGCTGCCGGCCGGCGTCTCCTGCGCGGCATACTATGTGCAGGGCGAAGACGAATGGTCGCGGGAGCACATGCGCGTCTGCGCGGCGGCGGACGTCGTGCTCTTCCTATGGATGGGGACGGGGCTTGACCGCCCGTTCCTGCAGCGGGCGTCGGCCTATCTGCTGCGCGCGGAGAAACGTCATGCGTTCCTCGTCGAAAACAGCGGCGCGGAGCGTATTTCGCATGGGATAACGGACGGCGAGCTGATGGAGCTGCGCCGCTATTTCCGCTTTGACGGCGAGGAGAACGTCCGCGGGGCGATGCTCTATCTCGCGGCACGGTTCGGCGGCTATGAGGGGGAGGTGCCCGCGCCGCAGGAACAGCCGTGGCACGGCGTATGGCACCCGGACTACGGCGGGGACTGCGCCGACATCGCGGCGTACCGTACGGCGCATATCGACCCCGCGCGCCCGACGGCAGGCATCGTGTTCTACCGCTCCGAATGGATGATGGGGGATTTCACCTATCATACGGCGCTCGTGCGCGCGTTTGAGGCGGCGGGGCTGAACGTCGTTCCCGTCTTTACGAATACGCTGGCGAACGCAGAGCTCGGCGCGCCGCCCTTTGCCGAGACGCTCCGGCGGTATTTTTACCGTGACGGGCAGCCGACGGTTGACGTCGTGGTGAGCTGCCTCAAGTTCTCTCTGCATGCGGCGGGGACGGCGATAGAGGAACTCGTCCGGCTCGGCGTGCCGTGGCTGCAGGCGTATACGATTCTCGCCGAGCGCGCGGAGTGGGAGGATTCGCCGCTCGGGATGAACGCGATGGAGGTCTCCATCAGCGTGAGTCTGCCGGAGTTCGACGGCGCTATCCACGCCGTGCCGATTGCGGCGAAACAGCGCATGGAGGACGGGCTCTCCGTCTATGTGCCGCTGACGGAGCGTATGAAACTCCTCGCGCGGCGGGCGCGGCGCTATGCCATGCTGCGGCGCAAGGAGAATGCCGAGAAGAAGATTGCGGTCATCTTCCACAACTACCCGCCGACGAACGCGAGCATCGGCAGCGCGGCGGGGCTGGATTCGCCCGAGAGCGTCGTGCGCCTCCTGCGCGCGATGGGAGATGCGGGCTACCGTGTGGAGAACATCCCAGAGACGGCGCAGGCGCTCATGGACGACATCACGGCGCAGGCGACGAACGACCGCCGCTATCTGACCGACGAGCAGATCGCGCATGCCTGCGGGCGGCTCTCTGTGGCGGACTACCGCGATTACTTTGAAACGCTCCCCGCGCGCGTCCGGGAGCGCATGCGCGCGGACTGGGGCGAACCGCCGGGCGATGTGCTCGTCGCGGATGATGCGTTCATCCTGCCCGGCATCGAAAAGGGAAATATCCTCATTACGATACAGCCGCCGCGCGGCTTTGGCGAAGACCCCGGGAAACTCCTGCACTCGCCCGACGCCGCGCCGACGCATCACTACCTCGCGTTCTATCACTGGCTGCGCACGGTGCGCCGGGTGGACGCCGTGGTACACGTCGGGACGCACGGCTCGCTCGAATGGCTCCCGGGCAAGAACGCGGGGCTCTCGCCCTCGTGCTATCCCGATATCTCCATCGGCGACCTGCCCGACATCTATCCCTACTGGATGACGATTGTCGGCGAGGGCATTCAGGCGAAACGGCGCGGGGCGGCGTGTCTCATCAGTCATCTCTCGCCGCCGATGAGCCTCGCGGGAGCGTGCGACGACATCGCAGAGCTTGAGCGGGCGCTCGATGAGTACGGGCATTTCGTCCGCACGCAGCCGGAGGCGGCGGACGCTGCGGCTGAGCTCGTGCGCGAGGCGGCGCGCGCGGCGCATCTCGAGGATGAGGTGCCGGAGGAGGAGGACTTCGACGCATACGCGCTGCGCCTGCACAACTACGTGACCGACCTCAAGAACCTGCAGATTCGCACGGGGCTCCATGTCCTCGGGCGCATGCCGCCCGAAGAGGACCGCGTCGACTATGTGAAATCCCTCGTCCGTATGGATAACGGCGACATCCCTGCGCTGACGCGCGTGCTCGCGGCGGGGCAGGGGCTGGACTACGACGCGCTGCTGGATGCGGGCGGCACGCTCCTCCCCGACGGCACGACCTACGGCATGGCGCTCGACCGCCTCGAAGAACTCGGCACGCGGCTCGTCGCCGCACTGATGGCGGAGGATTTCGCACCGGATGCCGCCGATGCGGTGATGAAAGCGGTTACGCGGGAGGAGTGCGGCGCAGAGACGCGGCCGCAGCTCGCGCGCGTCCTCTCGTATATCTGCATGGATGTCGTGCCGAACCTCAGGCGCACGGACGAGGAGATAACGCATACGGTGACGGCGCTCTCGGGCGCCTACATCGAGCCTGCGCCGGGCGGCGCGCCGTCAAGCGGCGGGGCAGACCTCCTGCCGACGGGACGCAATTTCTTCGGCATCGACCCGCGAACGCTCCCGTCGCCCGCAGCGTGGGAGCTCGGGCGGCAGCTCGGCGACGCCGTCATCGAGGACTATATCCGCACGGAGGGGCGTTATCCCGAGGCGGTCGGCATTGTGCTCTGGGCGGGTTCGAACATGCGCAGCCACGGTCAATGTATCGCGGAGTTCCTCTATCTCATGGGCATCCGCCCCGTATGGCAGCAGCCGAGCGGGCGCGTGCGCGATATCGAGGTCATCCCGCTGGCGGAGCTCGGGCGCCCGCGCATCGACGTGACGGGGCGCATCAGCGGCCTCTTCCGCGATACGATGCCCGACGGCGCGCGCTGGCTGGACGAGGCGGCGCGCATGGCGGGCGCGCTCGACGAATCCCATGAGGAGAACTACATTCGTAAGCACATGGAGGAGGACGCGGCGGAGCTCATCGCGGCGGGCGAAGAGGAGGCTGCGGCGTGGGAGAAGGCGTCCTACCGTATCTTCGGCGACCCGCCGGGCGCGTACGGCGCAGGCATCGGCGCGCTGTTGGAATCCAAGGAATGGGAGACCCTCGATGACCTCGCCGCGGTCTATACGCGGTTCTCGGGACATGCCTACAAGGACGGCGTCTGCGGCAACTACGAGCCGGAGATTTTCCGCCGGCGCATGGCGGGGCTCGAAGTCACGATTAAGAACGAGGACAACCGCGAGACGCATATGTTCACGTCCGACGATTTCAACGCGTACCATGGCGGTATGATTGCGACGGTGCGCGCCCTCACGGGGAAAGCGCCGCGCTCCTACAGCGGAGACAGCTCCGACCGGCGGCGCACGTGTGTCCGCACGGTGCAGGCGGAGGCGAAACGCATCTTCCGCGCCGAGGCGATGAACCCGAAGTTCATCAACGGGATGAAGAAACACGGCTACAAGGGCGCCTCCGACCTCGCCTCCTATCTCGCGCACAGCTACCAATGGGACGCGACGAGCGCGGTCATGGAGGACTGGATGTACGAGAAGTACGCGGAGAAATACGCGCTTGATGAGGAGATGCGGGCGTGGATGAACGAGGTCAACCCGTGGGCGCTGCACCGCATCGCGGAGACGCTGCTGGAGGCGGCGCACCGCGGGCTGTGGCAGGCGGAGGAAGAGACGCTCGCGCAGCTGCGGGAGCTCTATCTGTCAATGGAAGGAGAGCTGGAGGAACGTGCGGATGGATAAAGGACGACGGAGCGCTGCGGCGCTGCTCCTCGTGCTCATGCTAATGCTCGCCTGCGCGGGCTGCAGGAGCGAGGAGGCGGCAAAGCCCACCGAAAAACATTTCGTCACCGACGCGCAGGGGACGCGGGTCGAAGTGCCGGCGAAGGCGCAGCGCATCATGACCTACTCGATGTCGATGGACGAGCTGCTGCTCGGGCTCGTCGAGCCGGAGCGCATGATTTCGATTGACGAGCTGCACACCGACCCCGCGCGCTCGAACGTCGCGGCACTGGCGCAGCGCGTGCCGAACGCAATCCCACGGATGCCCTCGGTGGAAAAGGCGGCGTCGATGAACCCCGACCTCATCTTCACCGTCCCCTTCATGCCGGCTGAGCAGGTCGACGCGCTGCGCGCGCTCGGGATTTCGGTCGTCGCCTGCCGGCAGGTACGCGACCTCGACGACATCGTCTTCAACATCCGCCTCGCGGCGGATGCGGTCGGCGAGCCCGAGCGCGGCGAAAAGCTCGTCGCGATGATGCAGGAGGGGCTCGACGACCTCAAACGGCGCGTCGAGGAGGTCCCCGCGGAGCAGCGCGGCAAGAGCGTCGCCTTTGTCTCCATCATGGCGGGCTACGGCGGCGCGGGGTGCAGCTTTGACATCATGTGCAATTACGCGGGGGCAATCAACGCGAAGGCGGCGGCGGGGAATAAGAGCGGGCAGGTCATGACGAAGGAACAGCTCGTCGCGGCGAATCCCGACTACATCTTCCTGCCGACGTACCGCATCCCGTCTTCCAATGAGGAGACCTACGGGCGCGAGTATGTGAGCGACCCGTCGCTCGCGCAGATGACGGCGGTGCGCGAGGGGCATATCAAGCATCCGTGGGGGCACTATCTCTATGACGGCTCGCAGAACGTCGTGTTCGGTGCGCAGGAGACGGCGGCGATGCTCTACGGCGACGCGTTTGCCCAGCCGACCAACCGGCATCTGTCTGCTGTGGAGGATGAATGATGAAATTTCTTCGATTGATCGTCGTATTCTTTCTGCTGCTTCCGCTGGCGGGCTGCGGCAAAGATACGGCGCAGAATGCCGCGTCGGGCGGTTACGACGTTACGGACATCCAAGGGCATGTCACGCACTTTGCGGAAAAACCGCAGCGCATCGTGACGCTCTCGCTCAGCACCGACATCACCATGCTCGGGCTGGTTGAACCCGAGCGTATGGCAGCGGTCAACGCGCTTGCGGACGATCCCGTCAGTTCGAACATCCCGGAGATCGCCCGGCAGATTCCGGAGAAGATCGGCATGCCGACGAGCGAGCAGCTCATGGCGCTGCATCCCGACCTCGTCGTTGCGCCCGACTGGGGGGATATCACCATTGTCGACAGCCTGCGCGATCTCGGCATCCCCGTCGTCGTCTGCAAGGGCGTACGCAGTATCGACGAGATCCGCGAGACGGTCACGCTCCTCGCCGCGGCCGCGGGAGAGCCGGCGCGCGGGGAAGACCTCGTGCGGCAGATGGACGAGAAACTCGCCGCGCTCAAAAATCGGACGGATGCCATTCCTGCGGCGGAGCGCAAGACCGTCGTCCTCATCTCCCTCATGAGTTCGTACGGCGGCATCGGATCGACCTTTGACGACGCGTGCGGCTATGCGGGAGTGAAGAACGGTATGGCGGAGCTGGGGATTCATACGGGGCAGGTTATGACGAAGGAGCAGCTCGTCTCGATCGATCCCGACATCCTTTTCCTGCCGACCTACAACGCGCACGGCACTTACGACGTGGCCGCGTTCCGCCAGAAATATCTCGGCGATCCCGCGCTCGCCACACTGAAGGCAATCAAGACGGGCGCGCTACGCGAGCCGCGCGAGGGCTACATCTACAACGGCTCGCAGGACGTCGTATTCGGCGCGCAGGAGATCGCGTATATGGCGTACGGCGACGCGTTTGCGCAGCCCGACGGACTGCATCTGACGGCGGTCAAGTAGCGGACAGTCAGATATGCGCGCCCGTCCTCTATGAGGCGGACGCGATGATATACACGGCGCTTTAAGAAATTTGGAGGAACTGAAATGAACGCATGGAACACAAAGAATGCACAGCGGAAACTCTCGGCTGCCGTCGCAGCCGCCCTGCTGACGGGGGCGTATTGCGGCAGCAATGTATATGCGGAAGAATATCAAGATAGCGATACATATACATTGCCGGATATCGTTGTGACGGCGGAGCGCATTCCCACGCCGATTGCGAAGACGGCGGCGAACGTCGCGGTCGTGACTGCCGAGGAGATTACGGAGAACCGGTACCGCGACGCTGCGGAGGCGCTCTCCCATGTGAACGGCGTCGTCGTCATGAAGTCCGGTATGCAGGACATGGTGCGCCTGAACGGCGACGACCGCGTGCTCGTGCTCGTCGACGGCCGACGCATCAACAGCGACCAGGGGACGGGGAGCGGCAGAGCGGGCGCATCGCTGAAGGAAGTGCCGCCCATGTCGATGATCGAGCGCATCGAGATCGTGAAGGGCGCCGGATCCGCACTCTACGGCAGCGATGCGGCGGGCGGCGTGATAAATATCATCACGAAACGCGGCAAGGAGAACCGCACGACGCTCGATGTGGCGGCAGGCGCGTGGAGCACGCAGGAGTACCGCGTCATGCACGAGGGCAGCGCGGGCGATTGGCGCTGGACGATTGCGGGCGGCATCGACCGGCGCGGCTATATGCGTTACAAATCGGACGGCGAGACGCGGAAAATGCCGGACAGCGATTACCGCAACAACGAACTGAGCCTGCGCGTCGATAAGAAGCTCGGCGCGGGCGATTCGCTGACGCTTTCCGTCGTTCATCATACGCTCAGCGGGGACAGCCACAATCTGCAATTCAGGAACACCAATCATGTGGATCGGCTTTATAACGATTGGAGCGCTTCGTACAATTTTAAGGAAAATACGACGACGCCGGGCGTTCTGCGCGTCTTTGACAACTATAAATCCATGAAGTTCAGCGGGGCGTTCCAATCCCGCCTCACGGGCGTCGACTATCAGAACGGCTGGCAGATCGATCCCAATAACCGCCTCGTCGCCGGCCTGGAATGGCACCGCAGCAGCTCGACGAACCTTGCGAACGGATATGACGGGGAGAAACTGACGAATACGGCGGCCTACGTGCAGGATACCTTAGAGATGGGGAAATGGTCGGTCATCCCCGGGCTGCGGATGGATCATCACAGCGAGTTTGGCACGCATTACTCGCCGAAACTCGCCGTGAACTACGCGGCGAGCGACAAGACGCAGCTCTACGCGTCGTGGGGCAGGGTGTTCGCCGCGCCGCAGGCGGACGACCTCTTTTACCACAGCGTCAGCATGTGGGGCGGCATGTACGGCAACCGCAATCTGAAACCGGAGAGCGGCCACACGGAGACCGTCGGCGTGCGCCATGCGTTTGACGGGACGAAGTCCATTGAGGTCAGCGCGTTCCGGAGCAAGATTCACGATGCGATTCGCTGGGTTTCTCCAAATTGGTCGGACTATTACGCGACGAATATCGACTTGGAGAAGAAGCGCGGGCTGGAACTGACCTATCGGCAGGAACTGAGCAAGGCGTGGAGTTATGATCTCGGCTACTCTTACATTCGTACGGAGCGTGACAGAGGGACGGGACAGGGGCTTGTTTGGGAGAACTCGAATACCCGACCGAACGGTTACCGTATCGGCGTTCACTATGGGGCGGGCGCATGGAAGGCCAATTTGTTCGCGACGATGGGCGCCGGGCTGGACCGCACTCTTTTTGGACAGAAAAGTTATACGATCGTCGATCTGAATGTCGATTATGCGATCGACGCGCATACGAACGCCTATGTGAAGCTGCTGAATCTCACAAATGCACAGTACCCCGTCTATAACAGCAAGTATTACCCGGGGCCGGGGCGGTTCTTCCAAGCGGGGCTGACTTACGAGTTCTAAGATATTAGACTGAGGTTTTTGATGAAACAGGAGTATACATATCCCTTTGCGGCCATCGTCGGGCAGGAGGAGATGAAACTTGCGCTCATCCTGAACGTCATTGACCCGACGCTCGGCGGCGTGCTGCTGCGCGGGGAGAAGGGCACGGCGAAATCGACGGCGGTGCGCTCGCTCGCGGCGCTCCTGCCGCCGCTGCGCACGGTGCGCGGCTGCCGCTACCGGTGCGCGCCGACGGGCGGATCGCTCTGTGCCGACTGCGCGGAGAAACGCGCGGCGGGGGAAACGCTCGCCGAAGAGCCGCGCCCCATGCGCGTCGTGGAACTGCCCGTGAACGCGACGGAGGACCGCGTCGCGGGGACGCTCGACATCGAAGCGGCCATCCTCGAGGGGAAGAAAAAATTTGAGCCGGGCATCCTTGCCGCGGCGAACCGCAATATTCTCTATGTGGACGAGGTGAACCTGCTGGAGGACCACATCGTGGACATCCTCCTCGATTCGGCGGCGATGGGCGTCAATACCGTGGAGCGCGAGGGCGTCTCCTATGCGCATCCCGCGCGGTTCGTCCTCGTCGGGACGATGAATCCCGAGGAGGGCGAGCTGCGCCCGCAGCTGCTTGACCGATTCGCGCTGTCCGTGGAGATTCGCGGGGAGCGCGACGCCGCGCAGCGCGCCGAGGTTGTGCGTCGCCGGCTCGCCTATGAGCGCGACCCTACGGCATTTGCAGAGGACTATGCTGCGGAGCAGGCGGCGCTCGCCGCGCGCATCATCGCGGCGCAAGAGCGGCTTGTATCGCTCGTGCCGGATGATGAGAGCATCGACAAGGCGGCGCGGATCTCTCTCGAACTCGGCGTTGACGGTCACCGCAGCGACATTGTGCTCATCAAAACGGCGCTTGCGCATGCCGCCTATGCGGGGCGTGCCGGCATCACGGCGGATGATCTGCGCGCGGCGGCACATCTCGCGCTTGCGCACCGTGTGCGCCGCCGTCCGTTTGAGGAGACGGTCATCGACTGGGCGCGCGTGGAGGAGATTCTCGCATGATATTTTTTCTGTGCGCGGCACTGTGTGACTTGCGGCGTTGGGAAATGCGATGAAACATATTGTTTATCCCATGTCCGCCATCGTCGGACAGGAGGCGGCAAAACGAGCGCTCTTGCTCGCTCTTGTGAATCCGCGCGCGGGCGGACTTCTCCTCTCGGGCGCGCAGGGGACGGCGAAGACACTCCTCGCGCGCGCGGCGGGGGCACTCCCGCAGGTGGGGCGGCTCACGCAGCTCCCGCTCGGCGCGACCGACGATATGGTATTCGGCGGCGCGGACATTGAGCGGCTGCTTGTGGACGGCGTACGCGCGGCGCAGGCGGGGATTTTGCAGCGTGCGGCGGGCGGGATGCTCCTGCTCGACGAGGCAAATCTGCTGCCGCGCCCGTTTCTCCATGCGGCGCTTGCAGCGGCGGCGCAGGATGCCTCCCTTGTTCTCGTCGGGACGATGAATCCCGCCGAGGGAACGCTGCCCGCCGCCGTGCTGGACGGGTTCGGCATGTTCGTCTCGCTCTCGGGGGCGGACGATGCGGCGGAACGGCGCGCCATTGTGCGTCGTGCCTGTGCTTACAGCCGCGCCCCCGAGGCGTTTGCCGCGGACTATCGTGCGGCGGATGAGGAGCTGGGCGCGTCCGTTGCGGCGGCGCGGGAGCGTCTTGCTGATGTCGTTGTGTCCTCCGCGATGCGCACGCTTGCGGCGGAGTTCGTCGTGCGGGCCCGCTGTGCAGGCAACCGCGCGGAGCTCTTTTTAACGGAGGCGGCGCGCGCTGCGGCGGCGCTCGCGGGACGCTCCTATCTCCTGCCCGCCGACATGGAGGAGGCGGCGCTCTACGTTCTGCCGCACCGTATGAGCGCGCCACCCGAGATGCCCGCGCCCCCGCCGACCGCGGAGGAAAGCGAGGGGGACGGCGGGCAGGATGCGGACGATACGCCGCAGGAAGAGCAGGGGCAGGACGCGCCGCAGGGCGACAGCCCCGATGCGGGAGATACGGCGGAGGAAGATTCCCATGCAGACGAATCCCCGACCGAGGAGCCCGCGGAGGAAAGCGCGGACGAGGGCGGAGATGCTGACGATACGGCGCCGCCGCCTCCTGCGGGGGCGGGGATGGACACGGTCTTCGACGCGCTCGCCCGGATGACGATGCCGCTGTTGGACTTTGCGGCAGAGCTGCGCGCCGCGGGTACGGGCAGCGGGAAACGGCTGACGGCGGCGAGTGCGGCGGGCGGGCGCATGGTTCGCGACGCCGCCGCGCGGGAACGGGAGCGCGATATCGCGCTCGCCGCGACGCTGCGTGCCGCCGCGCCCTATCAGCGGCTGCGTCGGAGGGCGGCAGACAGGCGGCGCATCGTCATCGCGCGGAGCGACCTGCGCCGTGCGGTGCGCGAGCGCAGGCGCGGGGCGAACATTCTCTTCGTCGTGGATGCGAGCGGGTCGATGGCGGCGCGCGCGCGGATGCGCGCGGTGAAGGGGGCGATGCTCGCTCTCCTGCGCGAGGCCTATGTGCGGCGCGACCGCGTGGGGCTCGTCGCGTTCCGCCGCGACCGCGCCGAGACCCTCCTGCCGTTGACGCGCAGCGTGGAACTCGCGCAGCGCCTGCTGCGGGAACTGCCGACGGGCGGGCGCACGCCGCTCGCGGCGGGGCTCTCGGAGGCGCTCGCACACCTCGCGGGGGCGGCGCGGCGCGGCGAGCTCGCGGAGACGCTGCTCGTCGTCCTCACGGACGGACGGGCGACCGCCGCGCCGGAGGGCGAAGACCCCGCGCAGGCGGCGCTTGCGGCGGCCGAGGCCGTCGGGCGTACCGGCGTCCGCGCCCTCGTCCTCGATACCGAGCAGGATTTTGTACGGCTGCATCTTGCAGCGCAGGTTGCGGCGAAGATGCATGCGCCGTGCTACACGCTTGAAGAACTTTCTGCGGAGCGGATTTTACATATCGTAGGCGTGACGCGGGATTTTGGCGCCTAGCGTCGTCATTTTTGGCAAACGCTTCGTCGACGTAGGTCTCATCTACGCCTTCCTCGCGTCTGCCTCAATTCCTAGCTATGCATCCAAACTTCCGCGTCACTCAGGCTGCGGAAATGAGGGGGTGGCATGACGTGGGGATTGTTTGCATGCCAATCTTTTAGGACGATATGACCGTGCCGTAAGGCGTCTGCCGCAGCGATTTTTAAGCCGTGCTTTTTTCGCAAGGCAGATGCCTTACGGCAATCAGCACCCGATAAACTATTTCCCTTGAAAGGAGGTCTTTTATGAACGCTGTTCTTGAGGCGCGCGATTTGTCTGTGGGCTACGCGCGGCACCGAACGATTCTGCGCCATATGAATTTCAGCGTGCAGCGCGGCGAACTCATCGGCATCATCGGTTCGAACGGCGCGGGCAAAAGCACCCTCCTCAAGACGATGCGCGGCCTCCTCCCGCCCCATGCGGGCGAGGCGCTCCTCTACGGGCGCCCCGTCGATACGTACGGCGAGAAGGACTGCGCGCGCCTCGTATCCTACCTCCAACAGCAGGTTGCCATCTCCTTCGGCTACACGGCGCACGACATCGTCATGGCGGGGCGCTACCCCTATCTGAAATTCTACGAACAGGAGGGTCCGGAGGACGAAGCGATCGTGCGCGCCGCGATGGCGTACACGGGCGTCTGGGACATCCGCGACAAGGCGGTGCAGGAGGTCTCGGGCGGCCAGCGCCAGCGCGTCCTGCTCGCAAAGATTCTCGCGCAGCAGGCGCCGCTCCTCCTGCTTGACGAGCCGGCGACGGGGCTGGATTTCATTTACCAAGAAGAGATTTTCCGCCTGTGCAGCGACCTCTGTGCCGCGGGGCGCACTGCGATGCTCGTCGTGCACGAGCTCTCGCTTGCCGCGCGGTTCTGCTCGCGGCTCCTGCTCATCGGCGCGGACGGCATTGTGGCGGACGGCACGCCGGAAGAGGTCATGCGCGAGGAGACGCTTTCCCGTGCGTACGGCACGCCCGTGCGCGTTGCGGAGAACGCGCAGACGGGGCATATCGAAGTGTTCACAGAGGCGGAGCGGCGCGCGCTCTCGCCGCTGCTCGCGGTACCTGAGGAAAAAGGGGCGAAGGTATGAAGAAAATCGCGTTTTACGGCAAGGGCGGCATCGGCAAATCGACGACGGCGTCGAACGTCTCGGCCGCATTTGCGGAGATGGGGCGGCGCGTCTGTCAGATCGGCTGCGACCCGAAGAACGATTCCACGCGCCTCCTGCTCGGACGCATCTGCAAAGAGACGGTGCTTGATATCGAACGCGAGAAAAAGGGTGCGGCGGAGCTCTCGGATATCGTTCATACGGGCTGGCACGATATCAAGTGCATTGAGGCGGGCGGCCCCGACCCCGGCGTCGGCTGCGCGGGGCGCGGCATCATCGTCGCGCTTGAGCGGCTGAAGGCGCTGCACGCCATCGAAGACGAAGATATCGTGCTCTACGACGTGCTCGGCGATGTGGTCTGCGGCGGGTTCGCCGTGCCGATTCGCGAGGGCTACGCGACGGAAATCTACATCGTCTCCTCGGGCGAGCTGATGAGCCTCTACGCGGCGAACAACATCGCCAAGGGCGTTGCGCGGTTCGCCGCGCGCGGCAGCGTCCGGCTCGGCGGCATCATCGGCAACAGCCGCAACGTCGCGCGCGAGGAGGAGCTCCTCACGGCATTCGCCGAACGTCTCAATACGCGTCTCATCGCATTCGTCCCGCGCGCGCAGGTTGTCCATGCGGCGGAGATTCGGCGCAAGACGGTCATCGAATACGCGCCCGAGGATGCGCAGGCGGAGATCTACCGCGCGCTTGCGCGCGCGATTGAGACGAACGATCGGCTCTCCGTCCCGCAGTCGATGGAGTTTGAGGAGCTGGAGGCGCTGGTGGAATCCTATGGCAACTGAGGCAAAGCGGCTCATCTTCCGCCGGACGAACTGCAGCTGCGCGATGCCGGGCGTCTGGCGCGCGCTCGCCTATGTGCGCGGCGCGGCGGTCGTGTTCCACAGCCCGCGCGCGTGCGCTCATATCGCGCGCACACTTGAGACGGGGGCGCATTACCGCGGCATGGCGCGCGGCGCCGCGTGGGAGGAACAGGCGATTCCCCTCTATGTGAGCGGGATTGCGGAGGATGAGGCGGTGTTCGGCGGCGAGGAGCTGCTGCGCCGCTGTCTCGCGCATGTCGTGCGCGATGCGCGGCCGGAGGCTATCTTCATCGTCTCGTCGTGCGTGGCGGGTGTCATCGGCGACGACGCGGAGCGCATCGCGGAGGAGGCCGCAGAGGAATACGGGATGCCCGTCATCGCGCTGAAATCGCACGGGTTCCTCGACGGCGAGTATTTCGGCGGCTACTTGGAGACGATGCGGCTGCTTGCCGTGCACTTTATGCAGCCGGCGGCGGAGAAGGTCAAAGGGCGCGCCGTCCTCCTCGGCGACTGCGGCGGCGCGTCGGGCGAGTACGTCCGCGAGGTGCGGCGGCTGCTCGCGGCGCTCGGGATGCACGACATCCTCCAGTTCCCCTCCTACCTCTCGCTTGCCGAGCTCTCCGACGTCCCCGCCGCGGAGTTCTCCGTCCTGCTCGGCAGGGAGGGGGACGCGGCGCACGAGAAGGAGGTGCGGGACTTTGCAGAGCTCCTCACAGCGCGGTTCGGCATCGTCTGCGCGGGGGATATCTACCCCGTCGGCATGGAGGCGACCCTGCGCTGGATTGCGCGTATCGGGCAGCTCACGGGCCGCACGGCGGAGGCGGAAGAGCTCATTGGAGAGGAGTGTGCGGCGTTTGACACGGCGATTGCCGCGGGACGGGACGCTCTTGCGGGCAAGCGCGCCGTGCTCGCCGTGGGGCGCGCCGTGCGGTATTTTCGGCCGGAGCCCGTCTGCCGGCTGCTCGCGGAACTGGGCGTTGTGCTCGCAGGCGTGGTGATTCTCGACGCCTATCTGCCGGAGGACCGCGCGGAGATGGAGCGGCGCGCGCGGGAGGCGAGCCCTGCGCCCGTGATTGCAGAGCGCGATGCGGAGCCCGCGTATCGGGCGGCGGACTTCGTGCTGACGACGCATGAGCTCGCGAATCCGCATCTGCGTCAAATCTTCCTGCCAATGCTGCCCGTAGCGGGGCGGCGCGGCGAAGAACTGCTCATCGACTGTATGCGCCGCTGCGCGGCGCGGCGGCGGGAAGGGGGCGTGCTCTATGCCTGAAGACGCGTTTCAAAGCGTCTGCCGGCATTCGGATTCCTGCGCGCTCGCGGGTGCCGCCGGATTTTTCGCAGGGATTGAGGACGCGCTCATCGCCGTCAACGGCCCGATGTGGTGCTATTTTTACGCGATGCGGACGCTCGAACAGGAATGTCCGATGATTGCGCAGCGCATGATTTCAACGCAGCTCGACAACGACGCCATTGTGTTCGGCGCGGAGGAGTACATCCGCGAGACGCTCGCGCCGCATCTCGACCCGTCGCCCGCTCTGCTCGCGGTGGAGAACAGCTGCGCGGCGGGGCTCATCGGCGACGATGTGCGGAGCATCGCGCGCGGCATGGGCTTTCCCCGCGTCGCCGCCTTTGATAGCGGCGGGCTCGGCGGCATGTTTGCCGCGGGCTATCGAAAAGCCGCCCGCGCCTGTATGGAGGAGATCGCCCCCCGGAGGGCGGCGCGGACGCCCGGACGCGTCAACCTCCTCGGGCTGACGCCCGCCTATCTGCGCGCGGGGAATGATCTGTGCGAGCTGATGCGGCTTCTCGAACTGTCGGGCTATACGATCGGCGCGCCGGTGGGCGGCGGATGTACGGCGGCGGAGCTCGAGACGCTGGGCACGGCGGAGCTGAACATCGTCGTTCACGCCGAACTCGGCGCGGAGCTTGCGGCATATTTGGAGCAAACGACCGATGTGCCGTACATTGCGCCGCTTCCGCCGTACGGCGTCGAGGGAACGCGCCGCTGGCTCACGGAGATCAACGATGCCCTGCGCGCGCCGCGTATCGACGCCGCGCTTACCGAGGCGGAGCGGGTACAGTGGCAGATCTTCTTCCGCATCAACGCGGCAAAGAGCATGTGGGGCGATCTCTGGTATGAGCGCGCCGTCATTGCGGCGCCGCCGTCCGCGGCGCTGGGCATCGCGCACGCGCTGCGCGGCGAGTGGGCGGACATGGGGCACCTCGCTGTGCTGACAGAGGACTTCGGCGGCATGGCGGAACGGTACGGCGCGGATATTGCGGACGAGACCGCCGCGCCCGAGAGCGCGGCGGGGCGGGCGGCGATTGCGGCGCTCAGCGAGGGGCTGTTCCTCGGGAGCGGCAGCGAGACCGCGGGGCTCCCGCATGAGGATGTCGTCGCACGGTTCCATATCGCACAGCCCGTGCCAGACGCCCTGTTTTTGACCGATGCGCCGCTCATGGGGCTGCGCGGCGCGGCATACGCGCAGGAATATCTTTGGAATGATTTTATCCGCCGGACCATCCGTCGAGCGGAAAAGGGGGGAGACCATGCCTAGAAAGTTTTCTCTGCGGACGCTCGCGCCCGTCATGGGCGTGCTGCTTATCCTCGTGTCGCTGTTCTCGCTCTCATGGGGACAGTTCGACATCTCGTTCGTGCAGGTGCTCGCCTCGCTCGCGCACGCAGCGGGGCTGCCCGTGCTCGCGGACATCGCGGTCTCGCCGGAGCAGGAGGCGGTGCTTTGGCATATCCGGTTCCCCCGCACATTTGTCGGACTGATGGTCGGCGCGAGCCTCGGCGCGTCGGGGACGGTTATGCAGGGCATCTTCAGCAATCCGCTCGCCGACCCCGGCATCATCGGCGTCTCAAGCGGCGCGGCGGTCGGCGCGGTCATCGCCATCTCGCTGGGGCTTTCGGAGGAGAGCATGTTCTTCCTGCCGATGTTCGCGTTTCTCGGCTCGCTCGCAGCGGTCTCGCTCACGGTCATGCTGTCCATGCGGCACGGCAAGATTCCCGTGATGATGCTGCTCCTCGCGGGCGTCGTCGTCGGCATGCTGCTCGGCGCGATTACGGCGGGCATTTTGACCGTCATCAGCGAGCAGAAAATGCAGCAATACCTCTTTTGGACGATTGGCAGCCTCGACTATCGCCGCTGGGAGCACGTCCTGCTCGGCGTGGGTCCCATCTGCATCGGGCTTGCCGTCATGCTCTTCATGGCGCGGCACCTCAACATCCTCGTCCTCGGCGACGTGGAGGCGCGCGCCGTCGGGATGCCCGTCACGCGCTACCGGCTCCTCCTGCTTGCCGTCGCGTCCATGACGACGGCGACGGGCGTCTGCATCAGCGGCAACATCGGTTTTGTCGGGCTCATCGTGCCGCATATGATGCGCATGATTGTCGGTCCCGACCACAGGCGGCTGCTCCCCGCGAGCATCCTCGCGGGCGGGATGCTGCTCGTCTTCTGCGATACGCTCGGACGCGTCGTCCTCGACCCGATTGAGATTCGCGTCGGCATCATGACCGCGCTGCTCGGCACGCCGTACTTCCTCTATCTCCTGCGGAAGAATCGGCGGATGCTGTCGTGACGGGGCGGCGTAGATGAAACACTGCAAGCTGCTCGTGCTCGCGCTGACGGGGGACTGCAACTTCGCCTGCCGTTACTGCTACGCGGCGGAGATGCGGCGCGAGACCATGGATTTTGAGACGGCGCAACGCGCGCTCGCGCTCGCCGCGGCGGGCGGCACGCCCTTCGTCCTCCAGTTCAGCGGCGGAGAGCCGATGCTCGCGTTTCCCCTGATCGAAGAAATCGTACGCTATGTCGAGGCGGAGCGCATCCCCGCGCGGATGCAGGTGCAGACGAACGGCTCGCTCCTCACCGAAGAGCGGGCGCGCTTCCTGCACCGGCACCGCGTCGGCATCGGCGTCAGCATCGACGGGCGCGCGGCGGTGCATGACTGCCTGCGCAAGCTCCCGAACGGTACGGGTTCTTTTGCCGCCGTCATGCGCGGCATGGAGGTACTGCGCGCCCTGCGGATTCCCGTCGGCGTGACCGCGGTCGTCTCGCGCGAGAATGTCCGCGACCTCCCGGGGCTCGCCGAGCTCGCATACTACCTCGGCAACGTGCGGCGCATCGGGCTCGACCTCCTGCGCGGGCAGGGGCGCGGCAGAGGGCTCGTCCCCGCAGGGGAGGCGGAGACCGCGGCGGCGGTCACGGCGCTCTGCCGCCGCCTCGACGAACTCGCCGCGCTCACGGGCATCCGCATCGCGCTCACGCAGACGGAACGCTGCGGCGCGCTCGTGAGCGGGCGCATGGAGGCGTTCGAACACTGCTTTGTTCTGCGCGGTGAGGCGGCGTTCGTACAGGCGGACGGCGGCATCTATGCCTGTTCCTCGTTCTTCGGGGACCCGCGGTTCTACCTCGGCGATGTCATGCAAGGCATCTCCGAGGAGCGCGCGCAGGCGGTCGCCGCGCTCGTATACGACGGAATGGCGCGCTGCCGCGCCTGCGATGCACTCGCCGCGTGCGGCGGCGGATGCTTCGCCCGTATGCACGGCGCGCCCGCAGGTGGTGCCGAATGCGGCATGAAGCGCGCCGTCATCGCACATGCGGCGGGCGGCGCATAAAGAAATCTCTCTCATGCAACAACCGGCATGTAAAGATAGATGAACTATTATTTTCTAGGGAAAGGAAATGTTTTATGAAGAAGGGGCTCTTACAGACATTGATTGTCACCGCAATTCTCTCCGGCATGAACGGAGTTGTGTCCGCCGGGGGGGGACAAAACACCTCAAAACTTGATGAGTATACGCTTGACGATGTGGTCGTTACCGCGCAGCGCGTCGAGACCAAAGATTTGGACACACCCGCGACGACGACGGTAATTACCGCGCAGCAGCTGAAGGACACAGGGGCAACGACGACCTATGAAGCCATTGAACGTGTTCCGGGGCTGAATGCCTTTTCGTACGGTCAAGGCGGCGAAGCATATGGCGGCATGTTTTCACGTATCAACATCCGTGGGCTTGACCGAGGCACATTGATGCTGATTGACGGTGTGCCCGCCAACATGCTTAACTATAATTCTTTTTTGAATACTATTCCTGTCGACTCTATTGAAAAAATTGAGATTGTCAAAGGTGCGGGATCGGTTCTTTACGGTGCCGATGCATTTGGCGGAGTGATTAACATCATCACAAAGAAGTCTGAGGGCAAAAAGGTACGGGGCAGTGTGTCGGGAACAATCGGCAGCTATGAGAAAAACTATGCGGTTACCGTCGGAAATGAGGATGTCACGCTCACTTATCAGCGTGATTACCGCAAACCTGTGCATCAGATCGGGCGTATTTATACAACAGGGACATCGCGCAAAGCGCGTGCGAACGGGACAAAGGATTATGTATTCTTAAACCTGCGATTGAGCGATAAGCTGACGGCGAACTACTCTTATGCCGATACAAATTCTGAGTATGATACATTTAAGTATGATGGGGGAGGGACGAAAGATTGGACAAAACCGGAATACCGCTACCACTGGGATCTCAAGACACAGCGGGTCGGTCTTACCTACGATGACAGCGACAGACAGTGGCGTACGAAGTTCGCATGGGCACGTCAGACTATCCGACCTTTTGCCGGCAATGGTACGACAAATACAGATTCGAACAGCTACCATTTTGAGACTCAGAAAGCGTGGGATTTGCGGGGGGGCAAGGATAATCTGGTCAGCGGCCTAGAGTTCCATAGTGAAAATGTCGAGGATCATACGAAGACGGAGGCGACGATGCGCCGCGATTCCTACGCCGCATTTCTTTCCTATACGCGGCAGTTCAACGATTATTTCTCAGCGACATTCGGGATGCGCGAGCATTTTGTTAAAGCGAACTCGTATGAGCAGCGTCAGAACGTATTCCTGCCGCAGATCCAGACACTCTATAAGATTTCACCGAAAGCCGTATGGTATGTCAATATAGGCAAATCGTTCGAGATGCCTGCGGTCAATTCGTGGTTCCCGGCCGCGACAAGAAAAGTTCTGAAACGCCAGCACGAGATGAAGCCCCAGGTTGGTTGGAATTACGAGACCGGACTGAAATTCGGCGATCAAAAAGAATCGGTTAAGCTTGCAGTATTCCGTATGATGGTGAAGAATAAATTTGTCTGGATCAAAGATCCAAGCGATCCGACGATATCTATTCAGGCCAATCAGGATGAGTTCCGCAATGTCGGTATGGAGCTGGAATACAATAAGCAGATCAACCCGCATCTGAGTGCGCGGATCGGCGGATATTATGCGAACCCGCAGGCAAGAGACGGACAGAAATGGAAGCAGGCGGATGCGCGTCAGCAGTATTTTTTAGGTCTCCAGTACCGGAATGCAAAACTGCGTGTAAATACGGATTGGTATATTACAGCCAAAAGGCAGGATGCATATTATCTCATGACCGGAAAAACGCAGACGCAGGCAAAGAGAGGACCGGATCATAGGGTACCAAACCGCATTGAGGGAAACCTGACGATGAGTTATGAAATGACGCCGGATCAGACCGTGTCCTTTGGTGTCTATAACATTCTCAACCGTGAGAACCCAATCAACGAATACGAGTATTGGTCGCTGCCGCGGAACTATCGTCTGTCCTACACCTATCAATTCTAAACGATTTAAGTGCGTGCCGTAGGGGCCCTAGACAATAAGGAGAAAATGTTATGAAGAAAAGTCTTTTGCAGACATTGATCATTACCGCAATTCTTTCCGGCATGAGCGGAGTTGTGTCCGCGGGAGAACAAGATACAACTGATCTTCCCGTGTATCATTTGGATGATGTCATCGTCACAGCGCAGCGCGTCGAGACAAAGGAACTGGATACCCCCGCGTCGACGACGGTAATTACGCATGAAGAGATTGCGCAGAGCGGCGCGAAGAGCGCCGCCGACGTGCTGAGTAAGGTCAACGGCTTTACCTACAAGTCTATGGGACAGGGCGGGGCATCCCTCGGCACGATGGTCAACGAGCTCAATATCCGCGGCGTGGACGGCGACGCGCTTGTGCTCGTCAACGGCAATCCGATTGCGTGGCGCGGCAAGTACAATCTCGACGCGATTGCGGCGGACAACATCGAGCGCATCGAGATCGTCAAGGGCAGCGGTTCCGTTCTCTACGGCAGCACGGCGGTCAGCGGCGTCGTAAACATCATCACGAAGAAGGGGGGAGAGAACTCCGTTACCGTCGGCGCGGGCAATTTCGGTCAGAGGGCGTACGGTGTCAGCGTGGGCGACGAGCGGTTTGGACTGAGCTATAATATGAACCGTTGGGGCGAAATCACTCGGCGCAGCACGACGGAAGTATCCGGAAAAGAGGTAAGACCCTCTAGAACCACTCTGACAGGGGCTTATTATACCGATATCGATAAGGTAAAGAAGGAGACAGTCGCCTTCAATTACCGCATCAGCCCCGTATGGGACGTCATGTATAATTATTACAATACCGAGTCCCGCTATAAGCGCTATATGGACGAGATATCCTATACGAGGTACGGCATCCGCTTAGGCGAGCCGTATAATATGCGCAAATATGACACGTCTCAGCATACAATACAGGCACATTTCCATGCGCATAATTGGAACATCGGGCTGTATTTCAATACGACCGATATCAATGCCGACGGCCCAACCTTCATCGGGGCGGACGGAAAGCATACGCCGAGCGGCGCGAAGAGCAGTAAAAACTGGTATCAAAGCCGAGAGCGCAACCGCACCTACGGCGTGGACGCACAGAAGCAGTGGAGAATCGGCGATAAGGCGAATCTAATTGCCGGGCTATCGTTGGAACGCGAAATTTATAAAAGCATACCGTCGCTGTCAGAGCCGAAGGCGTTAGATTATACGCGCAATAACTGGGGGCTGTTCGCACAGTGGACGCAGAAATTTGACGACCGCAATACGGGGGTATTTGGAGCACGCGAGACGTGGACAACAGGCGCGCAGTTTGGGCGAAACTATAATAACTTCAGCATGTCCGGGCAGTTCCTGCATAAGCTGAACCGCGACAGCAGCGTTTATATGAATGTCACGCAGTCCTTTAAGATGCCGGCGTTTTCCCAGATGTTCAACAAGACTGACATGGCAATTCCGAATCCCGGTCTCAAACCGCAGACGGGCGTGAACTATGAGATTGGCTGGAAAATGGACCGCGGCGCCCACAGCCTGCGGGCGGCGCTCTTCCATATCCGTATCAAGGATAATATCACGCCGCGCGTGACGGGGGGTGCCGGTAACCGCACCTATGTGTATATCAACGAGGACTACCGCAATACGGGGATTGAACTCTCGGACAAAATCGCCGGAAAAAATGGGTTCTCTTACCATTGGGGGCTGACTTGGCAAAATCCCGTAAGCCGCCAAAACACGGGAAAAACCTATTGGGATCGGAAATTCGGGAAAATCCAGCTCACGGGCGGCATTTCCTATGAGCGCGGCAAATGGACGTCCGCTCTCTCCGCTTCCTATCTCGGCAGCCGTGTTCAGACACCGTCGGGCGCCCACTCCACACCGGTCAGACCGTATCTGCTGACCTCGTGGAACACAATCTATCGCCCCGATGCGCACAGCGAGATTTCCCTTGCGATTGATAACCTGCTCGACCGTGAGGACGTGCTCTCGCACTCCAGCGCCTCCTATTGGGCGACACCGGCAAACTATATGCTGAACTATACCTATCGGTTCTAAATAAACGACGCCGCCGCAATTAAGAACAGGGGAGGATGCCCCATAGAGGTTATCCCATCCCGGCATATGAAAGTAAGGCTGCTCCGCACACGTGAAAACACGTCGGCGGGGCAGCCTTTTTCTCTCAACAAAAAAACCCGCCGGGGAAATTCCCCGCGCGGGTTTTGTCATATGCATTTGGTGGAGATGAGGAGAATCGAACTCCTGTCCGAAGATAACGTCACATGGAATTCTCCGAGCGCAGTCTGCGCTTTTCTTTAGGCGTCGCATCCCCCGCAGACAAGGTATGCGCCGCCGATCACGATGATGTTCCCCTGAGAGTTATCGTGCGATGGCTCCCGGGTATCCCGCGTTTGACCCCTTGCTCCGTCCGTGCGGGAGACGGTCGGAAAGGGGCTGGCTTAAGCCGCCAGAGCGTAGTCTTCGTTTGCTTTTATGTTTAATAAAAGTCTTCACCTTACTAACGGGTTGATGACCCCCCGGCTCGCTGTCCACATGCCGCCCATCCCCGTCGAGACCATTACATCCCCGATAATGGAAGCATGTCGTTTGCTTGCCTTTATACTACCAGAACAAACGAAGTCTGTCAAATCGAGTCCTTGCCCTTGCAAGTTCGGAAAATTTTTAGTATGATGTACCATGGATTGAAATGTGACAGAGCTTGCGGGAGGTAGTTGCTTGCAAAGAGAGAGAACGCTGGCGGCGCGAGCGGTCTATGAAGGCATCGGCCTGCATTCGGGCCGGCATGTGCGCATGGAACTCGCGCCGGCACCGCCCGGTTCGGGCATTCGGTTCGCACGCTCGGACATGCCGGAGGCGCCGCCCGTCGCCGCCGTTGCCGAGAATGTGACGGCGACGCTGCGCGCAACGACCATTGCGTCGGGCGCGCTCAAGTTTTTCACGATCGAGCATTTGATGAGCGCGCTGCATGTGCATGGCGTCGATAACTGCCTTGTGACGCTGGATGCCGAGGAGCCGCCCGTCGTGGACGGCAGCGCAGCGGCATTTTTTAGCCTCATTGCGGGCGTCGGGACGGTGGAGCAGGACGCGGAGCGCAGGACGACGGTCATCGACCGCATCTACCGTGTGGACGACGGCAGCCGGTTTGTAATGGCGCTGCCGTATGACGGCCTGCGCGTCTCGTTCACGTCGCTCAACGAGCATCCGCTCATCGGCGTGCAGTATTACGATGTGGAGGTTACGCCGGAGACCTACGCGCGGGAGATCGCGCCCGCGCGGACCATCGCCTATGAAAAGGAAGTCGAGGCGCTGCGCGCACACGGACTGGGGCTCGGCGGCTCGCTCGAGACGGTCATCGTCTACAACGACGAGGGCTGGGTGAACCCCCTGAATTTTTCCGATGAATTGGTGCGCCACAAGATCCTCGACATGATCGGGGACATCCGTTTGGCGGGAATCATCCGCGGGCATATCGTCGCGGTTGCGTCGGGGCATGCGCTCAACACGGCGCTGGCGAAGCAGATTGCAGAGAAGGGGAATAAGCATGACTTTGGACATCAATGAGATTCAGCAGATTCTGCCGCATCGTCCGCCGATGCTCCTTGTGGACCGCATCATAGATCTGGTGCCGTTCAAATCCGCGACGGGCATCAAGTGTGTGACGATGAACGAGCCGTTCTTCCTCGGGCACTTTCCGGGGCACCCGATCATGCCGGGCGTGCTGCTCCTCGAGGGGATGGCGCAGGTCGGCGGCGTCACGATGCTCTATCCGGCGGAGCACCGCGGCAAGATCGCGCTCTTCGGCGGCATGGAGAATGTGAAGTTCAAGCGTCCCGTCGTCCCCGGCGATGTGGTTGTGACGAAGGCGGAACTGGTGCGCGTGCGCGGCGTATTCGGCGTGCTGCATGCGGACGCTTATGTCGAGGATGATCTTGTCGCGTCCGCGGATTTCAAATTTGCTCTGAAAAAGGGCGATGAACTCTGAAAAAAGAGTCGTAAATAAAGGATAAAAGGACATAATTTGCTCTTGACGGGGAAACATTCTCGATTTCGGCGGATTTTTCAAGGTGAATACACACTGCCGCCGCAGGACTATATAAAGAGAGTGGACTATGTCTGCCCGGGCAGGAATTGTCGGGGCCAAAGGAGTTGAAAAAGATGACAGGCAGCAGCAAGGTTATCGCCTATATCCATGACACCGCCGTCGTAGCGCCGACGGCGCGCATCGCGCGGAATGTGGAGATCGGCCCCTACGCGGTCATCTCGGATCATGTTGAGATCGGCGAGGGAACGAAGATTGAACCCCACGCCGTCATTAAAGAGTGGACAAAGATCGGCCGGGACTGTCATATTTTCCAAGGTGCTTCCATCGGCGAGGTGCCGCAGGATCTGAAGTTTAAAGGCGAGAAGAGCTATACGTTCATCGGCGACCGGACGACGATCCGCGAGTGTGCGACGGTGCACCGCGCGACGGGTGAGGGTGAGGAGACGCGCATCGGCGACGACTGTCTGCTCATGGCATATACGCATATCGCCCACAACTGCATTCTCGGCAACCGCATTATCATGAGCAACGCCGCGATGCTCGCCGGGCACGCAATCGTCGAGGACGGCGTTGTGATCGGCGGCATGGCGGGGGTGCATCAGTTTGTGAAGATCGGGCGCAACGCGATGATCGGCGGCACGTCGAAACTCGTGCAGGACGTCGTGCCGTTCACGATGGTGGACGGCCACCCCGCGCGCGCCGTCGGCCTCAACAGCGTGGGCATCTCGCGTGCGGGCATTCCCGTGAATGTGCGCCGCCGCATCAAGCAGGCGTATAAGATCCTCTACCGCTCGGGGCTGAATCTCACGCAGGCGATTGCCGTCATCGAGCAGGAGGTGGACTCCTGCGAGGAGGTCGATCATCTCCTGCGGTTCCTCCGCAATGCGGAACGCGGCATCTGCCGGGAACGCCATGAGGACGAGTGAGGGGAGAAGAGATTCATGGAGAAACTAGGTCTGCTCGCTGGCGTCGGACGTCTGCCCGCCGCATGCGCGCGCGCAGCGCGTGCGCTCGGTTACGAGGTGCATGCCGTCGCGCTCCTGCCGGACACGGATCCGGAGCTGAAGGACGCGGCAAATGCTTATCGTGAGATCAGCATCGGACAGATTGCCTCCATTTTGGCGTATCTTCGGCAGGAGGAGATCAAAAAGGTCACCATGATCGGCAAGGTGACGAAGGAACTCCTCTTCACGGGGGCGATCGTACCCGACGAGATGCTGCGCGGGATGCTCATGCAGCTGCCGAATCAGAACGACGATACCGTCATGATGATGTTCGTCGGCGCGCTGATGAAGGCCGGTATCACGCCGCTCGATCAGACGGCGCTGATCCGTCCGCTCATGCCGGCGGCGGGGACGCTCACGAGCCGCGCGCCGAGCGAGGCCGAGCGCCGGGATATGGAGTTTGGGCTCCGGATGGCGCGCGAGATCGGGCGTCTCGACGTCGGGCAGACGGCCGTCGTGAAGGATATGGCGGTCATGGCGCTCGAGGCGATCGAGGGGACGGACGCGTGCATTCGCCGCGGCGGAGAGCTCGCGGGCGGCGGCGCCGTCGTCGCGAAGGCGGCGAAGCCGCAGCAGGACAGTCGGTTCGACGTACCCGCGGTCGGGCTCGACACGATCGAGTCGCTCGTTGCGGTCAAGGCGTCGGCGCTCGCGATCGAGGCGGGCAAGACGCTCTTCATCGACAAGGAGCGCGCCGTCGCACTTGCCGAGGCGAACGGCATTACGATCGCCGCACTCTAGGAGAGGAGGCCTTGCCCTTGAAGATTATGCTGTCGGCGGGCGAGACCTCGGGAGATCTGCATGGAGCGGCGCTTGCGCGCGAACTGCGGGCGATCGATCCGACCGTTTCTCTCATCGGCTTCGGCGGGGAGCGGATGGCGGAGGCGGGCGTTGCGCTGCGCCAAAACTACACGGACTACAACGTCATGGGCGTCTCGGCGGTGCTGCTGAATCTGCGCCGTATCTTTGCGCTCCTCGACGACCTCACGCGGCTCATGGAGGAGGAACGACCGGACGTCCTGGTCATCATCGACTATCCGGATTTTAACTGGCGGCTCGCGAAGCGGGCAAAAGAACGGGGGATCCCCGTCTTTTCTTATATTCCGCCCTCTGCATGGGCGTGGCGTAAAGGGCGCGCGCAGGACTGCGCAAAGATTGCGGATGAGCTCGTAGCGATTTTCCCGCACGAACTCGCTCCGTATGAGGCGGCGGGCGCGCATATATCCTTTGTCGGTAATCCTCTCGTCGATACGGTCCGGGCGGAACTGCCGCCGGCGGAGGCCCGCAGGCACTTCGGCATTGCGGACGGAGATGTGCCAATCCTCCTCATGCCCGGCAGCCGCCGTGAGGAGATCGAGCGCCTGCTGCCCGCGATGCTCGGCGCGGCGGAGATTCTCTACGCGGCGGATCCTGCGCGGCGTTTTTTTCTGCCTGTTGCGGGCGGCGTCGATGAGGAACGCCTAAACGCGTATCTTGCGGCGGCGTCCGTGCCCGTGACGCTTGCGCGCGACGCCCGCTATGCGCTGATGGGCATTGCGCGCGCGGCAATGGCGGCGTCGGGGACGGTCGTGATGGAGGCGGCGATCATGGGACTGCCTGCGGTTGTTCTCTATCGGCTGTCCATGCTGTCGTATCTCGTCGGGCGACTGCTCGTCAATGTGGAGCGGTTTTCTTTGCCGAATATCCTGCTCGGCGAGACGTTTGAGACGGAACTGCTGCAGGGCGATGTCGAGCCGCGCCGCATTGCGGCGGAGATGGAGCGCATCGTTAGGGACGGGGAAGAACGCTCTTATGTTACGGAACGCCTTGCCCGTGCCGTCGCGTGTCTTGGAGAGCCGCATGCGGCGCGCCGCGTTGCGGAGAAGATCGTCGCTCTCGCGCGGCGCGCATAAACTTTTATTCCGGCGGGAGAGCTATGAAGAATTACAAGAGACTGCTTGCCTACATGCGGCCGTACGTGAAGAAATTTGCGTTCGCCGTCCTGTGCATCATCCTCGCCTCGGCGGCGAATCTATATGTCCCGTGGATCGTCAAGGATATGATCGACGATGTCCTCGCAGACAAGAACATGGCGCTGCTCAACGCCATCTGCGTGGGCATTGTCGTCATCTTCTTCCTGCGCGGGATCTTTTACTTTGGGCAGTCTTATCTCGTCTCCTACATTGGGCAGAAGGTCATCATCGACGTGCGCGAGATTATGTTCCGCAAGTTCCAGCGGATGCCGCTCTCGTACTACGACCGCCATCAGACGGGCGAGATCATGAGTTATGTCACGAACGATGTCGCCGCGATCCAGGCGGCGCTCGTCGACAATCTCATCGATCTCGTGACGGAGGGCTGTATCCTCGTCGGATCGCTTGTCCTCATGTTCTATCTCGACTGGAAACTCTCGCTGCTCACCCTCGTCGTCATTCCGATGGTCGGGCAGGCGATGAAAATCTTCGGGCGGAAAATCAAAAAGTCCAGCAATGTGATTCAGGAACGGCTCGCGGAGATCACGGCGCTCCTGCAGGAGAGCTTTTCCGCGACGCGCGTGGTGAAGTCGTTCGTCCGCGAGGACTACGAGATCGAACGTTTTGTCACGAGCAACAACCGCAATTTTGAGGCGGTGATGAAGAACGTCCAACAGACGAGCATGCTCACCCCGACGGTCGAGTTCCTCGCTGCGATCGCCGTTACCTTTATCGTGTGGTTCGGCGGCTACGAAGTAGTGAACGGCGATATCACGGCGGGCGCGTTTGTCGCCTTCCTCACCTATGCCGTGAACCTCGCAAATCCTGTGAAACGCCTCTCGCGCATTTACGGCAATCTCCAAAAGGCGATGGCGGCGGTGGACCGCGTCTTCTCCGTGGTGGATCTGAAAGAGTCCGTCACGGATCAACCGGGGGCGCAGCCCCTTCCGCCCGTGGAGGGACGGGTTCGTTTCGAGAACGTCACATTCTCCTACAAGGAAGGACGCGCGGCGCTCTGCGGGATTACGCTCGAGGCCGCGCCGGGAGAGATGGTCGCTTTCGTCGGACCCTCGGGCGCCGGAAAATCGACGATTGCAAACCTCATTCCGCGTTTTTACGAAGTGGACAGCGGCACGATCAGCATCGACGGTCACGATATCCGCGATGTGACGCTTGCCTCCCTGCGCGGGCAGATCGGCCTTGTGCCGCAGGAAACGATGCTGTTCTCGACGACGATCCGCGAGAATATCCGCTACGGACGTCTCGACGCGACGGATGCTGAGATCGAGGAGGCGGCGCATGCCGCGAACGCGCATAACTTTATCATGGAACTTGACCGCGGCTACGATACAGAGATCGGCGAGCGCGGGATCAGCATCTCGGGCGGACAGCGCCAGCGCATCGCGATCGCGCGCGCGATCCTCAAGGACCCGCGCATCCTCATCCTCGACGAGGCGACGTCCGCGCTCGATACGGAGAGCGAGAAGATCGTGCAGGCGGCGCTCGACCGGCTCATGGTCGGCCGGACGAGCTTTGTCATCGCGCATCGGCTTTCGACCATATTCAACGCCGACCGCATCTACGTGATCGACGGGGGACGTATTGTGGAGCAGGGGACGCACGAGGAACTGCTTGCCAAGGGCGGCCTCTACGAGCACCTCTATGACATTCAATTTCGGGGAGAGTGACGCATGCGATTTCTCTACAATCTAGCGGCCATCCTCATCGTTACCATCATCATACCGATCTTTATGCTGCGCGCGACACGCGAACGCGGCTTTGTCGAGCGCATCAAACAGAGCTTCGGATTCTATCCGCAGGAGACGATCGACAAGGTCGCGGGCAAAAACGCCATCTGGGTGCATGCGGCATCCGTCGGTGAGATCGTCGCGACGAGCCCGCTCGTGCGCGAGTTCCGCAAGATGTTCCCGGACAGTCCTATCCTCGTCTCCGTCGTTACGACGGGCGGCTACGAGATGGCGCACCGCATCATCAAGGACGCGGACGCGATCATCTATTTCCCGCTCGATCTGCCGTTCCTCGCCGCACGCGTCGTCGGGCGCATCCGTCCGCGCGTGTTCCTGCCCGTCGAGACGGAGCTGTGGCCGAACTTCCTGAAAAAGGCGAAGAAGCTCGACGTGCCCGTCATGATGGTCAACGGCCGCATCAGCGACCGCAGCGTCAAGCAGTACAAATATCTCTTCGGCATGCTGCGCGAGATGATCGGGACGGTGAAATGCTTCGCCATGCAGTCCTCCATCGACGCCGACTATATCATGCGTCTCGGCGCCCCGCGCGAGCTCGTCACCGTTACGGGCAATACGAAATTCGATCAGGCGTATACGAGCGTCAGCCCCGAAGAGCGCGCCGTGCTCATCAAAGAATTAGGACTCGAAGGCGCGAGTCACATCATGATCGCGGGCTCCACGCACCGCGGTGAAGAAGATCTCGTGCTCGCCGCGTTCAAAGCCGTGCGTGCACGCGAGCCGAACGTACGCCTCATCATCGCGCCGCGCGAGGTGCTGCGCACGATCGAGGTGGAGCACCTCTGCCGCAAGGCGGGATTCAGCGTTACGACGCGCAAGACCCTGCAAAAAGGGGAAGCCATCGGCGGGGAGGATATCGTCGTCCTCGATACGGTCGGAGAGCTCGGGCGCGTCTATGGGCTCGGCGATGTGATCTACATCGGCGGCAGTCTCGTGGCCCACGGCGGACACAATATCCTCGAGCCCGCGGCGCACGGCAAAGCGATCATCGTCGGCAATCAGATGTTCAACTTCAAGGACATCCACGCGCTGTTCCGCAACCGCAGGGCGGTGGTTACCGTGAGCGACGGAGCGGAACTGACGCGCGAGACGCTGCGGCTCTTCGGCGATCCCGCGGAGCGCGCGCGCCTCGAGGCGGAGACGCTCGCCATCATCAACGAGAATAAGGGCGCCTCGAAGAAATCCGCGCAGATCCTCGTCGGTATGCTCGAGGCGTACGAAGCCCGCCGCGCCATTCGGGTACAGCAGCGCATCGTCGGACACCGCGTGCGTGCGACGCAGAAAGTCGCGAATTTCCAGACATACTTCATCGATCTCGTGCATGATAAAGAGGTGCGCGGCATCTCGCGCAGGCTTATCATGGCGGTGTTCTACGCCTTCTCGCTCATCTACGAGCAGCTCGTCAACCTCAAGCTTACGATGTACCGTTGGGGCTGGTTCAAGAAAGAACGGCTCGGCTGCTACGTCATCAGTCTCGGCAACGTGACAGTCGGCGGCACGGGCAAGACGCCGACCGCCCAGCATCTCGCGCGTGAGATTTACGATATGGGCTACCGCGTCGCGATTCTCAACCGCGGCTACCGCGCGAAGTGGCGCGGTGCGGTCGGTATCGTCTCCGACGGGCACAGCTTGCAGATGGATGCGGAGACGGCGGGCGACGAGGCGTTCATGCTCGCAAAGCATCTGCCGAACGTCCCGGTGCTCATCGGGCCGCAGCGCGCCGTGACCGGGCGCTATGCCATCGAGCATTTCGGCGCGGAGGTGGCAATCCTCGACGACGGCTATCAGCATTGGCAGCTCGAGCGCGATATGGACATACTGCTCGTCGACGCCGTGAACGTCTTCGGCAACGGTTATCTGCTGCCGCGCGGCACACTGCGCGAACCGCTCTCACATATCGACCGCGCCGACGTCTGCCTCATGACGAAGGTCGATCAGGCGGCGTCGGGCGCCATCGAGCACATTTGGGAGACGTTTCGCAGCTACAATCAGGACGGCCTCATCCTCGAGAGCATCCATCAGCCGCGGCAGTTTGTGCGCCTCTCCGACTGGTACGAGGACATCGCGGCGGGCGGCGTGCCCGTCACGGAGATGGAGGGCAAGAAGGTTCTTGCCGTCTCCGCGATCGGCAATCCCGCCTCCTTTGAGCAGACTCTCGCCGACCTCGGGGTGGAGATGGTCGAGAGCATGCGCTACCCGGATCATCACGATTACGGCGAACGCGACATGGCGGAAGTGCTCTACCGTGCCGAGACCCTCGGCGTCGAGGCGATCATTATCACGGAGAAGGACGCGGTCAAGGTCCCGGGCGACGTCGTCCGCGCGAAGTGGCGCATCCCGATGTACGTTATTTCCGTCGAAGTCACGTTCCAAAAGGGCCGGGAAGAGTTCTTCTCCGTCCTCAAAGAGCAACTCGCAGCGAAACTGCGCGGAGGCCGTACCCCAGCGTAAGTTTTGCATCGCTATGAAATCAGGTGAAGCATCGTGAAGGTTCTCTGCATCATTCCCGCGCGTTACGCCTCGACCCGCCTGCCCGGGAAACCCCTGCGCGATATCGCGGGGAAACCGATGATTGTGCGCGTCTATGAACGTGCGGTAGAGGCGCGGCTCGTGCGGGACGTTGTCGTGGCAACGGACGACGAACGCATCCGCGCGGCCGTCGAGGCACACGGCGGGCGTGCCGTCATGACGCGCGCCGACCATGCGACAGGAACGGACCGGCTCGCCGAGGTCGCGGCACGCATGACGGACTATGATCTCGTCGTCAACGTGCAGGGCGACGAACCGCTGATCGAGCCCGCTGTGATCGACGCGCTGATCGAGCCGTTTCTCGCAGACGAAAACCTCTCGATGGCGACCGTCAAGACCGAGATGCGCGATGCTGCGGAGATGGAGAACCCGAACAATGTGAAAGTCGTTACGGATGCGGCGGGGAACGCGCTCTATTTTTCCCGCGCGCGCATCCCGTATGCGCGCAGCGCGGGCGCAAAGGTCTATAAGCATATCGGCATCTACGCGTACCGCCGCGATTTTCTGCTCGCCTATGCGAAGATGCCGCAGACGCCGCTTGAGATTTCCGAATCCCTCGAACAGCTCCGCGCACTCGAGAACGGCTGCCGTATCCGCGTCGTCGAGACCGACGCCGTATTCATCGGCGTCGACACCGAGGAAGACCTCATCGCGGTCAACGAGGCGTATCGAAATAACGCCGCCGATTGACCGCCGCGCGCGAATTCTTTATAATAGAACTACATACCGTCCTACTGCTTGATAGGCAAGATGCATACTGAAAGGAGCCATGAAGATGAACAAAGTGAAGCTGGCGAATTTTGAGATCGGCGGCGGCGAGCCTCTCGTTCTCATCGCGGGACCGTGCGTCCTCGAAGGCCTCGAGCGTTCGCTCATGATCGGCCGCGGCATCAAGGAGATCACGCGGCGCCTCGGCATTCCCTACGTATTCAAGGCGTCCTTTGATAAAGCGAACCGCTCCGCTTTCCATAGTTTCCGGGGCCCCGGTCTCAAAGAGGGCCTGAAACTCCTCGGCACAATCAAAAAGGAACTCGGGGTTCCCGTGGTGACGGATATCCATGAGACCTGTCAAGCCGAACCCGCGGCAAAGGTCGTCGACATTCTCCAAATCCCCGCGTTTCTCTCGCGCCAGACGGATCTGCTCCATGCGGCGGCACAGACGGGCGCGATCGTCAACGTGAAGAAGGGGCAGTTCCTCTCGCCGAACGACATGCGCAATGTGGTCGACAAGATTCACGAGAGCGGCAGCGAGCGCATGCTGCTGACAGAGCGCGGCGCGAGTTTCGGCTACAACAACCTCGTCGTGGATATGCGCGCGTTCCCGATCATGCGCGGCTTCGGCTATCCCGTCATCTTTGACGGCACCCACAGCGTACAGCTGCCGGGCGGGGCGGGCACGAGTTCTTCGGGGCAGCGCGAGTACGTCGAGTACCTCGTGCGCGCGGCCGTCGGCGCGGGCGTCGACGGACTCTTCCTCGAGGTGCACGACAACCCGCCCGAAGCGCTTTCGGACGGCGCGAATATGGTTTATTTGGACAAACTTGAGGATCTCCTGAAGGATGCGCTCGCCATTTACGAGGTCGTACGCAAAAAGCTGGTTTAAACGGAGGAATTCTATGTCTGACCATACAAGCCTGATTCACGAAAAAGCCGTCGAGACGCTCGATCTTGAGGCAAAAGCAGTCGCGCAGCTCAAAGACCGTGTCGACGACGAATTCGAAGCGGCGGTGCGGGCGATTCTCGACTGTAAGGCGCGCGTCGTTGTGACGGGGATGGGCAAATCCGGCCACGTCGGCCGCAAGATCGCCGCAACGCTTGCAAGCACGGGGACGCCCGCGTTCTTCATGCATCCCGCCGAGGCGTTTCACGGGGATCTCGGCATGGTGACGACGGACGACGTCGTTATCGCCATCTCCAACAGCGGGGAGTCGAACGAGGTCGTCAACATCCTCTCGATCATCCACCGCATCGGCGCGCGGATCATCGCCATGTGCGGGCGGCGGCAGTCCCAGCTCGGACGCAGCGCGGACTTTTACATCGATATCGGCGTGGAACGCGAGGCGTGCCCGCTCGGACTTGCCCCGACCTGTTCGACGACGGCGACCCTTGCGATGGGCGATGCGATCGCGGTAGCTCTCATGGCGGCGCGCGACTTCAAGAAGGAGGACTACGCCCTCTTCCATCCGGGCGGCGCATTGGGACGCCGTCTGCTTCTCACCGTCGCGAACGTCATGCACACGGGCGATGAGAACCCCGTCGTCGCGCATGATACGAGCGCAAAGGACGCGCTTTTTGTCATGACGGACAAGGGCCTCGGCGCGGCCTCGGTCGTCGATGCCGACGGGAAATTCATCGGACTTGTGACCGACGGAATCATCCGCCGCGCGCTTGCGAAAGACTACACATTCCTCGACGAAGAAGTACAGAACATCATGTTCCCCACGCCGCTGACGATTGCGCCCGATAAGATGGCGGCCGCTGCGCTTCATGTCATGGAGACGCACCGGCCGCGCCCCGTTACCGTGCTGCCGGTGATCGACGGGGCGGGCGTCCCCGTCGGGATCGTCCATCTGACGGATCTCCTGCGGGAGGGCGTTGTCTGATGCCGATCCGCGACCGGGCGATCGCGCGGGCAAAGAAAATCAAATGCATCATTCTCGATGTGGACGGCGTGCTGACGGACGGCAGTATTTACGTTGCGCCTGACGGGAGCGAACTTTATAAACCCTTCTTTGCCCGCGACGGGCTGATCGTCTCGCTCGCGCGGAAGGTCGGCGTCGAGACCGCAATCGTTACGGGGCGCGCGTCCGCTATCGTTACGAACCGCGCGCGGGAACTGCACATCGGTCTCGTCTATCAAGGCAGCCTCGATAAGCGTGCGGCCTATACGGACATCAAGGCGAAGACGGGGCTCTCGGACGAGGAGATTGCCTATATCGGCGACGATATTGTAGATTTGCCCATCTTGCGGATGGTCGGCCTCCCGTGCGCCGTGGGCGACGCCGTTCCCGAGGTGCGCGATATCGCGCAGATCATCGCGGGCGTGCCGGGCGGGCGCGGCGCGGTACGCGAGATTTACGAGATCATACTCAAGGCGCAGGGACTATGGGATAACGTGCTCACGGCGTTTTTGCAGGATACGGACGACGTCGCTCAGTAAGAGGCGGCATCGAAGGAACACGAAGACGATATTTTGCATGGGGAAGGAGGTGCGGCGCGCCGTGCTGTATAAGACATTGATGCTGATGAGCCGGATTGCGTGCCGCACGCCGCGTCCCATCCTGCTCGCCGCAGGATGGTTGCTCGGCAACCTCTACTACCTCGTCATCGCGAAGATGCGCCGCCGCGCCGTCGCGCAGATGATGCCCGCGCTCGGCATTGACGAGGCGGAGGCGAAGCGGCTCGTGCGCGCCTCCTTCATCAATATGGCCCGGAACGTCCTCGACATTCTCGCCATGCCGATGCTGAACGAGCGGAACCTCAGCGACTATATCGAGATCGATCATATGGAACGCATGGAGGCGGCCCTTGCCGAGGGGCGCGGCGTCGTCGTGCTCACGGGGCATGTCGGCTGCTGGGAGTGGCTCTCGGCGGCATTTACGCTGAACGGCATGCCCGTCAGCGCGATTGCAAAACCGCAGCCGAACATCCAGTATACGCGCGTTTTGGACGACCTGCGCGCAACGATTCACGTCGAGATTTTCTCCCGCGGTACGAGCGAACTGCTCGCGGCGGCGCGCGCCCTCAAGGCGGGCCGCATCCTCGGCTTCCTTGCGGATCAGGACGGCGGCCCCGGCGGCGCGTTTATCGAGTTTTTGGGGCGTACGGCTTCGACCCCGCTCGGCCCCGCCGTGTTTTCTCGGAAGTTCAAATCGCCCGTCCTGCCCGCATTTATCCTGCGGCAGCCGAACGGCAAACACAAGGTCGTCATCGGAGAGATCATGCACTGTCCGAATACGGGTGACAGCGACCGCGACCTGCATGAATTTACCGTGCAGATGACCGCGATCGTCGAGCGGATCATCCGCGAAAATCCGACGCAGTGGATTTGGTTCCAGCATCGCTGGAACACGGCCCCCGAGCAGCAGAAAATGGGCAAACACCACATGTCAGTTGCGCAGGAGGAGGCTTGACGGTGCGGAAGAAATATATCTACGGCGCTGCGGCGGCATTCATCGTTGCCCTCATCGTATGGGCGATATCGACCGCACCGGAGACGCCGACGGCCTCCGACGCTTCGCAGGAGCCCCGCGTCATGTCCTACGAGGGCAATACGCTCAGTGAGGAGCGCGACGGGCGGACGATTTGGACGCTTACGGCGGAGCAGGTGAATTTTGATATCGACACGCAGGACGCGAGTATGCGCGGCATCGTCGGCACCTTTTACGGCAAGGACGGACGGACGCTCGAGCTGAAGGCGGACGAGGGTCATATGGATCATGAGACGCGGAACGTCACGCTTACGGGCAATGTGAGCGCCGCGACGAGCGACGGTGCGACGCTGACGGCCGACGATCTCATGTGGACGGCGGCCGCAGGCGAGCTCAGCGCAACGGGGGAGCCACAGATCACGCGGGACGATCTCCGCGCGACGGGCGACGTCATTACGAGTTCCGACGAATTTCAACAGTTCCGCATCACGGGCAACGCACGGATAGAAAAAGGAGGAGAGACAAAATGACGACCAAGAAACTCTATCGGGGCATTCTCCTCCTGCTGGCGGCAGGAGCGCTTTGTACGGCGGTCGGCTCGGCGGCAGGATCGAACGAACCGACAAATCTCACGGCCGACTCTCTCACCTATGATACGCGTACGGGGCTTGTCACAGCGGAGAATAACGTCCGCATGGAACAGGGAACCGGCTATGTTGAGGGGCGGCGCGCCACCTATAACACCAAGACGCAAGAGGGAACGGTCGAGGGCGGCGTCCGCGCTTCGCGCGACGATATGCGCCTTTCCTGCGACCGCCTCTTTGCCGAGGGACAGGAGCATTGGCAGGCGATCGGCAGCGTCCGTATGGTCAAGGCGGATCGGACGTTTACGGGACCGCAGGTCGACTATTATCCCGCACAGAACGATCATATCCTCGCCGCATCGGGCGGGACGATCACTGGGACGGATGGGACGCTCTCCGCAGACCGCCTCGAGGGATGGCTCAAAGAGGGGCACTATGTCGGTACCGGGAACGCCCACATTACCAGCCCGCCGCGCGATCTCGAGGGCGGCGGCGACCGTATGGACTACTACAGTCAGGTGGAGAGGCCCTATGTCGTCCTCGAGGGGAACGCATGGGTGTTTCAGGGGAACAATACGGCGCGCAGCAACCGTATGACCGTCTATCTCGCGGACGACGGCACGGCCGTGACGGAATAAGGGGGCGGCAGTTTGCATCTCGAATCCCGGAACCTCGTCAAGAAATTTGGCAGCCGCACCGTCGTTGACCGCATCTCCGTCCGCGTGGAGAAGGGAGAGATCGTCGGCCTTTTAGGCCCCAACGGCGCGGGCAAGACAACCACGTTCTACATGATCGTCGGACTCGAGCAGCCGACGCACGGCGACGTTTACCTCTCCGATATCTGCATCACCGACTATCCCATGTATCGGCGCGCGGAGCTCGGCATCAGCTACCTCACGCAGGAGCCGTCCATCTTCCGCAAACTCACCGTCACAGAGAACATCGCAGCGATCCTCGAGACGACGAAACTCTCCGAGGCCGAGCAGAAACACCGCCTCGACGGACTCCTTGAGGAGTTCCATATCGGACATGTCCGCGACCGGCGCGGTACCGAACTCTCGGGCGGCGAACGCCGCCGCGTGGAGATCGCGCGCTGCCTTGCGCTCGAACCGCAGTTCATCCTGCTCGACGAGCCGTTCGCAGGCGTCGATCCGCTTGCCGTCGCCGACATCCAGGAGATCATCGAGTATCTGCGCCAGCGCGGCATGGGCATCCTCATCACCGACCATAACGTCCGCGAGACGCTTCACATCGTCGACCGCGTCTACCTTCTCAGCGAGGGCAAACTCCTCATCGAGGGCGACAGCCAAACCATCGCCGAGAGCCCCGTCGCACGGAAATTCTATTTGGGAGAGAATTTTAGCCTTTGAACACAAACGTCCCCGCAGAGAGTAGACGGCTCTCTGCGGGGACGTTTGTGTCTCTGCCGCCGGCAAAGATATCATCCGAAAAACCGTTCCATCCGAATTATAAACATTTGCCATGAAGATTCTTTCGGTACGGATATCGCAGCGCTGCCGAATCTTTATGCGGGAATTTCGCTCAGAGGATTTAAGTCTGCGCGTTGTTTCGACGATATAATACGCAGAAAACGTATGCTATCGGTAGAGTTCAAAAACAGAGGACAAGGAAAGTTTCATTCAGGGAGGCAGTCTTTATGGCGATGGTGGTTAAGAACAATATGTCGGCGGTGAACACGCTGAATACGCTCAACAAAAATCAGAGCGGATTGTCTAAGAGCCTCGAAAAAGTCTCCTCCGGGATGAAGATCAACAGCGCGGGCGACGATGCCTCGGGGATGGCGATCTCCGAGCGCATGCGTGTGCAGGTGCGGGCGCTGAACCAGGACAACGACAATACGGCGAACGGCTCGGCGCTCATGCGCACGGCCGAGGGCGCTGTGCAGTCGACCATTGAGATTATTAAGACGCTCAAGGAAAAGGCGATCAACGCGGCGAACGATACGAACACGGACGAGGACCGCGCGCTGATTCAGAAGGAAGTCGACAAGCTGATCGACCAGATCGACGACAACGCGCTGACGACATATAACGGGAAGTATCTGATCGACGGCTCGCATAATATGAGCGTGACCGGCGATGCGGGACAGGGGACATATTCGAGCTTTACGAATATGAGTTTGGCAACAAATACAACAAGCATCACACGCCTAACGAATTTGGTTCGGAGAGACGGAAATCCTGTCGGCATCCGTCCGACAGACAGTCTTACCGCTTCGTGGACGCGCAACGGCGTTACCTATACGGGGACGCTAAGTCCCATCGGAACAAAAGACGTTGCGGCGGCAATCAATATTATTACGAATACGGACGCCAGCTACTATAGCCGTACGTCTAAAGTTGGCATAGATGAACACGGCAAAGAGGTTCATACGCCGGACAATCAGCCGGCACTTACCATTCGTGCGGCGAATCCGGGGATCAACGGACAGATTTCGGGCGTTACCTTTGCCGTGAAAGACCGTGAGGGTCGTATGCGCAATGAGGTCAACGCGGTGCTGGATGCGTTTAAAGAGACGGTGCGCGCCCAGAACCCGTCTCCGGACAACTCCATTACCCTTCAAACGGGGACACGGGCAAATCAAGCCGTCAAGGTCGGTTTTACCGATATGCGTTCCGCCGCGCTTGGACTTCAGTCACAGGACGGCGCGGGATGGGGACGCGGGACGCTGCCTGCCGGCGTTGATGTTGTCGGCGCGGGGCCGAAGATCCAGGTGACGACGCGGGAAGCCGCGAACGCCGCCATCAATGTCTTCGATAATGCGCTGATTAAAGCGACGGATCAGGCGGTTGCCATCGGCGCGGTGCAGACGCGCCTCCGCTATACGAGCAGTAATCTGACTGTGGCATCCGAGAACGTGCAGGCGTCCGAGTCCACGATTCGCGACGCCGATATGGCGAAAGAAATGACCGCTTATACGAAGCACAATGTGCTCACGCAGGCGTCGCAGGCGATGCTTGCGCAGGCAAATCAGAATTCCGGCGCAGTGCTCAGTCTCTTACAGTGAAAATAAAACAATCGCCCCGGTGGACATAGGACCATCGGGGCGATTTTCTTGCTTTTTTTGCTGTTATTATGATATTATAAAACAAGCCGGTAAACACGATAAACTATATAAGCAAGTATATGTTGATTTGGGAGAGATAAGGGGAGCGGAACATGAGCGCGTATCGGATGATGAAGCTGCGGAGAAATATACGCTATGCGGTATTGGCGGGGATGACGGGAGCATTTTTGATTCCTCAGGTTTCTTTTGCCGCGCCGACAGGGGAGCAGAACCTTGCAGGGAACGCCGTCGTTTCCCGTTCAGGAGCGACGACCAGTATCGGGTCGTCCGATACAAATAATGTCATCAGTTGGGCGGATTACTCCGTGGGAAATGGAGAAATTGTTCAATATGACGGCGGGGCGCAGACCAACAACTATTTGAATATTGTCCGCGGCGGAAACAGCTCTGTAATCAATGGGAATATTACGGGAGGAAATAACGTCTATATCGTCAACCCGAACGGCGTCATTTTTGGTAAGACGGCGAGCGTGAACGTCGGGAATCTTTATGTCTCCACGCAGGATACTGCCGCGCTTAGCGCGATGACTTCATGGGACGGTTCGAATCCTCTTGGAGCATCGCCTGTCGGCAAAGCCGACGTCGTCAATATGGGGAACGTTACCGCAATCGGCGTAGAAGTCGTGGGGAAAAGCATTCGATTCCTGAACGCGGCAAATGTGCACAGCACATCTGTTGTGATGCATACGGATACCGCAAACGACGGTACTGCGCATATCGGCTATAAGACGACGGCACCGACGTCTGGATATACGGTAAATGGCTCTGCGGCGACCCCGGCAAACAATTACTACCGGCTCGTCAGCAATGCAGCCGAAATAAGCAATATCAATACAACAAATTTAGCGGGCAATTATATGCTTGAGAATGATATTGATATGACGGGCATTACCGCGCCGATCGGCGGGAATGCCTATGCGGCTTTTACGGGAAAATTTGACGGGAATTTTTATAAGATACGAAATCTAAATATCGCGGGCGTCGACCATGCCGCGCTGTTTGGCAGGGTCAGCGGCGCGCGTATCGAAAATCTCGGGGTCATTGCTCCGACGATTGCGGGAAATGATACGGGCGCTGGGGTTAATACAGCGGGTGGGCTCGTTGGAGAGGCAACCGGCAATACCGTATTGAAAAACGTCTATGTGGAAGGCGGCTCTATTACGGGGGAGAGCGGTCGATTTGGGGGAATCGTAGGATGCACACAACACACGAAGATTGACAGTTCCTATAATACCTCGCCGATCACAAGTGAGGGCGGCGGTATTATTGGCCTTTCGGATACCGGAACCGAGGTAACGAACACCTATAATAAACCGAAAAGTGCGGTAGCGGGAGATTCCTTTTTCATTCGCGTCATTGATCCGGATGATGGGACGACAATCAGAAATTCTTATACGACATCAAAGAAGTTTTCTGCGACCCAATCGTTCACGCCGGCGAAAGTATCGGGGAATTACATTATCGATATATCGACAGGAAAGGCGAAACCTGTCATCCCCGGTCCGACCCCATCGGCCACAGAACACGATGCGTATTCATCGTCCACCTACAGCGGCTGGGACATCAACAACAACGGCGATCCGGGGGCGACGTGGCGCATTTACGAGGGGCGTACTGTGCCGCTTTTGACTGCGTTTATGGACGGGACTGCGACGGCGACCTATAATTATAGGTATTTCAATCAGGACGGAACCGTTGTCAACGATACGGCGAATACGCCAAAGACCAACAACGGTGCGGATGTTACGGGGCTGACCTATAACAGCAAATATCTTCGCATTGTGGATGCGGATACGCCCGATACGCCGGGCGACAAATCAAAGATTCAATACGAGCCGTCCGTCGATACGAATAAAGTTAAGGAATATGCCTATACGAACTCTGCGGCCGACAAAGCGAACGGCATCCGTAACGCGGGAACAAAGGCGATCGTTTGGTCGGATCAGCACGGCCCGAACCTGCGCGGCGTGAATGTGACGATTGGACAGAGAAAAGTCAGCCTTGCCCTCAACGCCATCGGGACACTTACGCGCGTTTACAACGGCAAGACGGATGTTAAAGCCGAATTTGAGACTGCGTTCAAGGGCGGAGGAAAAGCCGGGATTACCGCGGATGACCTAGCGGATCATTCCGTTGGACTTGATACGACGCATCTCACCGCGCGGATGGCGGATAAGCATGTCGGCACGGCAAAGGAAGTTACTTTTGGCGGTTCCATCGCCTTCGACAGCACGAAAGAGGACTCGAAAAACTATACGTTCGATAGTGCTTCGCTAGGTAATATTAAGGGCAAGATTACCATTACCAAGGCGCCTCTTTATCTCACCATCCGAAAGGAAAAGGCGGACGCTAAGACTTATGACGGCACGAGCACGGTTGTGGATTCGGCGATGCTCCAGTCCGGCGGGACGCCGAATATCGCGCTGAATAAAACGATTGCCGCCGGGACAAAAGGCGAGATTATGACGGATGACGGGGGGACGCGGGATAATGTCGAACTGAAAGATATCGACACTCCGAAATATACCAATGATGCCGGTACGGAGGAGCGGTTTCACGTAGGAACCTATAAGATCAAGTACGATGGGGTCGGGCTTCGCACGGACGGCATCTATGCGAACGATGCGCAGAACTATGAGCTCTTCTATACGCCCGCAGGCGGCACGCAGCAGGCGGTAACGGGGGAGAATGTCTACCTCGGCGGCACGATCATTCCGCGCGAGATTAAGACGGACGGATTCAAGGTCTACAACAAGGGGACCAATACAGAGGCATCGGCGCAAAAGGTCTACGACGGCAATAACGAGTACGCGCCCGATACGACGAACCTCTATCTCTCCGCGAATGCGGGGGCAACGACGGACACAACGGGCATCGTTGACCGCGATAAGGGACATATCACCTTTGCGCTGACGGGCGGGAAGGGACAGTTCCGCAAATCCGACGGGACAACAGCCACGAAGAATGTGAGTACGGCAGAGAAGATCGCCTATAACGTGACCGGACAGTCGGATAATCCGTCGGAGTACCAACTCGGCGACTACTATGTCGATATGGGCGGGACGCATAAGGCGCTGGATGAGACCTTTAACGCCACGGGCGCGGGCAAGATCACGCCGAAGACGATCACGGCGGTGAAGAAGAACGATTCGATTACGAAAGTGTACGATGCGCTCGAGACTCATACGGACGGCAATCGGAATGAGATTAAGGGCGATGCGCTCGTCACGCTGAGCGGCATTGTCTCCGGCGATTCGGTGACGAATACCTCGACGGCGACGTATGCTTCAAAGAACGTCGTCTATTCGGGCGGCGTTCCCACGACGCAGAACGTGACTTATAACGTCGCCTTTACGACGCCGAACGCAGAGGAAGCGGATAATTATACATTTGATACGGCACCGAACACGACGACGGTCACGCGGACGACGACGCTGACGGGGCTCGGCACGATCACGCCGCGCCCCGTGACGCTCACGTTTGGACCTGCAACGAAAATCTACGACGGGACGGCGACCAACACACAGACCGCGCTGAGTGCCATGAGCGACGGCACGACGGGCAACGCTGTGCTTGGCGCGGACGGCTATACGATCGGCAACATCAATGTTGCAGGCGTCACGAGCCGCTATGGCGACGGGACGACGACGGCAACGTTCATAGAGAATGTGAACGCGGGCAGCCGTTCGGTGGAGTATACGGGCATCAGCAGCACCCTCGGCAGGAACTATTCCGTTGCAGATAAGCAATACGGCACGGGTGAGATTACGCGCCGCCGCATCGATCCGACGGGCTTTAAAGTGCTCAAGGGCGATGATCCGCTTGCCGATGCGACGAAGGTAT
This sequence comes from Selenomonas sp. F0473, assembly GCF_000315545.1. GTDB lineage: Bacteria > Bacillota > Negativicutes > Selenomonadales > Selenomonadaceae > Centipeda. The sequence goes on along the minus strand of NZ_JH992902.1, from coordinate 878,202 downwards.
ACGACGGTACTTCCGACTACAATCTGCCCAACGGTGCGAAACTTGTCACGCCGCAGGCGTCTACCCCAAACGAGGGGATCGTGTCGCGCGACTATAAAAAGATCACGTTCCGTCTGAAGAACGGAGCGCCGGGACATTTTACCAAGGATGCGGCGGGCAACCAGCAGACCTCCCACGTTTCCGAGGCGCAGTATGTCGCCTATGACATCGTGGCGCAGACGTCGGACGCGGCGAATAACCCGCTCACGAACTATACGTTTGGTCCATCGGGATCAGAGCGCAATTTAGAAAACGTCAACGATGACGATCCCGCCCATGCAACGTCGGCAGGGTCTATTACCCCTGCGTCGCTCAAGGCTGTGACGCATGAGATTGAGAAGGTCTACGACGGCCTTGCGGAGCATACGGACGGCAACCGCACGGTGAAGAAAGGCGGCACGGTTGTCAGCTTCACGGGCTGGGTGAAGCCCGCCGATACGAGAGAGAATACCTCGACTGCAAAGTATGCGGATCAGCATGTCTCGCGCGGTGCGGACGGCAATATTATTAAGAAAAACGTCACCTATCAAGGACAACTCACGGGACAGTATGCGGACGACTATCAGATTGTCGACGACTCAAATCATGTCATTAGTACGCGCAGCGGCTCCGGGGCAGGGCAGACCGTCACGGCGAATCTCGGTTTGCAGGCAAACAAAGGAACGATCACCCCGCGCAAGCTGGATATCACGATGGCCGACGTCAGTAAGACCTATGACGGCACGTCGAAAAACACGATGGGAGCGACCGTTGCGGGAATTACAAACGCCGTGGCGAGTGACAATATCACAAAAGAAATCCTTTCTGCTAAGTGGAACGCGCGCGCGAGCGCGGCGACCGATCCCGCGACGAGCGATTATGGGCGCGGTACGGGGACAGCGTTCCAAAAGAATGCCAATGCCAGCAACAGCACGCCGCATGACGTCCGCTACACGCAGATGAAGAAGGCGTTTGAGAACGCATTCGGCACGCAGCTTGCAGGCGACTACGAAGTAGACGACACGTTGTACGGCAAGGGAACGATCAACCGTAAAGCGATTACGCCCGATGACTTCAAAGTCGTCGATACAGGCGGCACCGTAAGAAAGGCGACGAAGGTCTACGACGGTACTGCCGATTATCAGGTGCTCTCGGGCTGGAAACTCCGGCCGGGGACGAGTGGCTTTGTCGGCACGGACGGCAATCGTATTCACTTTGAGCTTGTCCCCGGGAATGCAAAATTCAGGAAAAGCGACAACGTGACAGATACGGCGAACGTCGCCGATGCCTCGCGCGTTGCGTATAAGGTGGACGTCACGGCGGATGTGGGTTACGGCGATCTGCTGAAAAACTATACGCTGAACGGACAGAACCTCGAATCGGGGCAGGTAAACGTCACGGGCGAGGGCGAGATCACACGGCGCGTGCTCAGTCTCGACCTTGTGCAGAACAGCGGTATTGATAAAGTCTATGATAGAACGTCGGACCTTGTCGATACGGCGGCGAAGAAGTGGAATATGCTGACAGATGTCGACACTGCGGGCAACGTCAAATATGCGGACAGTGCGACGGCGAAAGATAAACTCGTCACGACCGACGGCACGAGCTTTAACATCGCGTCAAAATACGCGGATAAGAACGTCGCACGTTCAGGCAGTAATGTTGTCGATAAAAACATCACCTATACGGTCAACATCGCGGGCGGCGACGCGCGCAACTATACGCTTTCGGACGGGCATGCGACGGTCAACGCGGAGAACGGTCTGACGCTCTCCGCGACGGGCAGGATCACGCCGAAGGACCTTTCGGGTGCGTTTAAGAAAATCACGAAGGTTTACGACGGGACGAAAAATGTCAAGCCCGGGGACGTTGGATTTATCGCAGGCGCGGTGATCGGGAGCGATATTGTAACGCTCGACAGACACGACGAATCGTTCCAAAGTCAAAATGTCCGCGGCGACGGCACAACAGCGGTCATTGACGGCACTGCACAGAAGAACTGGGTCAATTATTCGAAGCTCAAGCTCGGCGGTGCGGATGCGGGCAACTACAACCTCGCTGAGACGGCAAAGGGACTTGGCGAGATCACGCCGTTCCGGCTTACGCCGGGCAGCGTGACTGTCACCGCAGGGACGGCGACGAAGGTCTACGACGGCAACACCTCCGTATGGAAAGGTACTTCGAAGAACCTTTCCGACGTCATGGGGTATATCAGCAGCGCAACCGTGATGGTCAACGGTAATCCGGTGAACGTACTCGGCGACCTCAACCTCACCTCTGCGGAATACGATTCGAAGGATGTCAACAGTGGCGCGTCCCATAACCGCGTGACTTATAACTTCACCTTCTCAAATGAGAGCGGCAACTTTGCGCTCGCGCCGAACGCGCAGACGCTCTCCCTCAAAGGCGACGGCGCCATTACGCCGAAGGATGTCGTCGCGACCATTAAAGGGCCGCTGACGAAGACTTACGACGCGACGACGGCAGTCAAGAACGCCGCGGGGAACGCGCTGTCCGGCAACGATCTCGTGACGCTCACGGGGCTTGTCGCAGGCGACGGCGCGACCAACATCACGACGGCAGAGTACGCGGACAAGAATGCAGGCACGAGCAAGATCGTGAACTACAATATCGGGATTGATGCGGACAATGCGGGGAACTATCGCCTTGTCGACGACTCCAACAATGCGATTACCGGAACCGTGATAACGAACAACAATACGATTACAAAGCGCAGGGTCGATCTCACCTTCGCCGATGTACGGAAAAACTACGATACCACAGCGACGAACAACGACGTTACGGCGTCTGTTTCCGCTGCCGATGCAGCGGTTCTAAATCACGACCGGCCGGGCTTTGCGGACGGCAATAACAAACTCACGGGGCTGACGGGCATCACGAGCGAGTACGGCATGGGCACGGGCGATGCGTTCACCGCCGACCCGAATGCGGGGACGAAGACCGTCCGCTATCAAGGCGTGAGAAGCGCGATGAATACGGTGCTCGCGGGCGATGCTGGGAACTATGAGTTCACGGATCCCGGTTTTGGCACGGGGCGGATCGACCGCGTGCGGGTCAAGCAGAGCGATTTTACGTTCCACATTGATCCTGCGACGAAGGAATATGACGGCACGAAAAAAGTCGTTTGGACGGATCCCATTACGCACAAGAAGGGCGATGCGAGCAATTACTTCCGGTCGAGTACTTTCAAACTCAACGGGGTTGATACTCCTGTCAATCCCGATGATATTACGCTGAACAAGGCGGCGTACAGGGACGAAAATGTTGCCTATTCAAATAATATGGTGGACTATGAGTTCACGCTGAGCACGCGGAATTTCGATATCGAGGGCGGCAGTGTTGTGTATGGGCATACAACGGGCACCATCACGCCGCGCAATCTCACGGCGCATGTTCCGCAGAATATCTATAAGGAATATGACGGGACAAGGGAGCTGAGCAGGGAGAATCAGGCGCTCATCGATAAGATGGTACTCGATGACGAGGATCTTATCGTTTCAAAGGATAAGGGCAAGGTACATCTCAAAGTGGAGGGCCGGTATGCAAGCAAGGATGCGACGGTAGACACGAAGGAACAAGCCGAAGCCCGAAGGGAGAACGGCGCAGGCGCGATTAATGTCGATTATACGTTGACGCTCTCGGGGGATCCGATAGCAAGCCAAAATTATACCGTCGGTGCGGGGATCGCGACAGGAAAAGCAGATATCTACAAAAAGACGCTGACGGCGGATGTTGCGCGCAAGGTCAAGGACTATGACGGCACAGCCGCCGTCAAGGATCTTGCAGCGGGCGATATGACGTTCCATGGCGTTGTGAACGGAGATACGTTGCGCCTTGATCAAACGGCGATGAATAAAATTCGAGGGGCATATGCCGACTCAAACGTGAGCCGCGATGCCAACGGTAATGTCGTCGATAAGGCGGTTTCCTACACAGGCTTTAACGATGCACTGAACGATTATGCCGCGCGCAACACGGCGTCGGATGCGAAGAACTATCGACTCGAAAACGACGGCGTAAGCTATACCGCGACACAGGGAAAGGGGCGTATCAATCCGCGCAGGATCAATCAGAGCGATATCACCTTTGACTTCAAGAATGCAACGAAGGAGTATGACGGAGACACCTCGGTCAAGTATCATGGCAAATCGGACGGCGATTCGGTCAAGAACTATCTGAACGGCGCCACGTATCGGAGCGGCTCGGAAACGATTGAACTGAACAAAGACGATCTGTCCGTCGACGCATCGGGCACGCACTATGACAACGCAAATGTCAACGGCGGTGCGTCGCACAATGTCACCTATGCGCTGACCTATACGGGCGGGAATTTTGTGATCGCCGGAGGAAATACCTTTACGCCGACAGTAAATAAGGGATACATTACGCCGCGCAAGCTGATTGCCGACATGAAGTCGATCAATCCGACCAAGACTTATGACGGGAACAAAGAAATCGTCGGTATCGCGAAAGATGCGGACGGGAACGTCATTACCCGGGAATCCCTTGCGATCCGGCACTTCCGACACTATAACGAGAATGAAGAGACTCGTTACGACGATGAGGAGGGCATTGTCAAAGCCGATCGGCCGCACATCGCGCACAGTTCGGCGGCCGCCTATGCCGACAAGGATGTCGCATGGACGCCGAACGGGAACGCCGATCCGAACGCGATGTGGCAGGATCGCAATGATGTCGCGAACAAGGATGTAGACTATCGATTTAGTCTTTCGGGCAGTCCTTTGTCGAATTACGAGCTCGTTGACGAACATGGGAACAGCATCGGCACGCGGAATCCGGCGAGAACGACGCTGACCTATGATGTGACGACTGCGACAGGGAGGATCAATCCCGTAGAGATTCGGATGAAGGCCGATCCGAAGACCGTTTGGATCAACGAGGGACTGCCGCCGCGCGGCAGCTATACGGGAACGCCCGACGGCACATATCCTGCGCCGGGCTACGCAACGGGCGTGAACGGCGAACATCTCCGGGGGACGTTCAGTTACGATGCGCCGGATGCGCGCCTGCGCATGGGAGATTATGCCGTTAACGGCTCCTATGCCCCCGCGGTGGGAGAGGTCGTCTATTGGAACTATCGCTTTGTGCAGGATCCCGCGAACGCGACGGCGCTCCATGTCGGGCCGTATATCCCGGATGCGAATTACTACAATGTCCTCGCGCAGAATAAGATGCTCCCCGATGAGTACGCCTATGAGAACGCGTCGCTCGACCAGCATGGTAACTTCGGGCGCGCTTCGGAGGCTGCGGTCGCATACCGCAATCCCGCACTCAACTCGATCCGGGACGGAAAGAACGTCCGCACGCCGGACATCTATGCGACGGATGATGCCGTATTTGAGCTGATGAACGAGGTGTTCGGGTAAGGATTTGCCCGCCGACGTCTCAAGTAAATAAAACGCGCCCCGCGGTCGAATGCTACGACCGCGGGGCGCGTTTTCTTGAACTATGATTCTTCGTTCGTTATGAGGCGGTTTTTATTGTAATCCTTCCCAATTGTAAGGAGCATTTTGTAAAGTCAAGGGCTTTGCGTCCGATGCTGATACTGTCGGCTTTACAAAGGACGGCCTTCCATCTATAATGGGGGAGTATAAATAATAGCCTCTCAATCCATTGTTTTTCAATAGGAAGAGGGGCTTTTATTAAGCATTTGTCTACAATTTGTCTACAAACATGGTTGTCTACAAAACCGTATCAGTGAGGGCTGCGGTTTCTCTTTGCATCGCTTCCGTATCGTGCGTGTATAGATTCTGCGTAATTGTTGCATCTGTATGACCGAGACGAGCGGCGACATCAACGGCTTTTGCCCCGCTTTCAATTAAGCGAGTGGCGTGTGTGTGGCGGAAACTATGAGAATTTAATCCCAAATGCCGCAAGCGTTCTATAATGGATGCACGACTCACAGGAATGCCGAAGTGATCGGTACATACAAGAGGGCGCTCTTTTGCGTCATGCGGGGCGGCATCCTTGCGGGGGAGCAAATGCAATATTCTACTGTCCGGCATTTCATAGGCGATTTGATATACTATGCCGAGTTTGAGGCGGAATCCGTTCTGAATGTTCTTCCATTGTTTTAGGGCGGATAGAAGGGTACTACCGATGCAAATAGTACGGCTGCTTGTCGTTGTTTTCGGCGTATCAAAATATGCGGGCACGGCGCTTGTGGCGGGGCAAAGCTGGCGGGATACCGAGATGGTCTTTCCCTCTATCGATATGTCGTCCCATGTGAGGCCGAGCACCTCTCCGAGCCTCATGCCCGTATAGTAGGCTATCATCAATGGAATCCTATACCGATGAGGGAACGGGAATATCGCTAAAAGATCGTTGAATTGCTGCTTGCTGATAATCGTATGTTTAACCACTTTTTTCTTTGTTGTTTTTGGGATTGTTATATATTCTGTCGGATTCATCTGTATGAGTTCAGATGGATAGACGGCATACTTGAACGCGATATGCGCAACGCGTAGAGCAGAGGATATTGTTCCGTGTGATAATCCTTTTTCCACTAGTTCGTGAACTGTGCGATCAATGTCTCGGGGACGTATATCCTGCAATGACATCGTCCCAATGTATGGGGATATGTATAGCCTGTATTGGTATTCATAGATATGGTGCGTTCGCTGTTTTGTGCTCCCTTTGACGACGTTCTCAAGCCACGACACAATGAACTCGTCGAGCGTGACTTTTGCGCTCGTGATGCCGACGTTGCCCGTTTTCCATGCCGCATATGCCGTCGTCCCCGCATCGAAGGCTTCCTGCTCGGTGGCAAAGCCGCCTTTCTCCTTCATCTTGCGGGGCTTTTTGGATATGTCGAATGAATAGGAATACGTCTTGCCGCGTTTGCGGACTCTGATTTTTGCCATAATAAAACACCTCTGGGTTTGTAGGGGATAGCGAACAAACCGGAAGTGTGATATACTGTTCCTGTTGCGGTGAGTATACCCTTCGGGATGCTTGCTCGAGCCGTCCTCTGTCTTGGTAGCATGGGGGACGGTTTTTAAGCTAATGAATATAATAGAACGTAATAGAAGTAAATAGAGAATTTTTTGGCGTTGACAAATTGTGCTATAATCAATTTAGGAGGTGTTGCTTTATGGAAAAGGGATATGTTAGCCTGCTGTTTTCCGAGATCGGATTCTTGAAAGGTATGGCATCCGTTTTTGATATGGGCTCAACGCTGAATACCTACAATGAATCCTCCACGCCAGAAGAAGCTGATCGTAATGCTTTAGCGCATGATTGGCGTGTTGTGGGGAATGATCTGCGCAACGCAATGAGCGTGGAATATGGGCAGTAATAAAAAGCAAAGAAACGATACTGTTGTAAAGCAGAATCAAGGTGTAACATATGCGGGACACTTTGAAGGCCCCTTGCCGCCGCCTGTTCATTTGGCAGACTATGAGGAGATATGCCCGGGAGCTGCTGATCGTATCATTACGATGGCAGAGAACCAAGCGGGGCATCGTCAAGATATAGAAAGGCGTGTTGTTAAATCTCAGTCCATAAATAGTCTTGCAGGGATTATCTGCGGATTTTTGTTAGGGCTTGCATCAATAGGCTTTGGTGCATGGATTGTTGTAACGGGGCATTCTCTTGAAGGCCTCGGGACAATGCTTATGGGGATTTCTGCTTTGGTCGGTACGTTCATCTATGGGAAACGTGCCAATGTAAAAGAGATTGTTGAAAAACAAAAACTAGTGAATCAGTTGAAACGCTGATTCTGCTATTCCGCTCGTGATGCGCCAACATCGCGGGCGGTTTTTAGTTGACGTATATGGTACAATTAACTTGTAGAATGGTTAACGAATGAAGGGAATAATACATGAAAATCTACGATAGTGATATTAGGAAAATCTTATACAGAGGTTTCTATCAACGTAAAGATTTCATAAAAACCCCTACCATTGTTGTTGATGAAATGGATATTTGTGCAGGTCGTTCACGTATTGATATAGCCGTTATAAATGGAAAGATGCATGGTTATGAGATAAAAAGTAAGCAAGATAATTTAGAACGGCTTCCTAGACAAGTAGAAGATTACAATAAAATATTTGATACGATGACACTTGTTGTTTTTGAAAATCATCTTGATAAAATATACGAGTTAATTCCTTCATGGTGGACGGTAAAAAGCGTAAAGGAGAAGAACTCAAAAATTGTTATTACAACCATACGGAAAGGGCAGATAAATAAAAATATTGATGTTGATAGCCTAATCTTACTATTGTGGAGAGATGAGATGATCAACGCCTTGATGATGTATACAGATATCCGTAAAGGATATAAAAGTAAAACCAGAAAACAACTAGGGGAATTGCTGACAGCCCATATATCGCATGATCAGATCCCCCTAATTGTTAGAGAACAACTAAAAGTTAGGGAACCGTGGAAATCTGTTGCAATACAACAGCAAGATGGTGATTGCAAGCGTATGTTACCCAATTAGTATTGTTACCGACACCTGCATTTCCTTGTGCTATTCGATCAATGTTTTGATCTCCAAAAGAGAAGTGAGCACCATAGTAATACATAGAGTTAATCACTTGTCTTGATAGTTGATGATAGTTAATCTGTGGATTTCGGGAGCCTTTCCAAACGATATAGCGATCACTAGCCGTATATCTAATTTTTGGAAGAACGCCATTACGTAAAAAGCGAAAATTGATTTCGCTTTCAGTGAATTTGGTTACACCATAATCTGAGTAGTGTATGTTACTTCTAATCGGGGATAATATGGGTTCTTGTTTTAGTTGAGAAAAAATCTGATAGTCATATCTAAGATATTCAGCAAAACAACCATTTCCGATAGAGGATATGTCATCAGGAAAGGACGTTGAACAAATGATACATTGTGCTTTGAGTGGAATGAGTCCTTGTAGTATTGATATATACTGGGAATAACATATGTTGGCCGTTTGTTGGTCAAGGATGTTGCCAGCATTTAAAAATATATCTAACTGAAGATTGGATGTATATTGAGATATATCACTGAGTATTTGGTGGATTTGTGGTCCATTAAAATCAAGTGGGATGGGGAGATAAACAGCGCATCTATTTATGTTTGAGGGAATGTAGGCAATATCAGGATAATTCACAATGGGATATATAGCAAAGCCGTTAGCTTGTGCATATTGGATATACGAATTTAATACAGAAAGATGATCATCTTCATCAGGGTGATTTGATGTATCAAGGTAGATAGGGTGATTGTAATATGTTCTGATGGAATCGCAAAAATCTGTTGGTGTGCTATCATCTACTATTTGGATTACTGGCATTAATTGAGGTGCAGTACCCCCTATATTTTGTAATGCGATTTGTTCTCCTCGTTTCCATTTCAAAATAGGAAAATAAGTCGTCATGATGAAAATACACTCCCTTTTAAAAAGATATTGCTTCGCAGTCCTCTCTGTTACAGCAGAGTTGGCGGCTTTTATTTTGGAAAGGACTAAACGCATGATGCTAGTCCTTTCGTAGTCCTTTTGTAGTCCTTTTGTGTCCACAAAGCCTTGTATATCAAGGGGTTACGTGGTGTGATATCAAAGATACAAAGTATACTTTAAGATATTACTGCCGAAAATGTAAAGTATACTTTGAGATAGTAAAAATCGCGGATTTTTATATCTCGGTCAGGGGAGATGTAAAATTTTATATCAATAGTAGTAATTTGAACGTGAGTTCAAGTTCAACTGATAGATGAGGCTGTTAAGACTTGCCCGTGTCGCATCTATATCATCTTCTAGTCCTGCCACTCTGATGGGGATATTAGACACGTCATCATCAAGTGAATTGAGGTGAGCCTCTAGGTCATCGACGCTAGATTCAAGATAAGACATCTTGGATTGCAAGGCGTCAATATCGGATTTTGCATCCTGCAGTGTGTATGTTGCTTTTTTTGCCGATTCTTTTTTCGGCAGCTGCGCTTTTATAGATTGGATATAGTTTTGCTGCTGATAGGTGATGACACCGAGAGCGGCTGTTGAGAGCAGGGACAGCGCAGCAACGGCGATGCATATTTTGTTTGTGTTCATTTTGCTTTCCTCCGTAATGAATCGGTTGGGAGGGCTGCAAGTATGACGGGGAATAATAGCATCAGAATCTGTTTCTTTTGTTTATATCCCTCATAAGCTTCTACATAGGGGCGTGCGTCTTTTTGCGCGGCACGTTCAGCATCTTTTGAAACATTTTTACCCATAGTATTTGATGCTATGTTTACAGTTTGATGAAAGGCGTGTTGCTGTTGAAACTGGAGGTAAAATAATAAAAGAAATATTATCGGAATGGCGATAATGCAATGCTTTGAAATATCTCTTGCTCTGCGGATACAAAAAGAAAATGATGATAAGCCCGCGAGAATAATTCCAATATAGCAAACTGCAAATAAGAATATAAAGAGAAAATTAACAACATCGGGCTTGTCAGGCGAAACAAGTTCTCCAATAGGCAATGCGACAATAGAAAATAAAAAAGTAAAGAGAAGTAGGAATAATATATTTCTTATAAACTCTTTTCTTCCCATTCTTCCAGAGAAACGGAAGAAATAAAGAAAGCCATTCTTGAGTTTTGATAATACATCCATGTCAATTCCTCCTCGGATAGGAAATATATCCTCTAATTGTTTATCCAATTTCTTTTATTTCGGTATTTAGCTCGGATAAGGTTTCATCATAGTCGTCTTTTGATAAAAGATTTTCTTTTACTAGTTCTTTGTAGGCATCGTTGAATAATCTATATAAGCCATTGCCTTCTGGGGATAAACGTCCTCTGTATATGTGAAACCGTCCCGAAATGAGTAAATCAAAAGACGTGTTGCCGATTAAAAATAGGGCTGAGTTTTTATGAGATAGATTTTCTATCGTTATGGCACGGTGAATTTCTTCGTTTGAATGCTGCTTATCTATATGAGAGATTAAAATGTTCTTCACGCAACGAACATTAAAATCATCGTATCCTTCTAAAAAAGATTTACATTTTATCATCACAGTTTCTTTATCTGTTCTATGTGCCAATCTGGGGAGGTATTTATAAAGCAGAACAACTCCTCCAACAATCAAAGTTGAAATAAGTTGTATTATAATTTCCGTCCTAGTACTGCCTTCCATGTGCTCTCACCTCTATATCATCGGCGGATTCTCCGCTGCGTAAGTCTCCATCTTCAATATGCTTCAACTCGTGTCTATATGTCTCGATGTTCGCTTCCCTTGAATAGCGAGCATTTAGAACGATGGTATAAAAATCTTCTGCGCCGTCCTCGACAACAAATCCCTTAATACCGATTGGAAGGTCCTGTATTACCTCCCGTACGTTATCCCTCATAGTCTCCTCTCTCCTTTGCTTTTTGAAATTCTATGAAACGACGGACTTCTTCGATGCTCTCTTTTTTTAGCCCGCGAGAGGCATCGAATAAAACTCTGATACCCGGATTGTCCTTTATTTCATTTGCTATGGCGGCGACTTCGTCGTCGTAATAGTAAGATGAGGTGTTATTTGTAGTGTCTGGAAAAAGGTCATTGATGCTAACCTCTAGGGCAGATGCTATCTTGAATAAAAGATCTTGCTCCGGCTCGTTTGTACCACTCTCATAGCCGGAGATAGTGTTATGTTTTACGCCGATTTTTTCTCCCAGTTCTTTTTGAGTCAGTCCGCGCAACTTCCGATATTCCCTTATTTTTGAGGCGGTATATGACTTCACATCCATCTTATCACCTCCTAATGGTTTCATTATACACGAAAAAATATTCACATTCAAGATATTTTTTCGTGAATTGGGAAGAAAAGCGTTGATATAAGTTAGAACTTCTTGTATTATGAAGTTGATGAAAGGAGGGGAAAATTATGCAGCGAGTAAACATCAAAGATACAGGCCTAGATTTCGGCGCGTTAAGCAAGCGCCCCACGACGGATCAGATTGTGATCCATCATACGGGCAATCCGTACGATGACGATCTGTCCGCCGCAGAGATTCACGCCAGTCACAGGGCAAAGGGCTGGTCGGGGATCGGCTATCACTACGTCGTCCGCAAGGATGCCAGCATAGAGGCGGGGCGCCCGCATTGGACGGTCGGCGCACACGCATACGAGCACAACAATCACACAATCGGTATCCACGTTTGCGGCAATTTTGAACTTGCTGAACCGACGGGTGCGCAAATCGAGGCGCTGTCTATGCTCATAGCGAACCTCTGTGTGGACTACGGACTGCCGATTGATGGAGATCACGTTGTCGGGCATCGTGACCTCATGCCGACTGCGTGCCCCGGAGCGAATCTCTATGCGATGTTGCCGGAGATCAGAGGGAAAGGAAATTGGTATGCGAATAACTGAAATCCGATTTCTGTTTCAGAGAGACAGGTTTTCGTTTATCGCATTTCTCTTGACGGTTTCCACTTGAAATAGTATATTGATGACAAAAAAGAAGGAGTGAGCGTCAATGAACATTACGCGAAAGGCACGCATCGCATACGGCGGAGCGGCAATCGAAAACGGTGCAATGGACGTCCGAGATCTCGCTCCTGCGCTGATTGCGTTCTCAGACCTAATCCGACAGATTAGCGATGTGATCGGCAGTGAACATAACATAAAAGTTATGCTGAATGCAGATAGTATCCGGCGTGGTTCTTTTGACATTACCTTTCTTTTGGACATCAATATCCTAGAGCAAGCAAAGTTGTTTATGAGCGGCGCTGAGGAATCCGGCTTAAAAGACCTTATGGAGGTATTAGGCTGGGGAGGTACGGCGACGCGGGTGTTTTTTCCCTTATCAAGAGGATTCGCGGGCGAAAGATTACTGGAATAACGAGCGAGAGCGATGAACAGGCGACGGTTCATCTATCTGATGAAGAATCTCTTATCATTAAACAAAAATTGCTCAATGTTTACTTGAATGTTGATTGTAGGAAAAGTATTGAAAAAATCGTTGCTCCGGTGTCGCAGGAAGGGATTGATTCTTTCGAGATTCGAGACGCGAACGATAAGGATAATGAAAAGCCTATTGAACGTATTGAAAAAGCAGAGCTTGTCAATTTCAAAGCTCCCGAAGCTGCTCCTATCCCCGATGAAGAATGCAACGAACCAATAGAGCAAGTGCTTCTCGTTAGGATTATTTCTCCAAATTTCGATGAGGGGAAATGGAAGCTGACTGACGGTGAACATTCTTTTTGGGCTTCCATAGAGGATGAAACCTTTAATGCAAAAGTAGATCGCAGTGAACTAGCCTTCACAAAAGGTGCAATGTTGCGGGTTAAATTCCGTATTGAACAAAATATCAAAAATGGGGCACTATCTACAACCTACACGGCTGTGAAGGTTTTAGAGGTGAAGGAAGCTCCGAATCAGATAAAACTAGATTTTGACTATAAACAACAAAAGTAAGCGTACGCATTGCTTGACGAATTACTCAGAAACGCCTATAATAAGCATAGAAAAGGCGCTACCGGCAGACGGTCAGCCCCAAACACCTAATCGGGAAGAACCCCGCCTAGAGCTGGAGACTAGAGGCGGGGATTCTTATGCTCGTAACGCTACAATGCAAATCGTAACGAGGAAAACCAACGATAAAAAATCGTATATCTCCATAAGCATCGCCCCTTTCTAGGGGCAAGATTCGACCGCCTACCGCTGTGGTAGCACCTAAAGAATATTATATCAGCCACAAGACACGCATGCAACGTGTCTTTTTTGTTTGGAGGGATAAACCATGATTCAAAACATCACGCGCAGGCAGACCATTATCGCCGTGCTGTGCGCCCTTGTCCTCGTCGCTGTCGGCGTGCTGGCGTATCACTATTACGCAGGGACGTAGGAGGCTATACGGCAGGCGCAGGAGATGACCGAGGAGCAGGCACGGGACGCCGAGGCGCTCCGAGAGAGGCTGCGCATCTCAGAGGGACAGGCAGAGCAGCTTGCCCGAGTCATCGAGCGCGCACAGCAGGGTAAGACGCAGCCTGTCACTCATGTCACAGTGACGGCTCCGACCGTCGAGCGTGTAGCGGCGGACATACGGGAGCGGATCAACCGTAACGATAAGACACTGCCGGCTGAGGCGTTGGCCAAAAGTGATAGGACGGTGGTAGCGCCGCAGCTGGAGAATAAAGACTATCAAGTTGGGGTGTATAAAATCAACCTCGACAAGCGGCGCAAGATCAAGGCGGGCGTGACACAGATCGACAGCCGTACATATTGGACGGCAGGCCTGCAGGTCGGACGCTGGGAGGGTCTTGTCCACGGACAGGGCGGTGACGTTAAGGGATGCTCTGTGATCTATACGGTCGCAGAGTGGTGATTGAGGGGCAGCGTTATGCCGCCTCTTTTTTTGTCTACAATTTGTCTACAAAATGCCTTAAAAATCCCCGTTTAGGTGTATTTATGTGTATTTATTTTGTTGGCGGATAATCAGTGGAAAGCTAGATATATCAACGGGAGAGGGCGTTTTCCCATTTCCGTGTATTGCTATTCATTCCTGTAAATCGTATAATGGGAGATAATAATTCTCTTTTGTGGATGCATCGTGCATTCCTACGGTTTTGGAAAGGAGCGGTCTATGCTGACGCGTGATATATTGGCACCGTATACGGAACTTTTACTCCGGCACGATTTGTTTGAGGGGATTCCCGCAGAGGCGCTGCCGGCGCTGTTGAACCAACTGGGCGGGGAGATCAAACGCTATGCGGCGGGACAGAACATCATGCGGATGGGGCGCGCGCCGATCGTGACGGGCATCATTCTGGCGGGGGCGATCGAGGTATCGTTCCTCAATGAAAATGCCGATCAGATCGATATGAATATATTCGAGGCAGGGAGGAGTTTCGGCGAGACGATGGAGGGCGCCGATCTTGTCGAGAGCCGTATGTTCGTGAAGGCGATCCGGGACGCGGTCATCCTGCGGATGCAGTTCCGTCAGCTCTATCGGAAAGCGGCGTGCGAGGATCCGCATCTTTGGCGTTTTACGCTCAATATGCTGCGGCGTATCTCGGCAAAGGGGATTTTCTACCAGCACAAGATCCGCATCATGGGGCAAAAGAGTATCCGCGCGAAACTCAGCGTCTATCTCCAAGAAGCCTCCCGCGATGCGGACGGCGCGGTGCGGCGCGACATGAATCAGACGCAGCTCGCACGCTATCTCGGCGTGGAGCGGAGCGCGCTTAGCCGCGAGATGAGCCATCTGCGCGAGGAGGGCGCCATCGACTATGACCGTAAGACGGTGTGGGTGTTAGACGAAGATTTTTTAGCGATGTGAGACGTGACGCGCGATTTTGGCGCATCGCTGTGTCATTCGGTCGGACACTTCGGTTGACGTAGGCTTTTGACTACGCCTGCCCTCGTGTCCTCCTCATTCCTTGCTCTGCATCCAAACTTGCGCGTCGCTTAGTGCTGCCTGTAGAACTTGGCGCGGCACAATAAGATACGCACGCAAAAGGGCGTCGATACGAATTTCGTACCGACGCCCTTTCGTCGCTTTATCTCTTTTATACCATCTCTTCGGGATGGAATACTTCGTCGAATTTTTCGGCGGTGAGGAAGCCGAGGGCGACGCAGGCCTCTTTGAGGCTGATGTTCTCGTCGAACGCTTTGTGCGCGGTCTTGGCGGCGTTCTCGTAGCCGATGTACGGGTTGAGCGCGGTGACGAGCATGAGCGAGCGATGGAGGTTCTCGTGCATTTTCTCTCGGTTCGCCTTGATGCCGACGACGCAGCGGTCGTTGAACGACTTCAGCGAGTCGGTGAGGAGGCGCGTCGACTGGAGGAAGTTGTAAATGATAACGGGCATGAACACATTCAGCTCGAAATTGCCCTGCGATGCCGCGAAGCCGACGGCGGCGTCGTTGCCCATAACCTGCACCGCGACCATCGTTACGGATTCGCACTGCGTCGGGTTGACCTTGCCCGGCATGATGGAGCTGCCCGGTTCGTTCGCGGGGATTGTAATCTCGCCGAGTCCGCAGCGCGGACCCGACGCGAGCCAGCGGACGTCGTTCGCGATCTTCATCATGTTCGCGGCGAGTCCCTTGAGCGCGCCGTGGGCGAAGACGACGGCGTCCTTGCTTGTGAGCGCGTGATATTTGTTCGGGGCGGTGACGAATTTCTTTCCCGTCAGCTCGCTCGCCGCCTGCGCGACGGCAACATCAAATCCCTTCGGCGCGTTGAGCCCTGTGCCGACGGCGGTGCCGCCGAGCGCAAGCTCGTGGAGGAAGGGAAGGGCGGCGCTCAGCTGTTTCTTTGACTCTTCGAGCATGGCGAGCCAGCCGCTGATCTCCTGCGGGAAGGAAATGGGAACGGCGTCCTGCAGATGGGTGCGTCCCGTCTTGACGATGCCCTCGTTCTCCTTCATGAGGCGGCGGAAGGTACCGGCGAGGAGGTCGATGCTCGGGAAGAGATGGTCCTCGATGGCGATGACCGCCGCGATGTGCATGGCGGTCGGGAATGTGTCGTTCGAGCTCTGCGACATATTGGCATGGTCGTTCGGATGGATAATCTTCTCACCTGCGATCTCGTTGCCGCGGTTCGCGATGACCTCGTTGACGTTCATGTTCGACTGCGTGCCGCTTCCCGTCTGCCATACGGCGAGGGGGAAGTGCTCTGCGAGTTTTCCCGCGATGATTTCGTCGCAGGCCGCTTTGATAGCGCCGAGGCGCTTATCGTCGAGTTTGCCGAGTTTGTTGTTCGCGATGGCGGCGGATTTTTTCAAAATGCCGAACGCATGAATGATTTCGGCGGGCATCTTTTCAATGCCGATGGGGAAATTTTCAAAACTTCGCTCAGTCTGCGCCGCCCAGTATTTGTCGGCAGGGACTTTGACTTCTCCGAGGGAATCGTGTTCGATGCGGTACTCCATTTGGATCGTCCTCCTTATCAGAGCGTAAGAGAAAAATATGTTGATATAAAGTATAGCACAATACGGTAGGAATGAGAACGTTCATCCGGTTGAAAAATTTTGAAGGATTTCGCGCGCGAGGAGTCCGATCCCGATGCCCGTTAGGGTGCCGACAATGCCGAGGACGGGCGCATAAACGAACAGGGCGTCCGTCCGCATGACGACGGCGGCGACGGCAAGCTGGCAGACGTTATGCATGAGTCCGCCCACAGCGCTGATGCCGACGATGGAGAGCCGCCGCGTATGCTTCTTGAGCAGCGCCATGACCGCAAAGCTGCCGAGACCGCCCGCGAGGCTGTAGAGCATCGGCGCTATGCCGCCGCCGAAGAACGAGGCGAGCAGGATGCGCAGGATCAGGACGGCGAGCGCGTCGCGCGTATGCGGAAGCGTATAGAGCGCGACGAGGGTGACGACGGCCGCAAGCCCGAGTTTTGCGCCCGGGACGGGCAGCGGCAGCGGGAGCAGGCCTTCGAGAATGAAGAGCAGGAGGGAGAACGATGTGAGGAGCGCGATGCGGACGGGCGTACGAAGTTCGTTCATGTCATTTTACTTCGATGAGGAGTTTGTGGGGGAGGCAGGCGATGACGTCCCCTTTTTTCGCAGCTTTGCCCGTCTTTACGCAGACGAGGTCGGGGCAGTCCGCATCGACGACGGCGACGGTCTCGTCCTCGATACGGATGGTGTTTTCGCCGCGTTCGTCCTCAATGCGGATCTCGTCGATTCCCTTATGCCCCGTCAGAGGGATATCGTAGAGCACTTTGCCGTCCTGCGTGATGACGGCGCGGCGCGGCCCGGCGTCCCCCCGCGGGTAGAGGAATGCGGCGGCGATGCCGCAGACGAGGAGGAGAACGGCGATGAGGAGGAGGTCTCTTTTCTGCATAATCATTGCCTTGCCTTGACGAAAGTTTTCAATCACAGTACAATATAAAAATATTCGATCGGACTAAACGCCCTTGCCGAGTTCTCTCTGCCAGTAGGCGAGATCCGGTTCGCTGAGCGGCAGATCGACGGTCTGCCCGTTGTCGTAGTAAAAGCGCAGGCGTACGCCCGCGGCTTTGCGGACGGCGGGGAGCGATGCGCGGGGCAGCTCGACGAAGAGTTTGTTTTCGTTTTTATAGCGGCTGTCCGCATCCGGGACGGGACGCGGGGTATGCTTTGTGGCGGCTTTCATCTCCCACGCGCTGCCGTCGGTGTAGAGGATCACGTCGGGCAGCAGTTTCGCCGTATCGTAGCGATAGTCCCGCAGGGCGAGCGTCGCCCCCTCGAGCCGCCCCTCTTCGGTATAGGACGTTTGGAAGTCGATACGCGCGTAGGCGGAGAGACTGCGCGCCGTGCGGTGATCGACGCGGTAGGTGTAGGAGAGACCGAAGATGCCGACGAGGATCGCGAGCAGCGCTACGAGTATAACGAGCTGACGGAATAGATTCTGCATCGGCGGCCTCCTTTAAACGGTCGTTTCGGGGTATTATAACACAGGGGCGATCGCTTTGTCAGCAGGGAGCGTGCGGCGGAGCGTACGGAGAGGGACTGCGGAGAGGAGAAAAATATGGCGGTCAAGCTGTTCGTATCGGATCTTGACGGAACGATGCTGCCGAATAAGAGCGCGGTGTCGCGCGAAAACGTCGAAGCGGTGCGCCGTGCGGCGGAGGCGGGCGTCGTCGTGACGATCGCGACGGGCCGCATGTACGAAGCGGCGCTGCCTGTGGCGCGGGAACTCGGCCTCGATGTGCCGATCATCGCGTACAACGGGGGGCTGATCAAGAGCCCGAGCGGGCGCGTCTATGAGGAGCATCCGCTGGATACGCAGCTTGCGCGGGATATCATCGCGTTCTGTCACGCACGGGACTGGTATATTCAAGAGTACAGCGGCGGCCGGCTGCGTTATGCGGCGGCATGCGCGGAGTCCCGGTACTATGAGAACTCGCAGGGCGTGCCGGGGATCGCGGTGGGGCGGGACGGCATGCTGGTGCATGCGGCGGGCAACTGCAAGCTGCTCTTGGTGACCGCGGGGCGCGCGGAGACGCTCGCCCGCGCGGAGGAACTGAACGCCGCATTCGGGATGTCCGTCGATGTGACGCGGTCGGCGGATACGCTCGTCGAGATCGTGCCGAAGGGGGTTTCTAAGGCGTCGGGGCTGCGCACGCTCGCCGATCGGCTGGGGATCCCGATGGAGGAGACGATGGCGATCGGCGATGCGTACAATGATCTGCCCATGCTCCGGAGCGCGGGAAAAAGCGTCGCGATGGGCAACGCGTTTCCCGAGGTGAAGGAAGCGGCGGACTATGAGACGCTTACCTGTGAGGAGAACGGGCTTGCCGCCGCGATCTACGCGTATGCGCTCGGTATGGGGGCGGAGGCGCCCGTGCCGCTGCCAAAGAGAGATATATGACGGCGGGCTCTTTGCAGACAAATTATGGTATCATGCGCGCCCTTTCGGCAAGACGCGCGCGAACGACATGAGGAAGGCATTTCGGTGCATATGCGAGGTGATATGATGAGCGAGAAGAATGCAAAAGCGGCCGAAAAATTCCGCCCCGTGATCATCACGGGCATGTCGGGCGGCGGAAAAACGCTGGCGGCGCGGTACATGGAGGATCTTGGTTATTTTTGCGTGGACAATCTGCCGCCGGTCTTTATTCCGAAATTCATCGATCTCTGCCGCGAGACGCACGGACAGATCAGCCGCGCCGCCATCGTGGTGGATACGCGCAGCCGCGAGTTCTTCGACGCGTTCGTGCAGATCCTCGACGAGCTCGACGCGGGGGATATCTCCTACGAACTGCTCTTCATCGAGGCGTCGGACGACGTGATCATCCGCCGCTACAAGGAGACGCGCCGTCCGCATCCGCTCGCCCCCGCCGCGCGCATCTCCGAGGGCGTGACGCGCGAGCGGGCGCAGCTCGCCCCCGTGCGCGAGCGCGCCACACAGATCGTGGACACGTCTCGGCTGCGCAAGACGGAGCTGCGCGAGATCATCCGCGAGCACTACGATACGCCGGGCAGCGACGCGGTCATGAACGTGACCGTGCTCTCGTTCGGGTTTAAATACGGCGTGCCGCTCGACGCGGATCTCGTCTTCGACGTGCGTTTCCTGCCGAATCCGTTCTACGTGGATAATCTGCGCAGCAAGAGCGGCACGGTGCCGCAGGTCGCGTCCTATATCGAGTCGTGGGATGTGACGCAGAAATTTGAGCGTCATCTCGACGATTTCGTCGATTTCCTCCTGCCGAACTACGAGAAGGAGGGCAAGAGCCAGCTCGTGATTGCCGTCGGCTGTACGGGCGGCATGCACCGCAGCGTCTTCATCGCAAAGCATCTCTACGACCGCATCAAGAGCCGGTACGCCGTACGCCTTGAGCACCGCGATCTCATGAAAAACGAGGTGCAGGAACACGTGAGCGAGGGGTAATCCATGCATCTCATGAAATGGCTCTACCCCGGGATCGGGTTCAAGCGCTGGCTGTTCGCATTTGCGCTCGGCACGATCTGCGTCAGTCTCGGCGTAGCGCTCGTGTTCAACTACCAATACCTCGACGCCGTCGAGGAGGCGATCTTTCGGTTCGTCTATACTTGGCAGGGCAGCTATGATTACATATTTACGGCGATTGCGGGTGCCCTGCTCATTGCCGTCGGCAGTATTCTCATGCTTGTGGCGATGCGGCGCGTCATCCGCGCGATCATCACGGCGCTTATGCCCGAGGGGGCGTCCGCGCGTCTCGTGGACCTCGTCTATGAAAAGACACGCCTCAGCCGCGGTCCGTCGGTGGCGGTCATCGGCGGCGGGCACGGCCTCTCCGTTCTGCTGCGCGGCATCAAGGAACTGACGAGCAACGTGACGGCGATCGTCACGGTCGCGGACGACGGCGGCTCGTCCGGGCGCCTGCGCGAAGAACTCGGCATTATCCCGCCCGGCGACCTGCGCAACTGCCTCGTCGCGCTTGCGGACACCGAGCCGTTGATGGAGAAGCTTTTCCAGTACCGTTTCGAGGGACACAGCAATCTCGCGGGGCACAGCTTCGGCAATCTTTTCCTCGCGGCGATGGCCGAGGTTACGGGCGATATGGAGACGGCGCTCCGGGAGTCCTCGAAGGTTCTCGCGGTGAAAGGGCGCGTGCTCCCCGCGTCGAAGGAATCCGTCAGGCTCGACGCGATCCTCGAGGACGGGACGGTCGTCGAGGGCGAATCCCATATCCCGGAGGCCCCGGGGCGGATCCGCAGCGTGCGGCTCTTTCCTCCGGATGCCGCGCCCGTGGAGTCGGCGCTCGAGGCGATCCGCACGGCGGACGCGATTGTCCTCGGGCCCGGGAGCCTCTATACGAGCATCATGCCGAACCTGCTCGTCGACGGTGTGGCGGCGGAGCTGCGGAAAAGCCGCGCGCTCAAAATATACATCTGCAACGTCATGACCCAGCCCGGCGAAACGGACGGCTATACAGCGTCCATGCACGCGGAGGCGATATTAAAGCACGCGGGGCGCGGCGCCATCGACTTCATGCTGGTGAACAACGCGCCGATCTCGCCCGCGCTCAGGCGAAAATACGCGGCGGAGGGCATCTGCCCCGTCAGGGTGGACGAAGAGGCGATCAACGCGCTCGGCATCGGCTTCGTCGGCGCAGATATCGTCAATCAGTCCGACGCCGTGCGCCACGATCCGGATAAGCTCAGCCGGAACGTTATGCGCATGATCTACGACTTCCGGGTGCACTGACATGCCGTCGTTTGCTTCGGATGTGAAAAACGCGCTCTCGCGTACGGATGCGGATCGGGTCTGCTGCCAAACGGCGGAGCTTGCCGCGCTCCTGCGCATGGGAGCGTCTGCGGCGACGGACGCGGGACACGGCCGCGGCCTGCGGTTCGAGACGACGGGGGCGGCGGTCGCCCGCCGCGTGATCCGTCTCCTGCACAATATGGATGCGGAGATCGAGACGTCGGTTGCGATGGAGCGCAGACCGCAGCTCCGGCGGCGCATCTACATCGTCAACATCGCGGCCGGCACCGCCGCGACGCCGCTGCTCACGCGGCTCGGCTTTCTCGAGGAGGGAGAACTGCGCGCGGGGACAGATATGGCGCTCCTGCGCAAAAAATGCTGCCGCGCCGCCTATCTGCGCGGCGCTTTCCTCGGCGGCGGGAGCGTGAACCGCCCCGAGGCGAGCTGTCACCTCGAACTCACGGCGCGCAGCGAAACGTTAGGGCGCGGACTTCATATGCTCCTGCGCCGCATGGGCTTCCCCGTGGGGCTGACCGACCGGCGCGATCTCTACGTCGTCTACCTCAAGGAGGGCGACGCCGTGATGGACTTCCTCTCGCTCATCGGCGCGGAGGAGGCCGCGGAGGAGATCGAGGTCGCGCGCAATGTCAAAGAGGTGCGCGCGCAGGTCAACCGGCTCGTCAACGTCGAGATGGCGAATGTCCGGCGCGCCGTAGACGCGGCCGCCGATCAGCTGGCGGCGATCGAGCGCCTTGCCGCGGCCGGGCGGCTGGAGGCGCTGCCGGAGGATCTGCGGGAGACGGCAGAGATGCGCCGCGCCCATCCGGAGATCAGCATGGCGGAACTCGCCGCGCTCTGTCATATCAGTAAATCGGGCATGAGCCATCGCCTGCGGAAGATCCGCGCGGCGGCGGAGGAGGTATAAAGTTTTGCGGAAAACGATCGGTCGGCTCCTGACACTGCCGCTGTGGGTATTGCTCGGGCTCTTTGCATGGCTCGTTACGGCGCCGCCGCCCGCAGGATTTCCCATCCTAGAGTATCACATGGTGACGGAGCATCCGCGCCCCGGCGCCGAACCGTATGTCGTGCCGCCCGCGGACTTCGCGGAGCAGCTCGACTACCTCCGTCGGGAGGGATATACGACCGTTACGCCGCAGGACTACGCGCGCGCGCGCAAGGGGAAGCAGGTGCTGCCCGAAAAGCCCGTCGTCCTTTCCTTTGACGACGGCTATGAGGACAACTACCGCGTCATTCTGCCGATGCTCGACGAGCGGGGCATGAAGGGCGTGTTCTACATGGTGACGAACGACATCGGCAAGCCCGGCTATATGACGTGGGATAATCTGCGCGCGCTTGAGACGCACGGCATGGAGATCGGCAGCCATACGGCGAACCATATTCCGCTGACGACTCTCCCGCGCGAACGGCAGCTGGACGAGATCCGCCTCTCGAAGCTCCTGCTCGAGTGGAACGGCATGAAAACGATCTACAGTTTCTCCTATCCGAACGGGTCCTACGACGATGTGATCGTCGAGATGCTCGCCGCGGAGAACTATCTGACGGCCGTGACGGGGGAGGCGGGGCTCAATACGACGGAGACGGATCCGTATCGTCTCCGCCGCGTGAACATCCCGCCGCCGCGCTTCGGGCTCACGGAGTTCCGTCTGCGTCTGTTTAAGGCGGAACTGGCGGCACGGCTCGAAGAGCGCGTTACGGAACTGCCGGACGGCATCCGGGAACGTGCGCGGGAAATGCTCTATTTGCTGCGCAGATCATAAACGAGGAAAGGGAACCAAGAGAGAATGAAAAAGGGAATTTTGGGGAAAACGGCGGCGCTGCTCCTCGCGCCGCTCATTGTCGCGATGGGACAGACGGCAGAGGCGCACCCGAGGGAGGGCACAACGGTTGCGCGGGAACGCGGCGCGGCCGAGGCGAATATCCGCAGCCGCGTGGCGGATATCCTCGGGGACAGGAGCCGCGCGGCAAAAGCGTTGCCGGAGCAGACGCCGCGGACGATGCGCCGCTGGACGGTGGAGTCTTACGATACGGGCGGAACGCTGCTCTTTTCGGACAGTCCGGAGTACGTCAAGGAGACGGGCATCCTCTACCGCGATACGGTGACGGGCGATGCGCGCGTGCTCTACTATCATCTGAACGATACGGCCTCGCCGAAAAAGGTGGCGGTCGTTCTCGAGACGGAGGCCGATCTGGCGGTCGTTTCCGTGACGCGCGGCGCCGCGAGCGAGCCGAGCGTCGATTATCTGCGCGTCGGCAAGGCGACGCAGATCGGCTATTTTGACACGCATGAGATGACCGAACGCATTCATGTGACGAAGGAGCGCCCGCGTCTGCTGACGCCTGAGATGGATGAAACGATTCTCCGGCCGGGAGAACTCGTCTACGGCGTCTACGACTTCAACGCGAGCGCGCCCGTGCGCGTCTCCGTGATCATGTACGGCGCGGATGTGGATCCGTTTGCCTTCCTGCGCACGGCGCGGGTGCTGCCGCGCGACGAGGTCGCGCTGCGCGGGACGTTCCGAGGGATGGACCGCGTCGTTACGTCGCAGCGGGTCTACTATCCGGAACGAGACGGCGCGGTCTATTTTTCCATCGGCGATAATCTGTACGATACCTATCTCTCCGGGATCGACGCGACGGACGGCACGCCCGCCGTCAATTACGGCAATTACGGTCTCCTTTACCGGATCAGCATACCGACGAGCGGCAGGGCGCGGACGCAGTACTTCCTCAGTCCCCTCGGCGGCGTCTATGCGGGCGCCGTGCGCGTCCGGAGCGGCGGGCAGACGCGTCTCATCGAAACGCCTGCGAACCGTCCGTATTTCGGCGATCAGACTGTGGCGGAGCCGGAGCGTATCGCGCACGGGGAGGCCACGCTCTTTTTGACGCGGTATACGGAACTCTCCGATCTCGGCGCCTATCCGAGCGATCAGCCGGTAACGTTCGAGTACTCGCCGCCCGGCGCGTCGAATCTGCCGGTGCATATCGTCTTGATGCCGGAAAAATAGGCGGAGAAAATTTTGCCCGCGGGAAGGTTTTTTAAACTTTTCGTTGAATAAAAATCGTAGCGAACAATGCCGTGGGGAATGATTGACACCCGGGTGATCAGGGAGGAAGTAGAAACATGTCAGAAGAGACGAAGGTTGACCACGAGCGCCTCTTGTCCGCGATCGAGGAGATCGCGACATCGACGCAGACCGTCTACCAGGCGATCGAGCAGGTCGCTCAGAGCGCGACGGAGCTTGCCAACGCGGGGCAGGAGTCGGTGGAGCAGGCGAAGTTCCTGCAGGAGCGCAATGCCGATACCATTAAGGTCATCGATTTCATCACGAACATCGCCGGTCAGACGAACCTCCTCGGGCTTAACGCCGCGATCGAGGCGGCGCGCGCGGGCGAACAGGGGCGCGGTTTTGCCGTCGTCGCCGAAGAGGTGCGCAAACTCGCCGAGCAGTCGCGCGAAGCGACCGAGCGCATTCAGGTGACGCTGAACGAGATGAACCGCGCGGTTGACGATATCTCGAAATCCATCGAGACGACGGGGGCGATCAGCCAGGAACAGGCGGCCTCGACGCAGGAGATCACGGCGAACCTCTCGCGTGTGACCCACGCGGCCGACGAGCTGAAGGAATATATCAAGAAGCTCGCGTAAAAGACAAAAGAAAACCTCCCTGTACGGCTTGCGCCGACGGGAGGTTTTTGTATGTCAATTATTTTTTCTTTCGTTCCTTGGCGCGCTCTTTTGCCGCCCGCTCGCGCGCTTTGACCTTGTCGTCCAGCTTTTTCTGCTGCTGATGTCTGGCATAGTCGACGCCCATGCCCGCGAGCTTATGCTTGATCGTCATGACGGGGTGGCGGAACAGCATGCCGCGCTGCGTTCCCTGCATGATCGTGAGAAACTCCCGCGTCGCCTTTGGCCCGAAACACGGACGGTCGCAGCGGTCGCAGATCGGCTTCGTGATGCCGTAAGGACAGCGGTCGATTTTGGTAAAGACGGTCGCGAGGAGCGCCGTACAGTGCGGGCAGAGCTTGTCGCCGCGCTTTTCGTGATGTTTGCCGCAGTATATGCCGAAGGTTTTGCGGATGTTCTCTTTTTCCTTCGGGATGTTGTTCTTGATTTCGGGCGGTTTGCGCTTCGGGAGGAAGCGTGAGAAGATGCTCATTCGGAATCACCTATGCTTTCGTTTATTTTTTGCGCGTGCGCGCTGTTCTCTCCGATTTGTTATTTTACAGACTTTTTAAGAAAAAAGCAAGATGAAAGGAAAAGGATGAATCGTATCGGCGGCGTGACTTTTGCGGTAAAATAGGGTAGAATGGTCACACAGAGCAGGAGGGGGATCATGAGCAAACGTAACGGGCATCCGCGCGGGCAGAGCCGCGCACGGGACGAGCGGGAGACGGAGGGGCTCGAGGAGAGTCAGCTGCGCCGTCTGCTGACGAATACGATCGATACGATCGAGGACAATAAGACGCAGATCTTCGACATCTACCAGAATACGCGCAGAGAGCTGGACGAAGCGCGGCGGCGCCTGATAGAACTAAAGAAGAACGTTGCCGCGACGATCGAGCGCGTGGACGGCCTTGCCGCTGAGGAGCAGCGGGCGAAACAGCGGCTCGCCGAAGTCAGCAGCAGGTTTTCGGAGTTCTCGGAGGATGAGATCCGCAAGACCTACGAGAATGTCTCCATCATCCAGATCAACCTTGCGATCGAGCGCGAGAAGGAGCAGCAAATGCGCGTCGAACGCGATAAACTCGAGATCCGTCTGCGCTATCTCTTCACAATGGTCGAACGCGCGGAGCATATGGCGCTCGCGATCGGGTCGGTGCTCAGTTATCTCAGCACGCAGGTCAGCGGCGTCATTTGGAAGATCGAGGCGGTGCAGAAGGATAAATTCGTCGGCGCGCGCATCATCAAGGCGACGGAGGAGGAGCGCTACCGCATCTCGCGGGAGATCCACGACGGCCCCGCGCAGGATCTGGCGAACCTCCTTTTCACAACGAGCATCACGGAGCGCCTGATGGATCAGGATATGGCAGCGGCGAAGGAAACGCTCGGAGAACTGCGCAACGAGATCCGCAAATGCCTCACGAGCGTGCGGCAGATCATCTTCGACATGCGCCCGATGGCGCTCGACGATCTCGGCCTGCCGCAGGCGGTCGAGCAGCTCATCCGGCTCTTCGGCGAGCGCGGCAAGCTGCGCGGGACGTTCAGTCTCGAAGGGACGTATTATCCGCTGCCGAAACATGTGGAGATCGCCGTGTTCCGCATTGTGCAGGAGGCGCTGAACAATGTGGCGAACCATGCCGGGACGGACAAGGTGCGCGTGCGGATGCACTATACGGACCGGGCGCTGACGGTGCTCGTCGCGGACGAGGGCGTCGGCTTTGATACCAAGTATACGAGCGAAGAGCCGTCGGAGGATGCGGACGACGCCTTCGATATGGAACTGCAGCGGCGCAAACGCGGGCGGCATTTCGGCATGATCGGCATGGAGGAGCGCGCCAAGCTCGTCGGCGCGGCGATCCAGATCATTTCCGCGCCGCATAAGGGGACGAAGGTGCATCTGCGCGTAGAGAACCGCATGGTGGAGGAGTGAAAGCGCCGATTGCGGAGTCTTTGCTGACCTATGCGGGACTTGGTATCGCGCCGATGCACACGCCGGGGCATAAAGGAGGGCGCGGGGCGCACCCTCTTCTGCGCAGTTTCTTGACGGAGACGGGACTGCGCGCGGACGTTTCGCTTTCGGCGGAGCTCGACGATCTCCACGCGCCGACGGGGTGTATCCGCGCGGCGGAAGAACTCGCGGCGGAGGCGTACGGGGCGGATACCGCGTATTTCATGATCAACGGGACGACGGGCGCGGTTCATACGATGCTTATGGCGGCGCTCGCGCCCGGCGATACGGTGCTCGTGCCGCGCAATGCGCACCGTTCGATCGTGGGCGGGCTGATCCTCGTTGGGGCGCGCCCCGTCTACATGCGGCCGGAGACCGACGAACGGCTCGGCATCGCGATGGGCGTGTCGCTTGCGGAGGTGCGGCGCGCCGTTTCGGAACATCCGGAGGCGCGCGCCGGGCTCTTCGTTTATCCGACCTACTACGGCGTCGCAAATGAACTACCTAAGATCGCCGACTTCCTGCATGAACGCAATATGCTCGTTCTCACGGACGCTGCGCACGGGGCGCATTTTGCATTCTCCGATGCGCTGCCGCCGTCTGCGATGCAGGCGGGGGCGGATCTCTCCGCCGAGAGTACGCATAAGACGCTCGGTTCGCTCACCCAGACCTCGATGCTGCTCGCGCGCGGCGGACGCGTCTCCGCCGAACGTATCCGCGCGGCGTCGGGCATCCTCCAGTCGACGAGCCCGAACGAGATCCTGCTCGCCTCGCTCGACGCGGCGCGCCTGCAGATGGCGGAGGAAGGGGGCGCACGGCTCGGTGCGGCCGCGCGTGATGCGGAGGCCTTGCGCGCACGGATAAACAAGCTGCCCGGGCTGCGGTCGTTCGGCGCGGAATCGATGGGGGCGCCCGGGCGCGCCGCGCTCGACCCGTTGAAGGTGACTGTGAGCGTTGCGGGGCTCGGCCTCTCTGGGTTTGCCGCGGAGGAGGAGCTGCGCCGCGAGAATATCGCCTGCGAACTCTCGGATGCGCGCAACGTGCTCTTCCTGCTATCCTATGCGGACGGCGCGCGGGAGACGGGGCGGATCGCGGCGGCGCTGAAGAGAATGGCCGCGCGCCGCAGCGGCGCCGCCGGCGCGGAGGATGCGGTTCCCGGATTGTCGGAGATGCCGCCCCTGCCGCGTGTGATGCGCACGCCGCGGGAGGCGTATTTTGCGCGGCATGAACGCGTCCCTGCGGCCCGCGCAGCGGGGCGCACGGCGGCGGAGACGATTGTCTTTTATCCGCCGGGGATTCCCGTGCTCGCGCCCGGCGATGCGGTCGATACGGCGGCGCTCTCTTATCTGCGCGAAATGAAAGCCGCGGGCGCGCATGTTGTGGGGGCGGCGGATGTGTCCCTCGAAACGATATTGGTGACGGCGGAAGGATGACTATGGCAAGGGGCAAACTCTTTATCATCGAGGCGGGGGACGGCTCGGGCAAGGAGACGCAGACGCGGCTCCTCGCGGAGCGGCTGGTACGGGACGGGCACCGTGTCGTTCCCGTCGCGTTTCCCGACTATGCGTCGGATTCGTCGGCGCTTGTGCGGATGTATCTGCGCGGCGATTTCGGCGCGCATGCGGCCGATGTGAACGCCTATGCCGCATCGACCTTTTTTGCCGTAGATCGCTACGCCTCCTATCGGACGAAGTGGGGGCGGGACTATGAGGCGGGTGCCGTTGTGCTCGCCGACCGCTATACGACGTCGAATATGGTGCATCAGGCGGTGAAGATATCTGATGCGGCGCAGCGCGACGCCTATCTCGACTGGCTCTATGACCTCGAATTCAATAAGATGGGGCTGCCCGTGCCGGACGCCGTGTTCTTCCTCGATATGGAGCCTGCGGCGGCACAGCGCCTCATTGCGGCGCGCGCGGAGAAAAGCGGCGCCGCGCCCGATATCCACGAGCGCGACGCGGACTATCTTGCGCGTACGCACGACGCCTATGTCCTGCTCGCGGAGCGTTACGGCTGGGTGCGTATCCCCTCGAGCACAGACGGGGTCCCGGACCCGGTCGAAGAGATTCACGCGCGGCTGTACCGCGCGGCCGGGACGTTTTTATCATTGAGGAGAGAGTGAGCCGTTGATTCGAGAAGTGATCGTTGTCGAGGGGAAGATGGACGTCGCGGCGGTGCGGCGCGCAGTTGAGGCGGACTGCATTGTGACGGACGGGTTTCGCCTCCGCAGCCGCACGGTGAGGGACATTCGCGCCGCGTACGAAGCACGCGGCATCATTGTCCTCACCGATCCCGATACGGTCGGCGAGCGCATCCGCGCGCGGCTGACGGAGATGTTCCCGCGCGCAAAACACGCCTTCATTCCCGCAGAGGATGCGACGAACCCGTCGGACGGAGATGTCGGCGTCGAGCAGGCGCGTCCCGACGCCGTGCGCACGGCGCTTGCCGTTGTGCATACCCCGATGGAGCGGCCGGCGGAGGAGTTTTCCATGCGTGATCTGATCCGCTGCGGACTGACGGGCGCCCCGGATGCCTCCGCGCGGCGCGCGCAGATCGGCCGCCGCCTCGGACTCGGCTTTGCGAACGCGAAGACCTTTCTCATGCGGCTCAACACCTACGGCATTACCCGCGCCGCGTTTCAATCTGCCGTTGAGGAGCTCATATGAATGCGACCATCCCCGTGATCGCCGATCCGGCGGTTACGCGCCGTATATTGAACGCCTTCGGTCTGCGCGCAAGAAAGCGGCTCGGGCAGAACTTCCTCGTAGACGCCTCCGTTGTGCGCGGCATTGTGGATGCGGCGGAACTGACTGCGGGAGACACGGTGCTCGAGATCGGCCCCGGCATCGGCACGCTGACGCAGGGACTCGCGGAGACGGGGGCGCGCGTCGTCGCCGTCGAGGTGGATCGGAAACTCCCCGCGGTGCTCGCCCAGACGCTGAGAGGCTATGACAATGTGACCGTGGTGCCGGGGGATATCCTCAAGATCGATATCCCGGAGACGCTGAAACTGGAAAATGGAGAACGATTCAAGGTCGTCGCGAATCTGCCCTATTACATCACGACGCCGATCATCATGACGCTCCTCGAACAGCGCCTGCCGATCGAGCGGCTCGTCACGATGGTGCAGAAGGAAGTGGCGATGCGCATGACGGCGCGGCCCGGCACGAAGGACTACGGCGCGCTCTCGGTCGCCGTGCAGTATTTCACCGCGCCGCGCATGGTGACGGACGTTCCGCCGCGCGCGTTCCGTCCCGCGCCGGAGGTGACGAGCGCCGTCGTTTCCTGCGTCGTGCGGGAGACGCCGGGGGCCCTTCCCGCGGATGAAAAGCTGTTCTTCCGTCTCATCCGCGCCGCATTCGGCCAGCGGCGCAAGACGCTGCTGAACGCGCTCACGGCTGCGGGGCTGACAAAGGACGCGATTCGCGCCGCCCTCGCGGCGGCGGAAATCGGGGAGAACGCGCGCGGGGAGCAGCTTTCGCTCGAGGCGTTTGCGCGCCTCTCCGATGCGGTCGGGGCTTTGCATGCGCAGACGTGAGGAGGAATGAAGATGCTGTTTGACAGCCATTCGCACACCGTGTTTTCCGCGGATTCGGAGATGCCCGCGGAGGAAGCCCTGCGTGCGGCGCAGGCAAAGGGGCTGGGACTCGTCTTTACCGAGCACTGCGACTATGACTATCCGGCGCCGGGGGAGGAGACGTTCCTCTTCGATCCCGAGGCGTACTGGGCGGCGTACGAGCCGCTGCGGGGCGCGGGGCTCTCTCTTGGCGTCGAGATGGGCATGATGGAGAGCGCGCGGGAGAAAAACGCGGCGTTTGCGGCGCGCGTCCCGTTTGACTTCATCATCGCATCGATTCACTTCCTGCGCGTCAAGGATCTTTATCATTCCGAGGCGTACGAGGGGCGTCGGAAGGAGGAGATGTACCGCGAATACTTCTCCGTCATGCGCGCGGAAATATACGCGCATCCGTATATCAACGCGCTCGCGCACATCGACTACATCGCGCGCAATGCGCCGTTCGAGAACCCGGAGATTTCCTACGGGGACTTTGCGGAGGAGATTGACGGCGTGCTGCGCGCGCTCGTCGAGACGGAGACGGTCGTCGAGATCAATACGCGCCGCTTCGGCAAGGCGCGCGGCATCAAAGAGCTCGCGCCCGTCTACCGCCGCTACCGCGAGCTCGGCGGGCGGTATGTGACGATCGGCTCGGACGCGCATGTGCCCGGGGCGGTCGGCGCGCATTTCGACCGCGCGCTGGAACTTGCGCGGGCGTTTGATCTGCGGGTCGTGACGTTCCGCGCACGGAAGATGCGGATCTGTGCACTGTAATACGTCGCCGAACGGGGGATATGATGAACTATCGTACGATCGACTTTCCGAAAAACAGCTTATTTCTCGTGACGGGGGGCGCCGGATTCATCGGCTCGAATCTATGCGGGGCCATTCTTTCGATGGGACATCGCGTGCGCGTTCTCGACAATCTGTCGACGGGATATGAGAAGAACATCGCGGGGTTCCGTACGCATCCGAAGTTCGAGTTGATCGAAGGGGATATCAGAGACTTCGCGGCATGCGCGCGCGTCTGCACAGGTGCCGACTACGTGCTCCATCAGGCGGCGGCGGTGAGCGTGCCGGAGAGCATCGAGCGGCCGCTCGCCTACACGGAGACGAACGTCATGGGGACGGTCAACATGATGCAGGCGGCGGCGGAGGCGCATGTGAAAAAATTCGTCTACGCTTCGAGCTCTGCGGTCTACGGCGACGATTTGACGATGCCGAAACGGGAGGACACGGTAGGGCGGCGCCTCTCCGTCTACGCCGTAACGAAATATGTTGCGGAGGAATACGCCGTGCAGTATACGACGCACTATGGGCTGGACTGCTACGGCATGCGTTACTTTAACGTGTACGGGCGGCGGCAGGATCCGAACGGCGCGTATGCGGCGGTCGTTCCGAAATTCGTCGAGGCGCTGCTGCGCGATATGCCGCCGACGGTCAACGGCGACGGAGAACAGTCGCGCGACTTCGTCTACGTCGAGGACGTCGTGCAGGCAAATCTCCTTGCCTGCGCCGCGCCGCATGAGGCGGCGGGCGAGGCCTATAATATCGCGAGCGGAAAGCAGTCGAGCCTCAACGAAATGTACGCGGTGCTCAAGAGACTGCTCGGCAAGGACATCGCGCCCGTCTACGGACCGGAGCGGGCGGGGGATATCCGCCACAGCGGGGCGGACATCGCGAAGGCGCGGGAAAAACTCGGCTACACTCCCGCATACGACTTCGAGCGGGGCGTCGCGGAGGCGATCGCGTGGTATCGGGAGAATTTATAATACAAATAGGGACCGCCGCATCAACGCTGTTTTAGCGCGGATGCGGCGGTCCCTTTGACGCGAAGCGCCGAGCGTCGGCGTCGTCCCCTATTCATATTTTAGCGAAGATTTGCGGGGCGGCAAGCGCTTTTTGCATCTGCGCAAAACTTTGCGCGGGAAGGGCTTCACAGGGGATAAAAGGTTTGACTTTTATTGGGAATGGTTTATAATATACACTGTGAAAAAAAGGTGCGGCGGGATTGGCCTGCGGCGCTCAGACTAGGAAATTACAGGGGGTATTTCTATGGCAGTAAAGGTTGCTATCAACGGTTTTGGCCGTATCGGCCGTCTCGCCTTCCGTCAGATGTTCGACGCGCCCGGCTATGAGGTCGTCGCCATCAATGATTTGACCAGTCCGACGATGCTCGCACATCTCCTGAAGTACGACTCCACGCAGGGGCGTTATAAGTATGCGGATTCCGTCGCGGCCGGCGAGGATTCCATCACGGTCAACGGAAAGAAGATCAATATTTACGCGCAGGCGGACGCCGCGCAGATCCCCTGGGGCAAGCATGACGTCGACGTCGTGCTCGAGTGCACGGGCTTTTACACGGCAAAGGCAAAGGCTGAGGCGCATCTGAAGGCCGGCGCGAAGAAGGTCGTCATCTCGGCGCCTGCGGGCAGCGATCTCCCGACGGTTGTGTTCAACGTCAACCACAAGGTGCTGACGAAAGCCGATAAGGTCATCTCGGCGGCCTCCTGCACGACGAACTGCCTCGCGCCGATGGCCAAGGCGCTGAACGATCTCGCGCCGATCAAGAGCGGCATCATGCAGACGATCCATGCGTATACGGGAGATCAGATGGTGCTCGACGGCCCGCAGCGCAAGGGGGATCTCCGCCGCAGCCGCGCCGCGGCGCTCAACATCGTCCCGAACTCGACGGGCGCGGCAAAGGCGATCGGCCTCGTGATCCCCGAGCTCAACGGCAAACTCATCGGCGCCGCGCAGCGCGTGCCGACCCCGACGGGCTCCACGACGCTCCTCTACGCGGTCGTCCAGGGCAGGGTGACAGTCGATCAGGTCAACGCCCAGATGAAGAAGGAATCGACGGAGTCGTTCGGCTACAATACGGACGAGATCGTCTCGAGCGACATCATCGGGACAACCTACGGTTCGGTCTTCGACGCGACGCAGACGATGGTCAGCGATACGGGCGACGGCAACACGCTCGTTCAGGTCGTCTCGTGGTACGACAACGAGAACAGCTACACGAGCCAGATGGTCCGCACGATCAAGTACTTTGCCGAGCTCGGCTAAAATTAAACAATGAGATAAGCACGATCTTTCGAGGTCCGGCCGAACGTTTGGGCCGAACCTCGAATTTTATTTACGGAGGGGAAAATATGAATAAAAAGACCATTCGCGATATTGACGTCAAGGGTAAGAAGGTCTTTGTCCGCGCGGATTTCAACGTGCCGATGGACGAGCATCAAAACATCACGAACGACACGCGCATCCGCGCGACGCTGCCGACGATCAATTATCTCTTGGACGGCGGCGCGGCGGTCATTCTCGCCTGCCACATCGGGCGCCCGACGGAGGCGCGCGAGCCGCAGTTCTCGACGAAGCCCGTCGCAGCGCGGCTTTCGGAACTCCTTGGCAAAGAGGTGAAATGGGTGCCGGACTGCGTCGGTCCGGCGGCGGAAAAGGCCGCGGGCGCGCTCAAGCCCGGCGAGGTGTTGCTCCTCGAAAACCTCCGCTATCACAAGGAGGAGAAGAAGAACGACCCCGCCTTTGCAAAACATCTCGCGGCGCTTGCGGATGTGGCCGTGGACGACGCGTTCGGCGTGGCCCACCGCGCGCACGCCTCGAACGTCGGCATTACCGCCGACCTCGAGACGGTTGCGGGCTTCCTCATGGAGAAGGAGATCAACTACATCGGCAAGACGCTTGAGGCGCCGCGGCGCCCGTTTGTCGCGATCCTCGGCGGCGCGAAAGTCTCGGAAAAGATCGGCGTCATCGAGAACATGATCGACAAGGTGGACACCATCATCATCGGCGGCGGCATGGCGCACACCTTTGACGCGTCGAAGGGCTATCCCGTCGGCAATTCGCTCGTGGAGAAGGACAAGATCCCGCTCGCCAAGGAACTCCTCGACAAGGCGGCGAAGAAGGGTGTGAAGGTCGTCCTCCCCGTGGATCTCGTCATTGCGGACAAGTTTGCGGCGGATGCCAAAACGCAGACGGTCGACGTGGACAAGGTGCCCGACGGCTGGCAGGCGCTCGACAGCGGCGCGAAGACGTCCGAGGAATATGTCAAGGCCCTGAAGGGGGCGAAAACCGTCATCTGGAACGGCCCCATGGGCGTGTTCGAGTTCGACGCGTTCGCAAAGGGCACCGAGGCGGTCGCCCGTGCGGTCGCGCAGGCGACGAAGGAGGGCGCGACGTCCATCGTCGGCGGCGGCGACTCCATCGCGGCGCTCAAGAAGACCGGGCTTTCCGACCGGATTTCGCACATCTCGACGGGCGGCGGCGCCACCCTCGAACTCCTCGAAGGCAAGGTGCTTCCGGGCATCGACGCCATTGCGGATAAATAATTGCTAAAACTTGGAAGAGGGGATTTCAATATGGCAAGAACACCGATTATTGCGGGCAACTGGAAGATGAACAATACGATCGCGCAGGGCAAGGCTCTTGTGAAAGCGCTTGCCCCCCTCGTGAAGGGGGCGAAGGCCGCGGTCGTCGTCTGCCCCGCGGCAACGGCGCTCGCTGCCGTCGCCAAAGCGGTCAAAGGAACGAATATCGCGGTCGGCGCGCAGAATGTGCACTGGGAAAAGAGCGGCGCCTACACGGGCGAGATCTCGACGGATATGCTCGCCGAGATCGGCGTTTCCTACTGTGTGCTCGGCCACAGCGAGCGCCGCGACTACTTCGGCGAGACGAACGAGGGCGTGAATAAGCGCGCGCGTGCGGCCTACGCGGCGGGCATCACGCCGATCATCTGCTGCGGCGAGTCGCTCGAGATCCGCGAGGCGGGCACCTATCTCGCCTACGTCGCGTATCAGATCGAGGCCGCGCTCGCGGGCTTTAAGGCGAGGGAGGTCGCGAAACTCGTCATCGCCTACGAGCCGATCTGGGCGATCGGTACGGGCAAGACCGCAACCTTTGAACAGGCGGAAGAAGTCTGCGCTCATATTCGTGCGACTGTCAAAGCGAAATACGGCGCAGCCGCGGCGAATGCGATCCGCATTCAATACGGCGGCAGCGTGAAGCCCGAGACGATCGCGGGTCTCATGAAGAAGCCGAACGTCGACGGCGCGCTCGTCGGCGGCGCGGCGCTCAAGGCGAAGGATTTTGCCGCGATCGTTAATTTCTGATTTCCTCTGCGAGCACATTGCTCTTAGAAAGAGTTTATCATGGCAAAACTGAAAAATGCTCCGGTTGCCCTCATCATCATGGACGGATTCGGCGACGGCGACCCGAACGATATGAAATACAACGCCATCGCGATGGCAAAGACGCCCGTCATCGACGGGCTGCTCAAGAAGTATAAACACAATGAGATCAACGCGTCCGGCGAATACGTCGGCCTGCCCGACGGGCAGATGGGCAACTCCGAGGTCGGGCACACGAACATCGGCGCGGGCCGCATCGTTTACCAGCAGCTCACGCGCATCACGCGCGATATCAGGAACGGCGACTTCTTTAAGAACGAGGCGCTGCTTAAGATTGTGCGCGGCGTGAAGGAGAGCGGCGGCGCGCTGCATGTGATGGGGCTCGTCTCCCCGGGCGGCGTGCACAGCCACGAAGATCATCTCTTTGCGACGCTCGAACTTGCGCATCGCGAGGGGATCAAGACCGTCTGGATCCACGCGTTCCTCGACGGGCGCGACGTTCCGCCAAAGAGCGCGAAGGAATACCTCGAGGCTGTGGAGAAGAAAGCGGCGGAGATCGGCGAAGGCAAGATTGCGACCGTTGCGGGACGCTACTATGCGATGGACCGCGATCATCGCTGGGAACGCGAGCAGCTCGCCTACGAGGCGATCGCGCACGCCAAGGCGAAGACAACTGCGCCCTCGGCCATCAAAGGACTGCTCGCCTCCTATGCCGATACGAGCGAAAAGCCCGAGGGCGTGACGGACGAGTTCGTCGTTCCGTTTGTCGTCGCGGGGTATCCCGGGATGAAGAACGGCGACGGCGCGATTTTCTACAATTTCCGCCCCGACCGCGCGCGCCAGCTCACGCATGCCTTTGTGGATAAGAAGTTCGACGGATTTAAGCGCGACGAGTCGCTGAAGATTCCGTTTGTGACGTTCTCCCAGTACGAGGCGGGCATGAACGCGCTCGTCGCGTTCCCGCCGGAGAGCATCGCGAACACCTTCGGTCAGTACGTGCAGGATCTCGGCATGACGCAGCTGCGCATCGCCGAGACGGAGAAGTACGCGCACGTCACGTTCTTCTTCAACGGCGGCGTCGAGACGCCGTACAAGGGCGAGGACCGCATCCTCGTCCACTCGCCGAAGGTCGCGACGTACGACCTCCAGCCCGAGATGAGCGCGATCGAGGTCACGGACAAAGTCGTCGAGGCGATCAAGTCGCGCAAGTACGATTTCATCATCCTCAATTATGCGAACTGCGATATGGTCGGCCACACGGGCGTCGTGCCCGCCGTCGTCAAGGCGGTCGAGACCGTCGACACCTGCGTCGGGCGCTTTGTCGACGCGATTCGGGAGGTCGGCGGCGAGGTCTGCATCACGGCGGATCACGGCAACGCGGACAAGATGTGGGACTACGAGACGAATCAGCCGTTCACGAAACACACCACGAACCCTGTGCCGTTCATCGTCGTTTCCGACCGCGTGAAGGAAGTCCATACGGGCGCGCTCTGCGACATCGCGCCGACGCTGCTGACGCTTGCGGGGCTTCCCATTCCGAAGGAAATGACGGGCAAACCGCTCATTACGCTCAAATAAATCAATCGCCGACCATGGGATCGCCGCGCTCCGTGCGCGGCGGTCTTTTACGTTAAGGGAGCCGTATGTCTGTGATTTGGGGGGCGCGGCACGTTCGATTCCGGTCGCATTGCGTTCGGCGTATTGAGCGTTTGTATTCTCTATCTGCAGGAGGACATGCAGACGGATATCTGCGGGCACCCGGAGAAGTATTTTGAAGTGATCGCGGCGGAATAATTTTTGAAAACATGGCGCGGGGGTGGTATACTACAAGGACAAAGGATGTGCGGACGGAGGTTCTTATGATACGGATTGTGATGCTGCTGCAGGCGCTGCGGCGCGATATCGCGGTGCTCTTTTTTGCGATGATGCGGCGGGACACGCCGCGCGCGGTGAAGGTGCTCTTCCCGCTGGCGCTGCTCTATCTCGTCAGCCCGATTGATATCATCCCCGATGCGATCCCCGTGCTCGGGGCGCTGGACGATGCGGTGATCCTGCCTCTGGCGACGGAGTTCCTCGTGCGGATGCTGCCGCCCTATGTGCGCGAGGAGAGTGAACGGCGCGTGCTGCGCTACGGGACGATGGTGCTGGTCGGCGCGACGGCGGTGCTCGTTCTTTGGCTGGCGCTGATTATTTGGGCGCTGTCAAAGGTATTTTCATGAGGCTTTATATCGCGGAAAAACCGAGCGTCGGGCGCGCGCTCGCCGCGTGTCTGCCGCAGCCGCACCGCAAGGGCAGCGGCTGGATCGAGACGGGCGGGGGCGTCGTGACGTGGCTCTTCGGACATGTGCTGCGGCAGGCTGAGCCCGAGGAATACGATGCGCGGCTGAAGCGCTGGCGCGCCGAAGACCTGCCGATTCTGCCGGAGGAGTGGCGGCTCGTCGTGAATGAGAGCGCAGCGCAGCAGTTCGGCGTCGTGAAGGGACTGATCGAGCGCGCGGACGAGATCGTGCACGGCGGCGACCCCGACCGCGAGGGGCAGCTGCTCGTGGACGAGGTGCTGGACTATCTCGGGAATACGAAGCCCGTGCGCCGCATCCTCATCAACGCGCTCGACGACAAGAGCATCCGGGACGCGCTCGGCGATCTGCGCGACAATGCGGATTTTCTCCCGCTGAAACTGTCGGCGCTCGCCCGCGCCCGCGCGGACTGGCTCGTCGGGATGAATCTCTCGCGCGCGTATACGCTTGCGGCACGCCGCGCGGGGCATGCGCGGCTTGTCCTGCCGATCGGCAGGGTCAAGACGCCGACGCTGGCGCTCGTCGTGCGGCGGGAACGGGAGATCGAAAACTTCAAACCCGCGACATACTATCTCCTCGACGCTGTATTCCGGCACGAGGGGACGGGGGAATCGTTTCGTGCGCGGTGGAAGCCGTCGGAGGAACGCACGCCGCTCGACGCGGAGGGGCGTCTCGTCGACGAAGCGGCGGCACGCGCGGCGGCCGAGCAGTTTGGCGCGGCGCCGCAGGATGGGAAAATCGTCAAATACGAGCGCAAGAAAAAGGAGGAGCCGCCGCCGCTGCCCTTCTCGCTTTCGGCGCTGCAGGTGCTCGCGGGCAAGCGGTACGGGTACGAGCCGCAGCAGGTGCTCGATACGGCGCAGAAACTGTACGAGGAGAAACTGACGACCTATCCGCGCTCAGACGCGGAGTATTTGCCGAGGAGCCAGCATAAGGATGCGCCGAAGATCCTCTCGAATCTCGCGGCGCTGGAGGGATCGGCGCTTGCAGCGTGGGCGGCGGCTGCGGACGCATCGAAGAAGTCGCGCGCGTGGAACGATGAGAAGATCACGGCGCATCACGCGATCATCCCGACGACGGTGCCCGTGAACCTTGCGCGCCTCGGCGAGCCGGAGCGGCGCATTT
This sequence comes from Selenomonas sp. F0473, assembly GCF_000315545.1. Taxonomy (GTDB): domain Bacteria; phylum Bacillota; class Negativicutes; order Selenomonadales; family Selenomonadaceae; genus Centipeda. The sequence continues at coordinate 838,811 of NZ_JH992902.1, read as the reverse complement.
ACGAACTGATCGCACGCGCCTATATCGCGCAGTTTTACCCGAACTATGTTTACGACCAAACGAAGGCCGAGCTCTCCTACCATGGGGAGACGTTCGCTGCGCGCGGCCGGACCGAGCGTGCGGCGGGCTGGCGCGCAATGTACCGTACGGGGAAAAGTACGGAGACGGACGACGCGGAGAAAGAGGACGAGGAGAGCGGCGTTCTGCCGCCGATGAAGAAGGGCGACGGCGCGGAATTCGTGTCCGCCGCGCTTGGCACGCGGCAGACGAAGCCGCCGACACGCTTTACGCCCGCAACCCTTTTGCAGGGCATGAAGGAGATCCACAAATACGTCAAGGACGAGGCGGCGAAGAAGATGCTGCGCGATGTCTCCGGCATCGGGACGGAGGCGACGCGCGCAAGCATCATCGAGGATTTGATTCGGCGTAAATTTTTAAATGCCGCGGGCAAGAAGAAGGTGCTGACCCCTACGGATACCGCCTATCTCCTCATCGACGCGCTGCCCGATACGATGACCTATCCCGACGCGACGGCGATTTGGGAGGACCGGCTGCATTCGATGGCGGCGGGAGAGGGCTCGCCCGAGGCGTTCCTCGCGGGACAGGCGGCGTTTGCGCGGGAACTCTGCGCGGCCGCGCTTTCGGCGCAGATTGCGTGCGGCGGCGGTGTGCCGTGCCCCGCCTGCGGGCGCGGCGTGATGCTAAAACGCAAGGGAAAGCACGGAGACTTCTGGGGTTGCTCTGCATTCCCGCAGTGCCGTATGACCGCGAACGATAAAGGCGGCGCGCCTGATTTTACGGGAAAACGCATCCCGCCCGCGGCGGGGAACGCGCCGCACACAGCGGAGGGGACGCGGCCTGCGGCCGCGGATGCTCCGCGCCGCTCCTATACGCCGACGGTGGACGAGCAGGCGGAAATGGACGCGCTGTTTTCGGGAGGATGATATGAGTACGTTCGGAGAGCTCGGCGTTCCGGAGACGCTTGCCGCAGCGATTGAGAAACGCGGCATCACTGCGCCGACCGCGATACAGGAGGCGTTTATTCCGCCTGCACACGCGGGGGAGAACCTCATCGGCGCGGCGCCGACGGGGACGGGCAAAACGCTCGCGTATCTCCTGCCCGCATTCATGCGCGTCGATCCGCAGCTGCGCGCGGTGCAGACGCTCATCCTCGCGCCGACGCACGAGCTTGCCGTGCAGATCGCGGGCGTCGCGCGCGATCTCGCACAGGCGGCGGAGTTTCCCGTCGCGGTGCAGGCGCTCATCGGCGGGGCGAATATCAAGCGGCAGGCCGAGGCGCTCAAAAAGAAACCCCAGATTGTCGCCGGCTCCGCCGCGCGCATCTTGGAGCTCAGCCGCATGGGAAAGCTGCGGCTCACAGACGTAAAGCTCCTCGTCCTCGACGAGTTCGACCGTCTGCTCGGCAAGCAGCTTGCAGACGACGTGCGCGCCGTCATCCGACTGCTCCCGCGTGAGCGGCAGGCGCTCCTGCTCTCGGCGACGGCGCCGACGGCGGCGGTGCGCGCGGCGAAGGGACTCTTCGCGCTGCGCCTGATCCGTGCGGCGGAGGGGACGGCAAGATGCGAACACTACTATCATCGCGCGGCGTTTCGTGATAAAATAAAGACGGTGCAAAAATTGACCCGCCGTCTGCCGATTCGTCGGGGGCTCGTCTTTGTCGGACGCAGCTTCGATGCGGAACGCGCAGTGGAGAAACTGTGCTATGAGGGCATCCGCGCCGTCTCGCTCCTTGGGCGGGAGCGGCGGGACCGGCGGCGCGCGGCACTGGAGGCCATCCGCGTGGGGCGCGCGGAGCTGCTGATTGCGACCGACCTCGCCGCGCGGGGGCTCGACATCGAGGACGTGGACTATGTCGTCAACGTCGATCTTCCCGCGGACGCGCGCACCTACCGTCACCGCGCGGGGCGCACGGCGCGCGCGGGGAAGGCGGGGGCGGTCGTCACGCTCGCGGACGACAAGGAAATGGAGCGGCTGAAATCGCTCGCCGCGCGCATGGAGATTGAACTGCGCGCATTGCCGCGAAAATAGCGCGCCATGATTCTCTGAAGGAGGACTTATCCCGTGGACATAGTGCCCACAATACTCGATTTGCTCTTGGTCGTTTTTCTGATCTTTATGAACGGCTTCTTTGTCGCGGGGGAATTCTGCTGCGTTAAGATGCGGTCGTCGCGCCTCGAGACGCTGATGGCGGAGGGGAGCAGCCGCGCAAAATATGCCAAGCAGCTCACGGATCATCTCGATTCGTCGCTTTCGGTCACACAGCTGGGCATCACGCTCGCTTCGCTCGGCCTCGGCTGGGTCGGCGAGCCCGCGGTCGCGCAGCTCATCCTGCCGCTGACGCGCGGCGTGGGACTGCCCGACGATGTGGGGCATACGGTCGCGCTGGCCGTCGCCTTTACGCTCATCACCTCAATGCACATCGTGCTCGGCGAGCTGACGCCGAAATCCATGGCAATCGCGAATGTCGAGCACATCATGCTCGCGATTGCGTTTCCCATGGTCCTCTTCGGCCGCGTGATGAAACCCTTCGTCTGGGTGCTGAACAGCATCGCGAACGGCATCAGCCGGCATCTCGGGTACGAGGTCACGGGCGAGAACGAGGATGCGCATACGGAGGAGGAGATCCGGCTCCTCATGAAGGAGAGCTACCGGCAGGGGCTCATCAACAGCACCGAGGCGGATTTCGTGGACAAGGTGTTTTCGTTCACGGAGCTGAACGCGCGCGAGATCATGGTGCCGCGTACGGACATGATTTGTCTTTACCTCGATGACACGCCCGCCGAGCGCATCCGGACGATCCTCGAGGAACAGCAGACCCGCTATCCCGTCTGCTACGAGGACAAGGACCACATCATCGGCTTTATCCATGTGAAAGACCTGCTCCTGCCGCTCATGCGCGGAGAACGGCTCAACCTGCGCCGCTATATCCGCAAGGCGCTCGTCGTCCCGGAGAGTATGGACGGCAGCGTCCTCCTGCAAACGATGCAGTCGCAGGGCTCGCAGCTGGCCATCGTCGTCGACGAGTACGGAGGCACGGCGGGAATGGTGACGGTGGAGGACATCGTCGAGCAGATCGTCGGCGACATCCGCGACGAGTTCGACGAGGAACGCGAGAGCCTCGAGTGGCGCGGCGAAGACCTCGGTTCCATCGACGCGAAGCTATTGCTCGAAGAGGTGGACGACCTCCTCGGCATACGCATCGAGGACGAGGATGTCGACAGCATCGGCGGATGGCTCTACGACCGGCTCGGGGAAGCGCCGCGCGTCGGGCATATGGCTGCGCATGACGGGGCGCTGTTCTTCGTCGAGGAGGTGGACGGCGTGCGCATCACACGCGTGCTTGTGCTGCTGCCGCATACGGAAACGGAACTGGAGGAAGCGCCCGCCGCGCACAAGGAGGAATAGGGCATGGCCTTTGACAGGGGAAAGTTTGACGAGATCATCGCCGCCTTTACCGTCGATCCGGCGCATCTGAGAGAGGTCGCGGCGGATTTCCGCCACGATATGCGCTTGGGGCTGGCGGGGTCGCCCGACTCCTCGCTGCGTATGCTCCCGTCCTATCTGGGGCTGCCGACGGGCGAGGAGCGCGGAGACTATCTTGCGCTCGATTTCGGCGGGACGAATGTGCGCGTCCTGCTCTATCGCCTCGAGGGCAACGGGACCTACGAGACGCTCACCCAAGTTGCAAAACCGCTCAAAGTGGACAGATCCTACGACTACGTCGGCGCGGGGGCGACGGCGGAGCAGCTGTTTGACTTCCTGGCGGCGCTGGTGGACGAGGCGATCGGCGGAGATCAAAAGACGCCGTATCTCCTCGGCCATACGTTTTCCTTCCCCTCGGCGCAGACGAATATCTACGACGCGCGGCTCATCATCTGGACGAAGGAATTTGCCGTGCGCGGCGTCGAGGGGGCGGTTGTCAACGATCTGCTCAAAGACGCGCTCGTGCGCCGCGGGCTGACGAACGTCACGCCGAACGCCGTCGTCAACGATGCGGTTGCGGTTCTGCTTTCCGCCGCCTATATCAACGGGGATACCGAGATCGGCGCCATTTACGCCACGGGGCACAACACCTGCTATCTCGAACCCTACGCGGGGAGCGCCGCGCAGCCGACGATCCTCAATATGGAGTCGGGCGGTTTTCAAAAACTCACGCCGAACCGCTTCGATACGGCGCTCGACGAGGCCTCCGAGAAGCCGGGGGAGCAGCGCCTCGAGAAGATGGTGGCAGGACGCTATATGGGCGTCCTCTTCGACATGGTGCTCGCGGAGCTGCTCGGCACGCCGGAGCGGCGCCGGGGATTCGGCAGCGTCGATATTGGCCGGATCCTCGAGGATCAAAGCGAGCGGGCGCACGCTGCGGCCGACATCGTCCGCACGGCAACGGGACGGACGCTTGCGGCGGAGGACGCCGTACTCGTACGGGAATTGGCGCGCGCGATCGTCGTCCGCTCTGTGCGGCTCATCGCAGCGACCTTCGTCGGAACCGTATGGCAGACTGCGGGCGCGGGCAAGATCCGCCGCCAGCATATCGCCGTGGACGGCTCGCTTTACGAGAAGATGCCGTACGTCGGGGAGAACATGAGGCGTGCCTTCTCCGAACTGCTCGGAGAGGATGCCCCCCTCGTCGACACGATCTTCGCGGGCGGCGGCTCGGGGCTGGGCGCGGCCCTCGCGGCGGCGATGACCGAGCAAGCGGGACGCGGGTGATACATTTCCCTTGCGTGTACAGCGCCCTTTATGGTATCATGAACGCTGTATGATAATATGTTGACAAAGGAGGAGCTTTTTCTTGCTCACACTCTTAATGGTGCTTGACGCGATCGTCGCGATCATTCTCATCGCGTCCATCCTCGGTCAGGAGGCGAAGTCCGCCGGTATGGGCGGCCTCGACGGCGGCGGCGACACAGTGTTTTCGGGCAAGGCGCGCGGAATGGACGCGCTGCTTGCGCGCGTGACCGTGGTGTTCGCGATTCTGTTCGGCGTGATTACGATCGTGATCGCGCGGATGTCGAGCTGACGGCTGCGGCGCGGCTTTGCGCGCCGACGGTGAACCGACGATTTACATAGGGATTTTCCCTGTTGCCGTTCCTGCGGCGCAGGGATTTTTTTCGAAACGTGGGAGGGGACAGCGATGCATTTGCGTGGGGCGGAGCCGTTCCTGCTCCCGGGCGGACGGCACGGCGTGCTTCTCGTTCACGGCTTCACGGGACTGCCGGCGGAGCTACGTCTCCTCGGCGCATACCTCAACGCGCGGGATTTCACCGTGCTTGCCGTACGCCTGGCGGGACACGGGACGACGGTCGAGGATCTCAGCCGTACGGATCGGGAGGATTGGATGGACTCCGTGCGCGACGGCTACGCGATCCTCGGCGGCCTGTGCGGCCGCATTTCCGCCGTCGGACACTCGATGGGAGCGGTCTTTGCGATGCTGCTCTCTGTGGAAAAAGAAGTGGCGCGCGTCGTGAGCCTTTGCGCGCCGATCATCATCGCGCCCGAGCAGGGGCTGCGGCATCTGCCGACGAGAGAGGCGTGCGTCGACCGTTATGTGCCCAAGGCGCGGCGCAAACTCCGCGATGTCCCGGCGGGGGCGAACAACACCTATCGGCGCATGCCGCTCGTCGCCGTGCACGAAGTGGTGGATACGATCGAGGCGGCGCGCGCGGAACTTGCAAAGGTGCATGTGCCGATCCTGATCGTACACGGATCGCGCGACCATACGGCTGATCCGCGGAGCGCGGACTACCTTTACGAACACGTTGCGAGCGCGCATCGTGAGAAATTCATCCTCCCGGACGCGGGGCACCTCCTGCCGCTGGACGCCCACGTGCGGGACCGCGTGTTTGAACGAACGGCGGCATTTTTATCGGACGGAGCGGCACAGGGAGCACAGAACTGATTAGGAACGGAAAAAAGAGGATATTATGGAACAAGAACAATTGGATATCGTGAAAGAACGCATCCGCGCCTTTATGCGGGAGGACGCCTATCGCCCGCTGAAAGAGGAGGAACTGGCGGCGGGGCTCCGGCTCTCCGGGGAGGAAACGCCGGTATTTTCGGATGCGCTCGCATCGCTCGAGGCGGACGGCGCCGTCATCCGCAACCGCAGCGGTCTCTACGGACTGCCGAGCCGCATGAACCTCGTCGTGGGTCGTCTCTCCATGTCGCCGAAAGGGTTCGGCTTCATCATCCCCGATGTGCGCGAGACGGAGGATGAGACGGATGTATTCGTGCCGGGCGGCGCGCTCGCGACGGCGATGCACGGCGACCGCGTCGTCGCGCGCGTCACCCCGTCCGAGCAGCCGGGGCGGGCGCGCGAGGGCGAGATTATCCGCATTCTCGAACGTGCGAACACACGTATCGTCGGCACGTTCGAGCGCAGCAAGGCGTTCGGTTTCGTCACGCCCGACAGCGCGAAGATCGGGCGCGACGTATTCGTCCTGAAAAAGGATTTTGGCGGCGCCAAGACGGGCAGCAAGGTCGTCGTCGAGATCACAAAATGGCCGGAGCAGCGCCGCAGCGCCGAAGGACGCGTCGTCGAAGTGCTCGGCGCCGCGGGCGATCCCGGCGTCGACGTGCTCGCCGTCATGCGCGCCTACGACCTGGACGAGAAATTCCCACCGGAGGCTGCCGCGGCGGCGGCGTGCTGTCCGGAGAACCCGTTGCCAGCCGAGTACGAAGGGCGCCGCGACCGGCGCGATTTCCCCATCGTCACGATCGACGGCGAGGACACGAAGGACATCGACGACGGCATCTATGCCTATGAGAAGGACGGCGGGTTCTTCCTCGGCGTCTACATCGCGGACGTCAGTCACTACGTCCGCGCGGGCGAACCGCTCGACGTGGAGGCGGCGCGGCGCGGGACGAGCGTCTACCTCGTCGACCGCGTGATTCCCATGCTGCCGAAGGAACTCTCCAACGGCATTTGCAGCCTCAACGAGGGTGTCGACCGCCTCTCGATGGCGTGCGAGATGGAGATCGGCGCGGACGGCGAGGTAAAGAACTACGAGATTGTGCCGTGCGTCATTCATGTGGCGCGGCGGCTGACCTATACGCTCGTGAACAAGGTGCTCGCGGGAGAGGAGCCGTTCACGGCGGACAACGCGGATATCCGCCCCATGCTCGAGACGCTGCGGCGGCTGCGCGAGGCGCTCCGCGCGAAGCGGCACCGCCGCGGCTCCATCGACTTCGAGCTGCCCGAGGTGAAGGTCAAACTCGACGCGGCGGGACATCCTATCGGTCTCGTCAAACGTACGGGCTCCGTCGGAGAATCCATCATCGAAGAGTGTATGCTGATCGCGAACGAGACGGTCGCGCGTCATATGGAACTGAAGGAAGAGCCGTTCGTCTACCGCGTGCACGAGCAGCCGAATACCGAAAAGATCGAGCGCTTCCGCACTCTGCTCACGGCGCTCGGCCTGCGCCTGCATGTCGACGAAGACGGCAAGGTCAGCTCCCGCGATATTCAGCAAGTGCTTGATAAAGTCAAGGGAAAACCCGAGGAACGGATCATCGGGGCGGTCGCCCTGCGCTCCATGCAGCAGGCGCGCTACAGCACGCAGAGCCTCGGGCATTTCGGCCTTGCCGCACGCTATTACACGCATTTCACCTCGCCCATTCGCCGCTATCCCGACCTCATGGTGCACCGCCTCCTGCGCGAGACGTTCGCCACGGGGCATATTCCCGCGGATCGGCGGGAGAAACTGCGCGCCCTCCTGCCCGAGACGGCGGAACACTCCTCCGCCCGCGAGCGCATCGCGGTCGAGGCGGAACGCGAGACGACGGATATGAAAAAGATCGAGTACATGGCGCAGTTCGTCGGCGAGACCTACGAGGGCGTCGTCAGCGGCGTCACCGCGTTCGGGATCTTTGTGGAACTGGACAACGGCGTCGAGGGGCTCGTGCACGTCTCCACGATGGTGAACGACTACTACAGCTACGTTGAGGAGCAGTACGCGATGGTCGGCGAGCGCACGGGCACGCGCTACCGCCTCGGCGATACCGTGACGATCATCATCACGCGCGCGGATGTCCAGGCGCGAACGCTCGACTTCGTATTGAAGGATAACGGCGTCTACGATCCGAACGCAGTGAAAAAGAACGCAAAGCAGCCGACGCAGAAAGCGCAGACGGGCGGCGGGGAGAAAAACGGGGGCCGTTCCCGTAAGAAAAAGGAAAAAGGCGGGACGGAGACCGTCGCCGCGGCGGAAAGCACGCCCGGCGCACGGCGCAAAAAGACGCGCGGCGCACACGGTGCGGGCAACAGCCGTACGAAGCGCGGAGAGCGCGCCGCAAAGGCGGCCGTCGCAAGTATCCCCGTGCAGACGAGCGCCCCAAAAGCGCCTGCCAAAACACAGAGCGGCAGCCGCCCCGCAAAGAAGGGGCGAAGAACCGAACGTCCCCGCACGGATGCCTCGCGTGTCGGTGCAGGCGGCGGCCGATCGGGCGACGACCGTGGCGTACGGGACTATCACCGCGTCCGCGTGACGGGGCTCAACAGCGCCGTATGGCCGGACCCGCCGGGATACCGAGAGCAGCGGACGGGCGCGGAGACCGCGGAGAAGCCGCGCCGCGCCCCGCGTCCCGCGCGCCGCATGAACCGTAAAACGGAGGGCGGCACGCGCAGCGCCGACTGAGGAACCGTTATGGGAAAGAAAAACGAAAGCGTGAAGATCGCCTGCGAGAACCGCAAGGCGCGGCACGACTACTTTATACACGAGACCTATGAGGCAGGGCTCGAGCTCGTGGGGACGGAGGTCAAGTCTCTGCGCGCCGGCCGCGCGAATCTGCGCGACAGCTACGCCTACGTCAAGAACGGGGAAGTATTCCTCGACCACATGCACATCAGCCCGTACGAACAGGGCAACCGGTTCAACCACGACCCGCTGCGCGTGCGGCGTCTCCTCATGCACAAGGCGGAGATCCTGAAACTCTTCGGCAAGACGCGGGAGAAGGGGATGACGCTCATTCCGCTGAGGGTCTATTTCAAACGCGGACGGGCGAAACTGGAACTCGCGCTTGCGAGCGGAAAGCACAGCTATGACAAGCGCCAAACGCTGAAAGCAAAGACCGCAAAGCGCGAGGTCGAACAGGCGCTCAAGGAACGGCAGCGCGGATAAGACGCAGGAGGAACTATGCAGGAACAGGAAAACCCGGTCGTGCTCCGGCGCGGGCTGAAGAATCGTCATCTCCAAATGATCGCGCTCGGCGGCGCCATCGGGACGGGACTCTTTTACGGCTCGGCCTCGACCATCGCGCTCGCGGGCCCCGCGGTCATGCTCGCCTATCTCCTCGGCGGCGTCATGATCTTTTTCATCATGCGCATGCTCGGCGAGATGGCCGTCGACGAGCCGGTCTCCGGATCGTTCAGTCACTATGCGGGCAAGTACTGGGGCGATTTCCCGGGATTCCTTTCCGGCTGGAACTACTGGTTCAACTATGTCATCGTTTCGATGGCGGAACTCGCGGCGGTCGGCATCTACATGAACTTTTGGCTGCCCGATCTGCCGCAGTGGATCTCCGCGCTCGTCTGCCTCGTCGTCATCACGGCGCTGAACCTCATCAACGTCCGCGCATACGGCGAGATGGAGTTCTGGATGGCGCTCGTCAAGATCACGGCGATCGTCCTCATGATCGTACTCGGCGGATATCTGCTGCTCACGGGCGCACCGTTCCCCGAGAACGTCAGCAATCTCTGGTCCCACGGCGGCTTCCTGCCGAACGGCTGGTGGGGATTCTTCCTCGGGACGGCCGTCGTCATGTTCTCTTTCGGCGGCATCGAGCTGATCGGCATCACGGCGGGCGAGGCGGAGGCTCCAGACCGGACGATCCCGCAGGCGATCAACCAAGTCATTTGGCGTATCCTGATCTTCTACGTCGGCACGATGGCGGTGTTGACGGCACTCTGGCCGTGGAACGAGGTCGGCATGGAGGCGAGCCCCTTCGTGCAGATCTTCCAAAACGTCGGGATTCCCGCCGCCGCGCACATCCTGAACTTCGTCGTCCTCACGGCGGCGATCTCGGTCTACAACTCCGCGATCTACAGCAACAGCCGCATGCTCTACGGCTTATCGCAGCGCGGCGATGCGCCGCCGGTCCTGCGGAGACTTTCGCGGCGCGGCGTCCCCGTGCTCGGCATTTTGATCTCGTCGGGGATCACGCTCGTCGTCGTGTTCCTCAACTACTTCTTCCCGGGCGACGCGTTCCTCTATCTGATTTCGATCGCGACCTGCGCGGCCGTCATCAGCTGGACGACCATCGTCGTCACACATCTGAAGTTTCGGCGGAAAATGCTGCGCGAGGGCGGGCAGATCAAGTTCCGCGCGCCGTTTTATCCGTGGATCAATTATATTTGTATTATTTTTCTCATCGGCGTCGTCTTTATGATGGCCCAGATCCCCGGGATGCAGCTCGCCGTGCCGATCCTGCCCATCTGGCTGATCGTCCTCCGGCTCGGCTACCGCGCGAAGAAGCGGGACGCGTAAATACGGCTCAACGGCGGAAAATATGCGGGTATACATGCCTCAGCGCATGTATACCCGTAATTTTTTGTGTTTTCATTAGACAATGAGAATAATTTTTGCTAATATATGGAAATATATATTGACGGAACTGAAATGATGAAGAAAGGAGGAAGACTGATGATATGCAAAGAATGCGGAGAAAAGATATCGGGAATCACGCGTATCTGCCCGCACTGCGGGGAACGCGCGCTCGTTGACGACGAACTTGAGACGTGGAGCTTTATCGCGGATACGGCGGAAAAACACAGAAGCGCGATGCCGGCGGCCGTTGTGCCCGCCGAACCGAGTGCGGTGCCGAACGGCCTCGATGCGCAGATTGCGGGGCTCGAACGGCTGAAAACATATTTTACAAAGCACAGCAATCTTTTCCAAGTAGTCGAGGATCTCGCCTCGATGGAGGGCGGCAAACGGCGTCCGTCCATCGGCCTTTGGGGGCTGGGCGGCGGATTGGCGGCGGCGCTTTTTTATCTGACGCTTTCGCCGTTTCTGCCTCATTTCGTTTGGGCGTACTTTTTTGTCCTGTGGGGAGCCGTCACGAGTATCGGCTATCTGCGCGCGGGGCGCAAATATGAACGGCGCAAGGCGGAGCACGACCTGTTCCGCCGCCGCGCGGAAAACGAACTCTGCACGATATATAATGCCTGCGAGGACTGCTTCCTGCCGATTGAGTGGACGGTGCCGCCTCGTATCGCGCGGATTGTTTCCGCACTGCGTACGGGGGAAGCGAACTCTGTGCAAGAATTTTTGGCGAGAGGAGTATGATGAGATATGAGCGAGATCAGGATCAAACGCGTCTATGACGCGCCGGCAGGGGACGACGGTTATCGCGTTCTCGTCGACCGCCTGTGGCCGCGCGGCATCTCAAAGGAGCGTGCCGTGCTTGACGACTGGTGGAAGGATATCGCGCCGTCTCCCGAACTGCGCAAGTGGTTCGGGCATGAGCCCGAGCGCTTTGCCGAATTTGCCGAAAAATACCGCGCCGAGCTGTCGACGGGGACGGCGGCGCCCGCTCGCATGCGCGATGCCGCGGCGCATCTCGGCGCGGGGGAGAACGTCACGCTTCTCTACGGAGCGAAGGATCCCAAGTTCAATCAGGCGTATGTTCTGCGCGATTGGATGGGAGCCAACATGACGAAAGCGTGATCGCTGCGCCCGGCTACAGGGGTTCTTCGCTTCGTCGACGCGGGGTTTAACTTGCTCTTCCTCGCCGTGCATCGACGCTGACGCCCCTTCGGGTTCCCTATTTGTCCCGTCATGAAACGGGATTGCCGCATCAAATAAAACACCGTGCCAATGACAAGGCACGGTGTTTTTGCTTATCCGCGCGGCGCGTACATGATGATGCATATGCCGATCAGCGCGACGGCGCCCGCAAGCCCCCGCAGAACGTTTTTTCTCCGTGCAGCCAAAGCCGCATCAGATAGCCGCCGCCGATTTCAAAGGTACCGGCAAGCAAGAAGTAGAAGATCGATTGAGCGACGTCCATCGGCATATTACTCGGCGGACGGCGCTTCGTCGTTGAAGCGATAGCCCGAACCCCAGACCGTCTGGAGCCACTGCGGATTGGAGGGATCCTCTTCGATCTTTTCCCGGAGACGGTTCATGTGCACGGAAACCGTGGAGGTGCTGCCCATCGCGTCGAGATCCCACACGCGGTCGTAGAGCGTCTCCTTGCTGAAGACGATCTGCGGATGCTCGGCCAGGAAAAGCAGCAGTTCGAACTCGCGGCTCGCGAGATGCACCTCGCGTCCCGCGACGAAGACGCGGTGCGTCCACGGCTGAATCTCGAGGGCGCCGAAGCGCAGCGACGTCGGCTCCGTCGGCGCGCCGCCTTTGAGGCGGTTGTAGCGCGCGATATGCGCCTTGACACGCGCGGCGAGTTCGCTCGGGCTGAAGGGCTTGATGATGTAATCGTCCGCGCCGAGCCCGAGCGCGCGGATCTTGTCGATGTCCTCGAGGCGCGCCGAGACCATGAGAATCGGGATGTCGAGTTGTTTTCGCACGGCGCGGCAGATGGCGAAACCGTCCGCGCCCGGCAGCATCACGTCGAGCAGGATCAAGTGATAGTCGCCTGTGAGCGCCATCCGCTGCCCTTCGTCCCCGTCGGACGAAATGTCCACCGAGAAGCCGCTTGCCTCCAAATAGTCGCGTTCCAGCTCGGCGATGTCCGTATCGTCCTCTACGAGCAGAATTTTCTTCATCCCAGATCACCTTGGTCTTTCTCTTTCCCTACAATGGGCATTGCTATATGAATACGCAGTCCGCCGAGCCGCGAGGCTGCGGCGCCGACGGTTCCGCCGAAAGCCGTTACGATCTGCCGCACGACGGCGAGCCCGAGGCCGCTGCCCGCCGCAACGTTGGCGCGGGCGGGATCCGTTCGATAGAACGTGTCGAAGAGTTTTGGCAGTTCTTCCGGGGCCGCTCCCATACCGTCGTCGTCGATGTCGATAGAGAGCGCGGCCCCCTCTTCCGCGATGGAGACGCGTACCTCCGCCGTATCCCCGCGGCGGTACTTGTCGCTGTTCTCAAAGAGATTATAGAGCACGCGTGCAAATTCCATGCGGTCGATGCGGATGCGCGCCCGGCTTTCCGAGGGGAGGAAGGTCAACGTCAGGTCCCGCGCTGCGAAATCTCCGGCAGCGTCGGCGATAACGGCGCGCAGATAGTCTCGCGCCTCGACCTCCTCCCACGAGAAGGGCAGGTCGTCGCTTTCGAGGCGCAAAAATTCGCGCAGACGCGCGGTGAGACGCTCCATCGTCCCTGCGGCGCGGCTGATGCGTGCGGCGTATGCGCGCTGCTTTTCCGGGGTCGCGGCGATGCCGTCAAGCAGGCCGTTCGCGTAGCCCTTGATTGCCGTCAGCGGCGTCGCGACATCGTGCAGAATGCCGATGAAGAGTTCTCTGCGCCGCTCCTCCTCGCGGCGTTCTCGCGCCCGCGCGCGCTTTAGGTTTCGGCGCATTGCGTCGAACGCGCGGCAGGTTGCGCCGACCTCGTCGTCTCCCATCGGCGGCAGCGCGCGGTCGAGATCGCCCCGCTCGATAGCCGCGGCCGCCGCCCGCATCTCGGCGAGCGGGGCGAGTATCTGCGCGGAGAGCATATGCGCGAGGTAGCGCCCGAGCAACAGGATCCCCGCCGCGGTCGCGGCGATGAAGAGAAAGAGCAGGGCGTTTACAATGAAGTCCCGTTCATCCCGCGAAAAGAGGGCCTCTTCCGTACTGCCGCGCATGGGCACGGGTCCCGTGCCCATGATGAGCGTATTGCCGCGCGGATTCTCCCATCGAAAGAAGAGACCGTCGCCGTCCCACGTGAGCGAAGATCCCGGCATCGTGCATTTGTCGGCAACCGATCGCCGGATATCGTCGGCTGCCGCGCCGGGAGACAGGTAGATTGACTGCCCCTGCTGCCGCACGGCGATCCGGGCTCCCGCAGCTTCGAGCAGGCGGATGTCGCTTTCGATATTGTGCAGCTTCAGCCGCTTCTTTTCTGTCTCCGCGCGCAGAGAACTGAGCGCGAACTGGACAGAGAGCGTCGTGCCGTTCTCCGGCCAAAGGAACGCCAGTATCTCCTGCTGCAGCGAACCGGTATAACGCAGCCCGCCGAGGAGAAGGGAACCGACGGCGAGCAGCAGAACGATGGGGATGACGACCATGAGAGCGTTCGTCATCAACAGCCTGTTTTTCAGCGAAATATCGTGCAGCCGCATGGCATCACCTCACTCTTTTCTGCCGCGGCATGGTCATGGTGTCATTATAACCGAAATAGCGTGAAAAATCTGCAATGAGATGACGAATTTCAAAAAAGTTTTTCTTGCGTTTACACTTTGTTTAAAACTTTCCTTTATGATACATATATCAACAGTGATGTAAAAGAAATGTATGCCGGAAGGCAAGGAGGAATTACCATGGAAATGAACGATGTCAAGGCAAAGCTCGCAAACGTATTCGGCGCGGCGCATCTCAAAAAGATTGCCGCGGTTGCCGCACTCTGCGCGACGGTCACGGCGGGCGGCGCCTATATGCACATGCAGCAGGCGGAGGCCCACAATGCGGCGAAGGCACAGGCGCGCGCGGAGGCGGTACGGGCGGAGGCATCGCAGCGCGGCGTCGTACTGATCGACGAGACGCAGGTGCGCGCCATCGCGGCGGAGACGATCGGCAAGTCCGAGTCGGAACTTAGCTATTGGGAGATTAAACTCAAGTCGCGGGATCGCGACAAGCACCGGAGCGACCGTACGCAGGACGGGGCGTTCAATCCCGTGTACAAGGTGGAATGTCATGCCGGGAACATGGAGTACGAGCTCCGCATCGACGCCGTCACGGGACAGGTGCTCTCGAGCAAATCGGAAGTGGACGACGACGTATTTTAACATCGTGCGCTAAAAAAAGCGGCCGCCGCAGGGCGGTCGCTTTTTTGACGGGCATACGGGCGTATCGCGGTCCCGCGGCGGAGCCGGCCGTACTTGTTCCCCCGCGTCGGCGAAGCGTTCCCTATGAGGGAAAATATGTCGTTCTACCGCAGCAAAAAGTACAGCGCGGGATAGACGATGAAAAAGAACGCGATACTGGTGGTGAGGAAGCCCGCGACGGTATAGTCCACGTTGAGATTGTAGAGTTTCGCGGCGGTGACGGAGTTGATCGCGCCCGGCGTCACGGAGAAGACGAGGATCGCGCCGCGGAGGACGGGATCGCGCACGAAGGGATAACTGACCGCGCCCATAAAGATGGGCAGAATGAGGAAGCGCAGGGCGAAGAGGTCGAGCGTCCACGGTGCGTACCGCCGTGCGCGGTGCAGGTTGACGAGACACCCGACGGGCAGCATGCCGAACCACGCGCCGAAGTGTACCAGACCCTCGAATACGCTGCCGAGGACGGGCGGCCGCGCAACCCCGGCGGCGTTGAGCGCAAGGCCTGCCGCCATGCCGACGATGCTGAGCTGGTTCCACGAAAGAAAGATGTCGAGGAAACGCAGCCGGATTTTGCCTCCGCTCCCGTGGTTTTTATGTTGTAAATAGTAGTACTGCGCCATCGGAAATACGGCGAGGACGAGCATGAGCGTCTGAAAGATGCCCATGATCTGCGCGTAGGCAAAACCCCGTTCGCCGTAGAGAATAAAGGCGCAGACGCCCCCGAGGGTGGTGACGTTGGACATCATGGCGTTTGCGAGATAGGCCCCGCGGTCGAGCGGATTCCGGTAGCGCCGGATGAAGAATGCCCGGCCGACGAGACCGGGGAAGAGAACGATGAGGATGCCGTAGATCGGGACGAGCGCGAGATCCCGCGAGATCGGCAGCGTCCAGCAGCTCATAAACGCGAGTATCGTATAGATGACGACGACGTTGAGCCGCAGGATACGGCTGACCGTCGCATCCGAGATTTTGCCGTGCCGGTAAAGCAGATAGCCGACGATCAGCGGCAGCAGCAGGTCGGTGAAGAGATAGACGATGCGAAAATCCGAGGTGTCCATGGCAGCCGCCTTTCCTCAATGCAGCAGGAAGAAAATCAGGGGGAAGAGCACGACGAGGTAGAGCGTCGTCGTAACGAGGAAGACCGCAAGCGTATAATCGACGTTCAGCCGATAGAGCCGCGCGGCAAGCGTCGCGTTGATCGCACCGGGGGCGCTCGCGAAGATCAGCAGCGAGTTGCGCAGGATGGGATCACCGATGAGCGGATAGGAGAGCGCAAAGATTGCCGTGGGGACAAAGACGAAGCGGATGAGGAGCATGTCCCACGTCCACGGGAGGAAGCGCCGCACGCGCCGCAGGTTGATGAGCGAGCCGACGGGGAGCATGGCGAACCACGCCGATATATGGATGAGATAGGAGAACGCTTCCGCGATCAGGGGGGGCCGTGCGACATTCATCGCGTTGAGCAGGAGCCCCGCGGCGATGCCGAGCACCCCGAGCTGGTTCCACGAGAAAAAGAGGCCGAGGAACGCGCGCCCTTCGAGGCGTGCCGGGCGCCCGCGATTTTTGTGCAGGAGATAGTAATACTGCGCGGCGGGAAAGGCGAGTACGATGAGCAGGAAATTCTGACAGGCCCCGCCGATCTGCGCGTAGGCGAATCCGCGCTCTCCGTAGATGATGTAGGCGCAGATGCCGCAGAGCGTGCCGATGTTCGACAGCATGGCGGAGATGAGGTGCGTGCCGCGGTCGATCGCGCTGTGGAACCGCCGTCCGAGCCAGAACCTGCTCAGCGCCCCCGGGATGAGCACGAGCAGACAGCCGAACACGGGCAGGAGCGCGAGCTCCCGCGTGAGCGGCAGCGTCCAGAAACTGAACAAAGAGAGAATCGTGAAAAACCCGATCACGTTGATGCGGATGATGAGGTTCACCGCGCCGTCGGAAAGAATGCGGCGGCGGTAGAGTATATAGCCGATGATGAGCGGCAGGATGAGGTCGGTCCCGACATAGCCGAGACGCGCCGTGATTTCGTCCATGACCGACCGTCCTTTCGTTGTTCTGCACGCGGAAATCTTAAAGATATTTTACATCCGGATACGGGTCAAAATCAATGCGAACGCCCATGAAAACTTCTTTATATTTTATTGGGGGAGACAGGAAAAGACGCGCGAAACGGCGAATTAAGACTTTATACGTAGTATTTCGTTATGCCGTGTTGTGTTTTTGCGGCATATAGGATATCGGCTGTGATTTTGGGGAGCGCCGCGCGCGTTTCTCACGAGGAGGGGACGTTATATGGCAGTGACGGACAAAGGGTTCGGCGCATACGATGTGCGCGGCATCTATCCCGACGAGGTCAACGAGAAGCTGGCCTACCGCATCGGACGCAGTTTCCCCGCGCTGTTCGGCGCGAAGAAGGTTGCCGTCGGTCACGATATCCGGCTCTCGGGGCCGAGCCTTCGCGACGCCCTCGCGGAGGGGCTGACAGAGGCGGGCTGCGATGTCGTCGACATCGGTCAGTGCGGCACGGAGATGATCTATTTCACGACGGCGCATTTGGGGCTCGGCGGCGGCATCATGATCACGGCGAGCCACAACCCGAAGCAGTACAACGGGATGAAGTTCGTCCGCGCGGAGTCCCGCCCCATCTCGAGCGACACGGGGCTGAAGGACATCGCGGCGATGGCGGTCGGCGAGAGCTATCCCGCGCCCGCGGCGGTACCGGGTAGGATCGAGCGCGCGGATATCTTGGGCGAATACGTCAAGCACATCGTCTCTTATGTCGATGTGAGCGCGCTGAAGCCGTACAAGATCGTCGTCAACACGGGCAACGGCGCGGCGGGGCCCGTCGTCAACGCGATGGAGAAGTTCCTGCCGTTCGAGCTCGTCAAGGTCTACAACGAACCGGACGGCAATTTCCCGAACGGCGTGCCGAATCCCATCCTGCAGGAGAACCGCGCGGCGACGGCAAAGGTCGTGCGCGAGACGGGCGCGGATTTCGGCGTGGCGTGGGACGGCGACTTCGACCGCTGTTTCCTGTTCGACGAGAAGGGCGGATTCATCGAGGGCTATTACATGGTCGGGTTCCTATCGGAAGCCTTCTTGAAGAAAAACAAGGGGGCGCGCGTCATCTATGATCCGCGGCTCGTCTGGAACACGATCGAGATCGCCGAGAGCCTCGGCGGTGTGCCCGTCATGTGCAAGAGCGGGCATGCGTTCATCAAGGACAAAATGCGCGAGGTCAACGCCGTCTACGGCGGCGAGATGAGCGCGCATCACTATTTCCGCGATTTCTCCTACTGTGACAGCGGTCAGATTCCGTGGCTGCTCGTCGCGGAACTCATGAGCGCCGCGGGCGGCAAGACGCTCTCGGAGCTTATGCAGGTGCGCATGGATCGCTTTCCCACGTCGGGCGAGGTCAACAGCAAAGTCGCGGATGCGAAGGCGGTTATGGACCGCATCGAGGCGAAGTACGGCGCGGGCGGCAAGGTGACAAAGGTGGACGGGCTCTCGATCGAGTTCGACAAATGGCGGTTCAACCTGCGCATGTCCAACACCGAGCCGGTCATCCGCCTGAACGTGGAGACGCGCGCGGACAAGGCGCTGCTGAAGGAAAAGACGGACGAACTCCTGCGCGAGATTCGTGCCTGAACATAAGAAAGGAGCGTTTCGATGAGTCTCGTACTGAAATCCGGATTTACATTCGACTATGATAATCTCTACGGCCCGGGAAAAGTAACGGATGCCGATCTCGCATACTATGCCGAAGACCTCAAAAAAGCGCATGAGGCGATGAAGGTCATGCGCAAAACGGGATTCATCCGCGGACATCTCTCGAAGGACGGGGAACCGGAGAAGGTGCTGTTTTCAGAGACGCCGTACATCGCCGAGGGGCACATCAATTCCCCGGCGTCCATCGTGCGGCTGAAGGAGCTTGGCAGGCACGCGCAGGAGCATACGGACGTTCTCGTCTCGCTCGGCATCGGCGGCTCCTTCCTCGGGAACAAGGTGCTGTTCGACGTGCACTGCGGCGAGCTGTGGAACTCGCTCTCGAATGAGCAGCGCGAGAACTATCCGCGCATCTACTTCAGCGGGAACAATATTGATCCGCGGCGGACGGGGGATATCGTCAATCATCTGAAGGACGTCGCGCAGATCAAGAAGAAAAACGGAGCGGGGCCGCTGCGCATCATGCTGCTCGTCATCTCAAAGTCGGGCGGAACGCTCGACACGATGTCGAACTTCATGGTGATGTACGACGCGTTTACGAAGACGGACAACGTCGAGGTCGAGGTCGTTGCCGTGACCGACCCGAACGAAGAGAAACCGACGCTCCTCAAAAAGCTCGCGATGGAGATGGGCTGGCGGCAGTTCGCCGTGCCAGACGGCGTCGGCGGACGCTTCACCGTCTTTACCGAGGTGGGACTGACGCTCGCCGCGTGCATCGGATTTGACATCGAGCAGTTCCTTGCGGGCGCGCGCGATATGGACGCGGCGTGCCGGAATGACGACCTCTGGCAGAATCCCGCGATGCTCAACGCGGCGCTGAAATTCGCCGCGTCCGAGAAGCACGGGCGCGACATCGAAGTCATGATGCCCTACGGCGACTACCTGAAATCCGTCTCCGAGTGGTATATCCAGCTCCTCGCCGAATCCCTCGGAAAGCAGTTCGATAAGGACGGCAAGGAGGTCTGCTACGGGCGCACACCCGTCGTCGCCGTCGGCACGACCGACATGCACGCGCAGACGCAGCAGCATCAAGAGGGCAAACTGAATAAGGTCGTACAGTTCATCCGCATCGACAAGTGGGCGGACGACATCGCGATCCCGAACGCGTTCCCAACGGTGCGGAAACTCGCGGACATCGCGGGCGTCACGATGGGGGCGGCGCTCGAGGTCGCCCGCCAGTCGAACGCGGACGCGCTCGCATCGAACAAGCGCTACAGCGCCGTGTTCGGCCTGCCGGAGCTGACGCCGTACCATCTCGGCGAACTGCTCTACATGCTCGCCATGTCCGTCGCCTACGAAGGAGAACTCGCGAACGTCGACGCGTTCGACCAACCCGGCGTTGAGGCTTATAAACGCATCATGGGCCCGAAACTCGCCGCGCTCAAAGGATAACGGCGTATAAAGAAAAAGGCCGCCGCACCGATGCTGTTTCGCGCAGGTGCGGCGGTCTTCTCTTGTTCAATATATTGCGGCGCCGCGCCCGCCGGCGGCCGCCCGCCGCCGAACCGCACAGCGGCTTAGCCGCGCGCCGACAAATAACAAAAATACGCAATCGGAAGTCCCAGCGCGGCCAGACCGACCGCATTCCCCATACCGCCCGCGATGGGGGCGAAGAGTCCGATCACGGAGAGTACGGCGATCGCCGCGGGCGCACGCCAAATCGATACGTCGATACGGCGCACGACGGCGGGCACATTTCGGTACGTCGCGTTATGGCGGCGCGTCCAGAGAAGGACGCAGCCGGTCACAATCATTGCGATCGTTAGGAGGAGGAGCGCGGCCCAGGCAATCTTGAGCACGATCCAGTCATGATTGTGGATGTGCAGATTGAGGAAGATCGGCGTCGCGTACATCCAGTCCGGTGCGGGGACGAGCAGAGGGGCGGCGCTGCCGCTCTTCGGCAGGAACACCATCTCGTCGAGAACGAAATTCGTCGGCTTGATCGGCGGATCGGCAACGTGGAACGCATAGTTCTTATTCGTTCCCTGCGGTATCTGCATTGAGATGATGAGTTTGTCCGGAAACGCTTCGCTCACAGTGCGGAAGGCGTCCGCGGGGGACAGCGCCGTTTCCGCCGCGGGGAGATCCGACAGCGCCGTCATCGCCGCCATATGCGCGTCGCGGTGGTAACTTTTGACACCCGCGGAGTAGGCGGCGATCATAACGCCGCTCAGACAGAGTACGACGGCCCAAACGAGAGCGAAGACGGAGACGAATTTATGCCGGTCCGACCAGACGAGCCGCCGCGTATTGCCGCGGATCGTTCCGAAGGCAAGTCCCTTCATCATCGGGGCATAGAGGAAGAGCCCCGTGACGATCGAGAGTACCGCAAGGATGCACATGAGCGCGAGAAAATGCTTGCCCGCCATGCCCGCCGTCCCGAGCTGCGTATGCAGGAGGTGCGCCCAGTGCAGCATATCTTCCACAGCCTGAAAGCGATAGATACGGTCCTTACGGTTGAAGACGCCGCCCGTACGCACGTCGTACATGATCTGTTCGCCGCCCATGCGCATATGCGTGCGTTCCGTCGTTTTCGTCCCGCGCGTCTGCACGCTGAAATAGAGCGTGCCGTCCGCGGCGTTCGGCGTA
Organism: Selenomonas sp. F0473; assembly: GCF_000315545.1. Taxonomy (GTDB): domain Bacteria; phylum Bacillota; class Negativicutes; order Selenomonadales; family Selenomonadaceae; genus Centipeda. Next base: position 817,550 of record NZ_JH992902.1, on the reverse strand, counting down.
ACGGCGAGGACGTCTTTGTTCGGGAAGTTCGCCTCGATCGCGGCGTATCCGTCGGGCAGGGCTTTCCAGATCTCGGCCTGCGGCATCGGCGCTCCGGCCGGCGGCAGATTGACCGTGTTCCACGCGCGCAGCTGATCGCGAAAGAGCATCGGCAGTCCCGTCAGCGCCAGCATGAGGAAGAAGAGCGCGCAGATGAGACTCACCCAACGGTGGATTTGATAGAACATACGCATTGACAAAGCGGTCATCTCCGGTATAGTAAAAGAGAAATACGATGATGAGTCAAGCCTAACAGAAATAGATGCCCGTGACAAGCGGATTCGGCGCATAAAAAGTATATGCCCGCATATCTCTGCCCATAGACGCCCGTCATCCGGAGCCCCCGGGCAGCGCCGCGCCGATCTCGTTGGCCTCCCTCGATATGACGAGCCGACCCGTCTCGATCTCGTAGATATAGCCGTGGATCGTTACGGTCGGGGGAACAAGCGGATGGCTCCGCAGACGGCGGACGTCAAGGATAAGATTCTCCGCGAGCGAGCCGCGGATGGGCATGAAGTCCATATAGTACGCCTCGGGCGAGCCCGAATCGGCGGCAAAGAGCTCCTGCGCCTCCTCGTTCGTGAACGTCTGCATCCCGCAGCGCGTATGCTGGATGACGAACCACTCCGTTGTGCCGAGCATTCTGTGCGAGATGAGGAGCGAGCGGATCACGTCCCGCGTGACGCGTCCGCCCGCATTGCGGATGACATGCGCGTCGCCTTCCGCAAGCCCCGCAAATTTCGCCGGATCCAGGCGGCAGTCCATACAGGTGACGACGGCGAAGGCGCGCGCCGGATCGTGGGGAAGGCGGCCCTTATCGCCGAAATCGGCGGCATATATCTCGTTGGCGGCGCGGATCTCGCGGGCGTTGGTCGTTCCCATGCGTACGCTCTCTTTCTCTGTGTCGGTATCCCCTTCGAAAAGAAAAAACCGCCCGGCGTGCCGGACGGCTTTCTCTATGCGCCGAATGCTCAGACGGCACGGTCGACGTTGCCTGAACGCAGGCAGCGCGTGCACACATTGACGTGCTTGATCTCACCCTTCACAAGGGCGCGGACACGCTGGATATTCGGCTTCCATTTGCGTTTCGTCTTCACGTGGGAGTGACTCACATTGTTCCCGCTCATCGGCCCTTTGCCGCAAATCTCGCATACACTTGCCATTGTTACACCTCCTCGGCGCACGCTTCCGTCAAGCAGTGCGCAATACCAAGACATTATACTATGATTCGTTCCGTTAGGCAATACGCCGTGAAAAATTTTTCCCCGTCGCGAAAATATGCGGTTAAATTTTACTTTCGTGGCGCAATATTATCGAAAAAATTTTTTTCGTTTTGGGTTTTATAAAAAATTATCAAAGACGGTTGCATTTTCTATTATATATGATAAAATCATGCGGGTCTATTTTTTGTTTTCTCCGCTTCGTCTTTTTGTTCTGAATTAAGTTGAACTGAGTGTATACGAATTGGAATCTTCTGAGTCGTGTTTCTTATTGCGTATTGCGGCAAAGATGAAAAACATTCAAGTTTTTCTTGAAATTTAGAAAAAAAGTAGTATGATATATATAGGAGGAAAAAGTAGGTATGGGGTTATGGTAATCCGGTGTTGCGGGCTGTGGATGCAGCCTGAGAAAGAGGGGGATTCAAATGATGTCTTTGTTGGGAAAGACGCGGCAAATCAACCGTCTCCTGCAGCGTTCCGAAAGCGTTGAGTACGACGGGATTTCACGTGTGCTGAGCAACGTCCTTGAGGCCAACGTCTACATTACCGACGAGAGCGGCGCGATATGCGGGTACGCGCTCTTCGATAATTTCGACGAGGATCTCATGGTGAACGAAGTGATCGAGCAGGGGCGGTTTCCGCGCAAGTATGTCGATTGGCTCAATCGTCTCGAAGAAACGCTTGTCAATCTCCGTGTCGAAACGCAAGACGTCTCCTCCTATGGGAAGGAGATCGCGGAACTCTTCAGCGGACAGAATATCGCCATCACGCCGATCTTTGGCCCGCGCCGCCGCTTGGGGACGCTCGTCGTAGCGACGGGTAAGAAGGCGTTCGGCGATCCGGATCTCCTGCTCTGCGAGTACGGAGCGACGGTCGTCGGCATGGAGATGCTGCGCGACGAGGCGCAGCGCAGCGAGGTGGAGGCCCGTCAGCGCGAAGCCGTGCGCATCGCGGTGGAGACGCTCTCTTATTCGGAGCGCAAAGCGGCGCATGCCATCCTGCAGGAACTCGCCAGCCAAGGAAAGTTCGAGGGCCGGCTGATCGCCTCCCGCATTGCCGACGAGGCAAAGATCACGCGCTCGGTCATCGTCAACGCGCTGCGCAAGTTTGAATCCGCGGGCGTGATTGAGTCCAAGTCCCTGGGGATGAAGGGGACGTTTGTGCGCGTCACCAATTCGTATCTGATGGAAAAACTCCCGGAACTCGAGGAGTATGCCGCCGACGTACAGTGGGCGAACCTCGGCAGCGGCATCAATCTGTGATGCCCGTTACATAAAGGGTATTGACAACTACATGAAAATCCAATATAATGGCGTTCGTGAGTGCACTGCGGACGCCATTTTTGTTTGCGTGCAGCAATGTGCGGCGCGTTGGTCAAGTGGTTAAGACACCGCCCTTTCACGGCGGCTTCACGGGTTCGAATCCCGTACGCGTCACCAAATCCGGCCCGGTAGTTTAGTTGGTTAGAATGCCGCCCTGTCACGGCGGAGGTCGTGGGTTCAAGTCCCATCCGGGTCGCCACTTTATCTTCTTGCCTCGGTAGCTCAGTTGGTAGAGCAGGGGACTGAAAATCCCCGTGTCAGTGGTTCGATTCCGCTCTGAGGCACCACCATGAACGAGACGGTCTCCGGTACAGATATGCACCGGGGCTTTTTTTGTAGGGGAGCGGTTTCCATTGGATTATTTCTATCAGCTTTTTCTAGCGTTCATCGCCTCATGGGGCTATGTGGCCGTTGCCGTCCTCATGGCGGCGGAGAATGCGTGCATCCCCATCCCGAGCGAACTGATCCTCGGCTTTGCGGGCTATCTCGTCTTTTCGGGGCATATGTCGTTCGAGGGCGCGCTTGCCGCGGGGATGGTCGGCGGCCTCCTCGGCTCCATTTTCGCCTATGAGGTCGGGGCATACGGCGGGCGCCCGTTCGTGGAAAAATACGGAAAATATTTCCTCATCAAGCGGTCGCATGTGGACGTCGCGCAGCGCTGGTTTGACCGTTACGGGCTGAAAGCCGTGTTCTTCAGCCGGATGCTGCCCGTCGTCCGCACGTTCATCTCGCTGCCCGCGGGCTTTGCGCGTGTCAACCGCAGCCGGTTCTTCTTTTACACGATTGCGGGGGCGCTTCCCTGGACGGCAGCCATTCTCTACGCGGGCATGCTCCTCGGCGAGAACTGGAGGGATCTCATGTCGTACGGACATGAAGCGAGCCTTATCTTTATCTCGGGGGCCGTCATAGCGGCCGCCGTCCTCTATGTGCGCCGGAGAAGGAAGAAGCGCGGGCTGCGGTGACGGTATAAAAATATAAAAACGGACCGACGGGATATATTCCCATCGGTCCGTTTTTATATGTGGGCGATGTCGTTCTTAGGATAAGCGGAACAGCTTTGTCGCCTGCTGGAGTTCCTGTCCGAGTTCGGAAAGGGTATGGCTCGCGGAGGCGATCTCCGACATGGCCGCAGACTGCTGCTCGGCCGCGGAGGAGATGTTCGATACTTCCTCCTGCATCTTGGTATCCGCGTCGTTCGAGCCGCTCTTGATATTCTCAATGGAGCTGACGGCGCGGTGGCTGGTCTGCTGCACGGAGTTTGCAATCTCTGCGATGTGGTTGATCTGACCGGAGAGCCCTTCGATGAGCTCGGAGATGGCTGCGAATTTTTCACCCGAGCGGTGGATTTCTTCGACGCTTTCCTCCACGTTGACGGTCTGCTCTTCCATTGCGCGGAAGGTTTTGTCCATCTGCACGGCGTTGCTGCCGAGGAGCGTGGAGATATTCTGTGTCGCTTCCTTCGACTGCTCGGCGAGCTTACGCACCTCGTCGGCGACGACGGAGAATCCTTTGCCGTGCTCGCCTGCGCGGGCGGCCTCGATTGCCGCGTTGAGCGCGAGGAGGTTGGTCTGCTCGGAGATGTTCGTGATCATCTCGACAATCGACGAGACCTCGTGTGCACTGTTTTGCAGTTCTTTCACCGTGTCGGTTACGGCGACCGTACCGTCTTTGAGACTGTTCATCTTATTGATGGTGTCGCTCAGGATGGTCTGACCTTCGCGGGTCGCTTCTTCCGTGGCTTTCGCAGAGTCGACGATCTCGCTGATGACGTCGGTGACCTGCGAGATGCTGGAAGAGGTTTCCTGCATAAGACCCGTCGCCGAGGAGATGGTCTCGCTCTGCGTGCGGGAAGAGTCCGCAACCTGCGCGACGGATTTAGCCGTATACTCCGAGGCCTGCGCGGCCTCTTTGGTATTCGTCGAGAGATCCGCGGACGATTCCGCAATGTGCGTCGCGATTTCGCTGACCTGCCGGATGAGTTTGCGCAGGTTATGCGTCATGTTGCAGAAGGAATTGTGCAGCGTGCCGATTTCGTCGGTGCGCTCGACCGGCAGCGCCGTTTTGCGCAGATCTCCCTGCGCGACGGTTGCGGCGAATCCGGCGAGATCCTCGACCGGAACGGAGATCAGCCGCGCGATGTAGAAGAGAATGCCCGAAAGTATGACGAATGCGGCGATTGCGATGCCGACCATGATGCCGAGCAGGGCTTTCGACGAGGCGAAAACCTCGGACTGCGGCACGCACAGCACGAGCGACCATCCCGAATCGCCGACCGGTGTCGAAGCGTAGAAGTTATCGGCGCTTGCGGTAAAAGAGGATTTGCCCGAAAGGAATGTCGATGCCAGCTCCTGCAGCTCGGGTTCTTTGACGGAGGAAATGCTGTCGTCGAGGCTATACTTCTCATGATAGATAAAATTGCCGTCCTTGGTGATGAGGAAGGCCTTGCCCGTATCATAGATCTTTGCCTTGGAGAGCATATCCGCGACAATCCCGAGGTTCAGGTCGCAGCCCGCGACGCCGATGACGGTATTGCCTTCGCGGATCGCGGAACTGAAGCTGACGACCGGCATGCCGTTCGCCGCCTTATAGACGGAGGACTGGCAGACCTTGGTCGAGCCGAACGCTTCCTTGTACCAGCCGCGCGACGTCGCGTCAAAGTCGCTTGGGATGTCATACCCAGCGCCGTCGATGAACGGTTTGTCAGGGAAACCGACGAAGAAATCGGAGGTCTGCGTCGCAAATTCCTTTGCGCCGAGCGTCATGTCCTCGTAGGAGGTCGGCTTCGTGCTCCAAAGACGCGTAATCGTCTCGAGCGTGCGCGATTTCGCCTGCAGCGCCGTATTGATGTTGGCCGCGTAGACGTTTGCCATCTGGATCATTTCCTGTGAGGCGACTTCTTGGATGCTTTCCGATGCCTTCCAATAGATCGTTCCCAACATAATGAGGAAGATACAGATGAGCGGGACACCGACGAGTGTCATGATTTTTGCACGTAGATTCATAGGATCCGTCCTTTCTAACCCCGATGGATACGATAAGCCTTTCCATATCACATATCGTATCCTTTATCTATCCTACGGACTGTGCCGATCAGCTATGGTTATTAGACTCATATTGGAATCCTTCCCCATAATATACGAAGATGACGCAATAGTCAAGAGTCCTATTTTGAACTTATATCGTATTGTCCATATATTTTTGTACAGTGAACAAAAGATAAATGAGAATTGTTTTGCCGGCAACAAATTTCGCATGAAAAAATATTGCGGCATATCGGCGGCTGTCTGTGATAAAATAACCGTACGGCGTCAGTTTTTTGATGCGAGTATACGGGGACCGTTTCGGCGGGGATGATTTATAATTTCGCGCGGTTGCGATGTGTTTTCGCAATAAAAAAGAGGCGCGGCACAAGTGAAAGTGCGGCGCCTCGGTTTTTCATTGCGAGGCGTCGACCTCTGCGGCGGGGTTTTGGACGGTTGAGAGGAGCCGTCCGACCAGCGCGCCGAGCGCGGCGGGGCAGACCCAGCCCATCGTAATGCCGTAGAACGGCAGATGCGCGGCGAGCACCGCGTCGAGCGCGGCGCTGCTGATGCCTGCGGTGTGGAGCCCGTCGATAACGGAGAAGACGAGCGTGAACCCCATCGCACACTGATAGATGAGCTTATGGCGGCCCGTATAGAAGTCGAAGAGCGAGAGGATGACAAAGACGATGACGAGCGGATAGATGGCGATCAGGAAAGGGATGGTGATGGCGATGATTTGCGTCAGACCGATGTTCGAGATGGCAAAGCTGACGGCGTTGAAGAGGAGCAGCAAACGCTCGTAGGTGATTCTGCCCTTGAAGAGTTGATTGAAGTACATCGCGGCGCTCGAATTGATGCCGCAGGTGGTCGTGAGGCACGCGAGGCCGATGATAACGGCGAGCAGCAGATTGCCGCCCGCGCCGAAGAAGATACCTACCGCGGCGGAGAGGAGCTGGCCGCCGTTCTCCGAGTGGCCGAGGACGGCGGCGGTCGTCGCGCCGAGGTAGGCGAGCGAACCGTAAACTGCCGTCATGAGAACGACCGTCATGAGACCGGAGCAGAGGCATGTGAGACCGATGGCGCGGCTGTCGCTGACCCCGCGCAGCCGGATGGCGTTCGCGACCAGCGCCCCGATGCCGATGGAGGCGAGCAGGTCCATCGTTTGGTAGCCGTCCTGAAAGCCCTGCGCGAACGGCGCGTCGATGTAGGCGCCCGTTGCGGGAAGAATATCGCCGAGCGGCATTTGGAACGCGCGGACGAAGAGGATGAGGAGGACGGTGAGGAGCGCGGGCGTGAGAATTTTGCCAACGCGGTCGACGATTTTGCTCGGCGTCAGCGCGAGGTAATGCGCGGCGGAAAAGAAGACTGCCGTATAGATGAGCTGTCCGAGAGCGATATTGTCCGCGTCAAGGAACGGACGAATGCCGATTTCAAACGAGACCGCACCCGAACGCGGCATCGCAAAGAGCGGGCCGATGATGAGATAGAGCAGGACGAGCAGCCCCGCGGCGAACTGCGGCGATGTGCGTTTCCGAATGAGCGGCGCATAGTCCCCGCCGCAGAGCGCGATCGCCGTGATGCCGAGCAGCGGCAGGCCGATGCCCGTCGTCATGAACCCGAGCATCGCGATGAACGTATGCTCGCCGGCGGCCTGCCCGAGCACAGGCGCAAAGATGAGGTTGCCCGCGCCGAAGTAGATGGAAAACATCATCAGCCCGAACGTGAGCAGGTCCTTTTTTTTCAGAGGGTGGATACTGAGTCCCTTCATAAAAATTCTCCTTTATATCAATTGATGAATTTCTTTGCCGCGTCGTCCCGTATGGGGGCGAAATTTGCGCATAATCTGCATTATTGCAGACTTGGCTGCGCATGTCAATTGCATACGGCAAATTCGCTGCCGGTTTTTGAAAATCTCCTCTATTTTCGTCTGCCGTTGTCGCAGACCGGCGATTTAACACACGGGGAACGGTTCTCTTCTTCCCTTAAGAATAGCGATTCATATAGATAATGCTCACCGGAGGGATGATCTTGCTGTCGATACTGACGGATTTTTTATTTCCGCCGCGCTGTCCGAACTGCCGCGCATATGTGGAGCGCCGCGGCGACTTCTGCGACACCTGTGCGCGGCGGCTTGCCGGTCTGCGTGCGATTGCACGGCCTGCGGATGCCGCGGCATATATCGCGGGGATCTGGGCGCTCGGACATTACCGCGAGGGCGTCCGCGATCTTCTGCGCGCCCTTAAGTATCAAAAGAAAAAGGGCGTTCTCGTGCAGCTGCATGCGATGCTCGCGGCGGGAGAAGAGGCGCTTGCGCGGCTTCCGGACGCGCTCACGGCGGCGCCCGTGCCGCTTGCGCCCGAACGTGAACGGGAACGCGGATTCAATCAAACCGTACTCATCTTTGCACCGTGGCTTCGGGCACACGGCATCCCGCTCGAAACGATTCTCGTGCGGACGCGCGAGACGGCGCCGCTCTATAACGCCGCGCGGGAGGAACGGCGGAAGGAACTGCGCGGGGCATTTGCCGTCGCGGAAGACGCGCAAATCGCAGGAAAGAACATTCTGCTCGTCGACGATATCATGACGACAGGAACGACGCTTATGGAATGTGCCCGAGTACTCAAACGCGCCGGAGCGCAGAACGTTTACGCGCTTGTCCTCGCCAGTGAACACATCTGAGCGCTTGAAGTTCCGTCTATGGTTGTCAAAAAAGGAAGAAAGTCTTATAATAAAGGTATATTAAAATCGGGAGAACAGTATTTTAGGAGGAGTTTTAATTTGTTGATGAACGGTGCGCGCGCGCTTTTAGAATGCTTAAGGCAGGAGGATGTCGAGGTCGTCTTTGGATATCCGGGCGGCGCCGTGCTTACGCTCTACGATGAAATTTATAAAATGGGGTTCCGTCATATACTCACCCGACACGAGCAGGGGGCGGCGCACGCGGCGGACGGCTATGCGCGCGCTTCGGGGAAGGTCGGCGTCGTCTTTGCGACGTCGGGGCCCGGCGCGACGAATCTTGTGACGGGCATCGCGACGGCGCATATGGACTCGGTACCGATGGTCTGCATCACGGGGCAGGTCGCGAACCCTTATATTGGAAAGGATTCGTTCCAAGAGGCGGATATTGTCGGCATTACGACCCCGATCACGAAGCACAACTATCTCGTGAAGGAGGCGGCGGATCTGCCGCGCATCGTCAAAGAGGCGTTTTATATTGCGCGGACGGGGCGCCCGGGCGTTGTTGTCATCGACGTGGCCAAGGATGTGTTCGACGCGCAGATCGACTATCGGTATCCGAGCGGGGTGAAGCTGCACGGCTATACGGGCGATGTCTCCTTTGATCCCGCGGCGGTTCGAGAGGCCGCGGCGGCGCTGGCTGCGGCGGAGCAGCCGCTGCTTTTTGTCGGCGGCGGCGTCGTGCTCTCGGATATGTCGGCGGCGGTTCGGGAGCTCCTATCGCTCACGGGCATGCCGTCTGTGGCGACGCTGATGGGGCTCGGCGCCGTCGATGCGGACGCCGAGGGATTTACCGGGATGGCAGGCATGCACGGCTCCTATGCCTCCAATATGGCGATACAGGAATGCGATCTCCTCATCGCCGTCGGCACGCGGTTTAGCGACCGCGTGACGGGCAATACGGCGGGGTTCGCGCCAAAGGCGCGCATTGTCCATTTCGATATCGATCCCGCGGAGATCAACAAGAATGTGCGTGCCGATATCCCCGTCGTCGGGGATCTGCGCGGGACGCTTCCGGCTTTTGTTTCCGCGGTGCGTGCCGTTGAGGGCGACCTTCCGGTACGGTTTCGTCCGTGGCTGGGCGAGGTGCTCTCGATGGCGCGCGCCCACCCGCTCGCATGGAAAGAGTCGGCGGAGATCCGGCCCGAGGCTCTCGTCGGTAAGGTACGGGCGCTGATGGACGAAGATACGATCTGTGTCACGGATGTGGGCCAGCATCAGATGTGGGCGGCGCAGTTCTTCTCGTGCAGGGAACCGCGCACGTTCCTGACCTCGGGCGGTCTCGGCACGATGGGCTACGGCCTCCCGGCGGCACTGGGGGCAAAGCTCGCCCGCCCCGATAAAAAGGTTGTGCTGATCACGGGCGACGGCAGCATCATGATGAACTGTCAGGAGTTTGCGACCGTCGCCGACAACGCCGTCGACATCAAGGTCGTCGTCGTACATAACTCCATCCTCGGCATGGTGGGACAGTGGCAGCGGCTCTTTTACAACCGACATTATTCCGCTTCGGAGCTCAAGGGGAAGACCGATTATGTAAAACTTGCGGCGGCGATGGGCGTTGCGGGCGCGCGTATCGAGACGAACGAGCAGCTTGCCGCGGAGCTGCCGCAGCTCCTTGCGGCGGACGGAGCGCGTCTCATCGACGTCATCGTGCCGGAAGAGGCGGATGTCATGCCGATGGTGCCTGGAGGAAAGCGGCTCGATCAAATGGTACTGGGGGGAAGATGAGATGGATAAATATTTGCTCGCGGTACTGGTCGACAACAAACCGGGCGTACTCACGCATATCGCGGGCCTCATCAGCCGCCGCGCGTTCAACATCGAAAGCATCTCTGCCGGCTATACGGAGGAAAAGGCCGTCACGCGCATCAACATCGTTGTTTCCGTGGCCTCGGAGAACGAACTCAACCAAGTGGTGACGCAGCTTTCGAAGCTGATTGACGTCGTCAAGATCGTCAATCTCACACAATTTGACTCCATCACCCGCGAACTCGTGCTCATCAAGGTACGCGCGACGAAGGAAACACGGGCGCAGATCATCGACGTCGTGAATATCTTCCGCGCACGGATCGTGGACGTAGGGGTAGAGAATGTTGTCGTCGAGTTGACGGGGGATGCGAAAAAGATCGATGCGCTCTCGGAGCTGCTCTCCGACTACGGCATCATCGAGATCGCACGGACGGGCGCCATCGCGCTGTCGCGCGGTCCCGTTCCCGTCAAAGGTATGTAAATGGAATTGAAGAGGGAGGAAAATGTTATGAATCTGAAAAAATGGGGACTCCTGCTGCTGCCGGCCGCTTGTCTCGGGCTCGCCGGATGCGGCCTCACGGGAGGCGGTTCAGACCGCGTCGTTTATGCAAATTTTGACGATGCGGACGGGTTCTGTTCACAGATCAGAGAAGCCTTTGACCGCAAGGCAAAGGCGGACGGGATTCAGGTGGACTTTCTCGACGCGAAGAACGACGGGAATATGCAGATCGACCAGCTGAACGAAGTCATTCGCAGCGGCGCGGGCGCGATCGTGCTCCTAGCCGTAGACGGCTCAAGTATCGTAAAAACGATCGAAAAGGCAAACGACGCGGGGATTCCCGTGATTACCGTGAATCGGAGCGTTGCGGGCGGAAAGGTGCTGCGTGCATTCTCGGACGATAAAGAAGCGGGACGCATGCAGGGCGAATACATGGCGTCCCATCTGCCCCCGAACGCGAAGATTGTGTATTTCCAGGGAGACGGCACACAGAGCAGTGCGGTCGGACGCTGGGAAGGATTCAAGGAGGCCTGTCTCGACAAGCGCTCCGATATTCAGCTGCTCTCTTTTTTCGATGCGGGATGGAGCAAAGCCGAGGCGCTTAAGACCATGATGCTTTGGATGAGTATGTTCCCTCAAATCGACGGCGTTGTGGCGGGAAATGACGAGATGGCGCTCGGTGCGGTACAGGCTCTCAAGAGTGCGAACCGTCTTACGGGGTGCCTCGTATCCGGCGTCGATGCGACGCCGTCCGGACTTGCGGCGGTCGAAGCGGGCGAGATGGTGCAGACCATCAAGCAGGATGCCAAGGGGCAGGGCGAGGGAGCCCTTACATTGGCGGAAGGCTTCTTAAAGGGCGCGCCGCCGTCGAGCGATATTGCCGTTCCCTTCACATCCATCACGCAGGACAACGTGGCACAGGCTGCGAATTGAGGAGGACAGAGCCATGAATATTCCGGTAATCGGCGCGGATGCGATGAAAGACTACAGTGTGCGCGCAAAAGTGTTTATTCTCTCCGTATCCCTTTTAGCCGCTTTGTTGATCGTTGCGGCCGTCGGCATCTACTCGAACTATCAGGCAAAGCAGTCGCTCGACGACATGTATAACCACAATTTGATGACGACGCAGTATCTGAACGACGCGAACAACCGCCTGCGTAAGATCAGCGTCAACATACCCTATATCCTGCAGCAGGATATGACGGCGGACAGCCGTAGAATTCTCGTGGACGACGTGCTCGGCAACCTCGACGGCATTCGCCACGATATGGAGGAACTCAAGAAGATCGATACGAGCGAGCGGGCGCAGGCGACCATCGACGAACTGCAGAAAAATCTCGGCGTCGCGTCTGACAAAGTCGGCGCGGTCAACAATATGGGCACATCGCCCGAGGATCGTATCGCCGTATTCAACAATCTCTCGTCCCTTACCGTGATTTCAAGCAATATGGGCGTGCTCACGCCGGATAATGTGTTCCAGGGCAAGCAGGTCTTTGAAGCGAACGATATACGCTATGAGCAGACCGTATACGTCTTTGCCGTGATCCTTCTCCTTGCGTTGGGCTTCGGCATTCTCGTTTCCCGTCTCATTGCGGACAATATCTCCGGACCGCTTGCCACATCGATCAGCCATTTGAACGCCGTGGCGGCAGGTGATCTGAGCCGTGAGATCCCCGCGGAACTCTCCGCGCGGCACGATGAAATCGGTGTTGTCGTGCAGGCGCTTGGGAAAATGCAGGGCTTTATGAAGCAGGTGCACGAAGAAGCGGAGACCACCGACGCCATGGTTGGCGAACTCGAGCAGATGCTGCGCGATCTCAGCGGCGACACACAGGATATGTCCGCCGTGACCGAAGAGATGTCGGCGGGCATGGAGGAGACGGCGGCGTCCACGTCGAATGTCCAGCACCTGAGTGCGGAACTGAGCGACGGGATCAAAGATGCCGCCGATGCCGCGGTGCAGAGCGAGGACTACGCGCAGGAGATTGTGGGCCGCGTCTCGCAGCTCAAGACGGCAATGGAGCAGTCGCGCGAAAGCGCCAATCGAATATACGGCGCGACAAAAGAATCGGTCGAATCCGCGATCGAATCGGCAAAGGTGGTCGATCAGATCGGGCAGCTCGCGCGCGATATTGCGGAGATTGCCGAGCAGACCAACCTCCTCGCGCTGAATGCGAGTATTGAAGCGGCGCGTGCGGGCGAGCAGGGCCGCGGATTCGCTGTTGTTGCGGGAGAGGTCGGCAAACTTGCCGAGCAGTCCCATGAGACGACGGAGAAAATCAAGAATCTCACGGGGCAGGTGACGGATTCTGTGCAGGCTCTTTCAGGCGGAACGTACAGCCTGCTGAAATTTATCGACGAGGACGTCAATGCGGATTATAACCGCATGGATGAGACGACCCGGTCCTATGAGAAGGATACGGCATATTTCCGTAAGACGGCAGAGGACACAGCCGCGGCTTCGAAGAAACTCCTTGCCTCGGTCGGCGAGATGAATCAGGCGATGGAAGAGATCCGCAACGCAACGCACGAGGGCGCCGAGGGGAATACGAAGATTGCCGAGAAAGTTGTCGGTATGGCCGGCCAGTATGAGGAAATCCTCACGAAGATTCAAACTTTCAAAGAGGGAACGGCACGTCTTAAGAACCTCGTCGCAGCGTTCAAAGACAACTAAAAACCGCTCCTTGAAAGAATTTTGACTTTTTAAAAAAACCTATTGACTTTTTGACTTAAATGGATTACTATATGAATCGTAAGTTAGCACTCGGGACATGAGAGTGCTAACAAGACGAAAAATGTTTATGAAAACTAGGAGGCAGATACCATGATTAAGCCATTGGGCGAACGTGTTGTCATTGAGGTTGCCGAGAGCGACGTTACGACGGCGAGCGGCATTGTGCTCCCCGACACGGCAAAGGAAAAGCCGCAGAAGGGCAAGGTCGTTGCGGTCGGCACGGGCAAGCTGCTCGACAACGGACAGCGCGCTACGCCGGAAGTGAAAGTCGGCGACGGCGTCGTATTCTCGAAGTACTCGGGTTCCGAGATTAAGGTCGACGATAAGGATTACCTCATCGTCCGCGAGAGCGACATTCTGGCGATTCTGTAATATAGGAAGCTTTAGGAGGCATTATAAATGGCAAAACAGATTCTGTTTGACGAAGAGGCCCGTCGTGCGCTTGGCCGCGGCGTGGATGCGCTGGCAAACGCAGTCAAGGTGACGCTCGGCCCCAAAGGCCGCAACGTCGTGCTCGATAAGAAGTACGGCGCGCCGACGATTACGAACGACGGCGTGACGATCGCGCGCGACATCGAACTCGAGGATCCGTTCGAGAACATGGGCGCGCAGCTCGTGAAGGAAGTCGCGACGAAGACGAACGACATCGCGGGCGACGGCACGACGACGGCGACCCTGCTCGCACAGGCAATGATTCAGGAAGGCATGCGCAACGTCGTTGCGGGCGCAAATCCGATGATCGTCAAGAAGGGCATCGAGTCGGCGGTCAAGACGCTCGTCGAGGAGATCAAGAGCAAGGCGCAGAAAGTTGAGACCAAGGCGAAGATTGCGCAGGTTGCGGCAATCTCGTCCGGCGACAGCGAAGTCGGCGATCTCATCGCAGAGGCGATGGAGAAGGTTGGCAAGGACGGCGTCATCACGGTCGAGGAGTCCAAATCCATGGATACGAACCTCTCGGTCGTCGAGGGCATGCAGTTCGACCGCGGCTATATTTCTCCGTACATGGTCACCGATACGGAGAAGATGGAGGCCGTCATGGACGACCCGTATGTGCTCATCACCGACCGCAAGATTTCGTCCGTCGCGGACATCCTGCCCGTGCTCGAACAGGTGGTGAAACAGGGCAAGCAGATCGTCATCATCTCCGAGGACCTCGACGGCGAGGCGCTCGCGACCATCGTCGTCAACAAGCTCCGCGGCACGTTCAAGGCGCTCGCCGTGAAAGCGCCGGGCTTCGGCGACCGCCGCAAGGCGATGCTTGAGGATATTGCAATCCTCACGGGCGGCACGGTCATCAGCGAAGAGCTCGGCCGCAAACTCGACAGCGTCACCCTTGAGGACCTCGGCCGTGCGCGTCAGGTGCGCTCCACGAAAGAGGAGACCACCATTGTCGACGGTGCGGGCGATAAGAGCCAGATTGCGTCCCGCGTCGACCAGCTCAAGAAGCAGATCGCGGAGACAACGTCCGACTTTGACCGCGAGAAGCTCCAGGAGCGGCTCGCAAAACTCGCGGGCGGCGTTGCGGTCGTTGAGATCGGCGCGGCGACGGAAGTCGAGATGAAGGACAAGAAGTACCGCGTCGAGGATGCGCTCAACGCAACGCGCGCAGCCGTCGAAGAGGGCATTGTTGCCGGCGGCGGCACGACGTTCATCGACATCCTGCCGGCACTCGACAAAATCAATGCCGAGGGCGACGTGAAGGTCGGCGTCGACATCGTCCGCCGCGCCATCGAGGCGCCGGTACGCCAGATCGCGGAGAACGCGGGCCTTGAGGGATCCGTCGTCGTCGACAGCGTCAAGAAGGCGGGCGACGGCGTCGGGTTCAACGCGCTCGAGAACAGCTACGTCGACATGATCGGCGCGGGCATCGTCGACCCCGCGAAGGTCACCCGCTCCGCGCTCCAGAACGCGGCCTCCATCGCCGCGATGGTGCTCACGACAGAGACCCTCGTCACCGACAAGCCGGAGCCCGAGGCTCCGATGCCGGCCGGCGCACCGGGCATGGGCGGTATGGGCGGTATGATGTAATAGCGCTCCGTAACCCTGGTAATGACGAAGGTTCCTGCATCTAAAACAGCCTATTTGTGAAAAAATTGTGCATAGAAATATACACAATATAAAGTGGACGTCTCTCCGAAAACACGGAGGGGCGTCTTTTTTCTTGCAATCATATCTGTGATTCGTTACAATAAAATAAGGGAGGACGATATAAATGCAACAACAGGATTGTCTCGCTGCTTACTATCTGATGGAAACACACAATAGACCGCATCGGAACCAAAGGATGCGCGTTGTATTTCTGGTGCAGGAGCCTTCGATTTGGGATAAGCAGTCAGATGTATATGATGTCTTTGATAAAGACCCTGAAGTCGATGTGATGATGGTTGTCATGCCTTCCTATGATGCAATTGATACGATGGCAGGGAACAAGCAGGGACGATATGACCCTAAAATATGGCATTATTTTTCCAGTCGCTATCATCATGTCTATGCGTTTACGAACATTCAGAGCCTGCGTGTACTCCGGCCGGACTATGTCTTCTTTGACCGGCCGTATGAGGGACTGCGTCCGATGGAAGGCCTGCGTGCAGCTGATGTCGCTCAGTTCTCTAAGATTTGCTATATTTCATATGGAACGCAAGGGCTAAAGCTGTTTATCCATATGGAGATGGGAAATCCCAGTTTCTTTTCCTATGTGTCCTATTATTTTTGTGATTCGGATGAGGAAAATACATTGCTTTCCTCTGCATACCCCTTCGCGGGACAGGGAGGAGTACAGCATTTCGAGGCGCTGGGGTATCCTGGGTTTCAATCTTATTTGTCGGCGAGAGTGGAACGAAATCCGGTGCGGCGCATTCTTTGGACGCCGCGCTGGTCATTGGATGAGAATATCGGCGGGAGCCACTTCTTTGATTATAAGGATGCCTTCATAGAGTTTGCCCTGCGGCACCAGAGCAATACGCTACAATTTGCCGTTCGCCCGCATCCGCTGATGTTCCCTAACTTTGTGCAGCAAGGAAATATGAGCGCTGCGGAAGTGGAGGCGTATAAGAAGAGGCTGCGTGACTCTGGTATAGAACTTGATGAGGGCGAGGAGCCGCCCTTTGATGCACTCCTGTGCACAGATATTCTGCTCACGGATTTTTCTTCCATTGTGATGAACTTTTTCCTTTTAAATCGGCCATTGATTTACTGTCCGCATGGACCTGCACTGACGGATGACTATGAACGAATGGCTGCATGCAGTTATGTTGCTGAAGACTGGGGACAGATTGAGGAACGTCTCGAAATGCTCATCTCCGGCAGTGACCCAGCGGCAGAGCAGCGCACCGCATTTGTGGAGGAGATGCGGCTGCGGCATGACGGTGCGGCGAAGCGTATCGTTGAATATCTCAAAGGGGAATATCGCAGAAAATGTGAACCCATATATTCCGCAACAGTAGAGAAGATGCTCCTGGAGAAAAAGAAGGAAATGCTCTCCTTCCTCCTGCAGCAGGAAAGGGGAACGCTTTGCAATATGCATTCCTATGATTGGTATGATTACTATTTAGAACTGCTGCCCATTCGCTTACATGACTTTGAGCTGCGACAAGAGGAACGACAGCTGCTTGAACAGCTTGTATGTGTGTATGAAAATGATGAGGTGAAGAACGGTTATCTGATGCTGGCGATGCTCCTTTTGGCTGAGCCGATGGGGCTCCCGATTCCGCTTGAGGTCGACCAGTTTTCCGATGTCTTCATTCGGGATATGAAAAGTGTTTTTGAACGTGACGATGCGTTTGTGTGAGGGAAGAGCTGCAATCAACTATGGATAACGGGAAAGAACCAGGGATACTGAAAAAAGAAGAGGCATTTGTCCGGCGCATCATATCCGGCCATTTTGGGCAAGAGGCAGGTGCCGGCGAGCTCTTCCCTGTGAAGTACGGCATGATGAATCGTTCGTACCTATTCTCAGCGGGAAAGGAACGGTATATTTTTCGCTGCAACGGTGTTGGCACAGAGCAGCTGATTGACCGGGACAATGAAGCAAAGATTTATGAGCTCATTCGTCCGCTGGGAATTGCAGAGGATGTCGTGGCACTCAGTGTCGATGGCGGCTATAAGATATCGCATTACTATGAGCACTCACGCGTATGCGATGGACATACCCGGGAGGATGTAGAGCGCTGCATGTCGGTGCTGCACGCGCTACACAATCGGGGGCTGACGGGGGCAAAGCCATTCGACCCGTTCAAACTCCTCCTTTTTTATGAAGATGTTCGCAAGGAGCGGACGACTGACGTTCCCGAATACGCGGATGTGAAGGAGGAAGTATTTTCTCTGCGCGCTTTTTTGGAGCCGTATCTGACGAAACATTTGACCCTCTGCCATGTGGATTCGGTCTCGGATAATTTCCTCTTTGTAGAGGGCAGAGAGAGCCCCTATCTCATTGATTGGGAGTATGCGGGGCTTTCTGACCCGCTGCTGGATGTGGCGATGTTCGCCATCTATGATAATTTTTCCGAGGAGGAAACGGAGCGGCTCCTGCAAGCGTATTTTCCGGATGGATGCAGCGCACAGGAGCGCGCGCGCGTCTATGCCTATATGGCGGCGGTTTGCTGTGGTACAACTGGTGCCTCTATAAGGAGAGCCTCGGGGTCACGTTCGGGACGTATGAGCAGAATCAGTACCGTTTCGCGCAGACCTATCCGGAAAAAGTGCGTCGGCTCGTGGGAGGCATATGATAAAACGCTATCAGCTGTGGCTCTTTCTTGGCATATTGAGCGGTTTTCTTTGGGGACTGAATAACTATCTATACGCCGAGGGGGCAGAGGCGGCGGATATGGCTGCGGCAATCGGCGTCGGAATTATGTTCTCCCTTGCCTGTACGGCGGTCAACGATATGAGCGCAGCACTCGCGCTGCTTGCTGTCAACGGATGCCGCGGCGCGCTCTCTCTTGGAAAGCTGCGCCGGTTAATCAGTCGCCCGGGCGCCTTTTTATGCGCTGCGGCTCTTTTGGGCGGTCCTCTTGGGCAGCTGTCCTATTGTCTCGGGATTCTATGGGCGGGGCCGACGTACGCATTGGCGGTGTCGGCGCTTTATCCGGTGCTCGGCTGCATCCTGGCGAAGGTGTTCCTGCGTCAGGCGATTACGGGGCGTATGGCGATAGGGATTCTGCTCGCCGTCTTGGGCGCTGTTGTGACAGGCTATACGCCGACGGATGAGGCGCCCCCGCTCCTCCTGCCCGGGATTTGCTGCGCGTTTTTTGCCGCCCTTTGTTGGGGGAGCGAGATTGTCTTAGCCGTGCGCGGTATGGATGTGATTCCGCCCGACGTTGCAATTACGCTGCGCGAATGCATCTCCGGTACGGTTCTTCTCTTTATGGCATTTACGTTTTTTCCGGTATGCCTGTCCTCCGCGGACTCATAGCGCAGCCCGATGTGTTTGCGCTTTTTGCTCTTGCGGGCATCTGTGCGGGCATTTCCTATTTCCTTTGGTATGCGGTCAACCGCGCGATTGGCTGCGCACGCGGGATGGCGGCGAATGCAACCTATGTCGTTTGGGGCGTTTTGCTTCAATGGGGACTTGCGGGGGCTGAGATTTCGGGCAGAATGGTCGTAGGGTGTCTGCTGGTCTTCATCGGCGTCCTTCTCATCTCGCTCTATCCGGCGGCGGAGGAAAGAGGGGCGCCCGTATGACGGAAGATGAATTTTCGGCGCTCCTTCTGCACTCGTCGGAACGTCCGGAGGCACGGGAGGCGCTTGCACCGTATCGTGTCCGCAATGCGATACTGCTTGCCGCGGGGACGGGCAGCCGTCTTGCGCCGCTCACGGATAAGACGCCCAAAGGTCTGCTGCGCGTGCGGGGAGAACGGCTCGTTGAACGGCAGATTCGGCAGCTGCAGGCGGCGGGAATTGATGAGATTGTCTTGGTGGTCGGACACCTAAAGGAACAGTTCGCATATTTGGCGGATGAGATGGGGGTTCACATCGTCGAGAATCCGGATTACCGCGTCTGCAATAATACGTCGTCTCTGTACCGTGTGTTGGATTTTCTGGACAACAGCTATATCTGCTCTGCGGATAATTATTTTACGGAGAATGTGTTCACGCCGTATGTATATCGCTCTTATTATGCGGCCGTTTACAGCGATGTGCCGACGCGGGAATATTATCTAACGACCAATGGGGACGGTCGGATTACCGAGGTGAATATCGGTGGTGCACACGGCTGGTACATGTTGGGGCAGGTCTATTGGTCGCGCTCCTTCAGCAGTAAATTTCGGGCGCTGCTGCGGGAGGAGTATGCGGAGGAGTCCGTACGCCAAATGCTGTGGGAACAGTTCTATATGCGGCACATAGAAGAGCTTGCGCTGTACCAAAAATCGTTTTCGGCCGATGTGATTCATGAGTTTGACACGCTCGCGGATATTCTCGCGTTTGATGCAAATTTTGGCGCATAGCCGTCGTTCTGTATGGCAGAAAGTTTTTGCAACGCATTTACAAGTGATAACATGCTGTTTTTTTGCTATGATATTTACGCAAGTTCAGAATGCACGATATTGTAAAGATAAAGGCTAAATGCTATACTTTATCGTAGAAGAATCACTAGAAAGCCGTACCGATGGGTGGGCGAAAGGAGTTTCGCGATGCTGAATATGGATAAGAAGCTCGCCAAGCGCGAGGAAGAGGGCAAGATCATCCGTGCGGGCATTGTCGGCGCGGGGCAGATGGGGCGCGGCATGGTCACGCAGATGGCGCTCATGAAGGGCATTATGCCGGCAATCGTCTCCGATATCAAGTTTGAAAATGTCATCAACGCGTTCCACTATGCGGGCATCAGCGACGATGAGATTGCGGTGGCAAAGACGCTCGAAGAGGCGAACCGCTATATGGAGCAGGGCAAATATGTCGCGACGGAGAACTCGGACTTCATTTCGCAGGCGAACCTCGTGGAGGTTGCCATCGACGTGACGGGAGTGCCGGAGGTCGGCGTCAAGATTGCCATCGACGCGATGAACAACAAGAAGCATGTCGTGATGATGGACGTTGAGACGGATGTCGTCATCGGCAGCTACTTGAAGAAACTCGGCGATAAGAACGGCGTCATCTATACCGGCTCCGCGGGAGACGAGCCGGGCGCGGTCATGGAGCTCTATTCGTTCGCGCGCGCGATGGGCATGGACGTCAAGGTCATGGGCAAGGGCAAGAACAACAAGCTCGACTACGACTGCAATCCGGACACCGTGCTCGAGGAGGCGACGCGTCGCAAGATGAGCCCGCGTATGCTCACCTCGTTCAAGGACGGTACGAAGACGATGGTCGAGATGACGGCCATGTCGAACGCGACGGGACTCATCCCCGACGTCATCGGCGGGCACGGCCCCTCGGCATCGCCGAAAGACCGCTGTGCGGAGCTCAACGAGATATTTAAGCTCAAAAAGGACGGCGGCATCCTGAACCGGCACGGCGTCGTCGAGTATGTCAACGGCATTGCGCCCGGCGTCTTCGTCACGGTGACGACCTCGAACGAGGAGATTGCCTATCAGATGGGCTATCACAGCATGGGGCCGGGGCCGCTCTGGACGCTTTACCGCCCCTACCATCTCTGCAATCTTGAGACGCCGCTGACGGTGGCGAAGATTGTGATTGACGGGGAGCCGACAATCATCCCCTTGGACGGCCCTGTCAGCGAATGCATCGCCGTCGCCAAGCGCGACCTAAAGGCGGGCGAGACCATCGACGGCATCGGCGGCTACACGACCTACGGCTCGATTGCAACGGCCGAGGAGACCTATGCGAAGGGCTACGTCGTCTATGCGCTCGTCAACAAGAATACGCGCATGAAGCGCGACGTGAAGAAGGGCACGCTCCTCACGCTCGATATGGTGGAGCTCGATACATCGACGCAGCTCTACCGGGTGCGCAAAGAGCAGGATCAGATGTACAATAACGGCTACGCATTGAAATAAAGAAAAAGGGAAAGCAAAAATCCGTTCTTCCTGTAGAGGAGGAACGGATTTTTTATCGACAGCGTTTATTCTCCCATCACGACGATGGTGCACTTGCGCTTGCGCGCGCGCGTGCGGTCGAAGTCGACGAAGTAACAGTAGCCCGTGGTGCCGACGCCGAGCTTGCCGTCCGTGACCTCAAATGTTTCCGAGGAGCCAATGAGGGTGGCCTTGAGGTGTGCGTCGCAGTTCCAGAGCGCCGTGCGGTCGCCGTTTGGGAGATAGGAGGCGGCATCCGGCCAGCTCTCAACGGCCTTATAATGCTCCTCTCCGGGGTATTGATACTGGTTCCAGTCCGTTTGGTTGGGGATGAGCTTTTCAAGCACATGATTGAGGTCGTTTTGAAGGAACTCCGTGCCGGTCTCGTCCACGTCGTGGACGAACTCCTCGAAGAATACGGCGCAGGTCGTATGGGGGGAGATGACGGTCGCGCTTCCCTCGCGGATGCCGCTCTCTTCGATGGCGGCGCGCAGGTCACTCGTGATGTTGAGAAAGGTCGGCGTCCCGCCGTGGGATTCTAGGGAAAGATGTTTCTTAAAGACACTCATGAGATTACGCCTCGTCTCTCCGTTTCACAATGCGTTGTCTGCGGACGCTCGGTCCGCCGCGGCACGGACGATAGCCTCCGCCATCTCCTCGATGCGTTTTCCGGGATCGGGCGCGTTTAAAATACCGCTCGTTGCCCCGCTGCCGTCCGCACCGAGCCGCACGACGCGGTAGACGTCGTCTGCCGTCGTGATGCCCGAGGCGATCATGATGCCGATCGCGGGATCGACGGATCGAATCTTCGCGACGATCGAAACAGTGTAGTCGTCGTCTGCGGTCTTGCCCGTCCCGATGAGATCGGTCGGCTCGCATAGGAGGATATCGGGGCGGAATGCAGCAATTGCCGTGCCCTCGGCGAGGGAATCCGCACAGGCGATGGTCTCAATACCGAGTCCTCGGGCGCGCAGGATCGTTTTTGAGAGTTCCGCTACCGTCATGGGATTCTCCGCGTGATTGAGGAATGTCGCGCGCGCGCCGGCATCACGGATGGCTTCGGGGAGCAGGTGTCCCATACCGCGGCCGGGTTTTAAACTCTCCATCGCCTGCGCCGTGACAATGATGGACTCCGTATGCGCGCGGATATAGCGAATATCGGAAAAAGGACAAGTAAAATAAATCTTCAGTCCGGTTTTTTTTGCGGCGGCATCGGCTGCCTGTGCGAGTGCAAGAGCTTCCGCGCCGTAGAGATAGGATTTTGGGTTGACGACAAGAAACGGTGAAATGGCACTCTTCATACCGGCATCCTCCCAATAAAATATTTACCAATGGACAATAAAATATTACCATAGGTAACAATATATTGCAACGGGTTTTACTGTTGACAAACAGACAAGTTGGACACATACTATAACAAATGGAAAAGAGGGGGGCCGCCTGTGGCGCGTAAGAAACAGATGCGTCTGCATGAGAGGATCCACGACGTGATGGAGCGAAGATTTACCGATCTCGCCTATTTCTCGCCGATTCCCGGAGAACGGGAACTGTGCCGGCAGCTCGGGGTGAGCAGACCGACGGTACGCAAGGCGCTCGAACTGCTCGAATCGGAGAATAAGATTGTCCGTATGCAGGGGCGCGGCTCGTTCTACACGGGGGAGAAGGTCCCCGTCGACTACGCCGAGGCGCAGACGCACGGATTTGGTCTTGCGCAGATGTTCTCGGCGGAGGGGCGCGTCACGAGGAGCGGCGTGCTCCAGCAGGCGGTCGAGCCTGCGCGGGGGAATCTCGCCGCAATGCTTGGCCTCGATGAAGGGGCGCTGGTCTTTCATCTGAAACGTCTGCGCTATGTCGACGGACGTATTTACGCCGTCACGGACGATTATATCCCGCTCGCGCTCTGCCCGGCGCTCATGCACACGGACTTCGCGCAGCACGGGCTCCTGCGGACGCTTGAGGCGCACCATGTGTGTCCCTATGCGGAGGACAAGACCATCGAAGTCGTTCGCGCGACGCCGGAAGTCGCGCTCTATCTTGAGCTGGCCGAGGAGGCGCCGATATTTGTGACCCGGATTCTGACGACGGATCGGGAGGGGCGCGTCATCCAGTATGCGACATCGCAGGCCGACGCGTTCCGCAGCCGGTTCCGCGTACGCTCTACGGCAAATATAATTACCAATGGTAAATAAAATATTGACGAACGGATTGCGGTGAAATACTATTAAAATGGAGTCGTGTCAATTTTGACAAAGGAGTGATTTTATGCTGACCGACGGAAAGTCTGTCCTCACGGCCGCGAAGAAGGGGCGTTACGGTATCGTTGCGCCCGATTTTTTAACGCTGAATGCCTGCCGCGTCTTCGTGCAGACTGCGGATGCGCTGAATGCGCCGATTCTTCTGTCTTTTGCCCAGGGACATGCGGGGCTGATCTCGCTCGAAGAGGCCGCGCTTGTCGGCAAATACTGGGCGGAGAAAGTCGAGACGCCGATCGTCCTGCATCTCGATCACGGCCAGGATTTTGATTTCCTGTGCCGTGCCGTCGATCTCGGCTTTACCTCCGTAATGCTCGATGCGTCGATGAAGGAGATGGACGAGAATATCCGCCTGACGAAGGAAGTCGTCCGTTATGCGCATGCGCGGGGCGTCAGCGTCGAGGCGGAGATCGGGCACGTCGGCGGATCCTCCGAGGGGGTCGAAGGCGGCACTGAAACGGATAATGTCTACACGACGGTAGCGGAGGCGAAAATGTTTGCCGCGGCAACCGGCGTCGATTCGCTTGCGGTATCCATCGGCACCTCGCACGGCGTCTATAAGAGCAATCGTGTGCCGGAGCTGAACTTCGAGCGTCTGCGCGAACTTGCCGCGGCCGTCCCCATTCCCCTCGTCCTGCACGGCGGCTCGGGGACGGGCGATGAGAACCTGCGGCGCGCGGTGCGGGACGGCATCACCAAGCTCAACGTCTATACGGATTTCCTCGTCGGCGCGATGCGGGAGGTACGCGCTGTCCGGACAGATTCGCTGATCGAAACGCAGGCGCCATTGACGAGGGGATGCGCAAGGTTCTTACCTACTATATCAATCTTATTTCTAAAACCGCATAAGATACGCCAATGCCGCCCGCCGGAGCACCCGGCAGCTTTTTCATCCTATACGGCGGCCCCAAATGAAAAGAGCGGATCTCTGCGAACGGTACATTTACAAAAATTCCGGAAAGTATTTATTGTAAAAACCTAGTGCGGATGCTATAATTCTTTTTGTATTGTGAAGAAAACAAATCTTAGAAAAAGGGGGCTCGCTCCTTGCAGACAGAGATGCTCCTCTGCGGGCTGTTCCTGCTGTTCGTCATTCAAGTCGTCGGGACACATTTGCAGGTCAAGGAGTACAAGCGTGCGGTCAAAGAACTGCACCGTCTCGGCAACGTCGGGATCGGGTCCCGCCGGCGAAAACTCGGTCCCTCGAATATCGTAATCATCGCATGCGATTCCGCGGGAGAAATTCTTGCGGGGAAGATGATGCAGGGCATGACGATCCTCAGTCGGTTTCATCCGATCGAAGAGATCGCGGGGCGTACGATTTACGATCTGCGTGCGGCGTATATGGCACTGCCGGAAAAGCGGCGCGCACATTATAAGGGACATATTCAAGCGCTGGAAGCGTTGATCGCGCGGCTCGGCGGCACACAGTCCGGGGGTGCGGAATGATATGTACGAATAGATTCTATTGATTGAATTTATTGACGATTAGGAGGAATGGTATGTTCAAATCTGTGAAGATTGTTGCCGGCAAGGGCGGCTGGGGCGGACCTCTCGTTCTCGTGCCGACCGAGAACCGCAACAAGATTGTCAGCGTGACGGGCGGCGGCATTCATCCCATCGCGGCAAAGATTGCGGAGATGGCAGGCTGTGAGACGGTCGACGGTTTTGCGACGGGGGTGCCGGATGAGGAGATCCTGCTCGCCGTTGTGGACTGCGGCGGTACGGCGCGCTGCGGCGTTTATCCGAAGAAGGGCATCCTGACGGTCAATCTCCTGCCCGTCGGCAAAACCGGCCCGCTCGCACAATTCATCAAGAAGGAACTCTACGTCTCGGCGGTGGACGCCTCCTGCCTCTCCTATGCGGACGAGGCGGAGGTACGGGCGGCTGCGGAAGGCGCTGTCGCCGCCTATGTGCCTAAGACCAAAGAACAGGCTAAAGCCGAAATTGCCGATTTACAGGGCGGACGCAGCAAGAACTTTATCACGCGGCTCGGCATCGGCATCGGCGGCGTGGTGAATAAGTTTTACGCGGCGGGGCGCGAGACCATCGACATCACGATCAAGAGCATCCTGCCGTTCATGGCGTTCGTCTCGATGATTCTCGGCATCATCAGCGTGTCGGGGCTCGGCAATTTCATTGCAACGAACATCTCGCCGCTGGCGAGCACGCTGCCGGGCATGCTCGTCATCTCGCTCATCTGTGCGATCCCGTTCATCTCCCCGGTGCTCGGTCCCGGGGCCGTCATTGCGCAGGTTGTCGGCACGCTCCTCGGCGCGCAGATCGGCATGGGAAATATCCCGCCGCAGTATGCGCTTCCCGCGCTCTTTGCCATCAACGCGCAGGTCGGCGCGGACTTCGTTCCCGTCGGGCTCAGCCTCGGCGAGGCGGACCCTGAGACGATCGAGCTCGGCGTTCCGGCTGTGCTCTACTCGCGCGTGATCACAGGGCCGCTGGCGGTGCTCATCGCCTATGCGGCGAGTATTGGACTCTACTAAGGGGGGGCATAGATATGGAACTCATTGCAGCGGCGGCAAACGGCTTTATGGACCTCTTCCGCGCGGGCGCGGCGACGTTTACCTCGTGGGTGACGGGCATCATCCCGCTCCTCGTCATCATGATGACGGCGGTCAACTCGGTCATCAAGCTTATCGGCGAGGACCGCGTGAACGGCGTGGCGCAGCGTGCGACCGAGAACATCGTCACACGCTATACGGTGCTCCCCGTGCTCGCGGTGCTCTTCCTCGGCAACCCCATGTGCTATACGTTCGGCAATTTCGTCGAGCAGAAATATAAACCCGCATACTATGATGCGGCGGTCAGTTTCGTACATCCCGTGACGGGACTTTTCCCGCATGCGAACGGAGGGGAACTCTTCGTCTATATGGGCATCGCGACGGGCATCACGGCACTCGGACTGCCGCTCGGCGACCTTGCCGTGCGCTACTTCCTCGTGGGCGTGGTCGTCATCCTCATCCGCGGCATCGTCACCGAGAAGATATATCTCTATATGAAGCGCCGTGAGGAAAAGCAGGCGTAAAAAGAGGAGGCTGTGATCATGAAATACTACTGTGAAATCACAAGTTGGGGCGAAGAGGCCCTGCATTTTCTCGACGATCCGGCAGCCAATTTCATCATCATCTTCAACAACAATGCGCCGGCGGAACTTGCGGAATTCTCCGTTCTGCACACGACCGCCAACTACAACGAAGATCCCGCGCCGGGAGACACGATGATCATCTGCAATAAGGCGTTCAATATCACCGCCGTCGGCGACGAGGCGCTGCACACGCTGAAGGAACTCGGGCACTGTACGCTCTCCTTTAAGGGGGGAACCTCTCCGGAGCGGCCCGGCTGCATCATGTTGGAGGGGGACGATCCGCTCGTCAAAGCGGATTTTAAAATGGGCGCGACCATCGAGGTCTACTGAGCGTTTTACCGGTGAGGGAGCCGCCGTATCGGCGGCTCCTTTTTCTCACAATTCGATAGAAAAAATGCCAACGTGTTCGAGGATTTCTTGCATCATTTCTACGCAGCTTCGCTATGAAAGGAGGCCCTTGTGAAGAAGATCATCGACGACGTGCGCCTCATCTTTAAATGCTGTAGCCTCTACTACCAGGACGGGCTCGGGCAGAAGGAGATCTGCGAGGTGCTCGGCATCTCGCGTCCCACGGTCTCGCGCATGCTGAGCATCGGTAAGGAGCGCGGCATTGTGCGCATCGAGATCCAGAATCCGGACAACATCGCATACGGGCAGATGGAGCGTTCCCTCGAGAAGAAATACGCTCTGCAGGAGGTCATTATCGTTCCTTCCAGCCCGCTCTCGGAGGGGCGGTTCCCCCTCAGTTCGGAACTCGGCACCGCGACGCTCGAATATCTCTCACGTATTCTCACAGACGGTGATCTCGTCGGCATTACGATGGGATTCACGATACAGAATGTCGTGCGGTCGGATTATTTCATCCGCAGCCCAATCAAGGCGACATTCGTCCCTCTTGTGGGCGGGGTGGCGGAGAGCCGTCTCGACATCCACTCGAACTACCTCGCGCAGGAGTTTGCGGACCGTTTTGCCGGCGACTGCGTCCAGTTCTTTGCCCCCGCGGTCTTCTCGCGCCGCGAGGTGCTCGAAGGGTTCCTCGAGGAGCGTACGATCCGCAATGTGACGCGTCTCTACAGACGTCTCGACATGGTGCTCATGGGTATCGGCATCCCCTCGACCGACGATTCGACCATCCTGCAGACGGGTTATGTGGATCGTGCCGTTCTCGACGAATTTACGGCACGCGGGGCCGTGGGGGATATCGCGCTGCGCTATTTTGACAGGAACGGCGACACCAAAGCGTTCGAGTCCTTCAACGAGCGCGTTGCGGGCATCCCGCTCGATACGCTCAAAAAGATTCCCCGGCGTGTCGGCGTTGCGGGCGGCAGTCAAAAACGGGAAGCCGTCCTCGGCGCGGTGCGCGGCGGTTTCATCAATGTGCTCATCACGGATATCGACTGTGCGGAGCGGCTGATTTAGCGCATATGGGGGCGGCGCGCCGCAGGGAAAAGCGGACGCCGGCCTCTTTTTTGCGGGCGGGTCTTTCGTCAGGCGGGGGCTTTATGGTACAATGCAGGAAATTGCTTCGGAATTTGTGAGGTGCGCATTTGCATGAACGATGAGAAAACGCTTGCCTGGCCGGCGTATTTGCTGCTGCTCGTCATTATTTCCTTTCAGATCCTCTACGGAATCGGCGGGACCCCGATGCTGGATCCCGACGAACCGGTCTATGCGGAGACCGCGAAGGAGATGATTCGGTTCGGCGATTATCTCTCGCCGCGTATCTACAATGAATATTGGTATGACAAACCGCCGATCTTTTACTGGATGGTCGTCGCCTCACTCAAACTCTTCGGCGGTTTCAGCGAGTTTGCGGCGCGTCTGCCGGCCGCGCTCATGGCGATCGGTGCGGTCCTCATGACGGCGCTCTCGTCGGCGCGCCTTTTCGGCGCGCGCACAGGCTTCTGGGCGGGTATCGTGATGGGGACGAGCGTTATGCTCATGTATATGGGCAAGGCTTCCGTCACCGACACGACACTGCTGTTCTTTCTAACGGCGGCGCTCTTTAGCTTTATTCATCGGCATTACTGGCTCATGTATCTCGCGTGCGGGCTCGCCGTGATGACGAAGGGGCCGATCGGCGTCGTGTTCCCGGCAGGGATCGTCTTTTTCTACCTGCTCGTTACGCACCGGCTCGAGCAGATCCTGCGCATGCATGTCGCACGCGGCCTTCTGATCGTCGTCACCGTCGGTCTGCCGTGGTATGCCTATATGTACGATGTGCACGGTATGGCGTTTGTGCAGGAATTCATCGGCTTCCACAATGTCGGCCGATTCACGGCGCCGCTGCATCCCGTACGCGCGCATTGGTGGTTCTATCTGCCCGTGCTCATTCTCGGGTTCTTTCCGTGGACGGGGCTGCTCGTGCAGTCTGTCAAAAATGCCTTTTACCGGAGTTTCGGCGAGGAGGCGCAGCAGCTCGCCTTCTTTCAAGTGTGGTGGATTTTTGTCCTCGTGTTTTTCTCCATTGCGCAGACGAAGCAGGTCTCCTATATGCTCCTGTTGACGCCCGCGCTCTCGACGATCATTGCGTGGAACCTCGCGCGGATGCTCGACGACTGGCGGGAGACGCATTTCTCGTGGGCAGGCGGGAGCGCCGTCATGTTCCTCGCGGTCGGCCTCGGCTGGCTGATGAGCGGGGACAGCCTCGCGGAGCTCGCCGAGGGCGGACTTTGGCTCGGCGCCCTTACGCTCGTACTGGGCGCCTTGATCGTCTACAGTATTACGGCGTCTCATCATCTGCTGTGCGCCGCATGGCTGCATGCCGGCGCGGGCATTCTGACGATGGCGATCGCCTTTGGCGTGTTGATGCCGGCTGCCGCCGGTCATTTCAGTGTGAAGCAGGTGGCGCTGCACTATGCGCGGGAATACCGTGCCGCGGCGGATGCGGAGGGCCGTGTGCTCTACGTCGATAAACAGCTCCGTCCCGGCGTGATGCTCTATACGGATATTCCGGGCATCGAGGCGGACACGAACAATGCCGCCTCTCTTGCGGCACTGCGCGAGGATACGCGTCCGAAATACATTATTATGCGGGATTATATGTATCAAAAGATGAAGGCGGAGCTGGGCGCCGCGCGTTGGCAGCTCGTAGAGAATCATGACGGGCTCTGTATCTATAGGGATGATAAAGAATGAAGCGGCCGGTACTCTATCTCGTCGTTCCCTGCTATAACGAGCAGGAGGTGCTGTGCGATACGGCAGAGACGCTGACCGAGAAACTCACGCAGCTCATTGCGGCCGGCAGCATCGCGCCGGAGAGCCGCATTGCCTTCGTCAACGACGGCAGCCGGGATCGCACGTGGGACCTCATCGTCGAATGCGCACGGCGCAGCACTCTTTGTGCCGGCATCAATCTTGCGCACAACGAGGGGCATCAGAACGCCTTGCTCGCGGGTCTTATGACCGTACGCCCCTATGCGGACGTGACCGTTAGTATGGACGCGGATCTGCAGGACGATGCGGATGCGGTTGACGCCATGCTCGAAAAGTACGCGGTGGGCGCCAACATCGTCTACGGCGTGCGGGAGAACCGCGCGTCCGACAGTTTCTTCAAACGATTTACGGCGGAGACGTTCTACCGTGTGATGCGCGAGCTCGGTGCGGATATCGTATTCAACCACGCGGATTTTCGCCTGATGGATCGGCGCGCGCTCGAGGCGCTCGCGGCGTACCCGGAGGTAAATCTTTTCCTGCGCGGCATTGTGCCCATGATCGGGCTGTCGCATGATATCGTCTATTACAGCCGCAAGCCGCGTCTTGCGGGAGAATCAAAGTATCCCCTGCGCCGTATGGCTTCGTTCGCATGGGAGGGCGTAACGTCGCTCTCTGCCCGTCCCATCCGGCTCATCTCGCAGTTGGGCATGTTCATCTCCCTCGTCAGCGGAGGCATGCTCGTCTGGTCGATCATCCGGCATTTTATGGGGGAGACCATTGTCGGATGGACGAGTCTCGTCGTTTCCCTCTGGTTTCTAGGGGGACTGATCCTCCTCTCGATCGGTGTGATCGGGGAATACGTCGGAAAGATTTATTTGGAGGTCAAGCGCCGCCCGCGCTATCTCGTACGGGATTTCGTCGGCCTGGAAGAGAGCGGTGAGCAGCGCGAAACAAAAAAATCGTAAAAAATATAAAATTTTTTTGGAGAAAAGAAGGATATCTTCTTTTTGTGGAGAATTATTATTCGTGAAAGGGAGTATAGACCATATCTATACCATTTCACCATTATCTTTGTTGTGTATTTTATTTTTGGGAAGTTCGATCGATTTGGAACTTCCGCGATAGGAGGGCTTTTTATGTCAAAATTTTATCTTGCGCACGGGTCGCGCGTCGTCGAGGTCTATGGAGATGAGGCGCACGAGCTTACGTGCTGCGGTACGGAGCTGAAAGAACTCACGCCGAATACGGTGGATGCCGCACACGAGAAGCACGTGCCTGTGCCGACCTATGATGCGGCGAAGAACGAGGTGCGTGTGAGCGTCGGCTCGGTTGCGCATCCGATGACGGAGGCACATCTCATCGACTGGGTCCTGCTCGTGACGAAGAAGGGCGAACAGCGTTTGGACCTCACCCCCGAGGACGCCCCCGCGGTGACGTTCCGCCTTGCGGACGGCGATGCGCCGGTGAAAGTGCTTGCCTACTGCAACCTGCACGGGCTGTGGCAGGCCGAGATCTAAGAGACGGTTCGTTTCCCCCGTAAAAAGCTGCCGTACGCCGCGCGCGTGCGGCGGCTTTTTTGCAGCGAGACGCACTGCAGCCGTGTCCGGAAGAAAAATCCGTCGCGTTTCCCGCTCGTTTCATGTATAATAAACATACGGCTATTTCTCAGTGGAGAACCATGCATTGCAGGAATGGAGGAGGTCGGCGGTATGCGCTGGGCACAGGTAAGCGTCGTAACGACACATGAGGCTGCGGATCTGATCGCGAACATTCTGATGGAACTCGGTGCGGCAGGCGTCGAGATCGACGACCCGTCGCTCGTCAACGAATACATTGACACGGGACTTTGGGACTATACCGATCTCCCGCGCGCGGAGAATACGGACACGTTGACCGTACGGGCGTATCTGCCGGAGGACGCGCAGCTTGAGGGGCGTCTGCTGCGCCTCTCGGCGCGCGTGGAGGCGCTTCGGGAGGGCGGGGTATGCGTCGGCATCGGGGCGATTTCGCATACGTTTGTTGCGGATGAGGATTGGGCGGAGACGTGGAAAGCGTATGTCCGTACGGAAAAGATCGGCGAGCGCATCGTTGTCCGTCCCACATGGGAGGAATATACCCCGTCGGCCAACGAGATTGTTATCGACATGGATCCGGGCACGGCGTTCGGCACGGGGGCTCATGCGACGACGGCAATGTGTCTGCGCTCTTTGGAGCATCTCGTCGCTCCGGGGATGCGCGTCTACGATGTCGGCTGCGGCTCCGGCATCCTGGCCGTCGCCGCGGCAAAACTCGGCGCGGGCGAAGTCATCGCGACGGACTTCGACCCGGTTGCCGTCCGCGTCGCCGAACAAAATATCGCGCAGAATCATGTGCGGGGGCGCGTCGCCGCGCTGGAGAGCGATTTGCTCGCCGTGTGTGAAGGAATGCCGCCGGCGCAGCTCATTACGGCAAATATCATTGCGGATGTCGTTATCCGCCTGCTCGGGGATCTCGACCGCTACCTCGCACGGGGCGGGACGTTCCTTGCGTCCGGCATCATCGACGACCGCATCAAAGATGTGGAGCGTGCGGCCGGGACGCACGGGTTTACCGTGCTCAATATGCTCTGCGAGAAAGAATGGGCGGCGATGATCATGCGCCGTACCGCGGATCTTCCCATATAATGCGGCGCCTCTTTTACGCAGGGGAACTTGCATCGGAAATCAGGATCACAGGCGGGGACGCGCACCATCTCGCGCGCGTGATGCGCGCACAGATCGGCGATACCGTCGTCGTCGCGGGGGCCGACGGGCGCGCCGCGCGTATGACGGTGGCGGCGGTTGTACGGGACGCGGTGACGCTGCGTCTGGCAGAATATCTGCCGGCTGCGGCGGGAGCTGCGGTAGAGATCGTTCTTGTACAGGCCGTCCTCAAAGGGGAGAAGATGGATTTTGTCGTGCAGAAGGCGGCCGAACTCGGCGCTGCGGCAGTCTGCCCGATCACGACGGAGTATGTTGTCGTGCGCTACGACGCAAAAAAAGCGGCGGCTAAGACCGCGCGCTGGCAAAAGATCGCCGACGAAGCGGCAAAGCAGTGCGGGCGCAGCGCGCTTATGCGCGTCGCTCCGGTTGCGGCCGTTGCGGAACTGCTTGCAGACGAGGCGCTCTTCGGCACGCCGGATACGGCGGTGATCCTTTGCTACGAGGCGGAACGTGCAGCGTCTATACGCAGCGTGCTTCGCGCTTTGACGATGCGGCGCGTTGTGCTGATTGTCGGGGCGGAGGGCGGGTTTTCTCCGGCCGAAGCCGCGCGCCTCACCGCCGCGGGCGCACGGCCCGTTTCACTCGGGCGCCTGATCCTGCGTGCGGAGACGGCGGCGCTTGCCGCGCTCACCGTGGCGCAGTACGAATTGGGAAATTTGGATCTATGAAAGGAAATAAATTATGAAGCGAATCTATATGGCCGCGGCCGCGGGAGCAATGGCAATCTCGCTCTTCGTCGGATGCGGCGGCAATGACACGGGGGCGGCCGCCGGACAGGCTGCGAGTCCACAGCAGCAGGAGGCGTCGGGAAAGGGACTGACGGGAGAGACCGCGCCGACCTTTACGCTCAAGAACCTCGCGGGAGAAGATGTTGCCGTCGAGGCGAAGGGGAAGCCCTACGTGATCAACTTTTGGGCGACATGGTGCCCGCCCTGTCAGGCGGAGATCCCCGATATCGCGGCATTCTACGCGTCGCACCGGGACAGCGTTGACTTCTACGCCGTCAACCTGCAGGAAGAAGTCCAGCCGGTCAAGGGATTCCTCGCGGACCGCAAGGCGGATATCCCCGTCCTGCTCGATACGAAGGGGACGGCCGCAGCGCTTTACGGCGTGCGCGCTATTCCGACGACCGTCGTGGTCAATGCGGAGGGGAAGGTGGTCTACCGCAGAACGGGCGGTGTGACGAAGGAGCAGCTCGAAGATGTCGTTAACCATCTTTAAGAATTTTTCCTGCGGAGGGGGGATCGGCCTATGACCCTCACCATGCTCGGCGGGGCGTTTCTTGCCGGATTCCTCTCTTTCGTTTCGCCCTGCGTCCTGCCGCTTCTTCCGACGTTCTCGCTCATTCTCGCACAGAACAGCAAACAGGACGGGGAAGAGGCGCGGCGCCTTTACGCGAATACGACGGCGTTTCTCGCGGGCTTTACGCTCGTCTTTGTCCTCTTGGGCGCGACCGCGTCTCTTGTCGGGGCGTGGCTCTTTTCCTATCAAGATATTCTGCGGCAGGGCGCGGCCGTGCTCATCATCGTTATGGGATGCTTCATGACGGGGTGGATACGTATCCCGCTGCTGCTGCGCGAATATCGTCCGTTCCAACGTAAGGGGTTCGCCGGCATCGGCGGCGCGTTCCTGCTCGGATGCGGATTTACGCTCGGCTGGACCCCTTGTACGGGGCCGATGCTCGCGACGATCCTTATCTATGCGGGCGATACGGCGACGGTCGGGGCGGGTGCGCTCCTGCTCTTTGTCTATAGCCTCGGCTTTGCCGTGCCGTTCTTCCTGCTCGCCGTCATTTGGCGCCGCCACATCATGAAACTGCGCGCATTCTATCAATATCTGCCTGCGATTCAGCGCGCGGCGGGCGTCGTGCTGATCCTCCTCGGCATTCTCCTTTGGACGGATTCGCTGACCCGGCTCGTTCGATTGCTTTCATAGGACTATAACCGAAACGGCCTCCTTCTGTCCGATGCGGATAGGGAGAGGCCGTTTGTTATGCCGTATGGATTTGTACATTGTGTTTTAATCTCGTATATGCTATGGTATACGGGAAGGAGAATATCGTGCCGCCAACAGCTTTTGCCACCCGTGAAATTGTCTTTACAGCGCTCATGACCGCGCTTGTCTTCGTCGCGACTTTTGTGCCGCATATTCCGATTCCGCTCGGCTACGCCCATCTCGGCGATGCGGTGATCTTCCTGCTCGCCTTGCTTGCCCCGCGCCGCACGGCAGTGACTGCCGCGTGTCTCGGCTCGGCGCTTGCCGATCTCCTCGGCGGCTTTGCCCTGTGGGTGCTCCCGACGATTGTCATTAAATACGGCATGGCGGAGATTGTCTACCGCATCGCAGCGCCGCGGCAACGGGCGACCGGTCGGATACGGATCGTCGCGGCTCTTACCATATCAAGCGTTTGGATGGCCGCTGCCTACACGTTTGCGGGGGCAGTGCTCTATGACAGCATGGCCGCGGCGCTTGCATCCGCCCCCGGACTTCTTGCCGAAGGCGTTGTCAACAGCATCGCCGCCTTTTTGTTTCTGCCGATGCTGCGCGGGCGTTTCCCACAGATCTGATGCGCCGGCACTTTATGAATGGGGCAGGTATTTCCGATAAACAGCAGTGTGTAAGATGCCGATCCCAAGGAGTTTGCATCCTGACAACAGCTGAGGCGTAAGGAGTATGTTATGCAGATTGTCAAATATATGTTTCAGCCGCATGGGGACGACCGCGGCATGCTCGTCGCGCTCGAGGAGTTCAACGATATTCCATTCCGCATCAAGCGCGTCTACTATATGTACGATACGATTGCTGGGGTGGTGCGCGGGCATCATGCGCACAAGAATCTCGAGCAGATACTCATCTGCATTCACGGCAGCTGCAAGATTCGCCTCGACAACGGACGTGAGAAGAAGGTCGTTCCGCTCGAAAAACCTTATGAAGGTTTATATGTCGCAAACAATATGTGGCGCGAAATGTACGACTTTTCCCCCGATGCCGTCTTGATGGTCTTGGCGTCCGAGGTATATGACGCGGCGGATTATATCAGAGATTATGACGAGTTCCTGCATATGGTGAAGGGAGAGGCGCATGAGGATTGATTTAGCGGTACTAGACCGTCAATTTGAACTGCATCGTGCGGAATATGAGGGGGCGGCGCTGCGCGCACTCCGTTCGGGTCGGTATATCTTAGGGCCTGAGCTCGAGGCGTTCGAGCGCGAGTTTGCCGCGTTCACGGGAGCGAAATACTGCGTCGGGCTGAACTCTGGACTCGACGCGCTGACACTCTCTGTCCGCGCGCTCGGCATCGGCGCGGGGGACGAGGTGGTCGTGCCGGCGAATACGTACATCGCCACGGTGCTCGCGGTGACGGAGAACGGCGCGACACCCGTATTCATCGAGCCGGATGCGTACTATAATCTGGATACAGAGCGGCTTGCGGCAGCCGTTACGCCCCGCACGCGCGCGGTTATGCCCGTGCATCTCTACGGGCAGGCAGTCCATATGCCGCCCGTGATGGAGATTGCACAGCGATACGGGCTTGCCGTGATTGAGGACTGCGCACAGTCGCACGGGGCGCATTTCGGCGATACGATGACGGGGCGGTTCGGGGCGATTGGCTGTTTCAGTTTCTACCCGACCAAGAATCTCGGCGCATTCGGCGATGCCGGCGCGATTGTAACGGATGATGCCGACCTTGCGGAAAAAATACGTATGCTGCGCAACTACGGCAGCAGGGAAAAATATCATAATGAACTGTGCGGTGTCAACTCGCGTCTCGATGAGCTGCAGGCGGCGCTTCTGCGCACAAAACTGAAACATCTGCCTGCGCTCACCGCCGAGCGTCAGGCAATCGCTGAAAAATATCTCGCGGGGATACAAAACGATCGTATCACACTCCCGCAGACGCGTCCGGGCGCGGAGCACGTCTACCACCAGTTCGTCGTGCGTACGGCGGAGCGTGACCGCCTGCAGGCCTATCTGAGAGAGCACGGCATCGATACGGTGATCCACTACCCGATCCCGCCCCATCTCGCGGAGTGCTACCGATCCCTCGGACATGCGCACGGGGACTTCCCCGTGACGGAGCAATACGCCGACGAGGTGCTCAGCCTGCCCATGTTCAACGGCATGCGAGACGATGAGATCGGATACGTTATTGATACGCTCAATCGATTTTCCTGAGCGGTAGGGAGAGAAATTTGATGGGCAAGATTCGATTGGACGGCAGACGCGTTTACCTCGCAGAGGTGGAGGAGCGGTATTTTCCCTATATCATCGATTGGCGCAACGACCCGGAGAATAACCGGTTCCTCAATCAGCCGTTCCTCCTCACGCAGGAGAACCAGCGGGCATGGTACCGGCACTATGCGGCGGACGATACGCAGGGCCTGTTCGTTATGGTCGCAAGGGAGGGAGACGTCCCCTTCGGCACGATCGGCTGGACGCATTATGATCCTGCGGCGCGGGTCTGCATTACGGGACGCGTATTGGTCGGGAACCGCGCATATCGGAGAAGCGCAGCGTTTGCTGAGGCGGCACTTCTGCACGCGCGGTTTCTCTTCGAGGGGCTCGGCGTGACGATCAATTATATCCATGCCGTGCGGGAGAATGAGAGAGCGCTGAATTTTTACCGGCGTACGGGCTATCGCGTGAACTATGGAACGATACGCTTTCCGGAGGAGATGTTCGTCAACAATATGCATCAGAAGGAACTCTTTCGCGAGTGGACGGATTATCGACGCTATGCGGCAGAGGCTGAGGCGGCACTCGGATATCCCGCGGATATCGGGTAAACGCCGTCCGACAATAGAAATAGACACAGCAATAGGGAGACGATACACGCGATGCGGCGTGCTTCGTCTCCCTATTGCTATGGAATTTAAAAATTTTCGATGATACGAATCTCGTTCTGCATGATATAGCGCTCTCGTGTGGGGGCAATACCGCTGACGAGGCGGTCGTAGGTGATCTGCATGGCAATCTCGCCCTGCCGGCGCGGGTGTTGGTAGATAGCGGCGTCGATGACGCCTGCACGCAGCGATCGCTCGATGGCGGGAATGGTATCGAAGGTGACGATGGTTACGTCCTGCGCCCGTCTGCGTTTTACGAATGCTTGGCAGACGCCGTGCGCGCCGCCCGAGGTCGCGATGAAAAAGGCGTTCATTTTGGGATGTTCGTCGATGATCCGAAGCGTTTCTTCATAGGCGTGGATATCGTCGTCGGAATCCTCCTCCACGGCGACGACACCGCAGTCCGTTTCCATATTGAGGCGGCTGCGGAATCCCTCGACACGCTGCAAATGCCCGAGCATGCGCTCTCCGCTGTAACTGACGCCGGCGTTGATGGGCCCCCTGCATATCTTGCGCAGGAGCGCCGCCGCGGTGCGTCCGCCCGCCTCGTAATCGCAGCCCACATAGATATGGGGAAGCGGGGTCTCAAAGTCGTTGTTGAGCGAGACCACAAAGATGCCGTCCGTAATGGCGGATTCGAGGGCGGCGATCACCTGCGGATCGTTGATAGGATTGATGATCAGCGCCTCAGCACCCATTGCACGCAGCGCATTGATCGCTGCGCATTGGTCGGCGACGCTGTAGCCGGTGAGAAGATGCCACTCTGTCTCGAGTCCGAAACGGCCGTAATAGTCGGCAGCTTTGCGCAGGGCGGTGATGATGGGGGAGAAGAATTGGATCTCGCTTGCCGCGATGACAATTCCCGCAATGGGGCTCTGCTTCTGGGAGACGAGCGCACGTGCTGCGGGATTCGGCCGATAGCCGAACTCGGCCATCGTTTTGAGGATCAGCGCGCGTTTTTCCTCTTTGACATTGCCGCGTCCGTTGATGACGCGGTCGACCGTTCCGCGCGAGACCCCGCATAGTTCCGCAATCTGTTTGATGGTAATCATATATCCGCCTCCCCATTGTGCCACATTATACGTTCTTTTTTCCTGTTTGACAAATATTTTGTAGAAATTCCGGTAATTCAGACTTGACATTCATTCCTTTCTCTGTTAATCTATAACTGTGCTCGAGCACAGTTATAACAGTGCATGATAAACATTGTATATTTAATTGGTTTATATGCATAAATTTTGCTCGAACACATGCTGAGCGAAAAGTCCTAAGAGAGGACGTTATGGTCATTGTTTAGGAGGCTGATAAGGATGCGCATGAAGAAACTCCTAGCCTGTGGTCTGGCAGTTGTGACCGCAGCTTTTTTTGCCGGATGCGGCGGATCAAACGGCGCGGGCGGTACGTCGGGTGACGGCAAGGGGGTCAAGGTCGGCGTCTCGATGCCGACGAAATCGCTCCAGCGTTGGAATCAGGACGGCGCGAACATGGAGAAGAAGCTGCGTGAGAAGGGCTATGACGTGGATCTGCAGTTCGCCGAGAACAAGGTGGAGACACAGGTATCTCAGATTGAGAATATGATCACAAAGGGCTGTAAGGTCGTTGTTGTCGGCTCGATCGACGGCAGTGCCCTCTCTTCGGTACTCAACGAGGCGAAGAATGCGGGCGTTGCGGTCATCGCCTACGACCGCCTCATTATGAATACGGATGCGGTCAATTACTACGCGACATTTGACAACTACCTCGTCGGAAAGATCCAGGGGCAGTACATCGCGGATAAACTCGGGTTGGCCGAGGGCAAAGGCCCCTTCAACCTCGAGATTTCGACGGGGCCGATGGACGACAACAATGTCAACTTCTTCTTCGGCGGCGCGATGGACGTGCTGAAGCCTTACATCGATAAGGGGCAGCTCGTCGTCCGCTCGGGTCAGATGACACGCGAGCAGTGCGCGACGCCGAACTGGGACGAGGCAAAGGCACAGGAGCGTATGGACAACATCCTGACGACATATTATACGGGCGCGAATGTGGATGCGGTGCTCTGCTCGAACGACTCCGTTTCTCTCGGCGTGCAGTCGGCACTGAAATCTGCGGGCTATAACACAGCGGGGAAGAAGCTGCCGGTAATCACGGGACAGGATGCGAATCTGCCGAACGTGAAGGCGATCGTTGCAGGGGAGCAGTCAATGTCTGTGTTCAAGGATACGCGTGCGCTTGCGGATGAGGTTGTGAAGATGGTCGAAGCAGTCCTTAATAAGCAGGAGCCGGAGGTCAATAACACGAAGGATTACAACAACGGCGTGAAGGTCGTTCCTTCGTACCTTCTCGAGCCGAAATTTGTCGATGCCTCCAACTATAAGGCCCTGCTGATCGATTCCGGATACTACACCGAAGCCGAGCTGCAGAAGTAAATAGAACGATGCTGCGTCCTCTGTCGATTCTTCGGGAACCGGAATGGTCTCATCGGATCGCAGGGGACGTTTTTTCTGGGAGGTGAAACTATGGCGGACATACTCTTGCAAATGCAGGACATCGAGAAAGTTTTTCCCGGAGGAGTGCGCGCTCTCGATAAGGTTAATATATCCGTGCGCGCGGGGGAGATTCACGCGCTGGTGGGCGAGAACGGCGCAGGAAAGTCCACGCTCATGAACGTGCTGAGCGGTGTGTACCCCTATGGGAGCTACGGCGGGACAATTCTCTATGACGGTGCGGAATGCAAGTTTCACGACATTCGTGAAAGCGAGCGGGTCGGTATCGTTATTATTCATCAGGAACTGGCGCTCATTCCTTATCTTTCGGCGATGGAAAATATCTTTCTCGGCAACGAGCGGCAGTCGCACGGCATCATCGACTGGGAGACCGTTTATGAACGCTCCGTCGAACTCATGAAACGCGTGGGGCTGCACGATTTGCCGGAGACTCCCGTGAACAAGATGGGCGTCGGCAAGCAGCAGCTCGTCGAGATCGCGAAGGCCCTCGCCAAAGATGTCCGCCTCCTCATCCTCGACGAACCGACGGCGGCGCTCAACGATGACGACAGTGAGAAACTGCTCAAACTCATTTTGGAACTGCGAGACCGCCTCGGGATGACGGCGATCATCATTTCTCATAAGCTGAATGAGGTCACGCGCGTTGCCAATAAGATCACGGTGATCCGGGACGGGCGTACGATTGAAACGCTTACGAAGGGCGCTGACGACATCTCGGAGGAGCGCATCATCCGCGGTATGGTCGGGCGCGAGATTACGGACCGATACCCGCAGCGCCGGCAGCAGAATATCGGCGAAGTCTGCCTTGAGGTGCAGGATTGGTGCGTGGATTCGCCCTACATTGCGGGGCGCCGCGTGGTGGATCATGTGAACCTCCGCCTGCGCCGCGGCGAGGTGGTCGGCATCGCGGGCCTCATGGGCGCGGGGCGCACGGAGCTTGCGATGAGCCTTTTCGGCAAGTCGTTCGGACGCAATATCACGGGCCGTATCTATAAGGACGGCAAGGAGATTCGTGTGGACAGCGTGGGCGACGCGATTGCACACGGCATCGCCTACGTCACAGAGGACCGCAAGGGGCAGGGGCTCATTCTCGGACAGAGCATCCGCGAGAATATTAGCCTGCCGACACTTCCGCGGCTCGCTGCACACGGCGTGATCCGCGAGGAGGAGGAGATCGGCGTTGCGGAGGACTACCTGAAGAAACTGCGCATCAAAGCGCCCGGCATCTATCAGCGCGCGCGCAATCTTTCAGGCGGCAATCAGCAGAAGGTCATGCTCGCGCGTTGGCTGTATGCGGACCCCGATGTGCTGATTCTCGACGAGCCGACGCGCGGCATCGACGTCGGAGCAAAGTATGAAATATACTGCGTGATCAACGAACTCGCGGCGGCGGGTAAATGTGTGCTCGTGATCTCTTCGGAGCTGCCGGAGGTGCTCGGCGTCAGCGACCGCATCTACGTCATGAACGAGGGACGGTTTGTGGGCGAACTGCCCGCGGAGGAAGCGTCGCAGGAGAGCATCATGCGGTACATCATGCGGAGCAATACCCGGCAGTCAAAGGCCGGATGACGGAGGAGGAATCCATATGAGTGGGAAAAAAGAAGAGTCATCCGGCGTGCGTGCCGCCGGTATCGTGCAGGCGGCGGTGCATAAATACGCGATGTTTATCGCGCTGGTCGTGATTGCGCTCTTTTTCCAATGGTGTACGGACGGCGTGCTGCTTGCGCCGATGAATATTTCGAAACTCGTGATGCAGAACAGCTACATTTTGATTCTCGCCATCGGTATGCTGCCCTGCATTTTAACGGGGGATATCGACCTCTCCGTCGGTTCGGTTGTCGCCGTGATCGGCGCGGTCGCGGCGACGATGATCGTCACGATGGGCATGTCCGTGCCGCTGACGATCGCTGCGTGCATTCTGCTCGGCATCGCCATCGGTGCGTGGCAGGGATTTTGGATCGCGTTTGTGCGCGTGCCCGCCTTCATCGT
Organism: Selenomonas sp. F0473; assembly: GCF_000315545.1. Classification (GTDB taxonomy): domain Bacteria; phylum Bacillota; class Negativicutes; order Selenomonadales; family Selenomonadaceae; genus Centipeda. Next base: position 775,687 of record NZ_JH992902.1, on the reverse strand, counting down.
GACACTTGCGGGGATGCTGCTCTTCCGCGGGGCGACGATGATTATTTTGGACGGAAACACACTCTCACCGTTTCCCGAGAGCTATCAATTCGTTGCGCAGCGCTTCCTTGCGGACATTCCTATCATCGGTGCGCTCCCCATGAGCACGATGCTCGTCGGCGTCCTCATCGCCGCGATCGGCATCTATATTGTCCTGAACGGACGGCGGCAGCGCCTGCGCCATGGGATTCCGGCGGACAGCGCTGCCGTATTCACGGTGAAATGCGCGGCGATCGTCCTCGTCAGTCTCGTCTCCTGCTATTGGCTTGATCGGTTCAAGGGGCTGCCAGTCATCCTGATCCTGCTCGGTTTCCTTGTGGCGCTGTATTCCTTTATCTGCAGCCGGACGGTGTTCGGCCGCCACATCTATGCGGTGGGCGGCAACGAGCGTGCGGCGCAGCTCTCGGGCATCAAGACGCGTTGGGTACGGTTCATCGTCTTTGTCAATATGGGGCTGATGGCTGCCGTCGCCGGACTCGTCTTCTCCGCTCGTTTGAACGCGGCGGCGCCTTCGGCGGGCATGATGTTCGAGCTGGACGCCATCGCCGCGTGCTATATCGGCGGCGCATCCGCGACGGGCGGCATTGGGACGATCATCGGCGCGGTGGTGGGCGGCCTCGTCATGGGCGTACTCAACAACGGTATGTCGATCATGGGCGTCGGCATCGATTGGCAGCAGGCGATCAAGGGCCTCGTGCTTCTCGCGGCGGTCGCATTCGATATCTACAATCAGTCGGCGAAATCGTAAGCGGCATGAAAAGAGAGGTGATTTCATGCTTTATATCGGCATTGATCTCGGAACGTCCGCATGCAAGCTGCTGCTGACGGATGAGACGGGAGACATCAAAAATATTGTGTCGCGCAGCTATCCGCTCGCATTCCCGCAGCCCGGTTGGAGCGAGCAGGATCCGGCGCAGTGGTGGAGGGCGGTGGAGGACGGCATCCCCGAACTCCTCGCCGGGCACGATGCGGCACAGGTGGCGGGCATCGGCGCGGGCGGACAGATGCACGGACTTGTCGTGCTTGACCGTGGGGACCGTGTGATCCGTCCCGCGATTCTCTGGAACGACGGGCGAACAGCGCGTGCGGTGGACTATTTGAACGAGACGATCGGCAGGTCGCGGCTGAGCGTGTTGACGGCAAATATCGCCTTTGCGGGCTTTACCGCGCCCAAACTCCTGTGGATGCGCGAACACGAGCCGGAGCTCTTTGCGCGCATTGATAAAATTATGCTGCCCAAAGACTATATCAACTATAAACTCACGGGCGTGCACTGCACGGATCCGTCGGATGCGTCGGGAACGCTCCTGTTTGATGTGGAACGCGGCCGCTGGTCGGAGGAGATGCTCCGCGTCTGCGGCGTGCGGGAGGCGCAGATGCCGCGGGTATTCCCATCCGCCGCACCGGTCGGCACGCTGCTGCCGGATGCGGCGCAGAAACTCGGCATCCCAAAGGAAACGATCGTCGCGGCGGGGGCGGGGGACAACGCCGCCGCGGCTGTCGGTACGGGCACGGTCGGCGAGGGAGCGTGCAATATCTCCATCGGTACGTCCGGCACGATCTTTATGACAAGCAAGCGTTTCAGCGTCGATCCGCATAATGCGCTGCATTCGTTTGCGCATGCGGACGGCGGCTATCATCTGATGGGGGTCATGCTGAGTGCGGCATCCTGCAATGCATGGCTGATGGAGCATGTGCTGGGGACAAAGGATTATGCGGCGGAACAGATGAAGATCGCAGAGGAACGGCTCGGTTCAAATTCCGTATTCTTCCTGCCATATCTCATGGGGGAGCGCAGCCCGATCAACGATACGGATGCGCGCGCAGCGTTCGTCGGAATGGCGCTGGATACCTCGCGCGCCGATCTTGTGCAGGCAATGCTCGAGGGCGTGGCGTTCGGGATGCGTGACAGCCTCGAAGTCGCGCGTTCTCTCGGCATACGGATCACACGGAGCAAAATTTGCGGCGGCGGGGCGAAATCGCCGCTGTGGCGCAGGATATTCGCGAATGTCCTAAATATCGAGTTGGATGTGCTCGCCGCCGAAGAAGGCCCCGGTATGGGCGGGGCGATGCTTGCGATGCTTGCCTGCGGCGCATACCCGGATGCGGCGGCCGCCGCAGCAGCGATTGTACGCGTGACCGAGACCGTCCGTCCGATACCGGCACTTGCCGCGCGTTATGAGGCACAGTATCAAAAATACCGGCTCATCTATCCCGCGCTGAAAGACGTTTTCCCGCGGCTGCACTGAGTGCCGGAAGGGCGGCGGCCGCATTACTTGCCGGGAAGGAGGGGGAATATGTCCGGTGAATACGAAGTGATTTCCTACGAACAGCTCAGCGATCTGAACGTCTTTCTCGTTCGGATGCACGAACGCGGCACACATCTGCATCAGGATATGGAAATCGGGCTTGTACTGGACGGGCATGTCGTGCTGGAGACGGGCGGTATGCGCCGAAATCTTAGGTGCGGAGATATCTATCTCGTCAATCCGCTCGAGGCGCATCGCTTTGCCTCCGTCGAGAACGAAGACGGCATATTGCTGATTGTGCAGATTTCGGCACAGCTTGTGGAGCGTGCTTTCAGCGGCGCGAAGAATATCCGATACGCATGTGACTCTGCTCTGCGTACGGCACTGTCGGCTGCGCCGGATCAGTATGCCCGGCTTTCTGAATTGCTGACGGAGCTTGGCGCCATATTTTTCGGACGGCGGCCGAACTATGAGTTCGCATGTCTTAGCTGTGTCGGGCAGATCTACTATCTTCTCAATACGAATCTTCCGTGGACGTTCCTCGACACGGCGGAGGGACTGCCGCACAGGGAACGTGCAGATCGAATGCTCTCCATCCTAGACTATATTGAGAACAATTACAGACGAAAACTCCTGCTCGGTGAGATCGCCCGGAGGGAACATCTGTCGCTGACTTATCTGTCTCATCTCTTCAAGGATATGCTCGGGATGTCGTTTCAAAAGTATCTTCGACAGAAGCGTTTCGCCCATGCGTGCCGTCTTATGGAGGGGACGGAGCAGAGCGTTTTGGAGGTCAGCCTCAGCTGCGGGTTCTCCGATGTGCGCTATTTGACGAAATTATTTCGTGAGGAGCACGGATGCACACCCGGCGCATACCGACAAAAAAAGCGGATCTCCTTACGAAGGAGACCCGCTTCACCGGCGCGTTCGGAGAAAAAAATTTCCCCGGCCGACGGCCTGCGCATGCTGAGCGCCTTTCGCGCCCAACAGGCCAAACCGACACGCAGAACGATGCCGCGTATTCGGTTCGGTGCGGCGTTAACATGCGGAGCCGAACAGTATGTTGTTCACGATGCCCTCTAGGTACTCTTGGCGTCCGGATCCCGGATCGGCGGGCGCCTTGAGCGCTGCGGCATGCGCGGCGCACTCTTCAAGCGTCGCCGCACCGTTTTTGATCTTTGCGCCGATGCCCGTTTCGTAGCTCGCGTAGCGCTCCTTGACGAACGCGTCGATGCGTCCGTCCTCGATGAGTGCCGCCGCCTTGATGAGACCGAGGGCAAAGGTGTCCATGCCGACGATGAAGGCGAGGAACATATCCTCCGCCGTGTTGCTCGGACGGCGGTTCTTTGCGTCAAAGTTGAGTCCGCCGCGCAGGCCGCCTGCCTTGAGAATCTCATACATCGCCATCGTCGTATCGTAGACGTTGGAAGGAAACTGATCCGTGTCCCAGCCGAGCAGCATATCTCCTTGGTTCGCGTCTACGGATCCCATCATATCGTTCACGGCGCAGACGCGCAGTTCGTGCTGGAAGGTATGTCCCGCGAGCGTCGCATGGTTCGCCTCGATATTCATCTTGAAATCGTCGTCGAGTCCGTACTTCTGGAGGAATCCGATGGCAGTCGCAGCATCGAAGTCATACTGATGTTTCATGGGCTCTTTCGGTTTCGGCTCGATGTAGAAATCCCCTTTGAATCCGATTCCGCGCCCATAATCGCGGCTCATGCGGAAAAGCTGTGCAACGTTGCTTTGCTCGAGCGCCATATCCGTGTTGAGCAGCGTTTCGTAGCCCTCGCGGCCGCCCCAAAAAACATAGCCGCGCGCGCCGAGTTTCACGGCGAGCTCGATGCCCTTTTTCGCCTGCGCCGCAGCAAAGCAGAATACATCCGCCGAATTGCTGCTGCCCGCGCCGTTCATAAAGCGCGCGTTGCTGAACATATTGGCAGTCGCCCAGAGACACCGGATGCCGGTGTCTTTCGTCTTTTCGAGGAGATAGTCGGTCAGCTCCTCGAGGCGGCGGTTTGTCTCGTTGATGTCGGTCGGATCCTCGGGGACAATATCCGCGTCATGGAAGCAGTAATACTTGATGCCGAGCTTCTGCATGAACTCGATGCCGGCGTCGACCTTCGTCTTTGCATGTGCCATCGTACCCAGCTGCGCGCCGAACGTTTTGTCCGCCGTGCCCGCGCCGAACATATCTACGCCCACGGCGCAGAGATTGTGCCACCACGCCATCGCGAATGTGAGGTGTTCCTCCATCGTTTTGCCGCGGATCACGCGCTGCGGATCATAGTATTTGAATGCCAGACGGTTTTTGCTGTCTCTGCCCTCGTATTTGATATGAGGGATATTTGGAAAAATTTCGCTCATAACGCTTCTCCTTTTTTGCCTGTCCTAAACCTGTACCGCCGTATCCGACAGTATATAGTGACATTATAGCGCGGACAATATGATATTTCCTGCATAAATCGGCTGAAAGGGGCGATTAGTTTGCTGTCGTACCCCTAAAAACTGAGAATTCCTATTGATTATCGGCGAGTAACATATGTTACATCATTCACAAGAACTCCTTTGCTATAATACGGGCAAGAAATGTGTATTGGACAAAGGAGACTCTTTATGGATGCAAAAATGTTTTGCTATCAGTGCCAGGAGACGGCGGGCGGCAAAGCCTGTACGGTGCAGGGCGTCTGCGGCAAGAAGCCGGACGTTGCGGAGATGCAGGACCTCCTCGTCTATGTGACGAAGGGACTGGGCGCCGTAACGACGGCGCTGCGCGCGGAGGGCAAGCCGGTCTCGGTGGAGACCAACCACCGCGTGACGATGAACCTTTTCGTGACGATTACGAATGCGAACTTCGACCGCGAGGCCATCATGAATGTGATTGAGGAATCGCTTACGCTGAAGGCCGACCTGCTCGGGCAGATCTCCGACGCGTCGAACCTTCCTGCGGCGGCCCACTGGACGGCGGCGCGCGCGGATTTCGCGGCAAAGGCGAAGACGGTCGGCATTCTCGCCACGGAGAACGAGGATGTCCGCAGCCTGCGCGAGCTGACGACCTATGGGCTCAAGGGCCTTGCGGCCTACATGGAGCACGCGAATGCGCTGAGCTATGAGAACGAGGAAGTGGACGTGTTCATGCAGCGCGCGCTGGCGCAGCTGCTCGACGATACGATGGACGGCGGCGCGCTGACGGCGCTCGTGCTCGAAACGGGCAAGTGGGGCGTTGCGGGCATGGCGCTCCTCGATACGGCGAATACAAGCACCTACGGCAATCCCGAGGTGACGAAGGTGAAACTCGGCGTCCGGAACCGCCCGGGCATTCTCATCTCCGGCCATGATCTCAAGGACCTCGAGCGGCTCCTCGAGCAGACGAAGGGCACGGGCATCGACGTCTATACGCACGGCGAGATGATCCCCGCGCATTACTATCCGAAGTTCAAGCAGTACGACAACCTCGTCGGCAACTACGGCAACGCGTGGTGGCAGCAGAAAGAGGAGTTCGAGAAGTTCAATGGCGCGATTCTCATGACGACAAACTGCGTCGTGCCGCCGAAGGACAGCTACAAGGACCGCCTCTTTACGACGGCGGCGGTCGGCGTGCCGGGCTGCACGCATATTCCTCTTGTCAACGGCGATAAGGACTTCACGCCCGTCATTGAGTGTGCGAAGAAGTGTGCGCCCCCGACGGAGCTGGAGACGGGCGAGATTGTGGGCGGATTCGCGCACGAGCAGGTCTTTGCCGTGGCGGACAAGGTCGTCGCGGCCGTTAAGAGCGGCGCGATCAAGAAGTTCGTCGTCATGGGCGGCTGCGACGGCCGCATGAAGTCGCGCGACTACTACGGCGAGTTCGCGGAAAAGCTCCCGCCGGATACGGTGATCCTCACGGCGGGCTGCGCGAAGTACAAGTACATCAAGAAGAATCTCGGCGATATCGGCGGCATCCCGCGCGTGCTCGATGCCGGTCAGTGCAACGATTCCTACTCGCTCGCGCTCATCGCGCTGAAGCTCAAGGAGGTCTTCGGTCTCGACGATATCAACGATCTGCCGATCGCGTACAACATCGCGTGGTATGAGCAGAAGGCCGTAATCGTTCTCCTCGCCCTGCTCCACCTCGGCGTGAAGAACATCCGTCTCGGCCCCACGCTCCCCGCGTTCCTCTCGCCGAATGTGGCGAAGGTGCTCGTCGAGAACTTCGGCATCGGCGGCATCACGAACGTCGAGGACGATATGGCGATGTTCGGCATCGAGGTCGAGGCAGCGCCACAGGCTGCCGCTGCTGTGTAATTCAATAACGATCTGTGTATAGAAAAGGCGTCTGCCCGGTTGCGGCAGGCGCTTTTGTGTGCGGCGGATTTTGCGGTATGACAACCGTGGTCACATCACGGCTGTTTCGTTCATCTTGATTTATAATATTTTCTTTTATTTTTATAATAAATGCTTTTTTAAATTTAATATATGTGCTATGATAGCCGGGATGAAATTGTATAAGGGATTGTTTTATGATGCGGACAAAACGACTTGTGCGGGGATTTGGGCGCGCACTTCACATACTTTGGGGCGACCTGCGCGCGTTCAACATACCGGCTGTCTTATTTTTGCTGGGGTGGGGGTGTGTCCTGCTCCTGAGCACATGGGGCGCGGTCTCCGTTAGCCGGCTCATGGCGCTCTGTACCGTATCGGCCTACCTTGCTGTGCGGCGGTGTAGGGGATGGGGACAGACATTATGGAGTGTGGGATTTCCCTTTTTTACGGTCGTCGTGACGGTTGCGTTTATTATTATTGAGTTTTTTATCTATCCTGATTTTTCGCCGAACGGCAGGGAAAATTATACGCGCGTGCGGCGGGCTTTTTTCCCAAAAGAGATCCCGGAGAGCGCTTACGATGTGCAGGTGTGGAGCAAGATCGCCTTCGGCCCCGGGGAGGACGAGGCGTATCTTTCCTATCGTGATGCAAAAGAAAATATCCGTCCGTATGATACGATGGCGCGGGAACGCGCGGAGATGCGCACGAGGAGTTCCCGCATCAACAATGTGATCGGCGTCCCCGAGATTCGTGTGGACGAAGCGGCGGCTGTGCCGCGGTTCAAGGCGCTTCCTCTGTGGCAGCGCCTGTTTATCGATTATGTGCCCCATCCTGCGAAGTTGGGCGTATTGAAGGAAAAATTCGTTTTTTACGTTTGGGATATCGGCGACGATCCGAGTCGTCCGCGCGCCAATATCATTGGCATATCAGAGGATGGGACGCATATTATCTTCTATTGGGTCGGCGGATAAGGCATGAAGCGTGATCGCTGCGCCTAGCTTCGTCATATCGTCGAATGCGTCGCTCGACGTAGGTTTCATCTACGCCTTCGCTCGCATTCTCCTCATTCCCAGCGATGCATTAGCGCTGACGCCTCATTTACTATCCGGCAATTCTACCATGTGCGCATATCTTGAAATTTTTCTCACGCTGAGAGAATAGTTGCATTCATACCATAAAATAAAGACAGCCCCGCATACGGTTTCAGTGTATGTAGGGCTGTCTTTATAATGCCGCGGCGTCACAGCGCCGCGCGCAGGAGATTTTTGGTGTATTCGTCCGTGGGATTCGTGAGGACGCGGCGCGGCGTGCCCTCCTCGACGATGCGCCCCGCGCGCATGATGAGCACGCGTTCCGCGATAGAACTTACGAGGGGCAAATCGTGCGAGATGAAGATGAGGCTCATGCCGTGTTCTTTCTGCAGATGGAGCAGGAGGGACACGATTTTTGCCTGCACGGAGACGTCGAGCGCCGAGGTCGCCTCATCGCACAGGAGAATATCGGGATGCACCGCCATTGCGCGCGCAATCGCGGCACGCTGGCATTCGCCCCCGCTCATCTCGTGCGGGTAGCGACGCGCATAGGATGCGGGCAGCCCCACCTCAGAGAGGAGGGCGGCGACGCGTTCCTCCGTCCGGCGGCCATCAGGCGCGCACAGGCGGCAGATGGTCTCGCCGATCATCGCACCGATGGTGCGGCGCGGGTTGAACGAGCCGGGCGCGTCCTGAAACACCATCTGGATGCGCGTGTAGAGCGCGCGCCGCTCCTTTCTGTTTGTGCGCGTGATGTCCCTGCCGTCGAGGAAGATATTCCCGCCCGTCGGCAGATGCAGCCCCGTGAGGAGCTTTGCAACGGTGGATTTACCGCTGCCGCTTTCGCCGACGATGCCGAGGAGTTCGCGCCGCCCGAGGGAAAAGGAGATGCCATTGATTGCCTGCACACGTCCCGCCGCATCGTCAAAGTGCATGGAGACGTTGTCAAAGCGCAGGAGATCTTCGAAATGGGCGCCCCTTCCACCGCTTACGCGGCCCCCCTCCCCCGCTCGGACGGGGGAGGCTATAGGGACGGTATTTTTCTCTGTATGATCTTTGCGGTCGCAGTCCGTATGTGTCGCGGACATCTTCGGTACGGCCGCAAGCAGTTCCCGCGTATATGGATGCTGTGGGTTTCCGAGGACCTCCGCTACATTGCCCTGTTCGACGATGCAGCCGCCGGACATGACGGCGACGCGGTCGGCGATGTGCCGCACGACGCCGATGTTGTGGGTGATGAGGAGGATGGCCGTTCCCGTCCGGTCCTTCAGCGCACGCAGTTCGTCCAGCACCTGTAGCTGAATCGTTGCGTCGAGCGCCGACGTGGGTTCGTCGGCAAGGAGGAGCTGCGGGCGCAGGATCACGGCGAGCGCGATTGCCGCACGCTGCGCCATGCCGCCCGAGAGCTCGAACGGATACGCCGCAAGAATGCGGTCCACATCCGAAAACCCCATGCCGCCGAACACGTCCTCCGCGCGCGCACGAATCTCGTCGGGCGGGCGCTTTTCATGTGCCCGCACAGCTTCTTTGAGCTGCGCGCCGATCGTCCGCGACGGGTTCAGCGAGGCGCTCGCATATTGGAACACCATCGCGAGTTCTTCCCCGTGCAGGCGGCGCTTGTCCGCCACAGAGACCGCGGCCATATCGCGCCCCGCAAAGTGTACGCTGCCCGCAAGGATATCCGCAGCGAGCCCGCGGATCTGTGCGACGGCCTTTAAGAGCGTCGATTTTCCGCTGCCGCTCTCACCGACGATGCCGAGCACTTCGCCCGGGCACAGGGATAGATGAATGTCCCGGATCACGGAGCTGCCGCCGTAGCCTGCTGTCAGGTGGTCAATGCGCAGGAGTTCCCGCATCCCTCTGTCTCCTCGGCCCTTCGTGAACGGGCTCAATGCTTGTCGAGATCCTTCGACGCCTGATAGTAGTCGCTGGGCGTCGTCAGGAATCCCGTCACGTGCTTCGAGATGCCGGCCTGCATGTTGTTGAAGCCGATGAAATCCATCGCGCCGTCGTCGATTGCCTGCTGCTGAATGCGGTTGACGAGCGCGACGCGCTTCGCGAAATCAAAGGTGTTGGGGAGTTCTGCGAGCATGCTCTGCACGGCCGGATTGTTGTAGCGGCTGAAGTTGGCGACGCCCTGTGTGCTCATGACGTCGCGCAGGAAGGCGTACGGATCGCCGGTCGGCATCGTGATGACGGAGTAGAGCGACATTTCGAAATCGCCGGGCTTGAGGTAATTCGCCTTCTCGTGCGCGGTGATCTGCACGTTGATGCCGATCTTCTTCAGCTGCGCCTGCATCTCCGTTGTGATATTTTCGTTAAAGAGGCGCTTGTAGACGCCCATCTCGACGGTCAGCGGTTTGCCGTTCTTTTCGACAATGCCGTCGCCGTCGCTGTCCGCATAGCCGGCTGCGGCGAGCACTGCTTTCGCCTTCTCCGGATCGTAGGAACGGAGCTTCAGCGCGGGATCGCCGAACGGCGTCGCAGCGAGGAACGCGCTGCCGGACGGCGTCATGGCGCCCTTCAGTACGTCGTCGCCGATGGTCTTTTTGTCCACACCGTACATGATCGCTTCGCGCACGGCGGGTTCGGTCAGTTTATCAAGATTGAAATAGAGCTGATAGGTGCGCGTCTGCGGCGTCTTGACCACCGTGAACTGATCCGACTGCGCGATCGTCTCCGCGCTCTCGGGGCTGAGGTCGAGCGCCACGTCGATCTCGCCCGACTGGAGCGCCATCGCGAGCGTGTTGAAATCCGCGATCCTCGTGTATTCGAGGCCGTCGACCTTCACGTCGCCGTCCCAATACTTTGTGTTTTTCTCCATGACCGCGGATTTGCCGGCCTCAAATGAGGTCATCACGAACGGGCCCGTGCCGACGGGGGCATTGTCGAAGTCCATCGTGCCCGCAACGTCGAGAATGACGGCGTACGGGTCAGAGAGGTCGTTGACGAGCGTCGCGTTCGGCTCTTTCGTCTTGATCGTGACGGTATTTCCCTCCGCGGTGAACACGGCGTCCTTCAGCCATACCGCACGGTCATTGAGCTCCGCCGTGCGCTTGAGAGAGGCGATGACCTTATCGGCGGTCATCTTCTCTCCGTTGGAGAAGGTGACGCCCTCCTTCAGCGTGATGCGCCATACGGTCGGCTCGAGATTCTCTGCCTTTTCCGCGAGCCACGGCTGCGGCTGCAGCGCGTCGTCCAGCCGGAACAGCGTCTCGCCGACGCCGTAGCGGACGGCAGACCAGCCGTTCCACTCCTTCGCCGGATCCATGGTACCCGTTGAGACAGCGACGGTGCCGCCCACATGGACGATCTTCTTCCCGCCGTCCGCCGACGTATCCGATCCGCCGCAGCCGGCCGCGGCGAGCGGCACAGCGGCCATCAGCACGGCGCATAGGGCTTTCCGAAAATTAAATTTCATGGTTTACCTCCTATGACAAACTTTTATACAACAAGACGGCATGTCAGTCTGCGCGTCTTTCCCGCAGCTTGGGGTCCAGCAGATCACGTACCTGATCGCCGAACAGGTTAAAGAGCATCATCACGGCGACCATGACGCAGCTCGGTGCGAGCGCGGCCCACGGCGCCTGTTGGAGATACCTTTGTCCTTCACTGATCATCGCGCCCCATTCCGCCGCGGGAATTTGGACGCCGATGCCGAGGAAGGAGAGCCCCGCGAGGCCCATCATCATGGTGCTGACGTGGAGCACGGCGGTGACGACCAGGGGACCCGCGACGTTCGGCAGAATGTGCAGGAGCAGGATGCGCACGTCGCCGCACCCGCTGAGACGCGCCGCGTGGACGTACGTCTCCTCTTTGGCAGCAATCGCCGCGCCGCGCGCAATACGCGCGTACTGCGTCCACGTCGTTGCGACGAGCGCGAGCACCGCGTTGAAGAGGCCGCCGCCGAGGACGCCTGCGACCGCAATCGCGAGCACGATGTCGGGGAACGCCTGAAAGATATCCGTCACGCGCATGAGCACGGCGTCTGCCCGTCCCCGATAGTATCCTGCGAGGAGACCGACGAGGCTGCCGAGCGAAGAGGCGGCGAGCACGATAAAGAGCGCCGAAAAAATGGACGTTTTCCCGCCGGCGAGGGTCCGCGATAGAATATCTCTGCCGTAGTTGTCCGTGCCGAAGATATGATCGCCTGACGGCGGCGCGAGGATCATCTGCGGGTCCGTCGCATACGGGTCGTACGGCGCGAGCTGCGCGGAAAACAGGGCGATGAGGAGCACGAGCCCGCTCAGCAGGGCCGGCAGCCAGAATGCCGGCGGCAGTCGTTTCATGGTTGGTATGCGCATCGTTTTATAGATCCTTGATTCTCGGATTGAAATACCGGTACGACAGATCTGCGAGCAGGTTCACGCAGAAGAAGGCAAGCGCCATCCAGACGACCACCGCCTGCACGATGGGGTAGTCGCGGTTGCTGATTGCCGTCATGATGAGGTGTCCGATGCCCGACCAATTGAAAATCGTCTCAACGATGACTGTGCCGCCGAGCAGAGAGCCGACCGAGATGCCCGTCAGCGTGATGACGATAACCATGATGTTCTTGAGGACGCTCCGAAAGAGGATTTGCCGCTCGGGGATGCCGCGCGCGCGCAGCCCGACGATGTAGTCCTTGTCGAGCTCGTCGAGCGCCGCCGCGCGAACCTGCCGGATATAGCGCGAGGACATGACGATAGCGAGCGCCGCCGACGGCAGCACCATGCCGATGGGCTTCGTCGTCGCGAGCACCGGGATCCAGCCGAGCCGGTACGAAAAAATGAACATGAGGACAATCGCTACGATGAAGCTCGGCGTCGCGCTCACGATGAACGTCAGCAGGCGAACCCCGTAGTCCGCGCGGCTGCCGCGGCACGCGGCGATCCCGATGCCGATCGGCAGGGAGATGAGGAGCGTGAGCAGCATGGCGGCGCCCGCCATACGGAGCGTGTAGGGGAGCGCCTGCAGGAAAGTCTGCGCCACCGGCAGATCCGTCATGTACGACCGGCCCATATCCCCCTGCACGAAGCGCTCCAGCCACATGCCGTACTGCACGAGGAACGGTTCGTCGAGGCCCATCTCCGCCCGCATCCGCAGCACGACCTGCGGATCCGCGCTGATCCCGCCTGCAGAGAGGCGTATGCTGACCGGATCGCTCGGCGCGATGTAGAGCAGACCGAACGAGAGAAGCGTGATGCCGAAAAAGACGGGGATGAACTGCAAACATCGCTGCAAGAGCGTTTTCATCGGCGCGTGCACCTCCTTCGCGTAGGTTTTATAAACTCTTAGATATAAATACGATAAATGAATACATAGTATATAATGTTTCTCAGAAAAATGTCAATGGGATTACATAATTTTATCTAAATATTTTGCTTTTATGTGAAAGTACTTATATATTCATATGTTGTATTCGAAAAGATACGTTTGCAAATACCGGAAGAAACTTGGAGAAAATCTTTATTATGAAAGAAACGATAAATGCTGACTATGAACACGCGAGATATGAATCGATGGGATGGTATACGTCCAACGATAGGACAGTGGGATAAGCGTTTGACAAACATCCTGTATCGCCTTATCAATTATCTTGAAAAAATGACGAAAGCAAGAGGAGATGATATAATAAAGCCATAGAAAGGAGGTGAGACATGTGATAGAAAAGACGGATTACATCGACCTCGCCGCTGCGCTGATAACGGTAGGAGAAGGGGGCCACAAGCTCAGTAAATGTCTTGAGCAAAGGAGCGCCGAAAGAAAAATCCAAAAAGAAAAAGCCCCGCAGTCGAAAGCGCAGGAAACGCAAATAACTGACAGCGGAGCCGCAGGAAAGGGGGGCGTGCAATCGCCCTTGCCCTGTGGACATTCTATCACATGGCAAATGGTGAAGACAATATTATTTTTCTCGGTTGTGATGCTTGTATTGATTGTGCGCAGGGCGGATACCATACAGTGGTTAGATTGGCTGTTAGGTGTTGGTGTCGGTGTCATGCTGTCCGCATGGGTCGCATATTGGAGGCTGCGCCATGACTAGCGGATGGGGTGGCGTACGCGAAGGGGCAGGGCGGCCGCGTACGTCTCCCGACGGACAGCTGCGCAAACAGAGGCAGACGAGAGCCTCTGACGATGAGTGGGAGATGATTAAGTCCTTCGCGGCTATCGTCAAGAAAGACCCTGCGCGTGCCGCACGCATAATAAAAACTGAGTGAATCACAGCGCAAAAGGGTATTGCTATACTGGCGGCGTCCTTTTTGTATGGGCGCAGGCATATTCCCGAAGGATAAAGTTCCCTTACTGCCCGTTCATCCACATTGTATGTGCCGGCTAAAGCCTGTGATTCTCGGCATGCTGGATAATGAGATGCCGGTAGAACGCGCATCGAGGAGGGCGGCAGAGAGTATCTTGCGACACTGAGCCTATATCAGAGGTGACAGTTTCTCGGTATACATGGGGAAATTTTAAGAAAGGAGGAGAAGCGAAATGACGTTGCAAGACTTCATGGAGAATTATGTTGGTAATCTGAACGACTTTGCCTATTATGATGATAAGTTCGATATCGGCATATATCCGGAGAGCACAGAGAAAATAATATGCTGCAGTGGCGCTGACGATGAAGGGACGTTGTTTACATCCTATGACAACGCGCTCGACAAGTTCATGGTCAATGGACGTCCATTCCGAGACACGCTGCCAGACATCAACGAAAATTTGTTATAAAGACTGCTTGCATGCTATAAGAGCAGGTGTAAGCCGTGAATGTCTATGAATGGCTCGGGAAAACGGTTAAAGTAATCTGTATAGATGGCAAAGGTTATGTTGACACGGTGCTCGGTGCGCCGGATTATGAGCCCGAAGAACAGAGCATCATGCTCAAGGGACATGGAGAAAATAGTGGGGTTGAGATTTTAACAAATGAAATCGAAGAAGTTGCATAAAAACCGCTTGCATCTGTAAGCGGTTTTTCTATATATGGGTCGTGACCCAGCTAAGCGAACGAAGAGCGCGAAACAAAAATCCACCTGCTGTACGGCTGGTTGTCTACAAAACACGGTGAAAATCTCTATTTTAGATGCATTTATGTGGATTTGATTTATTGGCGGATAATCGGCAAAAAGTTAGATATATCAAAGGGAGAGAGCGTTTTTCTGTTCCCGTGTATTGCTATTCATTCCTGTAAATCGTATAATAAATCGATATTATTCAGCACAGTGCGGCGATGCGCCGCAGGGAGGAAACGATGATGAAGATTTTGGTTGCCGACGGGATTTCGCCGAAGGGGATCGCGCTGCTTGCGGACTACGAGGTCGATGTGCGCGATAAACTCTCTCATGAGGAACTGCTGGGCATCATCGGCGGCTATGACGCGCTCATGGTGCGCTCGGCGTCAAAGGTGACGGCGGATGTGATCGCGCGCGCGGAGAATCTCAAGATCATCGGCAGAGCGGGCGTCGGCGTCGACAACATCGACGTGAAAGTGGCGACCGAGCGCGGCATCATCGTGATCAATTCGCCGGGCGGCAACACGATCGCGGCGACGGAGCACACGATGGCGATGATGCTGTCGATGGCGCGCAATATCCCGGCGGCAGACGAAACGATGCGGCGGGGGGAGTGGAACCGCAAGGCGTATGTCGGCGTGGAACTGCGCGGCAAGACGCTCGGCGTCATCGGCATGGGGCGCATCGGCAGCGGCGTCGCAAAGCGCGCTCTCGCCTTTGACATGAACGTCGTCGCCTATGATCCATACGTCAACGAGGAGCGTGCGCAGGCGCTCGGGGTGACGATCGGGACGCTCGACGATATATTTAAGGAAGCGGATTTCATCACGGTGCATATGCCGCTGACCAAGGAGACGCGCGGCATGATCTCCATAGCGCAGATGCGCCGGATGAAGCCTGGCGTGCGTCTCGTCAACTGCGCGCGCGGCGGCATCATCGACGAGGCGGATCTCGCGGCGGCGGTACGCGAGGGAATCGTCGCGGGGGCGGCCGTCGACGTGTTCGAGGAGGAACCGCTCCCGGCGGATCACCCGCTGCGCGGCGTGCCGGGCATTGTCCTGACGCCGCATCTCGGCGCATCGACTGTCGAGGCGCAGATCGGCGTGTCCGTCGACGTGGCGGAGGGCATCCGCGCCGCACTGCGGGGCGAACCCGTGACGACGGCGGTCAACATGGCCCCCGTTTCCCCCGAAGTCATGCGCGTCATCCGTCCCTACATCACACTCGCCGAACGCCTCGGCTGCACGGTCTGCTCTCTTGCCGCAGGCCCTGTCACGCGCGTGGAGGTCGTCTACAACGGCGAGATTACCGATGTCAATACGAGCTTCCTCACGACGGCGGTGCTCAAGGGCATGCTCAACCCCATCCTTGAGAGCGAGATCAACTATGTCAACGCGCCGAGCGTCGCGAAGTCGCGCGGCATCAAGGTGACCGAGGTCAAGGAGAAGGAGACGTCCGATTTCTCAACGCTCATCACCGTACGTGCGTCGGCGGGGGATAAGGTGACCGAGGTGCAGGGAACGCTCTTCGGAACGGAGGGGCGCATCGTCCGCATCAACCGGTTCCGCGTGGACGTCGACCCGCACGCGCGCATTCTCATCTGCCCGCATATCAACCGCCCCGGCGTCATCGGCACGATCGGCTCCATCATGGGCGCGGCGGGCATCAACATCTCCGCGATGCAGGTGGGGAAATCCGACCGCGCGGGGACGAACATCATGGTGCTCACGGTGGACCACGACATTCCGGCGGAGACGCTCGCGCGCGTCGTGGCACTCGACGGCATCTTTGACGCAAAGCTCGTTAATTTTGAATCGGTCTGATGCGCATATTCCTCCATAGAGAACCGCGAATTTCAGCCTTTTTCCATAATCCTTCAGTATTATAGTCAAAAAGACAAAGTCAATCGATTCTAAGGAGGCAGATTGTATGAACTCCCTCAAGACAACAATGCTCATGGCGCTCCTCATGGCGCTCATGGTTGCACTCGGCGGCATATTCGCCGGACATACGGGCATGACCGTGATGCTTGTCATCGCGCTCGCCATGAACTTCTTCTCGTATTGGTTCTCCGACCGCATGGTGCTCAGCATGTACAACGCGCAGGAGGTCGACCGTTCGAGCGCGCCCGAGCTCTACGGACTCGTGGAAAAACTCGCGGGGAAGGCGGAGCTGCCGATGCCGCGCGTCTACATCATCAACGAGGATGCGCCGAACGCCTTCGCGACGGGACGCAATCCGTCGAACGCGGCGGTCGCCGTCACGACGGGGCTCATGCGTGCGCTCGACTACAACGAGATCGCAGGCGTGCTCGGCCATGAGCTCGCCCATGTAAAGCACCGTGATATTCTGATTTCGACGGTGGCGGCGACGATGGCGACCGTTATCTCCTACGCGGCGAATATCGCGCAGTGGGCGGCGATATTCGGCGGCGGGCGCTCAAGCGACGACGACCGCGGCGGCATCATCGGCCTGATTGCGACGGCGATTATCGCGCCGATCGCAGCGGCGCTCATCCAGATGGCGATCTCACGCTCGCGCGAGTACAGCGCGGACGAGACGGGCGCAGAGTTCTGCGGCAATCCGAACGACCTTGCCTCAGCGCTCGAGAAGATCGAGTACTATGCCGTCCACGGCGCGCCTCTCCCCGAGGCGACGCCCGCGACCGCACATATGTGCATCATCAACCCGCTGACGGGCAGAGACATCTCCTTTAAGAGCCTCTTCTCGACACATCCGGACACGCAGGAGCGCATCGCGCGCCTGCGCGCACAGGCGCAGCGCATGGGCGTTCGGTGAGTAACCGAAAAAGAATATGCACAGCTAATAGAATAAAAGCTAAAATTCCGACCGGCAAGCAATTTTGCCGGTTATTTTTTGCGTAAGGGAATATGCTTATATATTGACGATAATATAAACAAATGATATCATGTGGATTATAAATGGTTAAAATATTTATAGTATTTTCTTGGATAATCTATGAATGGAGGGGCGTATACAGGAGGCGTATTTTTATTAAAGAAGGAGAGGATCAAGATGAAGAAAACTTGTGCGGTATTGGCGGCTTTATGCGTAACATCGTATGCCGGCGTATCAATCGGCGCATCTAAGACGACGGATGCGGGTCTTGCAACCTATTACCTTGAAAATGTGACCGTATATGGGGACGGCAAATATGATAAATTCGGAAATGAAGTGACGGCCCAGTCATATTACCGTACGGGCGGGGATGTCAGCGTTATCGCAAGGGAAGAAATTGAACGAAAACACTATAAGAGCCTTGCGGAGGCGATAAAAACGGTACCCGGCGTCTTAATCAGCGACACGGGATTCCACGGCGGCATGTACGGCGGCGGAACATACACGTCGGAAGTACAGATTAACGGCGACGGGCATGTTGTGATCCTGTTGGACGGCCGACGTCTCGATAATGGGGCAAGTAATTTTGCGGGACACTCCAGTTATGGCAATTCCAAAAATGTCATGGCGATGTATCTGCTCAACAATATGGATCTGGTTGAACAGATAGAGGTAATCAAGGGGCCGGGCGCATCCGTATATGGGTCGGATGCCACAGGCGGAGCCATCAATATCATTACCAGAAGGGGAAGCCTTCAGCCGCGTTCTGCAGTCGATATAGGAACGGGCTCATGGGGGCGCCATTATTACGCGGTCAATACATCGGGTCCTGCAAATCAGGGGAAACTACGGTATTATATTGCGGTGAATCAGGATAGAGGCGGAAGTACGCATTATAAGGATGGCCTTACGGGAGTCAACCGAAAATTTATAGGGACAGATTTTAAAGATACGAATGTTACCGTTAAGATTGACAATGATTTTGACAAAACGCATAGATTGTCCTTCCTTTACAATTATTCCTATGACCGCTCAGGAATGCCGCTGACGGCGCCGGACTACAGACATTTGAGCAATCTGCTGGACGATACGTTGTACCATGCCGCCGGAGGAGACTATGGATGGCATAACTCTGATTTTTGGGAGAGAGGATATCGCAACTGGTTTATTTACGAGGGGCTGCTCGGATCCTATACGGAGACGATTGCCAAGAACCTCAGCTTAACCTATGTCTTTGCCAATGATCGTCATATGGAAAGTTTCGTAAGGATTTTCGATGAGCGGACTTCCTATTGGAATAACAGGAGAGGAAGGCTGTGGGGGCTCCCTCAAAGCCGTATCTCATGGCTGTTGGAACATTGGGATACGCAGACAGAGATTCCGCAATGGTCCACACGCGACAGGGAATTCATGAGAGGAATCCAGCTGCAGCTTGGGAAACATTGGGGGAAGCATGATGTTTTGTTCGGCGCGCTGATGACGCAGAGCAAATGGGATAGAATCAATCCAAATGCCGCGACAAATTATTTCCGGGATATTAACTCCATCAAACGGAATAATTTCAGCGCTTATGTTCAGGATAAAATCCATGTAACCGACAATTGGGAAGTCACTCCTGCGTTTCGATATGATCATTACGGCGACTATTCCATTGGAACGATCAGCGGGAATAATGTGAGCAAAAGCGGTAAATATAGTCATGGCAGCTTGATCCTGTCGAGTCAGTATTTAATCGATCCGTCCGCAACCATATACGCTTCATGGGCTCAGGTCAACCGTCCGTTATGGAGTGCAGATTTTTCGAGCACGTTTGAAAAACTCAACAATGAAAAAGGAAACGCCTATAACTTGGGGATCCGAAAAGTTTATCGGGGGTTTGCTTTTGATGTAAATTATTCGTATATAGACATGAGCAATGCCATCGGACAGTATTCGGTCGTAGGGCCGAATGGAAAGGTATCCAATAGAGCGATCAATGCAGTTCAAAAGAAAAGAGCGATCAATTTGGGACTGCATAAGAAAATCTCTGATACATGGTCCGTCGGTATGACGTATTCCTATGTGCATGATGATTTTAAGGGGAAGAATGTTACGGTTGATCCCGACACGGGAACTTCCGTCAACGTATTGGTGAATTCTATCAGACCGGTGAATAAATACGGCGTCGATATTGGATATCGAAAGGATCGGTTTAATGCCGATTTCTCTACGATGATTTATTCAGGGATGAATCGGCGCTATTTTACCGACCGTCGGTTCATCGTGAGCCGTTTGTCCATGAATTACAAAATGGATGATCAATTGTCGGTATATGCCGTGGTGGATAATGTGTTCAATGAAGCTTGGGAGAATAAGTATTATGCGCTGTGCAGTATCGGAGCGTTTCCGCAGAGCGGACGGAGTTTTATGTTCGGCGTCAAGTACGATTTCTAAGCGACTGTAAGCAGTTTAAAAATGAAACAAATAATCGTCGGTTTTTCTCTATTGGCGCTGATGGGGCTTGGGGTCGGTACGCTGGTACAGGAGAATCAAGCACACCCCGTATCCGCTCCGGAAATACTGTCTCCCGACAGCGCCCCGGATCATGCTTATGGACATGTCGTCATTCATACCTATGACGAAAGAAAACAACCGATTGACATCGCGTTTGACCGGATTCCCCATCGGGTGATTACCAATCAAAAGGGCAGTCTGGAAACGATATTCGCGCTGGGGGCGGGTCAATCTGTCGTGGCCGCATCGGTGTCGAACAAATATATGGACGGCTTCGACCCCAAATATACGGCCAATGCGAAACTCCCCCCGATCATTCGGCATGAGTTTGACAGGGAGACCATCGTCATGTATGAGCCCGACTTCATCGTAGGGTGGGGGTCGACCTTCTCCAAGGGAGCCTTGATTAATACGACATTTTGGAGAGAAAGAAATATTCCAACGTATATTATGGCCTCATCTAATAGTGTCAAGAAAAATGCAGAAGTAGAGGATGAATGCCGGTTCATTCTTGACATGGCGGAGATTTTTAACCAAAGAGCTTTGGGAGAAAGCTATGTCCGTGAAATACGGACACAGATTCGAGAGGTCTGCGGCAGGGCGCGGGAAGTCGGGGAACATCCGACAGTGATGGTGCTCCAATATAATACGCCCGCATATATTTTCAACTATGAGCGGCAGTGGCTTGTCGGAGATATGGTCGAGCGACTGGGCGGCGAGCTCGTATCGGGGGAAGAGCATACCGTCAATAAAGAAGAAATCCTCCGGTGCAATCCGGAGATTATCTTTGTGATGTGTACGGATGAACGGGATCGATCCTATTATGAGGATATGGTACGCAATGACATTGCTCTGAACAGTTTGGATGCCGTCCATCATCAGCGTATTTACGGGCTTCCGTTCACATACGTATATGCGCCGGGTATTCGGGTGCTGGACGGAATCAGATACATGGCGGATTGTATGTACCCTGACCTTCATGCAGCGCCCAAATGAAATAGTATCTATCGCTGTTATCGCGGCGTTATGATAGGGGCGCTTGCCAAGCCTATATATTGGCTGTAAAATAGACCCGAAAGGAGAAAACGGAACATGGCTATACTCGTTTGTGGCGGCGCGGGCTACATCGGCGCGCATGCCGCGCATCAACTGGCTGCAAGCGGAGAAGAGGTCGTCGTTGTCGATAATCTCCAGACGGGGCACCGCGGGGCGCTGCATCCGAACGCGGCATTCTATGAGGGCGACATTCGCGATGCGGAGGTGCTGGACCGCATATTCACGGAACATGAAATTGAAGCGGTCATTCACTTCGCGGCGAACTCTCTCGTGGGGGAGAGCATGGAGCGGCCGCTCCTCTATTTCAACAACAATGTCTACGGGATGCAGGTGCTGCTCGAGGCGATGGTGCGGCACGGCGCGGATAAAATCGTTTTTTCTTCGACGGCGGCGGTCTACGGCGAGCCGAAGCGCGTGCCGATCCGTGAGGACGACGAGACGAACCCGACGAATACTTACGGCGAGACGAAGCTCACGATGGAGAAGATGATGAAGTGGGTGAGCCGCGCCGACGGCGTGCGCTATGTTTCGCTGCGCTATTTCAATGCGGCGGGCGCGCTGCCGGACGGATCGATCGGCGAGGACCATCGGACGGAGACGCATCTCATCCCGCTCATCCTACAGGTGCCGACCGGGAGACGCAGCCACATCACGATCTACGGCGACGACTATCCGACGCCCGACGGCACTTGTCTGCGCGACTATATTCACGTCGTCGACCTCGCGGATGCCCACATGCGCGCGCTCGACTATCTGAGGCGCGGAGGCGAGAGCGATATCTTCAACCTCGGGAGCGGCAGCGGATTCTCGGTCAAGGAGATGATCGCGGCTGCGGAAAAAGCGACGGGCAAGGAGATCGCGGTGGAGATCGGCCCGCGCCGCGCGGGCGATCCAGCGCAGCTGATCGCGTCGAGCGAAAAGGCGCGCATAGCGCTCGGCTGGGACCCTCGGTTCACGGATGTGGAGGAGATCATCGGCACGGCGTGGCGCTGGCACGCATCGCATCCGAACGGGTATGAGGATTGAGAAAGCGAAAGCTTTCACATCTATAAGAATATGATATTTGCCGATAGCAAAGGAGCATTTCTATGAGCACACCGCATATTGCCGCCGCCCCGGGGGAGATTGCCGACCGTATCCTGCTGCCGGGGGATCCGCTGCGCGCGAAGTTCATCGCGGAGCATTTTCTCGAGGGCGCGAAAGAGTACACATCCATCCGTAATATCCTCGGCTACACGGGGACATACCGGGGCACGCGCGTATCGGTGCAGGGGACGGGCATGGGGATGCCGTCGATCTCCATCTATGCGAACGAACTCATGGAGCACTACGGCGTGCAGAAACTCATCCGCGTCGGCACCTGCGGCGGGATGCACGAGAAGGTGAAGCTGCGCGACGTGCTGATCGCGCAGGGGGCGACGACGGACTCCTCCATGATCCGCAACATCTTCGGCGGGAGCATCAACTATGCGCCGCTCGCGGACTATGATCTGCTCGCTGCCGCGGTGGAGAACGCGAAGAAACTGAACCTCCCCGTGCGCGTCGGCAATGTGATCTCCGTCGACCGGTTCTACGACGAGGAGATCGATAATGAAAAGCTGCGCAAATACGGCGTGCTTGCCGTCGAGATGGAGGCCGCGGCGCTTTACACGCTCGCGGCGAAGTTCGGGCGCCGGGCGCTTGCGCTCTTTACGGTCAGCGATCATCTCGTGACGGGGGAGCGCTGCACGGCCGAGGAGCGTCAGACGACGTTCGAAGATATGATAGAGATCGCGCTCGAGACGGCCGTCGGCTGATCTCTGCGACAATATCATGACGGGTATCTTTTGCGATGCCCGTTTTTTGTTGGGGCCGTATTTTTGCAATAATTTTTAAAGACATATTGGATTGAGGCATTCACACGGTTGCATATTCCGGTCAGTTCAGATAAAATAGAACATGGGATAACGGCTTCATAGATAGAGGGGGTTCCGATGGCTGTCAAACGAATCTTTGTGGAAAAACGACAGGGATTTTTCGATATTCCGGCGCAGCGGCTGTGCGGCGATCTCATAGAGACGTTCCGCCTCACGCATCTGCGCGCCGTGCGGATCATTACGCGGTACGATATAGAGGGACTCGGCGAAGAGGAGTTTGCGCAGGTGCGCAACATCGTCTTTGCAGATCCGCCTGTCGATACGGTCTACGAAGACGCGCTGCCGGATTTCTCCGACGCGCATACCTTCGCGATCGAGCCGCTGCCGGGGCAGTTCGATCCGACGGCGGCCGCGGCCGAGGAATGCGTGCAGCTCGTGACCCAGGGGGAGCGCCCGACGGTACGTACGGCCCGCGTCGTCGTCCTCGTCGGGAAGGTGGACGATGACGTCTATGAGCGCATTAAAAAGTATCTCATCAACCCTGTGGAGAGCCGCGAAGCCTCTCTTGCGCTGCCCGCGACGCTCGACGGCCGGGTGACGCTGCCGTCGGACGTCGAAGTGCTCGCGGACTTCAACCGGCTCTCGCGTGTCGAACTTGAGCGGTTCCACGCCGCGCGCGGCTTTGCGATGAGCGAGGCGGATCTTGAATTTGTCCGGCAGTATTTTCACGATACGGAGCGCCGTGCGCCGACGATCACCGAACTGCGCGTTATCGACACCTACTGGTCGGATCACTGCCGCCACACGACCTTTACGACCGCGATCGATGCCGTGAACATCGAAAACGGTCCGTTCTCCCTGCCGATCATTGAGGCATACCGGCAGTATACGGACGATCGGCGGGCAATCTATAAGGACGGAAAGAAACGCGAATCCACGCTGATGGATATTGCGGTCATAGGGATGAAGGCACTGCGCGCGGAGGGGAAACTCGACGACCTCGACGAATCGGAGGAGATCAACGCGTGCAGCATCCGCATCACGGTGGATGTGGACGGCAGGGACGAGGAATGGCTCCTCATGTTCAAGAACGAGACGCATAACCATCCGACGGAGATCGAACCGTTCGGCGGCGCGGCAACCTGCCTCGGGGGGGCGATCCGCGATCCGCTCTCCGGGCGCTCCTACGTCTATCAGGCGATGCGCGTGACAGGGGCGTGGGATCCGCGCGCACCTATTGAAGATACGCTAAAGGGCAAGCTGCCGCAGAAGAAGATTACGCTCGGCGCGGCGGAGGGATACAGCTCCTACGGCAATCAGATCGGCCTTGCGACGGGCATTGTACGTGAGATCTATCATAAGGGATACCTTGCAAAGCGCATGGAGATCGGCGCCGTCATCGCGGCCGCACCCGTGTCGCAGGTGGCGCGTGAGCGGCCCGCGCCGGGGGACGTCGTCGTGCTGCTCGGCGGGCGTACGGGGCGCGACGGCATCGGCGGCGCCACGGGTTCCTCCAAACAGCAGACCGAGACGTCGCTGACAACCTCCGGGGCAGAGGTGCAGAAAGGCAACGCACCGACGGAGCGCAAGATCCAGAGGCTCTTTCGCAATCCGGAGGTCAGCCGCCTGATTAAGCGCTGCAACGATTTCGGCGCGGGCGGCGCCGCCGTTGCGATCGGCGAGCTCGCGGACGGGCTGACGATCGACCTCGACGCCGTGCCGAAGAAATACGAGGGGCTCGACGGGACGGAACTTGCCATCTCCGAGTCCCAGGAACGTATGGCGGTTGTGCTCGCACCCGGGGACGTGGAGGAGTTCCTGCGTCATGCGGATATCGAAAATCTTGAAGCGACGCGGGTCGCCGTCGTAACGGCGGCACCCCGGCTCGTCATGAAATGGCGCGGCAAGGAGATCGTGCGGATCGCGCGCAGCTTCCTCGCCACGAACGGCGTGCGTCAGCGCGTGCGCGCGATCGTCGAATCGCCGAATGAGAAAAATCCGTATTTGCAGCAAATCCCGCCTGCCGTCAGACAGGCCGGACGCGATCTTGAGAAGGCGTGGCTCGCGAATCTGCGCGACCTCAACGTATGCAGTCAAAAGGGGCTCGGCGAGCGGTTCGATGCGACCGTCGGCGCCGCCTCCGTTCTCATGCCGTTCGGCGGGAAATACCAATTGACGCCGGCAGAAGCAATGGTCGCGAAAATCCCTGTGCGTACGGGGGAGACGAACACGGCGTCCGCGATGGCATTCGGCTTCGATCCCGACCTCTCCACATGGAGCCCGTTCCACGGCGCCGTTTACGCGATCGTCGAGGCGGCGGCGAAAATCGTTGCGACGGGCGGGGATCCGGCGCGGATTCGCTTGACGCTGCAGGAGTACTTCGAGCGTCTCGGCACCGACCCGAAGAAGTGGGGCAAGCCTTTTGCCGCGCTCTTAGGCGCCCTCTGCGCGCAGCATGCTCTGGGGATCCCCGCGATCGGCGGCAAGGACTCGATGTCGGGGTCGTTCGAGGAACTCAACGTGCCGCCGACGCTTGTGGCGTTCGGCGTCGCGCCGGTACGTGCGGACGATGTGATTTCGCCCGAGTTCAAATTCCCGGCGAACCGCGTCGTCATGATTCCCGTGCCACGGGACGCGCATGACCTGCCCGTATTTCCGCGGCTCAATAAGAATTTCGCTAAGATTTATCAGCTCATCGCGTCGCAGAAGGCGTTTTCCGCGCAGACCGTCGGCAAGGGCGGCATCGCGGCGGCGTTGTCGAAGATGTGTCTCGGCAACAATCTCGGCTTTAAATTTAAGGCGTTCATCCCGCAGGACGATCTCTTTAAGCCGCTCTACGGAACGGTTCTGCTCGAGGTCGCGTCGACGCTCGATATTCCGCGGGAACTTGCGGGGACGGGGGCGATCGAGCTCGGCGAGACGCGCGATGTGCCGAGCATCATCACGGATCTCGATACCATTGTGCTCTCCGATATTAAGGCGGCGTATACGGAGCCGCTCGAGAAAATCTTCCCGACGACGGTTCCGCAGGCCGTGCGGCAGATCGATCGGCCGACCTATGCCCCTTATACGCAGGGACGGCCGCTCAGCCGTGAGGGCAAGATCGCGCGTCCGCGCGTCCTGATTCCCGTATTCCCGGGGACGAACTGCGAATACGATTCCGCACGCGCATGGGAACGCGTCGGCGCCGTGCCGGAGATCCTCGTCGTGCGCAATCTTACGCCGCGGGCGGTTGAGGAGACTGTGCACGCGATTGCGGCGGCGCTGCGGAAATCTCAGATTCTCATGCTGCCGGGCGGTTTCAGCGGCGGCGACGAGCCGGGCGGCTCGGGCAAGTTCATCGCGGCGATGTTCCGCGCGCCCGAGATTGCCGAGGCGGCGCAACGTCTCCTGCATGATCAGGACGGGCTTATCCTCGGTATCTGCAACGGGTTCCAAGCCCTGCTCAAACTGGGACTGCTGCCGTACGGAAAAATCTGCGATCTTGACGACAGCACGCCGACGCTCACCTACAACAACATCGCCCGCCATGTTTCGCAGACCGTGCGGGTACGCGTCGCGTCGAATCTCTCGCCGTGGTTCGCGAATGTCAAGATCGGCGATACGCATACGATTGCCGTCTCGCACGGCGAAGGGCGGTTCTATGCCGACGCAAAGACTGTGGCGAACCTCCGTGTGCGCGGGCAGATCGCGACGCAGTACGTCAACGACCAGGGGGATCCGACGCTCGAGCAGCCGTACAACCCCAACGGCTCGGTCAACGCGATCGAGGGCATTACGAGCCCGGACGGGCGCATTTACGGGCGCATGGCACACGCCGAGCGCATCGGCGAGAACATCGGCAAGAACGTCATCGGCGATATGAACCAGCAGGTGTTCGAGTCCGGCGCCGCGTATTTTATGCGGTAAAATACGGGAGGCATCGCGGAGGATAATTCTATCGTAACGCATGCCCGGCAGCGCCCGTGCCCGTGAGCGATTTATGGGCGCATGCCGATAGGAAGAGGAGTTCTTTTTCGTGTATATTATTGCGTTTATTTTACTGCTTGTGGGAAAACGTCTCCTGCAGACGATCGTTTGGTACCGGCGCGGAGAGGCGAGCGGCGCTGCTCTTATGTGTACGGTCGGCGTGTTCGGCTCGGTGCTCATTGCGCTCGTCCCGTTCGTTATCCGCGACCTTGCGCTGGTGCCCGGCTACGATTTTGAATCGGAGGCGGGGCAGTATATGCTCGGCTTCTTTATCGGCTGCGTTCTCCTGTGCGGCGGTCTGCCCCTCTATCGCATCAGGAACTCCTTCGCCGCGCGCATCGGTATGGATGCGGATGAACCGACGGTGCAAAAATTGCTCCGTGCGGATCAAGGACTCTATTTCTTCGTCCGGCGCCTGCCGCGCGCGGGCGTCTACGCATGGGTGATCGGCATCCTCCTGATCGTTTGGGGGCTCGCCGGCACGTTGATGTATTCGTGAGCGAAGGGCGGCGCACCGATTATGCTGCCAATGAAAAAAGACTCTCCAGACGCCGTCTTCTCGGGAGAGTCTTTTTCTGTGCCGTATTAGTCGGCGTCATCCGCCGCGAGATAGATATCGACGCACGCCTTCGGCGAGACGCGCACCTCGGCGCCGTCCATGTCGATGATCGCCGTGTGGTCGAACGATTCGAATCCCTTGACGGTAAGCGTTTGACCGAGGACGAGCCCGATGTGCTCGACGTATTCGAGGAGCGCCGTGTTGTCCGGGATGCGCCGCATGGTATAGGAGACCCCGGGCGTGCATTCTGAGAGCGGCACGAGTCCCTCGAGTTCGTCGGCGCGGTTGGCGAAAATCGCGCCGCCGTGCGGGCAGGCCGCGGGGCGCCGGAGGTAGTCGTTGAGTTTTTCAAAGAGCGCGTCGCTCGTAACGCTTTGGAGGGCGCTTGCCTGTGCATGGACGTCCTTCCAATTGTAGTTCAGCGTTTCGGTGAGGAAGTATTCCCACAGACGGTGCTTTGAGATGATGTGCTTAGCGGCGGCTTCGCCCGCCTCCGTCAGCGCGATGATATTCTTTCCGCCGGCGAGGATGCCCTCGGCCTGCATCTTTTTGATGACCTCCGTGACGAGCGAGGGCGAGACGGAGAGCCGTCGACTGAGCTCTTTATTCGTCGCCTTGCCCTGCCGCCGGCTCATCTTAAAGACGGCGATGATGAACTCTTCCCACTGCGGTTGTATCTCCATTGTCATGTCGATTCCCCTAAATATAATATCTCCGGCACAGCGCCTTGTAGACCTCGGCGCCGCGATCCGTCAGGAGGTAATAGTCTCCCGCGCGCCGCAGCTCCCCGTTTGCAAGCAGCGCGCCGCTGACCTCGTTTACGCGCGCCGCCCCCCATTTGAGATGGTTCTCGATCTCTGCAATGTGGTTTTCAGGGCTTTGCATCTGTACCGCCGTATGTTTGCCGATATGCAGGATGAAGAGCTCCTGCCGCAGCCGTTTTTTATTCCGGGCACGGCGCATATACTCCGTGATGACGCCCTTCGGATTGACGAGCAGCGCGAACATGTAGACGAGCGTGTTGATGCCCGCACACAGCCCCGCGATGGAGGAGTTCGCGTGCACCGCGATCGTATAACCTATGATACTGTTTATCATACTAAAAAATACGGAAATAAGCAAAGTCTGCGTCAAATTTTTTGTAAAGAGCAGCGCGGTCGCCGCCGGCGCGATGAAAAACGAGATGACGAGAATCGAGCCCACCGCGTCGAACGCGGCGACGGTCGTCAGCGACGTGATCGACATGAAGGCGTAGAACAAAATGCCCGTCGGGATGCCGATGAGCCTAGCGTATTCCTCGTCGAAGGTCGAGACCTTCAACTCCTTGTAGAATACGCCGATAAAGGTGGCGATGAGAGCGAGCAGACCGCCCATCTTGAGCGCGGCGGAAGGGATATCGAGTCCGCCGATGCGTACGGTGTTCAGCCCGGAATAGATGACCTCTCCCATGAGCACCATATCTGTGTCGAGATGCGCGTTGCCGGCGAATTTACTGATGAGAATGACGGCGATCGCAAAGAGCAGCGGGAAGACGACGCCGATCGCGTCGTCGTATTTGACGAGGTTCGTCTTGCCGAGCAGCTCTACGAGTGATACCGTGACGACGCCCATGATCGCCGCGCCGAACAGCAGCCACGGCGAACCGAGATTGTAGGTCACGAAGAACGCGAGCACGATGCCGAGCAGGACGGTGTGGCTGATGGCATCCGCCATCATCGACAGGCGGCGCAGGATGAGGAACGCGCCGAGCGAAGAACAGGCCGCGGCGGTCAGCAGCAGCACGAGCAATGCGTCATCCATGCCGCCGCCTCCTTTTTAACATACGGGCGAGGATGCCCTTCGGTCCGAACAGGATGGAGAAAAAAGCAATGAGACATGCGGCGAGGATGATGCAGGGGCCTGTCGACATGCCCTGTTCCGCCGTGCTGATATATGTTCCGACGAGTGCCGAGACAGCGCCGATGCCGCTGCTGAGCACGAGAACGCGGGAGAACTCGTTTGACCACTGATTTGCCGCGACGCACGGGATAATGAGGAAGGAACTGATGAGGATTGCGCCGACCGCCTTGATGCCGATGCCGATGACGGAGATCGTCATGACGAGCAGCAGGACGTTCAGCAGGCGGCAGGGGAGGCCCGCGACGCGCGCGTATTCCGCGTCGAAGACGAAGAGTTTCAGCTCCTTGTAGAATACGAGGAGGATGAGGAGACAGAGGGCGGAAACGATAAAGATCAGCATGACGTCGATCTCGAGCATATACGCCGCCTGGCCGAAGATATAGGTGCCGAGCCCCGCCTGCGAGGCGCCCGCGTAGTCGGGGTTGCCTTGGATGAAACTCTTGAGCGCCATGCCGAGACCGAAGAAGCCCGAGAGGAAGACGGCGAGGTTGGCGTCAAGACCGAGCCGCTTGTCTTCGTGCGCGAGCTGGATGAGCGCGTAGCTTGCCGCGCCCGCAGCGATCGCGCCGCAGAGCAGGACGACGGGGCTGCGCGTCGCAAAGATCATATAGGCGAGGATGATGCCGGGGAAGGTCGAGTGCCCGATGGCGTCGCCGATGAGACTCTGTCCCTTGTAGACGCTGAACGCGCCGACAGAGCCCGCAGTGACGGCGAGGACGAGGCTGCCGACGGCGACGATTTGAAAGGTGTAATTGAATAGAATGTCCATCGCTTACTCCTTGATCCGGTACGCAAGCGCAAGTTTTTCCTCTTTGTCGACGTTTGCGAGGTAGTCGCACGCCTTGACCGTGCGGTTGAGCACGACGAGGAAGTCGAAATAGGCGTCGAGGGTACTGAGGTCGTGGTGCACGGCGATAACGGTGCGCCGGTCTTTCTGCAGATCCATGAATTTGTCCATGATGATGCGCTCCGTCGTCTCGTCGACGCCCGCGAGCGGCTCGTCCATGATGTAGAGGTCGGCGTCCTGCGCGAGGGCGCGCGCGATGAAGACGCGCTGCTTCTGTCCGCCCGACAGCTCCGAGATCTGACGGTCGGCAAAGTCCGCCATTTTCATCTTTTCGAGCGCGTCGAGCGCGATTTCACGGTCGATTTTTTTCGGCCGCTTGATGAGGCCGATATGCGCGTAGCGGCCCATGAGCACGACGTCCGAGACGGTCGTCGGGAAATCCCAGTGCACCGATCCGCGCTGCGGCACATAGGCGATGCGTTTGCGCACTTCGTTGAGCGGGCGCCCCCACAGACGCACCTCGCCCGATACGGGTGTGATCAGACCGAGGATGCCGCCGAGCAGCGTGGATTTGCCCGCACCGTTGGGGCCGACGATCGCGCAGCGTACGTGTTCCGGGATATCGAGGTCGATGTCCCAGAGGACGGGGGTCTCGCGGTACGCCATCGTGAGATCCTCCACATGTATGACGCTCCTATTTTTATCCATAGTCTCTTCCTTAGAACAAAAAGAGGCGGGACTTCCCCGCCTCCGTCAAATATCTTACTTCAGATGGCTGACGATCAGATCGACGTTGCTCTTATACATGTCGATGTAGGTGTCGCCTTTCTGCCCTTCCGGCGCGAGTGAATCCGAGAACAATTCGTTCCCTTCGCCGCCCACGATCTCGACGTCGAAGCCCTTGGTCTTGCAGACCTCCTGGAGTTTCTTCATGCGTTCCGGGTTCGTCGTGCTCTCGGCGAATACCGCCTTGACTTTGTGCTCGACGATGAAGTTCGCCGTCTTCTCGACGTCGGCGTTCGCAACCTCGGAGTCCGTGCTGACGCCCTGCGGCGCGACGACGTTCATATGGTAGCGGTGCGAGAAATAGTTGAAGGCGTCGTGCGGGGTGACGAGATTGCGCTGTCCCTCGGGGATCGTCGCGATCTTTTCTTTGATCTCGGTGTCGAGCGCGTCGAGCTGGCCGAGGTATTTCTTGAGATTTGCCTCGATGTCCGCCTTATGGTCGGGCAGGAGTTTTTCGAGTTCCTCCGCGGCCTTCTCCGTCGCCTGCTTGTAGAGCGCGACGTCGAACCAGAAGTGCGGGTCGACGATGCGCTTGCCGTCTTCCTCCATATAGTTGATCTCGCTGTCGGGGAAGTCCTTCGTCACAGCGACGCCCTTCTTCTCGAGCACCTCTGCCATCTTGCCCTCGAAGTGGAGGCCGTGGTAGAGGAGAAGATCGGCCTTCTTGATCTTTTCGAGATCGGCAGGCTGCGCCACGTAGAGATGCGGGTCCTCGCCCGCCGGGATGATCAGTTCGATGTTGACATAGTCGCCGGCGAGCTGCTTCGTCATATCCTGCAGGAACGACGTCGTGACCGTGACCGTTTTCTTGGCTGCCGACTTATCGCCGGCCGGTTTATCCGCAGACGTTCCGCCGCATCCGCCGACAAGGGAGACGAGGAGGAAACAACATGCGAGAAGTACATAAGCAAAACTTTTCTTGTGCTGCATGGGCTGCACCGTCCTTTCTTTTTCGGATTATAGCGAAATTTTTTTGATTTGTAAATAAGAATTTTATATTTATAAAAAATAATTTTTACAATGGTAAAAGATAATATAAAAAAGGGACTATCGTACGTTTGTAGAAAACGTGCGATAGCCCTTTGTTGAAAAAATTACGCGTTCAGCAGTTCCTCTTTGAGCCTGCGGTAAGCGCGCGTTTCGTACGCGCCGATCTGGGATTCGGGATGATCCGCGCCGTACGCATGGCCGCTGACGGAGAGGATGGGCGGGGCCTGGATGCGCTTGGCGACCGCCATGCCCGTATAGAGCCCCCACCAGTGTTCGAGATCGGCGATGAAATCCGCCGCCGTGGGGAAATATGAGGCGACAAGACCCTCCGCGCAGCCGATGTACGCTTCGAGCGCGTTCTTCGCATACGCCTGCAGGATGTCCTCGGGGAGGCGGCTGTCCTCGGCAAACGCGCGGAAGAGAAAGTCGTGGTACGGATAGCGGATGGGGTCGCCCTTGCCCTCGTCCACGTTCTGCGCGTCGGAGAGCTCGGCGCTCGGCATGATGTCGATGATGCCCTGCGGGATGACCTCGCGTCCGTAGACCGACGCGTTCAGATAGCGCGCGAGATCGTAGACCCGGTATTTCCAAAGGTCGGCGAGCGCCGCGAAGAATCCCGCAAGGTCGCCGTAAAGGGTCGCATAGCCGACGGTCGACTCCGCCTTGTTTCCGTTGCAGGTAAATCCCGCGCCCCACGCCGCGGCAATCGTCGCGAGGACCCGCCCGCTGCGGTCGCGCGCCTGCATGTTCTCGCGGACGAAAGAGGATATCTTAAGACGCTCGCCCGGTGCTGCCGCCGCGCCTTCGACGGAAATCTCCGTCAGCTGCGCGACCGTGTGCGCGACGCTCTCCTCGATGGGCACGATCATCGAGCGGCAGCCGAGTCGCTCCGCGAGCTGCGCCGCAAGTCCCTTCGTCGTGGCGGAGTTGAAACGGCTCGGCATATTGACGAGGAGCACCCTGTCCGCGCCGATGGCGTCGACGTAGAGGGCGGCGCTGACGGCGGAGTCGATGCCGCCCGAGATGCCGACGACGACCCGCTCCATATGAATGCGCTCCAGAAATTTTCGCACGCCGTAGCGGAGCGTGCGGTAGATCGGGGCGACTTCGGGTTCCTTCGCGGGCGTTTCGCACGACGTCAGCGCCGCCGTGTCGACGACGGTGATGCCGTCTTCGTAGGGGGGCGTCGTCAGAACGACGGAGCCGTCGGCGCGGCAGACGCGGCAGACGCCGTCAAAGGCATAGACCGTCTTCCCCTTGTCTTGCAGACCGAGCGCGTTGACATAGACGACCGTCTTCCTGTGTTTGCGCGCGAGCGCCGCGAGCCCCGCGCCGCGGAGCGGCGTGGGGAAGGGGGCGGCGTCGACGGCGATGAGGATATCCTCTTCGGGCAGCGCGTAGATGAGCGGGGAGAAGGGACTGCTCGCATGCAGCGGGCGGCGCGCTACTTCTTGGAGCGCGCCGTCGCGTGCTGAGAGCAGCGTGCGGCCGTCCGAGACGGGACGCTCCGCCTCGTCGGCAATGCTGCCGAAGAGCACGGCGATGCCCTCCGCCGCCCGCGCGATATCCTGCGCGTCGTCCATGCAGTCGCGGAGAAAGGCGGGCTGCGAGAGCTCTCGTCCGAGGAACCTGCCGGAGAGACAGAACGCGGGGCAGACGGCGAGTTCCGCGCCCGCGGCTTTTGCCTCCCGTATTTTTTGACAGATGGTCTTCGTGTTGCGGTCCGGTCTGCCGGGCACGACCTCCATCGATATGAGTGCGATTTTCATTGACGGCGCTCCTTTCCAAAACGGCGCGTATTATGCTATAATTTGACGCGGTGAATGATCGTGGCAAAAAAGAAAATACAAAAGACGAACGCGGCGCGGATTCTCGACCGGCTCGGCATCTCCTATGAGCTGCTGACCTATCCCGCGGACGAGAGCGACCTTTCGGCCGCGCATGTGGCCGCGGTGACGGGCATCCCGCTTGCGCGGCTCTATAAGACGCTGGTCGTGCGCGGGGACCGGACGGGCGTCTTCATGGCGGTGATTCCGGGCGGCGGCGAACTCGACCTCAAGGCCGCGGCTGCCGCATCGGGGAATAAACGCGCCGAGATGGCGCATCTCAAAGAAGTTTTTGACCTCACGGGCTATGTGCGCGGCGGATGTTCGCCGCTCGGTGCGAAGAAAGCCTACCCCGTCTACCTCGACGAGAGCGCGCTTATGCACGACCGCATTTATATCAGCGCGGGACGGCGCGGCGAGCAGATTGCGCTCGCGCCCGGCGACCTTGTCCGCGCGGCGGACGCGGTGCCGGCGAATATTGCGCGCTGACCATACGCCGCAGGGGCGGCTGAGCCTATTATAACACAGATGAATTTCCCTGCCCAAGCGAAAGGATGTATACAAATGGATTATTTCAGCACGCGCGGCGCCGCGGAGCGCGTCTCATCCGCCGCGGCAATCCTGCGGGGGCTTGCCGCTGACGGCGGCCTCTTCGTACCTGCCGCGTTCCCGCAGGTGAGCCGCGCCGATATCGAGGCGCTTGTGCCGCTCTCCTATGAGGAGCGTGCCGTGCGCATCCTGCGCCTCTATCTTACAGACTATACGGAGGCGGAACTTACGGGCTGCGTGCAGCGCGCCTACGGACACACGTTCGACGACGCGCGGCGCGCGCCGCTGCGCGCGGTCGGCGGCCTTTCGGTGCTCGAACTCTGGCACGGTCCGACGAGCGCGTTCAAGGACATGGCGCTCCAGCTCCTTCCGCAGCTCATGAGCGCGGCGCGCGGGAAGATGGGGGAGCAAGAGACCGTACTCATCCTCGTCGCGACGTCGGGCGACACGGGCAAGGCCGCGCTCGCGGGATTCGCGGACGCGCCCGGGATTCAGATGATGGTATTCTATCCGGACGGCGGCGTCAGCCCCGTCCAGCGTCTCCAGATGGCGACGCAGGAAGGCGCAAACGTGAAGGTCGTCGCTGTGCGCGGCAACTTCGACGACGCGCAGCGCGGCGTGAAGGAGATATTCAGCGACGCGGCGACGGCAAAGACGCTCGCGGCGGCGCATACGCGGCTGTCCTCGGCGAACTCCATCAACTGGGGGCGCCTCGCACCGCAGATCGTCTACTATTTCAGCGCGTATGCCGACCTCCTCGCGGAGGGGGCGGTTCGGTGCGGCGATGCGGTGAACTACGCCGTGCCGACCGGGAATTTCGGAAATATCCTTGCCGGCTTCTATGCGAAACGCATGGGACTGCCCGTCGGGCGGCTCGTCTGTGCCTCGAACGCGAACAATGTGCTGACCGACTTCCTGCAGAGCGGCGTCTACGACCGCCGCCGCGCATTTTATCAGACCATCTCGCCGTCGATGGACATTCTCGTCTCGAGCAATCTCGAGCGCCTGCTCTATCATCTGACGGAGGATACGCGGCAGGTCGCCGCGTGGATGCGCAGTCTTGCGGAGAAGGGTGTCTACGATGCGAGCGGACTTCTGCCGCAGCTGCGTGAGCATTTCTGGGCGGCTTTTGCGGACGATGCGGCGACGCGGGAGGAGATCCGCAGCGTATACGAGCGCACGAAGTATACGCTTGACCCGCATACCGCCGTCGCCTACAGCGCGGCGGAGCGGTACCGAAAGGAGACGGGGGACGCGCGCCCGACGGCGGTGCTCTCGACGGCGAGCCCGTATAAATTCGCTGCGAGTGTGCTCTCTGCACTCGGGGCGGCGGTCGATGCCGATCCCTTTGCACAGATGGCGCATTTGCGTGAACTGAGCGGCATGGAGATTCCGCAGGGGCTGGCGGGACTGCGCGCGCAGCCCGTGCGTCACACGGACGTGTGCGAACGGGACGAGATGCGCGCGGTCGTGTTGGATTTTGCAGGATGCGCGCACTGAGAAAGATGCGCTATCAATAAAAACTTTGTTTGCCAAAGAAGGATTTTCCACTTATGTGAAGAATTTTCTAAATATGCGGTTATATGACGTCCCAATGTTTTTTGGAGAAAGAGGTAAACTGTCATGGCAACGATTGATCTCACACAATACGGCATTACAGGCACAACCGAAGTCGTTCATAATCCAAGCTACGACCAGCTGTTCCGCGAGGAACTGCGGCCGGACCTCGAGGGCTGCGAGCGCGGACAGGTAACGGAGATGGGCGACGCCGTCAACGTGATGACGGGGATCTATACGGGCCGTTCTCCGAAAGATAAATACATCGTGGACGACGAGACATCGCACAACACGGTTTGGTGGACGTCCCCCGAATACAAGAACGACAACCACCGCGCGACGCAGAAAGCGTGGAACGCCGTGCGCGAGATTGCGATTCGCGAGCTCTGCAACAAACGCCTCTTCGTTGTCGACGCGTTCTGCGGCGCGAACAAGAACACGCGCATGGCGGTGCGGTTCATCATGGAAGTGCCGTGGCAGGCGCATTTCGTGACGAATATGTTCATTCGCCCGACGGAGGAGGAACTGCGCGGCTTTCAACCGGATTTCATCGTCTACAACGCGGCCAAGGCACGCGTGATGCATTTCGGCGACCTCGGCCTCAACTCCGAGACGGCAGTCATGTTCAACCTCACGAGCCGCGAGCAGATTATCGTCAACACATGGTACGGCGGCGAGATGAAAAAGGGCATGTTCTCGATGATGAACTACTACCTCCCCTTGAAGGGCATCGCCTCGATGCACTGCTCGGCGAACACGGACAAGCAGGGGGAGAATACCACCCTTTTCTTCGGACTCTCGGGGACGGGCAAGACCACCCTTTCGACCGACCACGAGCGGCTGCTCATCGGCGACGACGAGCACGGCTGGGACGACGAGGGCGTGTTCAACTACGAGGGCGGCTGCTACGCGAAGGTCATCAATCTCGACCCCAAGGCGGAGCCGGATATCTACGGCGCGATCAAGCGCAACGCGCTGCTCGAGAACGTGACCGTCGACCTCGCGGGTCATGTGGACTTTGCGGATAAATCCATCACGGAGAATACGCGCGTCTCCTATCCCATCCATCATATCGAACACATCGTTCAGGGACACGTGCGCGATAAATCGGCGGGGCCCCATGCAAAGCACGTCATCTTCCTCTCGGCGGACGCGTTCGGCGTGCTGCCGCCGGTCTCGATTCTGACGCCGGAGCAGACGAAATACTACTTCCTCTCAGGGTTCACGTCGAAACTTGCGGGCACGGAGCGCGGCATCACGGAACCGACGCCGACCTTCTCAGCGTGTTTCGGGCAGGCGTTCCTCGAACTCCATCCGACGAAGTACGCGGAAGAACTCGTCCGCAAGATGGAGGAGCACGGGTCGAAGGCCTACCTCGTCAACACGGGCTGGAACGGCACTGGGAAGCGCATCTCCATTCAGGATACGCGCGGCATCATCCATGCCATCCAAAGCGGCGCGATCGACAGCGCGCCGACGAAGAAGATTCCGTACTTCGATTTCGAGGTGCCGACGGAGCTGCCGGGCGTCGATGCGAAGATTCTCGATCCGCGCGACACGTATGCCAGCCGTACCGAGTGGGACGAAAAGGCAAAGGACCTTGCCGCGCGTTTCATCAAGAACTTTAAGAAGTACGAAGGCAATGAAGATGGGCAGCGTCTCGTTGCGGCGGGGCCGAAGCTCTAAACGACAGTCATAACGGCGGAACCGCCGCACAACGGTGCGGCGGTTTTTCTGTTTTTTGAGCGGGGAGGGGGCAGGGATGCTGCTGACGGACAGCGTGAACAAGGTGCGCGGCGTGGGCGTCAAGAAGGCGGCTGCGCTGCGCCGCCTCGGCGTAGAGACGGTCTACGACCTCCTGACCTATTACCCGCGCGCCTATGAGGACCGGAGCCGCATCACGCGCATCGCCGACCTGCGGGCGGGCATGCGCGCCGCGGTCGTCGGCGTCATTCAAACGGTGACAGAACGCCGGACGCGGCGGCGCGGCTTTACCGTGCTGACGGCGCTCATCGGCGACGGCACGGGCTATGCGCAGGCCGTTTGGTTCAATCAGCACTTTCTCAAAACGAAACTGCGCGAGGGGCGGCGCGTCTTCCTCGCGGGCAGGGCGGATTACGCCTACAACGGCGGCGGGCAGCTCGCGCTCTCTCAGATGACGGCGCTCGAATTTCTCGGCGCGCAGGAATCCGCAGAATCCCTGCTCGGCATCCTCCCCGTCTACGCCGCAACCGAGGGGCTTACGCAGAAACAGCTGCGCGGCATGACGGCATACGCGCTCAAAGAATCCGCCGCAGAACTCACGGAAACGCTGCCCGCCGCCGTCCGAGAGGAGTACGGCCTCATCGGGCGCGCGGACGCTTTCCGGCAGATTCACTTCCCCAAGCGGGCGGAGGAACTCAGCGCGGCGCGGAGGCGCCTTGCCTTTGAAGAGCTCTACCTCATTCAATGCGGCCTGCTTGCGATTAAAAAGCGGAGCGCAGAGGAGCAGCAGGGCATCGCGCACCGCCCGAACGGGGCGCATATCGCCGCCGTACTTGAGGCGCTGCCCTTCACGTTGACGGAGGACCAGCAGACCGTATGGGAGGAGGTTGCGCGCGATATGGAATCGCCGCTGCCGATGCGCCGCCTCGTGCAGGGGGACGTTGGATCGGGGAAAACGGCGATCGCCCTGCTCGCTCTCGTCAAGACCGTGGAGAGCGGGTATCAGGGCGCGCTCATGGCGCCGACCGAGATCCTCGCGCGCCAGCATTACGACTACCTCTCGGAACTTCTTACCCCGCGCGGAATACGCGTCGGGTTCCTCGCGGGGCGCCTCGCGAAGAAGGCGCGCGCGGAGACGGACGCCGCGCTCGCGGCGCACGAGGTCGATATTGTCGTCGGCACGCATGCGCTGATCGAGGATCGCGTCGCCTTTGCCGCGCTCGGGCTCGTTGTGACGGATGAACAGCACCGGTTCGGCGTGGCGCAGCGCGCCGCGCTCGAGAAGAAGAGCGGCATAACGCCCGACGTGCTCGTCATGACGGCGACGCCGATTCCGCGTACGATGACGCTGACGGTCTACGGCGACCTTGACGTCTCGCGCATCGAACATCTCCCGCCCGGGCGGCGCGCCGTTCGTACCTTCCTGCGCACCGAGGCCGCGCGGGACAAAATCTATGCGTTCGTGCGCAGGGAGATTGAGAGCGGGCGGCAGGCATACGTCGTCTGCCCGCTGATTGAGGCCAGCGAGGAGAGCGATCTGCCCTCGGCAGAGGAGGTCTACGAAGAACTTTCGCGCGGCATCTTTCGCGGCATCCGCTGCGGGCTTCTGCACGGACGGATGAAATCCGCGGAGAAGGAAGCCGTCATGCGCGATTTTTACGAGGATAAGATCAAACTCCTCGTATCGACGACGGTGATCGAGGTCGGCGTCAACGTGCCGAACGCGAGCATCCTCGTCGTCGAGCACGCCGAGCGGTTTGGTCTGGCGCAGCTGCACCAGCTGCGCGGACGCGTGGGGCGCGGGGCGTACGCCTCCTACTGCATCCTCGTCGCGGGGAGTGCGGCGGCCTCAGAGGAGCGGCTGAAGATCATCGAGCAGACGAGCGACGGGTTCCGCCTCGCGGAGGAGGATCTCCGCCTCCGCGGGCCGGGCCAGTTCTTCGGTGCGATGCAGCACGGGCTCGGGGATCTCAAAATCGCCGACGTGCTCGCCGATATGGACCTGCTCCTCCTCGCGCGCAAGGCGGCGCTCCGCACCGTGGACGACCCCGCTGCGCTTGCCTTCGTCCTGCCGAGCCTCGTGCGGCAGTACCGCGAACAGTTTGCGCATATTTCGGAAGTCTGAGGATTGTGTCGGGGCGTCAAAATAAAGCCGGGGATACGATGCGGCGCCGTCTTCCTTGACGCGTGCGGACTGCGCTTGTATAATGATGGCAAAATCGTATTGAGAACTGAGGAGGAATTTCCTTGACAAAGGTTTTGGTCAGCGGCGCCTGCGGCCGCATGGGGCGCGCGGTGCTGAAAGCGGTCGCCGACGACGCGGATTTGCAGCTCGTCGGCGCGGTTGATATCGGCGGCGGCGCAGATACGGGGGAACTTGCGGGAACGGGGAAAAACGGCGTCCTCGTGGAGACCGATCTTGCGGCGGCGCTCGCGCGCCTGCGCCCCGAGGTGATGATTGACTTTACCCGCCCCGACGCCGTACACGGGAACGTCCTCACGGCGCTTGCGCATAAGGTGTCGCCCGTGGTCGGGACGACGGGACTCACGGATGCCCAGAAGGCGGAGATCAAGGCGGCGGCGGAGGCAAACGATACGCCCGCGTTCATCGCGCCGAACTTTGCGATCGGCGCTGTGCTGATGATGCTCATGAGCCGCATGGCGGCAAAGTATATGCCGGATGTCGAGATCATCGAGCTGCATCACGACAACAAACTCGACGCGCCCTCCGGAACGGCGGTGCAGACGGCTGCGATGATCGCCGAGGTGCGCGCCCCGCATCGACAGGGACACCCCGACGAGGAGGAGAAGATCCCGGGCGCGCGCGGCGCCGCGTACGAGGGCATGCGGATCCACAGCGTGCGGCTGCCGGGCTACGTCGCCCATCAAGAGGTGATTTTCGGCGGCCTCGGGCAGACGCTCTCGATCCGCCACGACTCGCTGAATCGAGAATCGTTCATGCCGGGCGTCGTCCTCGCCGCGAAGAAGGTGCGCAAATTGAAGAAATCGCTCACCGTGGGCCTCGACAAACTGCTGTAAGGGAGGCAGAATCATGAAGAAATATCGCGTGGCCATCCTCGGCGCAACGGGCGCCGTCGGTCAGGAGTTCCTGAACCTCATCGAAGAGCGTCAGTTTCCCTTCTCCGAGCTGCGCCTCCTCGCATCCAGCCGCTCGGCGGGCAAAAAGATCGCCTTTATGGGCAAAGAGTATACCGTGCGGGAGGCGACGGCGGATTCTTTCGCCGGAGTCGACATCGCGCTCTTTGCGGGCGGCGCGGCGAGCGCGGAGTTCGCGCCGCACGCCGTCAAGGCGGGCGCGGTCGTCATCGACAACTCCAGCACGTTCCGTATGGAGCCGGAGGTGCCGCTCGTCGTGCCCGAAGTCAACCCGCAGGCCATCGCGCGCCATAAGGGGATCATCGCGAATCCGAACTGCTCGACGATCATCATGGCGATGGGGCTCAAGCCCCTCTACGACGTCGCGAAGATTCGCCGCATCGTCGTCTCGACGTATCAGGCGGTCTCGGGCGCGGGCAAAGAGGGCATGACGGAGCTCGAGGAACAGGTCGCGGCACTCGCTTCGGGCAAAGAAGCAGAGGCGCATATCCTGCCCGTCGGCAAACTGCCGAAGCACTATCCGATCGCGTTTAACCTGATCCCGCAGATCGACGTGTTCAAGGACAATCTCTACACCAAAGAAGAGATGAAGATGATCGACGAGACGAAGAAGATCATGGAGGACGACACGCTGCGCATCACCGCGACGACGGTGCGCGTGCCGGTTTACCGCAGCCATGCCGAATCCGTCAACGTCGAATTCAAAGAGCCGATCTCGCTCGACGCCGCACGAGCGGCGATCGCAGCGTTTCCGGGCGTCGTTCTCCACGACGATCCCGCGGCGCAGGAGTATCCGATGCCGCTTTACACCTCCGGCAAGACGGACGTCGAGGTCGGGCGCCTGCGTGTGGATGAGTCCGCAGAAAACGCCCTGAACTTTTGGATCTGCGGCGATCAGATCAGGAAAGGGGCTGCGCTGAACGCGCTCCAGATCGCGGAATACATGATTACGCATGCGCTGCTCTAAATAAAGGAACAAAAAAGACCTATTTTTTTAAATAAAAATAGGTCTTTTTTTTATGGCCCGCGCGGGTATAATTCCGCGCAGGCCTTTTATATTGCGGCTTGCACGGAATCTGCGAAGAAATTGCATACAAGAAAAAAGAATATCTGTTTTCTTGAAAAATAGAAATTTTTTTGTTATAACTGTAAGAAAAGTGGTGAATTGTGGTGGAAAGTGCCACAAAGTGGTGAAAGGATCCTGAAAGGTGGTGCGGCCGGATGTTTATGGGAGAGTACGCCCACAGCATCGATGCAAAGGGCCGCGTTATCCTGCCTGCGGATTTTCGGCAGGAACTCGGGGTTTCGTTCATCATCACGAAGGGGCTGGACGGCAGTCTCTTCCTGTTCCCACAGGCGGCGTGGGACGAGTTCGCGGCGAAGCTCCGCACGCTCTCCATTGCCGATCCGAACGCGCGCGCGTTTGCGCGGTTCTTCATCGCGGGGGCGCGTACGCTCGAATGCGACAAGCAGGGCCGTTTCCTTGTGCCTGCGAATCTCCGTACCTACGCGAATATCGGGCTCAAACAGGACGTGATCCTCACGGGTGCCGATACGCGCATTGAGGTTTGGGATAAGGAGCGGTGGACGAACTATGCGGGCGAGGTCGATCCGAACATCACGGAGATCTCGACCCAGCTGGCGAGCTACGGCATCTCGATCTAAGGGAGCGGCGCGATGGACTTTCACCATGTGAGCGTTCTGCCCGAAGAGACGATCGAGGCCCTCTCCATTGTGCCGGACGGCGTCTATGTGGACTGTACGCTCGGCGGTGCGGGTCATGCCGCACGTATCGCCGCGCAGCTCTCGCCCAAAGGCCGGCTGATCGGCATCGACCGAGACGAGACCGCGATTGCAGCGGCGGAGGAGCGGCTGGCGTCGGCAGCGTGCCGGGTGTCCCTCGTCCGCGATAACTTCCGGCACCTGCCGGAGATTCTCGCGGCGGAGGAGATAACGTCGGCGGACGGCGTGCTCTTCGACCTCGGCGTCTCGTCGCCGCAGATCGACACGCCGGAGCGCGGTTTCTCCTATATGCGGGACGCGCCGCTCGACATGCGCATGGACCGGCGGGCGGCGCGTACGGCGTACGCCGTGGTGAATACGTACAGCGCGGCGCGCCTGACCGAGATTTTTTACGGTTACGGCGAGGAGCGCTGGGCCAAACGCATCGCCGCCTTTATCGAGGAGGCGCGCAGGATCCGTCCCATCGAAACGACGGCGGATCTCGTCGCCATCGTCGACCGCGCCGTACCGAAGAAGGTGCGGGCAAAGGGAGGGCACCCCGCCAAGCGGATTTTTCAGGCGATCCGCATCGAGGTCAACGAGGAACTGACGATCCTCGAGGGGGCGCTGACCGCCGCGGTCCGCGCCCTGAAACCGGGCGGCCGGCTCGCCGTGATCACGTTCCATTCGCTGGAGGACCGCATCGTGAAGCGCACGATGCAGAAGCTCGCGCGCGGCTGTGTCTGTCCGCCGCATACCCCTGTCTGCATCTGCGGGCACACGCCGGAGATCAGGATCATCGGCAAAGCGCGCGCGGCAGGCGCGGAAGAATGCAAGGAAAATCCGAGAGCAAAGAGCGCAAAGCTCCGCACAGCGGAGAAAATATAGAAATTATTTTTAGAATCAAAGGAGGTGCTTTAGATGCTGGCGCATAAAGAAGATTCCTATGCATACGACATCCCCGCGCCGGTACCCGCACCCCAGATCGAGATCCCGCAGGAGCCGCTGCGGCGCAGGGAGCTGAACACGAATCTGCGGAACTGTCTCCGGGCGATCTTCTTCCTCATCGCGCTCGGCGCAATGGTCGTCACGCTGCTCGGCGGCATCGGCGCGAAGAACGGCTACACGCTGCTCGAGACGCAGCAGACGGCGGAGCAG
Organism: Selenomonas sp. F0473; assembly: GCF_000315545.1. Lineage (GTDB taxonomy): Bacteria > Bacillota > Negativicutes > Selenomonadales > Selenomonadaceae > Centipeda. Next base: position 732,193 of record NZ_JH992902.1, on the reverse strand, counting down.
CTCGAGCAGGAGAACGAGCGCCTCAAGATCGAGATCGCACAGCTCAAATCACCGTCGCGCATTGAGGCGATCGCCGTGCAGGAACTGCATATGCAGATTCCGCAAAAAATGTATTTTTCGCACGAAGGGGAATGAGAGGCGCCATGGCAAAACGACTGGAGGAACTCGCCGCGCTCGTTCCGGGCGCGCGGATTACGGGCGACCCTGCGGCGGAGATCGCCTCGATAGAACGCGATTCAAGGAAAATAGAGACGGGGGCGCTCTTCGCATGCATCAGCGGCGCGCATGTGGATGCGCACACCTTCATACCGAATGCGGCGCGGGCGGGAGCCCGCGCTGTTTTGACGCAGAGGGAAGATATTGCGGTGCCCGACGGCGTCTCCGTCCTCCGGGTACCGGAGATCAACGAGGCGCTTGATGCGATCGTTCCGTTCTTCTACGATTATCCCGCCCGCAGCATGCGCATCGTCGGCATTACGGGAACGAACGGCAAGACGACGACAAGTTATCTCGTGCACGCTGTCCTGCGCCGTGCGGGAAAGCGCGTCGGACTCATCGGGACGATTCGGGTCATGATGGAGGATGATGTCTTTCCCACGGAGAATACGACGCCGGATGTGGTCGTCATGCAGCAGATGCTCGCCGAGATGCGGACGAGGGGCATGGATACGGTCGTGATGGAGGTGTCTTCGCATGCGCTGGATCAGGGGCGCGTGGCGGGCATCGAGTTCGATACCGCCGTCTTCACGAATCTGACGCAGGATCATCTCGACTATCATAAGACGATGGAAAACTACGCGCGCGCGAAGGCACGGCTTTTTGAGCTGGTTTCGGCGCCGGGCGTGAAAAAAGGCAAGACCGCCGTCATCAATGCGGACGACGCGGCGGGCGCGGTTATGCGCGCGCATACGACCTGCCCCGTCCTCTCTTACGGGGTGGAGAAGGAGGCCTCGCTCACGGCGCGGGATATCCGGCTCGCGCAGGATCATATGACGCTCAGTCTTGTGCACGGCGGAGAGGAATGCCCGCTCTCGCTGCACATCACGGGCAAATTCAACGTCTACAATGTGCTCGCGGCGGCGGGAGCGGCGCATGCAGAGGGCGTCGGATACGACGTGATCCGAACGGCGCTCGAAGCATTTACGGGTGTGCCCGGGCGCTTCGAACTCGTGCGCGCGGGGCAGGATTTCTCGGTGATCGTCGACTATGCGCATACGCCGGACGGCATGGAGAATGTACTGCGCACGGCGCGCGCCGTGACTGCGGGGCGCATCATCGCGGTGTTCGGCTGCGGCGGCGACCGCGACCGGACAAAGCGTCCCGTCATGGGCCGGATCGGGGCCGAGATGGCGGACGCGGTGTTCATCACGTCGGACAATCCGCGGACGGAGGATCCCGCGGCAATCCTCGACGAGGTGGAGGCGGGCGCGCTGCCCGTGATCGGGGCGAAACCGTATAAGAAACTCGTCGATCGGCGCACCGCTATCTTTGACGCCGTGCGGGCGGCACACACGGGCGACAGCGTCGTCATCCTCGGCAAGGGCCATGAGACTTATCAGATCCTCAAAGAGGGCACCGTCCATTTTGACGACCGCGAGACGGCGGAGGAAGCGATAAGGAGTGTGTGCCGATGACCTTTATGACATGGAACGAGATCCGCGCGGCGACGGGCGGGCGTCCGCTCTATGGGAAACTCAAGGGGAGCGCGGCGTTTGCGGGCGTCGCGACAGATACGCGCCGGGTCAAAGCGGGCGAACTCTTCGTCGCGCTGCGCGGGGAGAAATTTGACGGCGCGGACTTTGCCGCGGATGCGCTCCGTGCGGGGGCCGGGGCCGTCATGGTCGCGGAACCACTTTCTCCCGCGCACCGGAACATGCTGGAAGCGGCGAAGGGCATCGTCATCGGCGTGGACGATACCCTTACCGCCTACCAGCAGATCGCTCATGCCCGGCGCATGAAGTTCGATATCCCCGTCGTTGCCGTCACGGGCTCGAACGGCAAGACGACGACGAAAGATCTCGCGGCGGCGGTGCTCTCGGGGCGCGGCGCCGTCTGCCGTACGGCGGCAAATTACAATAATGAAATCGGACTGCCGCTGACGCTGCTCGGCATCACGGAGAAGGATACCGCCGCCGTCGTTGAGATGGGGATGCGCGGCCTCGGACAGATCGCTTCGCTTGCCGCCGTCGCCGCGCCGACGGTCGGCATCGTAACCAATGTCGGAGAGACGCATATGGAGCTGCTCGGTTCTATAGAGAATATCGCGCGGGCGAAGGCCGAACTCGTGGAGGCAATTCCGTCGGGCGGAACGGTCATCCTCAATGCCGACGACGCGCGCGTCGCCGCGATGCGCGCGCAGGCGAGGGACGACGTGCGCGTGCTGACCTACAGCATCCGTGCGGCGGCGGACATCCGCGCAGAGGCGCTGCGGACGGACGGCGCGCGGACGCGGTTCATGGTGACATACGGCGGGGAGCGGCACGACTATGCCGTGCCCCTGCTCGGCCGGCACAACGTCTACAATGCGCTTGCGGCGGTCGCAGCCGGATTTGCCCTTGGGCTGACGCCGCGGGAGATGCAGGAGGGGATCTCGCATCTCAGGCCGCCGAAGATGCGCTATGAAGTGCATCGTGTCGGTACCCGGACGTTTATCAACGACGCCTACAACGCGAGTCCCGCGTCGATGCGCGCGGCACTCGAGACGACGGCCGCGCTCTATCCGGGACGCAAGATCGCCGTGCTCGGCGATATGCTCGAACTCGGCGCCGCGTCGGCCGAGGGGCACCGCAGCGTCGGACGTACGGCGGCGGCGCAGGGCTTTGCCGCGGTCGTTACCTATGGAGACGAAGCGCGCCGGATCAACGAAGCGGCGGAGGCGGGCGGCTGTCTCTGCCGGCATGCCGCGACCCATGAGGAAGCGGCACATATGCTGCGCGACCTCCTCACGGACGGCGACACCGTCCTCTTCAAGGGGTCGCGCGGTATGCGGATGGAAGAGATCATGGCGCGTGTGGCGGGGGAGGAGGTGGAACGCCGATGACACAGATTTTGGATTTCCTGCCGCCCGAGATGGGGCTTTTGCTGACGGCGGTGACGTCGCTCCTCATCGTGCTCGTCAGCGGGCTCTTCTTCCTGCCGATTTTGCATCGGCTGAAATACGGTCAAAGTATCCGCGAAGAAGGTCCCGCGAGCCACCAAAAGAAGAGCGGGACGCCCACGATGGGCGGCGTGATGATCGTGCTTGCGGTGACCGCCGCGACGGTGCTCCTCGCTCCGCCTACGGCAACGACGCTGCTCGCGCTTTTCATCTTCCTCGGACATTTCTTCCTCGGTTTTGCGGACGACTACATCAAGGTGGTCAAGAAGCGCAATCTCGGGCTGCGCGCCTCTCAAAAACTCGCGGGGCAGATCCTCATCGCCTTTGTGACCATTGTCATCGGGCGCGCGATCCTCGGGCACGATACGAGCGTTTGGATCCCCTTCGCCGGTACGACGGCCGATATCGGCGAGCTCTATTACCTGCTCGTCGTGCTCGTTCTCGTCGGCACGTCCAATGCGGTCAATTTGACGGACGGACTCGACGGACTCGCCGCAGGGACGGTTGCGGCGGCGGCGCTCTTCTACACGGTTTTGACGTACGGCACGAACAGCGGTCTCGCGGTATTCTCCAGCGCGATAATTGGTGCATGCGTCGGCTTTTTGTGGTATAATCATCATCCGGCACGGATCTTTATGGGGGACACGGGTTCGCTTGCGCTCGGGGGCGCGCTTGCGGCCGTCGCCATCCTTTCGCGGACGGAGCTGCTGCTGCCCGTCGCGGGCTTTGTCTTCTTCTGCGAGGCGCTGTCCGTGATCCTGCAGGTCGTTTCGTTCCAAACGCGGGGCAAGCGCATTTTCCGCATGAGTCCGATTCATCATCATTTCGAACTCGGCGGATGGTCGGAGACCCGCGTCGTCTATACATTTTGGGCGGTCGGCGCGGCGGCGGCGGCGCTTGCCGGGCTCATCGCGGCGGTATCCTGACGCCGTGGTTCAATGAATTGGTAAGGGGGACGCAGGGGTTTGTCCTATCGTGGGAAAGCGGCGCTCGTCATCGGCGCGGGCATCAGCGGTTTTGCGGCCGCAAAGTATCTCGCGCATGAAGGGGCGCGTGTGACGCTTTCGGACGCGAAGTCCGAGACGGATTTTGAAAAAGACGCGGAAACGCGGGAACATATCGAAGCTCTGAGGGCGCAGGGAATATCCTGCGTCTTTGGCGCACAAGGGGAAGAACTGCTCGCGGGGGTCGATATGATCGTGCTCTCGCCCGCCGTGCCGGAGCGCATCCCGCTCGTCAGGGCGGCGCGCGCACGCGGCATCCGCGTGACGACGGAGGTGGAGCTTGCGGGAGAGGTCGCCCGCGCGCCGATCTGTGCCGTCACGGGAACGAACGGCAAGACGACGACGACAGCGCTCCTCGGCAATCTCCTGCGCGCGCATTTTGCTTTCGTCGGCGTCGGCGGCAACATCGGCGTGCCGCTCATCGAAGAGGCGCTTAGGATCCCGGCAGAGGGAGCAATTGCGGCCGAGATCTCCAGCTACCAGATGGAGGCGACCGCGCACTTTCACGTGCACATCGCCGCGGAGCTTAACGTGACGCCGGATCACATCGTGCGGCACGGCTCGATGGAGGTCTACCGGGCGATGAAGGAGAAACTCTTCGCCGCGCAGACGCCGGAGGACTTCCTCGTACTGAACGGCGACGACCCGCACACGCGCGGCATGGCGGCGCGCGCAAAGGGACGCGTATGCTTCTTTAGCCGGCTGCATCCGCTCCCCGCGGGCGCCTATGTCGAGGACGGGATGCTCGTGATCGCGTGGGACGGCGTACGGCATGAGCTCATTCCTGCGGCGGAGCTCGGCATCCGCGGCGGGCACAACGTGGAGAATGCACTTGCGGCGGCGGCCGTCGCTTTTCTCGCGGGGGTGACGCCTGCGGAGATGCGTCCCGTACTGCGTGACTTCGCGGGCGTGGAGCACCGCATCGAGCCGGTACGCGATATCAACGGCGTGCGCTATTACAACGACTCCAAAGCGACCAATACGGACGCCGCGATCAAGGCGCTCGAGGCGTTTGACGGGCACATCGTCCTCATCGCGGGCGGCGACGACAAGATGACCGATCTCACGGACTTTATGAACCTCGTGCATGCGCGTGTGGACGAGCTGATCCTCGTCGGTGCGGCCGCGGAGCGTTTCGCGGCGGCGGCCCTGGACGCGGGGGTCGATCCCGCGCATATCCGGCGCGTCGGCTACGATATGGAGGCGGCGGTGCGTACGGCGCATGATCTCGCTCATCCGCCGCAGACGGTGCTGCTCTCGCCGGCGTGCGCGAGTTTTGATATGTACGGCGGCTATGAGGAGCGCGGACGGGACTTCAAGAGGATCGTGAACGGACTATGAACATCATCGTATCGGGCGGCGGCACGGGCGGCCACATCTATCCCGCGCTCACGATCATCCGTGCGATCGAGCGGCACGTCCCGTCGGCGCGCATCCTCTACGTCGGCACACCGAACGGCCTCGAAGCGGATATTGTGCCGCGCGAGGGCATCGACTTCGCGGCGATAGAACTGGCCGGATTTGAGCGGCGGCTCTCTTTTGAGAACGTTCTGCGCGCGGGGCGTGCCCTGCGCGCTCTCGTGCGTGCGCGCGGCATTGTGCACGATTTCCGCCCGGACGTCGCCGTCGGCACGGGCGGCTATGTCGCGGGACCGGTTCTCCTCGCGGCGAGCCTCGCGGGCGTCCCGACGCTCGTGCAGGAGCAGAATGTGTTCGCCGGGGTGACGAACCGGATTCTCTCACATTTTGCGACGGCGATTGCCGTCGGCATGGAGGACGCGCGCGGCGTGTTCCCGAAGGAGAAGACGTTCGTCACGGGCAATCCGATCCGTCCCGAGGTACTGACGGTGACGCGCGCGGAAGGGGCGGCGTTCTTCGGTTTTGATCCGACGAAGAAGACGGTGCTGATCTCGGGCGGCAGCCGCGGCGCGCGTTCGATCAACCGCGCGATGGTCGAGGTGCTTGCCCATGCGGCGGCGCGGCAAGACGTACAGTACATCCATGTGACGGGCGCGGACGAGCATGCGGATACGCTGGCGCGTCTGCGTGCACGCGGCGTGCGTCTCGAGGATGCGCTTCACATCCGCGTGCTGCCGTATCTCTACAACATGCCGCAGGCGATGGCGGCGGCGGATATCGCCGTGTTCCGCGCGGGGGCGACGGGGCTTGCGGAACTTGCGGCGCGCGGTGTGCCCGCGATTCTCATTCCGTATCCGTATGCGGCGGAGAACCATCAGGAGAAGAACGCCCGCGCCCTTGCGGCGGCGGGCGCGGCGGAGGTCATCCTCAACCGCGATATCGGCGCGGCCGCGCTTGAAGGGGCGCTGCACGCGCTGCTCGCGGACGACGCGCGCCGCACGGAGATGGCGGCCGCGATGAAGCGCCTGGGGAAGCCGGAGGCGGCGGAGGAGATTGCGGCGCTCGCGCTGCGAATTTGTAAAAAAGAAGGGTGAAGGAATTGCTCAAGGACTTGCAGGGCATCCGTAAAATACATTTTGTCGGCATCGGCGGCGCGGGGATGAGCCCTCTCGCAAAAATTCTCCTCCTGCTCGGCTACGAGGTGTCGGGTTCGGACCAGGGATCCTCGCCCATCATCGAGGAACTCGTGCGCCTCGGCGCGCAGGTATGGACGGACGGCCAACACGCGGAGAACGTGCGCGGGGCGGACGCGATCGTCGTCTCGACGGCGATTCCCTACGATAATCCAGAAGTGATCGCGGCGTGGGACCTGCGCATCCCGAAGCTGCACCGCTCCGACATCAACGCGGCGCTCGTCAACGAATATGACGGCATCGCGGTCGCGGGATCCCACGGAAAGACGACGACCACCTCGATGATCGGCGTGACGCTCGACCGCGCGGGCATATCGCCGACGATCGTCGTCGGGGGCGAGGTGCCCGATCTCGGAACAAACGCGAAACTCGGCACGGGACGCTACCTCGTATCCGAAGCGGACGAGAGCGACGGCTCCTTCCTGAAACTCCGTCCGCATATCGCCGTTGTGACCAATGTGGAAGACGACCATATGGACCACTACGGTACGATGGAGAAGATCGTCGAGGCGTTCCGCACCTTTATCGCTCAGATCGACGCGGACGGGACGGCGGTGCTCTGCTATGAGAACGAGATTCTGCGGCGGCTGGGAGCGGAGACCGACCGCGCCGTCGTCTCCTATGCCATCGACCGGGATGCCGACTACCGTGCCGCGGATATCGCGACGCACGGGTCGGTAATCTCCTTTACGGTCGTCGAGCGCGGCACGGAGGCGGGGCGCGTCTCGCTCAACATCCCCGGGCGGCACAACGTGCTCAACGCGCTCGCCTGTATTGCCGTCGCACGGATTGCGGGGCTGCCGTTTGACCGCATCGCCGATGCGCTCGCTCATTTTCACGGGGCAAAGCGGCGCTTCCAGACGAAGGGGAAGGAGCGCGGCGTCTGGGTTGTGGACGACTATGCGCACCATCCGACGGAGATTGCGGCGACGCTTGCGGCCGCGCGGCAGACCGCGCCCGTGCGGCTCATCTGCGTCTTTCAGCCGCATCGATACTCGCGCACGCAGCTCCTGCGCGAAGAGTTCGGGGCATGCTTTGCCGCGGCCGATCTCCTGCTGCTGACGGACGTCTATGCGGCGGGAGAGGAACCGATCCCGGGCATCAGCGGCGAAACGCTGATGGAGGAGGTCGCGCGCCGGACGGGGCAGGATGCGGTCTATCTGCCGGAGCGCGACGATCTCCTGCGTTACCTGGCGCAGCACGTGCGCACGGGCGATCTTGTGATCACGATGGGCGCGGGCAATATCCTCGAGGTCGGCGAAGAACTTGTCGATCGCCTCAAAGAGGGGACGGCGGGGAATACCGAGGGACTGATCGCCGTTGTGATGGGCGGCCCTTCGACGGAGGCGGAGGTTTCGCGCCGTTCGGGCGCCGCGATTCTGCGCGCGCTGCATGAGAAGGAGCACCCTGCCGTGGGCCTCGAGCTGAATCCCGCATCCTTTGCGGAGGATATCAAACGGCTGGATCCCGCGATCGTATTCAACGCGCTGCACGGGAAATACGGCGAGGACGGCGTGCTGCAGGGAACGCTCGAGATGCTCGGTATCCCCTATACCGGCTCCGGCGTGCGTGCGGCGGCGCTCACGATGGACAAGACGACGGCAAAGCGCATCTTTGCCGCCGAGGGCATCGCGACCCCGCGCTTCCGCAGTTTTGATGAGGGAGCGGACACGGCGGCAATCGCCGCAGAGATTCTATCGGAGTTCTCCCTGCCCGTCGTGGTGAAAGCGCCCGAACAGGGATCCAGCATCGGCGTCTATATCGTCGCGGCGGAGGATGAACTGCGCCGTGCGCTCGACGAGGCGCTCTCCTATGGCGGGGCGCTGCTCGTGGAGGAGTTCATCGCGGGACGCGAACTGACCGTCGTCGTGTGGGGGACGCCCGGCCGTGCGGAGGCGCTGCCCGTGATCGAGATCACGACGGCGTCGGGGCGTTATGACTACGAGAGCAAGTACACGCCGGGCGCGTCGACGCATCTCGTGCCCGCCCCGATCTCCGCGGAGTGTACGGCCGCCGTGCAGGAACTCGCCGTACGTGCATTCGACGCGTGCGGATGCAGAGGCGTGGCGCGCGTCGACATGATGCTGAGCGAGGCGGGAGAAGCATATGCCATCGAGGTGAACTCCGTACCCGGCATGACGGAGACCTCGCTCGTCCCGGACGCGGCGCGCGCCGTGGGGCTCTCGTTCCCGGAACTCTGTGAAAAGATGCTCGCCATGGCGGGGTATGAGCGATGAAGTCGCGCCGTGTGCTCAAGGCGGCACTGTATCTTCTCTGCATCGGCGGCATTCTTGCGGCGCTCATCTACTCGCCGCTCTTTACGTTCCGGCAGCTCGTCGTGCGCGGCAACGTCAATTTGGACGAGAAGGAACTCTGCGAGATTGCGCGGATCCGTTATGGAGAGCGCCTTTTTGAGCTGAAAACGGATGCCATAACGATCAATCTGCTGCACGATCTGCGCATCGAGTCGGCCGTCGTGCGGCGCCGGCTGCCGAACAAGATCGAGATGGACATCGTGGAGCGCGTGCCCGTCGCAACGGTTGCCTGCGACTACGGCTATCTCGATTTTGACCGGCAGGGCAAGGTGATCGCGAGTTATCGCACGCTCAAGGGGGCGGACATTCCCATCATCACGGGGATCAAGCTGCGCGATCTCTACATCGGGGACGATAACGGCGACCCGCAGGTGGCGCAGGTGCTCGCTTTCCTCGGGAAGATCGCGCCCGCCGAGGTGGGGCAGATCTCGGAGGTCAACATCACCGTGCCGGACGCCGTCGTCGCCTATACGAAGGGGGCGCTTCCCATCCGGCTCGGGCGGCTCGACGGCATCGGGGAGAAGGCCGGACTCACACAGGATTTTTTACAGGATCAGAAGACGACGCGCCATACGATCGAGTATGTCGATTTCAGTTACGACGCGCCGTTCATCAAACTTGCGGACAAGACCGCAGAGGGGAAATAAATGAAACAATTCCGGCAGGGCGGGTGGATGATCGCGCTCGTTTGCATATTGATCGGCTTTATGATCGCCGTGCAGTTCCGTACGGTGCAGGATACGAAGGGGAGCCTCTCGCAGCAGCGCATCGAGGAACTCTCCGACCGCCTGCTGCAGACGGAGCACGAACGCGACGAACTCGGCGAGGAACTGCGCAAGATGCAGGCGGCCGCGGCTGAGGACGCGGGCGGCAGCGCGGATCGGGAGATGCTGCGCTACCGCGCCGCGCTCCTGCCGCTCACAGGCGAGGGCGTTATCGTGCGTATGGACGATAGCACGAAGAAAGTGAAGTCCGGAGAGAATCCGAACCTTTACGTCATCCATGACGACGATCTCCTGCGCGTCATCAACGAGCTGCGCGCGGCGGGGGCGGAGGCGATCTCCGTCAACGGACAGCGGCTGATCGGCACCTCGGAAATCCGCTGCGCGGGACCGACGCTCTCGGTCAACAACGTGCGTTCTTCGGCGCCCTTTGAGATTCGCGCGATCGGGGATAAGAAGTCCCTCGAGAACTCTCTCAAGATGCGCGGGGGCGTGGTCGAGACCCTCAGCGTCTGGGGGATCCAGCTCGATATCACGGCGAGCGACGATGTATATATCCCGCCGTACCGCGGCAGCATCCGCCAGACCTATGCGCATGAGACGGAAGAGAGGACGGAGGAATAAGATGATCTACGTCGTTTTGGTCAGCGTCCTCATCGGACTTTTCATCGGCTATATGAGCCCGATCGTGATCCCGATCGCGTATTCGAAACTCTTTTCCGTAGCGCTCGTCGCCGCGCTCGACGCCGCGTTCGGCGGACTGCGTTCGGCGATTTCGGAGCGGTTCGACAAACACGTCTTCGTCACCGGTTTCTTCTCGAACACACTGCTCGCGGCCGCTCTCGTCTTCATCGGGGATCGTCTCGGCATCGATCTCTATTACGTCGCTCTGCTCGCGTTCGGCTTCCGCATTTTCAAAAATCTCGCGGTCATTCGCCGCTACCTGCTCAGGGACTATCGGGACGGCGCAAAGTAAAAATTTTTTTATACTATGGAAATATACTGTGATTCATGGTAAAATTAGCGAGGAAAACTATTACCAATGAGATAGACGAGAATGGTCAAGCTACGATATGGAGGCTGAAGCTGTGTTCGAAATGGATGATAACTTTGAGGAACTCGCAAAGATCATCGTTGTCGGTGTCGGCGGCGGCGGCGGCAATGCGGTCAACAATATGATCGACTCCGGACTGCAGGGCGTGGAGTTCGTCGCGATCAATACGGATGCGCAGGCGCTGCTCCAGTCCAAGGCGGCGACGCGGATCCAGATCGGGGAGAAGCGTACGCGCGGACTCGGCGCCGGCGCGCGCCCCGAGATCGGCGAGGCGGCCGCGACGGAGAGCCGTGAGGCGATCCTTGAGGCGCTGCGCGGCGCGGATATGGTGTTTATCACGGCCGGTATGGGCGGCGGCACGGGGACGGGCGCGGCGTCCGTCGTCGCCGAGTGCGCGCGCGAACTCGGCGCGCTGACGGTCGCCGTCGTGACGCGTCCCTTTTCCTACGAGGGCATGACGCGTGCGCGCAACGCGGATTCCGGCATTGACAATCTGCAGTCGCATGTCGATACGATCATCACCATCCCGAACGACCGCTTGATGAAGATCATCGACAAGAGCACGCCCGTGACGGAGGCGTTCAGCAAAGTCGACAACGTCCTGTGGCAGGGCGTCAAGGGCATCACCGACCTCATTACCAACCAGGGCATCGTGAACCTGGACTTCGCCGACGTCAATACGACGATGGCGAACGGCGGCAGCGCCATTATGGGCATCGGCGAGGCGCGCGGCGAGGGGGCGTCGGTTGCCGCGGCAAAGGCCGCGATCGAGTCCCCGCTGCTCGAGACGAGCATCGAGGGCGCGACGTCCGTCATTCTGAACTTTACGGGCTCCAAGAGTCTCAGCATGTTTGAGGTGAACGAGGCGTCCGAGTGGCTGAACAGCATGATTGTCAACTCCTCGAACGGGCGCCGCGCCAACATCATTTGGGGCATCGGCGTGGATGACAGCCTCGAGGATACCGTCCGCGTCACCGTCGTCGCCACCGGATTCGGCATGACCGATCAGGGAAAGGCGGATACGGGGACGGGATTCACCGAGGACTGGACGATCCCCATGCCGGGAGCGGCTGCCGAGGCAGAGGCAAAGCCATCCGCGGCGCCGCCGCCCGCGCAGGCACAGGCCCGTCCCGCATCCGCCGTCGTACCGCCGCGTCAGAGTCCGAACCGCGGCCGTATGAACGTCGTCGAGCCGAATACGGGAGCAAGCGGAGCGGATATCATTGACATCCCCGCATGGATGCGCCAGCGCTGATATCGGTACGAGAACCATAAATCACTGCTTCTTAGAGAAAAGACATAGATGCAGAAAACTGAGAACGAGCACTTGAGAGCGTTCTCAGTTTTTTTTGCAAAAGCGTGCAGACACCCCGCCGACCGAACAAAGAGGAGGTGAAATGAGATGCGAAAGCAGGAGCGGCGCGCGAAGATTTTAGAAATACTTTTGAATCATCCGGGCGGGATGACGGGAGCGGATCTTGCGCGCAGGCTGGACGTTTCTTCCCGTACCGTCCGCTCCGATATCAAATATCTGCAGGAACGCCTTGCAGAGAGCCGCTGTGCGCTCCTTGCGGCGCCCAACCGCGGCTATAAGCTGCAAGGGGCGGAGGGGGAGGAAGACCTCCTCCGGCTCATAGACGGCGATGATGCCGGTATTGGGATTTCGCATCCGAAAGAGCGCCGGAACTATATCGTCAGCCGGTTCTTGGAATGCTGTCTCACGAATGTCTCCGTCACGCAGATGGGCCTTGCCAATGAGATGTACGTCGGCCTGTCCACGGTCAAGAATTACTTGAACGCGGCGCGCGAGCGCTTTGCCGCGTACGATCTCAAAATCGCGCAGTATAAGACGGAGGGGCTGCGCCTGGAAGGTGCGGAGGGGGATCTGCGCGCATTTATCGTCGATTATCTGCACGAGGTGACCGATGAGAAGCTGTGCGGACTGCTCTTTGACCGCATCGGCAATGAGGCGATGGAGCAGATCCTCACGCAGACGGCGAGCGTGCGGCATCTGCAGCTCACCGATACGGCGCGCAGGGACCTTTCCGTACAGACCGTCCTCGCGATTCGGCGTTCAAGCACCGGTTATGCGGCCGACTGCCTTTCCAGTACGGCGCAGAAACTGGAAGAAACCTTCGAATACGGCGCGGCGAAAGAGGTTGCTAACGAGATCTTCCGCTATACGGGCATCGATGTCCCGTACAGCGAGGTATTCTACATCACGCAGTGCCTTTTGACGGGCAAGAAACTCATGGATATCGGCAGCACGGTCAACGATGCGCACGTAAAAGAACTCGTCGAGAAGGTGCTGGACGCCGTCGACCGAAAATTCGGCCTCGACTTTACGGCGGACGAGTATCTCAAAGACGGGTTGATGCTGCACCTGCGCATTGCGATTGCGCGCGTCCGGTTCCGTATGAACATCCGCAACGAGCTCCTCGCATTCGTGAAACAGGACTATCCGCTGGCCTTCCAGATCGCCGTCTATGCGGCAAAGATGGTGCGCGAGATCGATCACATCGATTTTGACGAGAACGAGATCGGCTATATCGCGCTGCATTTCGGCGCGTCCATGAGCCGCAACAGCATGGACGAAGACGAACAGCCGAAGAGCGTCTATATCGTGTGCTCGGCGGGGCTCGGCGTCTCCGTGCTCATGAAGGCAAAACTCGAGGAGCATTTTCGCGGCAGCATCCATGTCATCGGCGTACTGCCCGCGTACAAACTGACGGAGGATATGCTGGAGGAGGCGGACTACATCGTCTCCGCCGTGCCGCTGGATATGCCGTCGCCGAAGATCATCCGCGTGAACCATATGCTGCGCGGCGAAGACGTCGATAAAATCCGACGCGTCATGTTCCGGAAACAGGATGTGCTGGATGCGGAAACCGTTCGGCAGTTTTTCCGCAAAAAGGGGTTCTATGCGGACATGGCCTTTAGAACGCAGGCCGAGTGCCTCGACTTCCTTACGGACGAAGCCGTCGCCGCGGGCTGGATGGACGCGGAGGGGAAAGCCTCCGTCTTTGAGCGCGAGCGGATGTCTTCGACTGCGATCGGCGCGCTTGCGGCGATTCCGCATGCGCTCTCCGCCGCGTGCAAGGTGTCCAATATATCGGTGCTCATTTTAAAGCGGCCGATTCAGTGGGAAGATATGCCCGTACGCGTCGTCTTCCTGCTGAACATCGAGCAGGAAAAGGCGGCGCTTTGGGAAAAGATATTCCTGAAACTTTACGAATATATCAAGACGGAGCACGGCATCGACTCCCTTTTGAAGCATCAGTCCTACGAGAGATTCCTCGAGGAATTTACGGCGGTTTTATAACCGCTTTTTTGCGCTTTTTTCGATGAAGGGAACCGCTCTCCCGCTTCGGACGATTGCGGAAGCGGAAATAATAAACGAGGATGCATTTCTTCCGCATTTCGGGAAACAGATATACCTATGAAAGGCGCCGCAGATCGGCTATAATAGAAAATGTCTTAGAATATTCGAAACGGATGAAAGGAGGGAAAAAGATGGACGTTGCACTCGATGAAGCGCTTGTACTCTTGGATGTGGAGGCGGAGGACCGGTTCGATCTCTTGAGGCAGGCGGCACAGCGGCTGCAGGAACAGGGGCATGTGAAGGAAAGCTACGCGGATGCCGTGATCGCACGGGAGAAAATCTTCGCGACCGGCCTGCCGACCGTTCTCGGCGGCGTTGCGATTCCGCATACGGATGTGGAGCATGTGAACACGCCGGCGGTCTGTATCGCGCGCCTCAAGGAGCCCGTGGATTTTATCGTCATGGGAGACGATACGGAGACTGTCTCCGTCGATTGTGTCTTCATGTTGGCAATGAAGGAAGCGCACGCGCAGCTGACCCTGCTGCAGAACTTGATGGGGATCCTGCAGGATGCGGACGCGCTGCGGCTGATTAAGACGGGGGCATCGGCACAGGAGATATGCAGTTTCGTCAAAGAACGCCTCTCGAAAGTTGAGGCCTAGATGTTTGTAGTACTGAGAGGAGAGCGTCATCATGAACGATAAGAAGGTTGTATTGGTCGCATGCGGGACGGGCATCGCCACGTCGACGGTTGTCAATAACGCGCTGGAAGAGTTGGCAAAGGAGCACGGGCTGCAGCTTGAAATCATCCAGTGCAAGATGATGGAGGTGCCGGGCTACGCGGACCGCGCCGATTTGCTGATCACGACGACCGTCGTGGACAAGGATAAGTATAACTTCCCCGTCATCAACGGGCGCGCGTTCCTCACCGGCATGGGACTTGACAAGACAAAAGAGGAGATCCTTGCTGAGCTTCAAAAGTAATGGATACGGCCGTCCGCGTTCTGCACTGTCCGCTGCATACAGAATGTCGCCGGCCCGGCGAAAGGAGCTGTTTTTATGGAAAGTTTAACTCCCTTGGTCCAGGCATTCCTGGCACTTGGCCCCACGGTCATCTTACCGGTATTTATTTTCCTCATCGGACTGGCGTTCGGTCTCGGTCCGGCCAAATCTTTCCGCTCAGGTTTGACGATCGGCGTCGGCTTCGTCGGTATCGGCCTCGTCGTCGCGCTGCTCGTAGATAACCTCGGGCCCGCCGCGCAGGCAATGGTCGCACGCTTTGGCATCAACCTGACGATCATCGACATCGGCTGGCCGGGATCGGCAAGTCTCGCATGGGCGTCGCCGATCGCCGCGCTCATCCTGCCGATCGGCCTCTTAGTCAACTTCATCATGCTGATCACAAAGACGACTAAGACGATGGACGTCGATATTTGGAACTACTGGCACTTCACCTTCTGCGGCGCGTGCGTCTATGCCATTAACGGCAGCGTTCCGCTCGCGATTGCGGCTGCGGTCCTGTTTGAGATCGCCATGCTGAAACTCGCGGATTGGACGGCGCCCTATATGGAGAAATACTATGATCTGCCGGGCGTTTCCGTCCCCACGGGATCCACAATGGCGAACTCTCTCATCGGCATTCCTCTTGTTTGGCTGATCCAAAAAATTCCCGTCATCAAGGATCTCAAGGCGGATCCGGAGACCATTCAGAAGCGCTTCGGCATCTTCGGCGAACCTATTTTCATGGGGCTCATTCTCGGGTGTATCCTCGGCGCGCTGGCCGGCTACGATGTCGGTCAAATCGTACAGATCGGCATGGCGATGGCGGGCGTTATGGTGCTTATGCCCCGTATGGTCAAACTCCTCATGGAAGGTCTTATCCCGATCTCCGAGGCTGCGCGCAACTTCCTTCAAAAGCGCTTCGGCGAGGACTCCGAGAATGCCAAACTCTACATCGGTCTTGACGCGGCCGTGACGACCGGTCACCCTGCCGTCATTGCCACCGCGCTGATTCTTGTTCCGCTCACGCTGCTGCTCGCCGTCATCCTGCCGGGGAACAACATGCTGCCGTTCGGCGACCTGGCGACCATTCCGTTCTTTGTTGCGATGATCGTCGCGGCCGCGCGCGGCAATATCATCCACTCGGTCATCAGCGGACTGATCGTGATCGGCGTCTGCCTCATCATCGGCACGACGCTCGCCGAGTTCCAGACATCGATGGGCGTGACCGCGAACTTTAAAATGCCGGAGGGAGCGGCGCTCATTTCCAGCATCGACCAGGCGGGCAATATCGTCAACTTCGTTATCTTCAAGATCCTTGCGCTGTTCGCTTGAACAGCCGCAGCGTTACGAGCCGGGGAGCGCATTCACGAGAAGGCGTTCCCCTTGCTTTTTTGGAGGTTTTGCCATATGGTGAAACCCATCGTCGGGGATAGGAGGAACTCTTATGAAGGCATTGGTAAAGATGGAGAAAGGTGCGGGTCACTGGGAAGTCATCGACAAGCCGGAGCCCGTTGCGGGAGAAGGTCAGGTTAAGATCCGCGTGGAGTACATCGGCATCTGCGGCAGCGATCTTCATACGTTCGAAGGCCACTATAACGTAGATGCCGCGGGGCTCACCATCGGCCATGAATTCGCCGGCGTCGTTGCCGAAGTGGGTCCGGGCGTCACGAACGTCAAAGTCGGCGACCGCGTGACATCGGAGACGACGTTTAAGATCTGCGGGCACTGCCGCTACTGCAAAAGCGGGGAGTACAATCTCTGCTCCAGCCGCAGGGGCCTCGGCACACAGCAGGACGGCGCGATGGCGCAGTTCATACTTGCCCGCGCAAAGAGCGTGCACGTCCTGCCCGAGAATGTGACGACGCGGCAGGCATCCATCACGGAGGCTGCGGCATGCGCATACCACAGCGTCAACAAGGCCAAATTTCCCCCGGGATCGATCGTACTTGTCTTGGGGCCGGGCCCCATCGGGCTCCTTGTCGCGCAGGTCGTTATGGCGCAGGGAGGGCGGGTCGTCATGACGGGCCTTACCCAGGATCTGCCGCGCCTTACGATCGCCAAGGAAAAATTTGGCGTCGAACACATTGTGGACGTGCAGAAGGACGACGTTAAGGCGCTCGTCGGCCGGCTGACGGACGGCTACGGCGCGGACGTCTGCTATGACTGCACGGGCGCCGTGCCGTCCATGCATCTCGGCATGGATCTTCTCAAAAAGGGCGGACAGTACGTACAGGTCGGGCTCTTTGCCCAAAACGAAGTGACCGTAGATTTCTCCAAGATCATTCAGAAGGAGCTGACCGTCGTCGGCAGCCGCAGTCAGAATACGCACGACTGGGAGCCGACGCTGAAGCTCATGAGCGAGCGTAAGATTGACGCGGATAAGATGATTACGCACGAAGTCGGCATCGACGAGTGGGACAAGGCCTATCATCTTCTTAAGAGCGGCGAAGCGACGAAGATCGTCATGCACCCGATCGGGTAATACTAAGATAAAGCCGCAGTAAAAAAAATACGCCCCCGCGCTGCCGGATCGGTTTGACCGGATGCACAGGGGCGTTTGCGTAATAAGACGATGTGAAATAAAAACGACCATGACCGCCCGCCTCGGCAGGCGTCATGGTCGTTTCGGCATGTTATCCCTCGAGATCGGGGCGCAGATGCGCGGCGTCACGCAGATAGACGTGACGCACCTCCGTCTGAGAACGGTCCGTATTGACGAGGAGGAGGGCGCGGATGCAGCGGGGGAGGCTGTCCTCGACGGCGCATTGGCGCGCGTCAAAGAGAGGAACGAGGTCAAACCCCGGGAGGCGGCGCGCGCCGGTCGACGGGAATGCCGCGGTGAGATCCTCGGTGACGCTGAAGATGGCGGCGCCGATGTCCGCGGGGGCGATGCCGTTCGTGTTCACGAGCGCACGGACGAGCTCCTCGGCCGCCTGCCAAATTTCTTCTTTGTCGTTGCGCCCGACGGTGATGGCGCCGCGTATGCCGCGCATAGGCTACACTCCCTTGTGAACGTCCCAGATGAGGCGCATGCTCAGTATGAATGCGATGAGATAGCCGAGTAGACCGATGACGGGGATGCCCGCGACCTGCGGCTGCATATTCGTCGTGCACAGGGTGCTCGAGGCGATGAGACTCGCCGCGCAGAGGAGCGCGAGGATGAGCTTGTTGATCATCTTGTCCAGGCGCTGTACGGGCTCCTCGGAGCCTGTGAGGTCGATGTTGAGTTTTGCCTGTCCGCTCATGGTCATCTTGAGGAGATCGGCGAGATGGTCGGGAATCTGCGCGGACTTGCGCAGGAGCATAATGCCCTCCTGTCGCAGCTTCGACAGACCGTCTTTCCATGACATGCCGTGGACGATGCCGAGAGAGAGGCTGCGCGCAAAGATCTCGAGGAAGCTGACCTCGGTGGCACAGCGCCGCATGACGATCTCGACGGTCATGACGCCGCGCGCGAACATCGCGAGTCCGCTCGGACAGCCGATGCGGTGCATGCGCAGAATGCCGAGAATCTGATTCGTGAGCACGCCCATATGCACGTCGGTGAAGTCGAGGCTGCCGTATTGCTCCATCATGACGTCGATGTCCTGATAGAGCTGCGCATGATTGATGCGGCCCTTGACGATGCCGAGGGAAAGCACGGCGGATTTCATCTCGAAGGTGTCGTGTGTCGCAAGCGCGAGGATCGCGCGGCGCAGCGCTGTGCGGTCGCGGTTGCTGAGGCGTCCCATCATGCCGAGATCCAGCCATACGATGCCGCTCCCCCGGACGCGGATATTGCCGGGATGCGGATCCCCGTGGAAGAATCCGTCCTCGATGATCTGTTTGGTGTAGTTCTCGCCGAGCCGCCGGCAGATCTGCGTGACGTTGACGCCCGCCGCGCGGAGTGCCTCCGTTTGATCCAAGGGGATCCCGTCGATGTACTCCATGACGAGGATATGCTGTGTGGAGAGGTCGCGCAGGACGCGCGGGCAGGAGATGAAGGGATTTTCGCGGTTGAGATGCGCGAACTCCTCGATGTGGCTCGCTTCGATGAGGAAATCCATCTCCTGCTTGGCGATGTTCCACATCTCGTCCATGAGCGCGCGAAAATCCACGACATCGTCGCGGCTGACGAGCCGGATGATCGTTGCGGCACGTTTCATCAGCATGAGATCCATGCGCATGACATCGTGGATACCGGGGCGCTGCACCTTGATGACGACCTCGTCGCCCGCGGTGAGGCGCGCGCGGTGTGCCTGCGCGATGCTCGCGGAACCGAGCGGCACGCTGTCGATCTCTCGGAACACTTTGTTCCACTCGCGGTTGTACTCCTGCTCCACAATGGAGAGGATCACGGAGAAGGGGAGGGGATTTGCGCCCGCCTGGAGCTTCGTCAGCTCGTCGCAGTATTCGGGCGGCAAAAAGTCCGGGCGCATGCTCATGATCTGCCCGAACTTTACAAATGTCGGACCGAGATCCTCGAAGATGGAACGGAGCTTCGGGGGCGTCAGTCCGTGCACGATATCGTGACGGCGCAGGACGGTGACCATCTCGCGCAGGCGCAGAGCCGCGTTCTTATTCTCCGTGCCCTGCAGCAGTCCGCTCAGCATGATGTCGTCACCTCCTACGCGGTGTCTTTGTATTTCTTACAGTGATTCCGCCGCTTTGTATTTCTCGGCGAGCTGCTGTTTGACGGTTTCGTTGCCGAGGTACTCGTCGTAGGTCGAGATGCGGTCGACGATCCCGACCGGCGTGATCTCGATGATGCGGTTCGCGACGGTTTGCGTGAACTCGTGGTCGCGCGAGGCGAAGAGGATCGTTCCCCCGAACGACATGAGACCGTTGTTGAGCGCCGTGATCGACTCGAGATCGAGATGGTCTGTCGGCTCGTCGAAGAGGAGGACGTTCGCGCCCGAGAGCATCATCCGCGAGAGCATGCAGCGGACGCGCTCGCCGCCGGAGAGCACCTCCGCACGCTTTTGGCTCTCCTCTCCCGAGAAGAGCATCCGGCCGAGAAAACCGCGGACGAACGTTTCGTCCGGATCCTTCGAATACTGGCGCAGCCAGTCGACGAGGTTGAGCTTGACCCCGTCGAAATAGGCCGTATTATCCGCCGGGAGATAGGCCTGCGTTGTGGTCACGCCCCATTTGAACGTGCCCTCGTCCGCCGTCTCTTCCCCCGTGAGGATCTTGAACAGCATGGTCTTTGCCGCGCCGTTGGGACCCACGAAGGCGACCTTGTCGCCCTTTTTGAGGGTGAAGCTGACGTTCTTAAAGAGCCGGCGGCCGTCAAGTTCTTTGGATAGACCCTCCACGGTCAGCAGCTGATCGCCCGCCTCGCGGTCGGGAGTAAACGCGATGTAGGGGTAGCGGCGCGCGGACGGCTTGATGTCTTCGAGTGTGATCCGTTCGAGGAGTTTCTTGCGCGAGGTCGCCTGCCGCGATTTTGCGGCGTTCGCGGCAAAGCGTTGAATGAAGGTCTGGAGTTCCTTGATCTTCTCTTCTTTTTTCTTGTTCGCGTCTTTCGCCATTTGGAGGGCCAGCTGACTGGACTGGTACCAGAAATCGTAGTTGCCCGCGTAGAGTTCGATCTTGCCGAAGTCCACGTCGCAGATATAGGTGCAGACTTGATTGAGGAAATGACGGTCATGCGAGACGACGATGACCGTGTTCGGGAAGTCGGCGAGAAAGTTCTCGAGCCAGTTGATCGAATCGACGTCGAGATGGTTCGTCGGCTCGTCGAGGAGGAGGATATCCGGCGCGCCGAAGAGCGCCTGCGCGAGGAGCACGCGCACCTTCTCGGCCGCCGCTAGCTCATTCATCTTCAGATGGTGCTTGGCGTCGGGGATGCCGAGTCCGTTGAGCAGCTGCGCCGCCTCCGTCTCCGCGTTCCAGCCGTCGAGTTCGGCAAACTCCGCCTCGAGCTCCGAGGCCCGCATGCCGTCCTCGTCCGAGAAATCGGGTTTTTCGTAGAGCGCGTCCTTTTCGTCCATGATCTCCACGAGACGCGCGTGTCCCATGATAACGGCGCGCAGTACCTCCACCTCGTCAAAGGCATAGTGATCCTGCTGCAGGACGGCGAGACGGTCGCCGGCGGTAATGTCCACCATGCCGCTCGTCGGCTCGATCTCGCCCGAGAGAAGCTTGAGGAAGGTGGACTTGCCCGCGCCGTTCGCGCCGATGATGCCGTAGCAGTTGCCGGGCGTGAATTTGAGATTGACGTCCTTATAAAGGACGCGTTTTCCGAACTGTAAACTCAGATTGTTGACCGTGATCATGTATGCCGTGCTCCTTCTCTATTTTTGCAGGATCGCGCGAAACATCGAGAGAATGCTCTGTCCATAGGAATCCCCCGGGACCGCCCAGCGGCCGTTGAGGTCCGGCCAATGTCCGAGCGTACTCGCGCCGTAGACGTTGCGCACAAGATTATAGCGCGGGTCTATGACGGGGTAGATGGGTTTGCGTGTCGATGCGTAGGCGAGCAAATGCTGGATGTGCGCGCGTACGCCCATTTGCGAGGTGGGGAAGTAGGCCCCCTTGACCTGCGTGCTCGTCGTACCGAGCCCGCAGTAATTGTTTTGATCCGGGGTGACCGTGCCGCCGTAGCGGAAGAAGCCGGTCTCCTTGAGCGCCTGCGCAAAGGCCACGTCCGGACGGATGCCTTCGCGCGCCCCTTCCTGGTAGTAGTAGGCGACAAGTTCGCGCGGCGATACGGAGATCGCGGGGTGCGGGTTTACGCTCAGCAGGTAGTCGACGCACTGCTCCTCCGTTGCGAGCGGCGTCCCGATGATCGCCGTATCGTATTCCGAGAGCGTCCGCGGAACGCTGAACGTCGGCTCCTCCGGCGCGGGCGGTACGGTCTGCCCGTTGAGAAGCGCGTCGATGCGGGCGCGAAAATCGGCTTTTTCCGGCGCGTCCGCCGTGCGCTCCGTACGCACCTTTGTCGCCGTCGCGGGATCGTGTACGCGGCGCGCTTCACCCGACGTTGACACCGCAAGGATCATACCCCCGAGGGCAGCGGCGGCGATGCCGCACAGAACAATTTCCTTTCGCAAAGACGTGAACCCCCTATATTATGGATGAAAATATTTCAACAGGAAAAAGATGAACAGAACGCCGGCGAGCACGCATGCGCCGCGGTTCGTTTTCCAAAATTCGCCGCGTACGATACCGAGCAGGACGCAGAGCAAAAGCGCATTGCTGAGCGAGGTCTTGATGTCGTAACACGCAAGGAAAAATATCCCGAGGATCGCGGCGTCGCGCAGCGTGACCGGATCGGGGACGCGCTGCAGCAGACGCAGCCCGCGCGCAAAGAGCGCGAGGCCCAAGAAACCGAGCGCGACGGCCGGTACCGCGGGGAAATCTGCGATCGCCTCGACGAGCGGCGCGCACGGGAGGAGTGCGGCGAGTATGAGCGCGCACATACAGGCTGTGAGCGGGATGCCGCCGATGCGCTTTCGTTCCGCGTGTGCGGGCAGGACCGCCGACATGGGCGCGATCGAAAGCGGGAAGGCACCGAGCAGCGATGCCGCGCAGCTTACCGCGAGCAGACGCGGCATCGCGCGGTCGCGTTCCTCTCGAGGAGCGCGATCATCATCCTCCGCGGCAAGTACCGCCCCGCTTTCCAAGCATAGCGCAAAGAAGAGCGTCAATCCGAGCGCGAGGGCATCGCTTACGCCGGTCAGGGGGAGCGACAGCGCTCCGACCGTTTTGTCCAGCTCCTCCGGCAGCAGAAACGGCGCGGCGGGGATCTCCCAAAATCCCTCGATCAGCGTGAGCGCGCCGATGACTGCGACGCCGATGCATACGGCACTGCGCACACGCACCGTATGCAGCGCCAGTATCAACAGAATGCCGATCAGGGTGTAGTAGGCGAGCGGATCGGAAAGCGTTCCGCCCATCGTGAGCGCCCACGGCGAGGGGAGAAGGACGCGTGCGTAGAGACATGCCGTTACGAGCATCGAAAACCCCAACCCCAGGACAAGCCCCATGCGGACGATGGGCGGCAATAGCTGCGTCGGGTCCGTACCGCGCAGAGAGCGGAAGATGAGGATCCCCGCAAGCGACACAACCGCGACGATGCCGAGGACCTCCTGCCACGAGAACCCGCGCGCGATGATCTCCTCATAGACGAGCCAAGCGGCAACCGCGGGCGAGGGGAGCGCGATCAGCGTCCGCCTCCCGCGCGATACGGCCAGCGTACCGACGATCGCGGCAAAAACGGAGGCGGCATAGGCGGCGGAAAACGGCATCCCGGCGCGTGCGAGCAGGGATGCGGTCAGCGCGAGTGCCGGCACCGCCGCGGCGGCAAGTGTGAGCGCGTCGCAGAATGCGTACAGTACGGCCTTTTTTTCGCCTGACATCTCCCGTCTCCTCGCTTGCCTTTCGCAGCCCAAAAAACATTTCTATTTTACCACAAAGCGTGCGATTTCACAAATAAGAACGGCCGATTTCATCGTAAATATCGATGTGCCGCTCCGTTTTTGCATAAAAAACTCCCCGCGTCTTGGCGGCGAGAGAAACGGACGGCGTATTTTACTCCATATAGATGCGCGATACATGCTTGGAGACAAGGCAGAGCGTCTCGTAGCTGATGGTGCCCGCGCGCGCGGCGACCTCGTCGGCCGTGAGCGTATCCGAGCCGAAGAGCGTCACCGTGTCGCCCGCCGCCGCTTCCGGGATGTCCGTGACGTCGATCATGCACTGATCCATGCAGATGCGGCCCGCAATCGGGGCCCGTCTGCCGCGCACCTCAACGTCGCCGCCCCCATAGGCGCGAACGAAACCGTCCGCATAACCGACGGAGATCGTTGCGATGCGTGTCTCACGCGCGGCCACAAAAGATCTGCCGTAACCGACGGAATCGCCCGGCGCGATCGTCTTGATATAGACGATGCGCGCGCAGAATTTCATCGCGGGCCGCAGATTGAGCGTACGGGAGACCTCGGCGGACGGCCGTATGCCGTACTGGATGATGCCCGCGCGTACCATGTCGAAATGGGCGTCGGGCAGGTCGAGAATCGCCGCCGACTCCGCGATGTGCTTGATGGGAATATGGACGCCCGCCGCCGCGACGGCATCGCATGCCTCTTTGAACCGCCGGAGCTGATGCATCGCATACGCTTTGTCCGTCGTGTCGGCCAGGGCGAAATGGGAGAAGATGCCCTCAAGCGCAACGTTCGGGAGCGCCGCGATCGCCTTTGCCGTTTCCGCCGCATCCTCCGGACGGACGCCGATGCGGCCGAGCCCCGTGTCCACGGCCAGATGTACTTTAACCGTCTTGCCTTGACAGACGGCTTCCGCGGAGAGCGCCTCCGCCAGATCGAGACGGCAGACGGTCTGCGTGATGTCCGCATCCACGATGTCGTAGGAGTTTTCCTCCTTCGTGAGCCCGAGGATCAGGAGCGGCGTCGTAAAGCCCGCCTCGCGGAGTTTCAGCGCTTCGGAGATCGTCGCGAGCGCGAGATACGCCGCGCCCGCTGCGACGGCTTTGCGCGCCACGGCAACCGCGCCGTGGCCGTAGGCGTCCGCTTTAACGACGGCGCAGAGCTTCGTATCCTTTTGAAGATGTCTGCGGATCTCCTTGTAATTGTGTGCGATCGCGCCGAGATCGATCTCGGCCCATGCCGCGCGACTGGGCATAGATCCACTCCCTTTCAAATCATAGTGGCGTTTCGTTTATTCTACCGTACGTCGGGGCATTACGCAACGGCTTCGTTTCGCTCCGAAAAAATACCCCGTCCGTGCGGACAGGGTAAAAGTCGTTGTGCGGATTACCTCTTCTCCCAGCAGCGATGCTTTGTCGCATAGATATAATAGAATGCGAGACCGAGCAGCAGGAGAATGAAAAAGATCACGTTCGTCGTCACGGAGAGCGCGTAGATGAGATAGAGGCAGACCAAAATCCCGAGCGGCGCGAGGATGTAGAGCATCGGGAAGTGGAACGTACGCGGCAGATCCGGCGCATTGCGGCGGAGCGCAATCAGCCCGACAAAGACGAGCAGGAAGGCGGTTAGAACGCCCGTATTTGCGAGCTCGACGATGTAGAGCATCGGGACGCAGCCCGCGATGATCGCGATGGCGAGCGAGCCGACGAGCGTAATGACGTACGGCGTGCCGTAGTCCGTGTGGATCTTGCAGAGCGCCGTAGGCAGGAAGCCGTCGCGCGCCATCGCAAAGAACACGCGCGCTTGTCCGAAGATGTAGACGATGAGCGTCGTGATCATACCCGCGAGGATGCCGACCGTAACGAAATTCGCCAGCCCCGTGAAGCCGATCAGGCGCAGACAGTACGCGACGGGATCCGCGCGATCGAGATCCGTGTAGTTGATCGTCGCCGTCAGCACAAGCGCGACGGCCGCGTAGAGGCAGATGCAGACGAAGATTGAAAGCACAATGCCGATCGGCAGACTCTTTTCGGGGGTCTTGCACTCCTCCGCAGAGGTCGCCACAGTGTCAAATCCCATAAACGAGAAGAACACGACGGCCGCGCCCGCCATGATGCCGCCCGCACCGAAGGGGAGGAACGGATCGAGGTTGTCGGCGACGGCGTGCGGCGATGTGACCGCGACAAAGGCGACGATCGCGCATAGCGTGATGAGGATCAGCGCCGTGTTGAGCTTCGCGCTCTCCTTTGTGCCGTGCGCGAGAATGAGCCCCAGCAGCATAACGATGAGCACGGCGGGAAGGTTGATGAAGCCGCCCTCGGGCATCGTCGTGGTCAGCGCCTTCGGAATCTCCATCCCCAGAGAGGCCATCATTCCCGAGAAATATGCGGAAAAACCGACGGCCACCGCACTCGCTGTGACGATATAGCCGATGATGAGCGACCAACCGCAGAGGAACGCCATGCCCTCGCCGAGCGACGCGAAGGTATAGGCATAGGCGCTGCCCGCAACGGGAATGAGGGATGCCAGTTCGGCGTAAGCGAGGCCGACCAGCATGCAGAGGAGTCCCGCCGCGATGAAGGAGAGCACAATGCCGGGACCGGCATAACGCGCGGCACCGATGCCCGTCAGGACGAATACGCCCGCGCCGATGATGCCGCCGATTCCAAGAAAGGTAAGATCGACGGTGCTCAGCGTGCGCTTTAGATGGCTTTCTTCACTCTGGGCACTGAAGTCCGCCAAGGTCTTCTTTTTCCAAAAACTCATAGAAATCTCCCATTTCATATTTTAGATTTTAAAAAAGGACCGGTTCACGGAGCATACATGTGCAAGGTGAAACGGCCCTCTGCATCAAAGATAAACGGGATTAAAGGAACTTATCGATCTCTTCACACGGAATATTCAGCGCCGCGGAGACCGCCTTGTTTGTCAGGTGGCCGTCGATCGTATTGAGCCCCGGCTTGAGCCCCGGAACTTCCTTAAGGGCAGCCTTGTAACCCTTGGTCGCGATGGCGACGGCATAGGGGATCGTTGCGTTTGTGATGCCGAGCGTGGAGGTGCGGGAAACGGCGCCCGGAATGTTCGCGACCGAGTAGTGCACAACGCCGTGCTTTTCGAACGTCGGATTCTCATGGGTCGTCACATGGTCGCAGGTCTCGATGGAACCGCCCTGGTCGATGGCAACGTCGACAATGACCGAGCCCTTCCGCATGGTCTTGACCATTTCCTCGGTGACGAGGATCGGCGTACGGCCGCCCGGGACGAGCACGGAGCCGATAAGCAGGTCCGCCTCGCGCACCCACTTCGCGATGTTGTAACTCGAAGAATACTCCGTAACCACACGGCCGCCGAATATCTCGTCAAGATAGCGGAGACGCTCGATGGAAAGGTCGATGATCGTGACGCGTGCGCCGAGGCCGACCGCGATCTTCGCAGCGTTTGTGCCGACGTTGCCGCCGCCGATGATGACGACCTGACCGGCCGCGACGCCCGCGATGCCGCCGAGGAGAACGCCGCTGCCGCCGTAGCGGCTCTCAAGGAACTGTGCGCCGATCTGTACGGACATGCGGCCCGCGATCTCGCTCATCGGCGCAAGCAGCGGGAGACCGACGCCGTTGCGTCCGAGCACGGTCTCATAGGCGATACCGACGACCTTTTTCTTGAGGAGCGCTTCGGTCAGCTTCGGCTCCGCAGCGAGATGGAGATAGGTGAAGAGGATCTGCCCCTCGTGGAAAAGGTCGTATTCCGACTCGAGCGGCTCTTTGACCTTAACGATCATCTCGGAGCGATCGAACAGAGCCTTTTTATCAGAGACGATCTCCGCACCGACGGCTTTATAATCGGCATCGGAGAATCCGCTGCCGACACCGGCGCCCGCTTCGATCAGAACTGTGTGACCGGCGCGGCGCATCGCTTCGACGCCTGACGGGGTCATACCGACGCGGAATTCATTGTTTTTGATTTCCTTCGAAACGCCAACAATCATGCTTTTTCCTCCTACATACAAATAAAAATACAGAAGGGGTAAAACGGCTGGGTGAATTTATGAAAAAATTACCCTGTTTAGCATTTTAGTATAATTCAGATATTTTTGTCAAGTAAAAAGAATACCCTTTACTTTTGTATACATAAAATTTTTTCGGCGCCGTTAGGGGGCTGTTGGATACAAAAACCGACACAATACCTTGTGCCGGTTAGGCCTCGGATTCAATGTTCCGCATTTGCGTCCTTTAATGCGAGGGCCATCGCAGAGAGTGCAAGAACCGCGCAGATAAGGAGAAAATAGAGCGCGCGGAGACTCCCGAACATCGTGCCGTCCGCGAGCGACGCGGGGATGGTTTGCTGCCCCGCTTCGACGATGCTGGAGACCACGGCCGTGCCGACCGCGCCCGCCAGCTGCTGCAGCGTATTGCAGACGGCGTTCCCGTCGCTTTGTCGTTCCGTCGAGAGCAGGCGCACACCGTTGGTCATGATATTGCCGGCTGCAAAGCCCTGCCCGACGGTATAGACAACGTAGATGAGGGTGAGGGAGAGCGTCGTTGAGACCGGAAGATCTCCCGCGAATGCCGCCGCAGCCGCCGTAATGAGGGCGCATCCAAAGAGAATGGGCCGCCGCGCGCCCCAGGCGTCGAGTACGCGTCCGCCGATAGGCGCGAGGAAAGCCCCGACGATACAGCCCGGCAGGAGGATACATCCCGCGGCGAACGGGGATTCTCCGTGGACGAGCTGAGAGAAGTTCGGCAGGAGAAATCCGAGTCCGAGCGTGATGAACTGGATGAGGAGGAGCGCAAGGACGCTGAGCGAAAAGCGCTTCTCACCGAAGATTTCGAGCCGGATCAGCGGCATGGCAGTTCGTCTTGCGCTGCGGGCGAATGCCGCAAGCAGCACAATGAATCCAACCAGGAGGGAAAGAATCTCGGGACTTCCCCAGCCATAGGACCCCGCAAAGCTTGTGGCGAAAATGAGCGAAACGAAACTCAGTGAAAGCAGGAGGTAGGAGCGTATGTCGAAGCTCGGATG
Source organism: Selenomonas sp. F0473 (assembly GCF_000315545.1). Lineage (GTDB taxonomy): Bacteria > Bacillota > Negativicutes > Selenomonadales > Selenomonadaceae > Centipeda. The sequence continues at coordinate 703,737 of NZ_JH992902.1, read as the reverse complement.
CCGCAGGGCCGACGACTGCCGGATCGCGTACATGCCCGCAACAAATGACAGTATGAGTACGGGGAGCAGCGATAGAAAAATCTCGCGCCAACCGAAGGACTCGACCACCCAGCCGCCGAACGACGGCCCTACGGCGGGGGCAAGCGCGCAGATGAGCGAGGCGACGCCCATCATCATACCCGTTCGGTTGAGCGGCGCCTGTTCGAGGACAATATTGAACATCAGGGGGAGCGCAATCCCCGTACCCGCGCCCTGCAGCAGCCGTCCGAGGAGCAGTATGGCAAAGTTGTCGGCTCCCGCGCCGAGCAGCGTGCCGGCAAAGAAGAGCAGACTTGCGGTGAAGAACAGCCGCCGCATCGGACAGCGCGCCTTGAGAAATGCCGAGAGCGGTATGATGACCGCAAGCATCAGCAGATAGCCCGTCGTGATCCATTGGACGACGGAGATATCGATGTCAAATTCCCGCATCAGCGTAGGGAAGGTGACGTTCATCGCGGTCTCGATGACGACGCCGGTAAAGGACATCAGCCCCGCCGCGAGAAGGGAGAGGAGCAGCTTTGCGTCGATGCGCCGTTCAAAGTGAAATTCCGATGTCATATGCAATCCTTTCATGAGACGAGCACACACCGTAAGGCATGAAATAAAGGCACAGAACGGATCCGTGCCGTTCTGTACCTTTTCGTTCGCAAGGGAGCGTTAAATATTCAAATCCCGATAGGCGGGCGTCCAGCGGATCGCGTCGATCGCTTTGCCGATATCTGTCTTTTCGGCGAGGCCTTCCTCGATCGCGCACGCGGCGACTTTCTCCGCGACGGTGCGCGAGAACTCCGTGAGCCGCGATACGGGCGGCAGCGTTGCCGCACCCGGTGCCGTGGGATCCACGAGACCGCCGAGCGCGTGGGCCGCCGCGGAGATCATCCGGTCGCTGAGACGCTTTGCCTTGACCGCGAGAACGCCGAGACCGACGCCCGGGTAGATGAGCGCGTTGTTTGCCTGCCCGATGCGGTAGGTGACTCCGCCGTATTCGATGGGATCGTAGGGGATGCCGGTCGCAATCAGCGCCTTTCCGTCCGTCCATTTGAGGAGATCCTGCGCCGCCGCCTCCGCGAGTTTCGTCGGATTGCTCAGCGGGAAGACGATGGGACGCGGCGTATGCGCCGCCATTTCTTTCACAACGGCCTCGGTAAAGGTGCCGGGGGTCGTGGAGGTGCCGACGAGGATCGTCGGATGCACGGCCTTGACCGCACTGAGCAAATCCATCGGCGCGCTCGCGTTCGGGAATTCACCGCGGCGGCGGGCGAAGGGGCGCTGCTCCGCGGTAAGGTCGTCCATATCGTCGAACAGCAGCCCGTTTTTATCGACCAAATAGAATCTCCCGCGCGCTTCCTCGGGGGAGAGCCCCTGTGCCGTCATCTCCGCCATAACGAGATTGGCGATACCCGTACCCGCGGTGCCTGCGCCGAAACACATATAGATCTGATCCGTCAGGCGCTCCTTGCTGATGCGGAGCGCTCCGAGAATGCCCGCGAGCGAGATGATGCCCGTGCCCTGGACGTCGTCGTTGAATGTGGCGATGCGCGGACGATATTCTTTCAGCAGGGCGGCGGCATGGTCGCGCCCGAAGTCCTCCCAATGCAGATAGAGATCGGGGAAAAGGCTTTCCGCCGCGTCGACAAACGCACGGATTACGCGGTGATACGCGTCGCCTATGATCCGTTCTTTGCGGACGCCGAGATAGAGCGGGTCTTCGAGCAGCGTCTTGCGGTTCGTTCCGACATCGAGCACAACCGGGAGGACGCTGGCGGGATCAATGCCGGCCGCCGCCGTATAGACCATGAGCTTGCCGACGGAGATATCGACGCCGTTCGTACCCCAGTCGCCGATGCCGAGAATCTCCTCGGCGTCCGTGACGACGATCAGGCGGATATGCCGATCGCCTGCGGCGCGGCGCAGAATATCCTTGAACCGATCTTTATCGGCTTCGGTGAGATAGACCGCATACTCCGGGTCGATGAATTCGTGACTGTACCCCTCGATGCTTTCGGCGATGACGGGGTCGTAGACGATGGGCATCATCTCTTCCACATGCTCGCTGAACACCTTGAAAAAGAGCGTGCGGTTGATGGAGAAAATACGCATGAGATATTCGCGTTTCTGCAGGGGCGAGGCTTTCTTTCGATAGAGTTCATAGGCCTGCGTCGCCTGCTCCTCGAGCGTCTGTACCGCCGGCGGCAGGAGCCCGCGCAGACCGAGGCGATCGCGTTCCTCTTCGGTGAATGCGCTCCCCTTGTTGAGAAACGGATTGTTCAGAATGTCATACGGCGTCATGATCTAGACCCTCCTATGCGTCCCATATACATATCTAAGCGTATCATAGCACAAAATCCGGAGAGCCGTCATCTTTTTTCGAGTCATGTTTCGTGCGGCTATCTTTTAAGAGGGCGTATACAGCCGATGGGAATATGCCGCGCTTTTGCTTTGCCGCCGCTTAAATTTGAAGGAGACGCGCGATATTATCCCCCAAGGCCATTTCTGTCGCTTCGGCGGACGGACTGACGTATTCGATCAGCCGTCTGCAAAGGATAGGGGCGCCGAACGGCACGTCCGAGCCGAAGAGGCATCTTTCAGGGACTTCCGTCAGCGCGCATTTGACGGACAGCGTCGTGAATGCCGCGGATAAATCCAGATATACGTTTCGGCGGCCTTTCGCGAACGCTATGGCGTCCATCCAATTGATGCCGCCCATATGGCCGAATATCACGGGAATCGACGGGTATTCTTCGCATAGGCGCATGAGGATTTTGAGTCCGCCGGATCCGACGGGATGAAATGTGTGTACCCATACGGGCAGACCGGGGAAAGAAGAAAGGGCCGCGAATATCGGCGCCAACTGCTCTACCTGCGCATCGGAGCCGGGCGTGAACTCGCCGACCCCCTTGAGCGCATGACCGACGACATAGCGTTCTATCCACGCGGATATTTCCCGTACGGATAAGCCCAAAGGAACGGGGCCGAATCCGAAAAAGCGATCCGGCGCGGCAGCGATCGCATTTGTTAATTCGACGATGCATGTCTTCATTTGCGCGCGCCGCTCTTCCGGCGTATATGTTCCGCCGAGCACGCGATACAAGACGGACATTTCTTTGTCGATGTCTTTCAGCGCGGCTGTTTTTGCCCGCTCGACATGCGGCGTCGTTGTGAATAAAATTGCCTTGTCGACCTGCGCCTCGTTCAGCTTTTGTATTTGGAGGGCCGTCGGCAGCATGACGTGCTCGTGATTGTCGATGATCATAAAATCCTGCCTTTCTCGTGCCGTTTCTGCTATAATCAACCATAACACGATAGAGGAAACGCCGCAAGAACGCACCTTTTTGACAGTTAGCGGCATTTTTGACACCGCCAAAGGAGGCCGTACGATGGCAAAAGCGATGGAGGCTGCGGAGCGATGTCCGATGGAAGTCTGCTTGAATATATTGACCGGGAAATGGACGCTGAAACTGCTGTGGCAGATCTCCCAAGGCCCCGTTCGATTCAACGAACTGCGGCGGCAATTGGCGCCCGTTGCGACAAAGACGCTGGCACGGCAGCTGCAGACGCTCGAAGAACAAAAGATGATCACAAGAACCGTCTATCCGGAAACGCCGCCGAAAGTGGAATATGCGCTCTCTGATCTCGGCACGACCATCCGTCCTGTTTTGAAGGAACTATGCCTTTGGGGACGGCGCTATCAAGAAACGATTTCGAAAACCGGCGCATAATTGAGAGCGCGGCAACGGCCCCCAAAGACCGACGACGTCACGTCAATCTTTGGGGGCCGTTGCGAAGAATGCGGGCAAAGGAGCCTGTGTGCCGGGGCGGTGCAAAATACCGCGGCGCGCTATTCTTGCGCTTCCCGCGCCGCGATGATCGCGTTGATCTCGCGCTGCTGCCGGAGTTCCATCCGCTTTTGGATGAAGATGTTCGGGATGGAGACGCCGACGACGATGGCGAGGATGATCGTGATACCGTCTACGCCGAACCGCAGCGCTTCGAGCAGCTCCTCGACCGAGATCGTCTGGATGTGGAGGATGGCGAAGAGCAGACGGTAAAGCAGAACGCACGGGACGAGCGGGATCACGGGCGGGATGATGAGCAGTGTGTTCGGCGTGTGTACGATATGGATGATCTTCAGCGCCGCGATACCGACGACGGCGGCGGCAATAAAAGAGCCGATCGCCTGCGACATGCCGAACTCGATCATAACGACGTTGCGGATCAGCATGGTGACGATGCCCTCGACTGCGACGACGGCGAGCAGTTTCTTCGGCGTGTTGAACATGACGGAGAAGCCGCCCGCGGCAAGCGCCGCCGCGATCGCCTGATTAAGGTAGGTATCCGACGGCCGGATATGGACGTCGGAGATGTTGTGTACGCCCGCGATCAGGATGGCGAAGGCGATGCCGAAGGTCATTCCGCCGATGATGAGCATGGTATCCATCGCGCGCGTCATGCCCGAGGTGATAAAGCGATTCAGCATATCGCTCGCCGCGTTGACCGATGGGAAACCCGGCATAAGAAAGATGGTGCAGGCGACGAGCGCGTACCACATTGTCTCGAGACCGAGCGTATGCGGAATGACCCAGGCGCAAAGTGTTGCGACAAAACCTGTGATCATGGCGCAGGCGTATGGGTTGAACGCGTTCCGGGTGCTGAGGCGATGGGCAATGAAGCCTGCCAGTGCGGCGACCGTTGTAACAAGCGCTTCGAGCCAGCTCCCGCCGAAGAGTTTGCAGGAGCCGCCCGATCCGACGGCAGCGCCGAGTGCGATCATCCAGTCCGGATAGCAGAGCGGGCGCTCGCGAATACGGGCGATGGCGCGTTCGATGGGGTTCATGGAGGTGTTGCCGCGCAGACTGCGCCATGTGAGCTTGCTGACAGCGGCAATCACGGCAAGGTTGACGCCGTGTCGCACGCTTTTGCGGAACTGTGTGAAAGAACGCTCGCCGTCGCTGACGCACAGCATGATAGTCGTATAGGTGATATGGGATTGAATCTGCTTCGCGGGAATGCGCAGATGGGCTGCCGCACGACCCATTTCCCGAACGATACGCGCGCAGTCCGCGCCGTTCTCCATGAGCGTCTGCCCGATGTCGAGCATAATTTTCATCTTGTAGTTGAGCGTTTTATTATCGTCGCGCGCCGCGTTTTGAATCCGCTCTGTTTCCATAAGAATCTACCGTATGCCTTTCTCATCTGTCTACAACTTTTTCACATGATATCACAGAGTATGGTATCGGTGGAACGGGACCGTCCGATATGGAAAATTTTCTCCGACTGAGAAAATATGTCACGAAAGCGGCACCGGGACAAAGTCCGTATCGCCCGTCGTAAAGCGGGCGCGTCCCGCCGTGAGATCGGTGAACGCCCGCTTCCGCATCTCGACCTCCTTTGGGGGAACGAGCAGCGTCAGCGTGACCGCATCGGCGTAAGCAGCCTCCCCCGTGTGAAGCCCCGTATCGCGGATATAGCGCTCGACGGGTGCGACGAGATCGTAGTCGATGTGCAGAAGCATTGCGCGCAGCGGGATCATACGGACCTTTGGCGCCGCGTCGAGACCAAGCCCCGCCGCGTGCGCGTAGGAACGGATGAGCCCGCCCGCGCCGAGTTTGACGCCGCCGAAGTAGCGCGCGACGGCGACGGCGACATTCGTGACGCCGCGTCCCTTGATCGCTTCCAGGATGGGACTGCCCGCCGTGCCGGCCGGTTCGCCGTCGTCGCTTGACCGCTGTCGTTCGGAAGCGATGCCGAACACCCATGCATACGGAACGTGCCGCGCGTCGAAATGCTTTTTTCGGATCGCCCGGATCCATGCGCGCGTACTTTCTTCCTCCGAAGCGTGTCGGACATAGGCGAGGAAGCGGGAGCGACGGATCTCATACGAGACAGGGGAGACGCCGTCGAGCGGCGCCTCCCCTGCAGCGATTGTCATATAGGCCGGATCGGTCATTTATTCTTACGGTTGAAATAGTCGACGATGGAGGCGTCGAGCAGAATATAGGTCGGTCCCGTGCTCGCCGTCAGTTCGCCCGCCTGAAAGATGGGGCAGACATAGCCGCGGCCGCCGAGGAAATAGTTTGCCGGCACTTCACGGACGGCTTTCTCGGGCTGGATGGGCGTGCTGCGTCCCTGTTCGTTGTAGAGATGCCCGCTGGCGGCTTCGCCGTCGAGATCGGACGGGGTGAGGTGCACGAAGAAAGCGAGCGGGAGACGTTGGCCGGTCTTTTTGTAATAGACGAAGCCGTAGTCTCGGCGCGTCGGCTGGTTATCGTGCAGGGCATAGCGCATGTCGGTGAAGGTCACCGAGAGGAAGTTGTCGTCGTCAAGATGTACGCGGTAGCCCAGCTCGCCGCGGTAGAATGCGCCGCTTTCGAACTGCGCACGGAAATTCGCCGCAAACGTCTGCATGTCGGCGTTGATGCGTCCGGCAGCGGCCGTATCGTCGAGGCTGAGCACAGGGTAGGCGACGCTGAGGTTGATCACCTGTTCCCGATGATCGGATACGGCCGCGCCGGCGGTCCCTGCGGCGCCGAGAACGAAGGCGAGGGCAAGCAGAAGGGCTCCTGGTTTCATCATGTAATATCCTCCTTATATATGGATAATCAAATCATAATAAAATTTTTTAGCTTTGTCAAATAAATGATAGTAATCTTTACCCCGTTGTAGTATGATGGATACGTATTTTTTGGACGTTCTGCAGTCGGCGGAAAGGTTGTGTTACGAAGGCAATGGGCGAATCGACCATGCAACGGAAGCTGAAGCATCGGCATCTTCAGCTCATCTCCATCGGCGGCGTCATCGGGAGCGGATATTTTCTCGGCACGGGATACGTGATCGAACAGGCGGGGCCTGCCTCCGTGATCTCGTATCTGCTCGGCGGTCTCATCGTGCTCGCGGTGATGCTCTGTCTTGCGGAACTCGCGGTAGAGCAGCCGCTGTCGGGTTCGTTTGTTGTCTACGCGCGCGAAAATATCTCGGCGGCGTGGGCGTGCGGCGTCGGTTGGTCGTATTGGGTGACATGGGTTTCCTATGTGCCGTCCGAGATGATTGCGGCCGGCATCATTATGAACGGTCTCCTGCCGGAGGTCGGCACGATCTGGTGGGCCGTGTTCTTCGGTCTCATCGTTACGATTATCAATCTGTTCCGCGTGGATAAGTTCGGAGAGAGCGAGTTTTGGCTCTCGCTCGTTAAAATTCTCGCGTTGGTGGCGTTCAGTGTCGTTGCGCTCCTCATTTGCCTCGGGCTGATCGGCGAAGAGGGATATATCGGCACGCGCATCCTGCTCGGCAGCGGCGGCTTTGCCCCGCACGGATACTGGAGCATTGCCCTCACGATGGTCATCATCCTCGTCAACTTTCAAGGCGCCGAGATCATCGGGCTTGCCGCGGGGGAGACGGCGGATCCCGCCAAGAGCATTCCCTTCGCCGTGCGTAACGTGACGTGGCGCATCATCGCCCTCTACATCGTACCCATCACGCTGCTTATCTCCATCCTGCCGTGGGACCGCGCGACGCTGACGGAGAGCGTATTCGCCGCCGCGCTCGAGGCGCACGGGCTGTCGCAGCTTGGCGCGTTGTTCTCCTTCGTCGTGCTGACGGCCGCAGTCTCCTGTTCGAACTCGGGGCTCTACGGTGCCGCGCGTACGGTACATGCCTTGGCGACCATGGGGATGGCGCCGCGGATCCTCGGGGGACTGAACGATAAGGGCATCCCGTCGCGCGCGATCTATGCCTCTATCGCGTTCTGCTGGCTGGTCATCGGGATCTATGCGGTGAACCCGCATGCCGCCCTGTACACCTATCTGCTTGCGCTCTCCGGATTCTCGGGGGCGGCGGCATGGATCTCCATCTGTTGGAGTCAGTACCGGCGGCGGCGGAAACTTGAGGCATGCGGAGAGGTATCGCGGCTGCGTTACCGTATGCCTCTGTTCCCCTACGTGACGCTCTTCGGCATCTGGGCGCAGGTGCTTTGCCTCGTGTTTATGGCGTTCACCCCGGAGCTGCGTGCGGCGCTCTATCTCGGCGTGCCCATGCTGATCCTGCCGATGCTTGGGTATCGATTCTTGCGGCGGCAGTGACGGCATGCTATAATAAAGAAGTGGGATTGTTTGATAGGGAGGAAGCAATATGTTCGGTTTTTTTGGAAACAAACAAGAAGCGGAGGTGTCGCTCGCGGATCGCATTCAGGCGAAGCCGGCGCAAACGAAAAACGTACCGGGCGAGGCGTCCCAAAAGACGCGTATGCCGTCTGCGGCAAGCGCTGCGGCGGGGAGCGGAACGGATATCAAAACCGCGTATCTCTCGCGCAGCGCGCTGACGGCAGAGCGTCTGCGTGAACTATACGACTTGCCGGGCGGGCCTGCCGTCGTTCTGGGATTCGTTTCGGCGGATCTTTCAATGGAAGACGTGTCCCGCGCCGTTTCCGCGGCTTCACCGCCCGATGTGAAGATCCTTCTCATGACGACCTGCGGGGAACTTGCCTACGAGCAGGGATCGCGTTCCTATTACTTGGACGCGAAGGAAGGCCGTGCAAAGATTTTGTTGCAGGCGTTCTCTCAGCGGATGATCGTGCAGTCGCACATGCTGACCCTATCGCTCCACAACGACGACATGCGGCGCGGCGTATCCGAACTCACGCCGGCGGAGCGCACCCTGCGCATACGCGAAGATCTGCGCCACGAGAGTATTCCGTTTCCCGTACGCTTTGACGATACCTTCGCCTTCGTCTATGTCGACGGGGTGAGTTCCTGCGAATCCTTCGTACTCAAGGGGATCTACGACGCCGGGATCCTGCCATGCCCCTATATCGGCGGCAGTGCCGGCGGCGCGTTGGATTTCTCTCATACCTATATTTACGACGGGAAAAAGGTTCTTGAAAACCATGCGGCCGTTCTTGTCGTCAAGCTTGCCGAAAGTTACCGCTATGCAATTTTTAAGACGCAGGCGGTCGAGGACACGGGGAAGAAGTGGACGGTCATCGGCTCGGATCCGACCTTCCGCACCGTGGATACCGTTGCCGACGCCGACGGGCATCCCGTGTCGTTCGCGGACGTGCTGATGAAAGAACTGCATGTTTCCGATATCTCCGGACTTGCGGACGCCATGGCGGGTTATAATTTCGCAACGCGTATCGGACGCGAACTCTGCATTCGGGCGTTGCACAGCATCGATGAGAAGACGAAGAGTCTGCGCCTTTACTGCGATATCACGGCGGGCGAAGAAATCCGCCTCGTGCGCCGGACCAAGCTCATCGATACGCTCAAAGCGGACTATCGCGCGTTCGCAAAAGGGAAACCGACGCCGATCGGCGCGGTACTCAACGACTGTGTGTCGCGGCGGCTCGTTTTTTCGACCGAACTGGCGGGGGCGGATCTCTTCGCGGGTATTCCCGTGGCGGGATATTCGGCGCTTGGCGAAATTTCGGGCGTGCACCTCAACGAGACGCTGACGGCGATTTTCTTCTATCGGACGTCCGGAGAGAAGTTTGAAGACAATTATTTGGATCATTTCCCGACGATCTATGCGGACTGCCAAAAGTCGTTCCTCACGCGTGAAATCAACCGCAGGCGGATCATCGGGAGTTTGAAGGACGGCATCATCGGCGAGTTTGCTTCCTACCGGAGCCAAATGGCGGGGCTGGCGGAGACGATGACGCGCGTTTCCGAGAGTGCCGGGAACGTCTCTGAACTCGTGGGGACGCTGAGCAGCAGCCTCGGCGGCCAAGGGGACATGACAAAGGAACTCCTTGGGCGCAACGCCGAGATCACGCCGAAGCTGCAGACGCTCACAGAGAGCACGAAGAAGATCGAACAGGTCATGCAGATGATCACAGAGATCTCGGCGCAGATCAATCTCCTTGCGCTCAACGCCGCGATCGAAGCCGCGCGCGCAGGCGAGGCGGGACGCGGCTTTGCCGTCGTCGCAGGCGAGGTGCGTAAGCTCTCCGAGAATACGCGCGAGCGCCTGGAGGCTTCCGATGAGGCGATTACGCAATTGCTGCGCGACGTGCAGGAAATCGATAAGATGCTTGCGACGAATCAGGAATTTGAGGAGAAGGTTGAGAACTTTGAACACGGTTTTGACGGACAGATCGAGGACCTCCGTCGGAATCTGGACGGCGCGCTGAGCGCGGTTCAAAGTTCCGGCGCGTCCATCGAAAAAGCGGCCGAACTCGGAGAGAGCCTGGGACAACGCTTTGATGAATTGGAGGAAGTGCTCCGCTCGATTCGCTGAGAAACGCATCCATAAAAAAACCGCGGCCAACCGGCCGCGGTTTTTATGCGTTCAGAACGCTTTCCATAGGATCGAAACAATGGTGTAGGTGGAAGCGATGTAGAGAATGACGAAGATGAATTTGCGGAAGAAGGACGCGGGGATATAGCGCATCGAGAGGTGTCCTGCGACGATGCCTGTGACAAGTGCGGGCAGGAGATAGAGAAACTCGTTGAACGCGGGCGCGAGCGGATAGCCGCCGATGAGATAACTGACGAGCGAGGTGGCGTTGCCGAGAAAAAAATAAATGAAGCAGGTAGCGCGAAAGACGTCGGTCGGCATCTTTGTGTAGGCGAGATAGATGAGGAAGGGGAGTCCCCCCATCCCGGTGGTAATCGCGGTAAAGCCCGAGAGCATGCCCGTGACGACGGTGTTCCGCCGCCGTTCCTCAATGTGCCGATGGGAAATCTGCATAAGGATCAGCGTGAGCAGAACCACGACGTTGATGAATACCTTGAGCGCGTCGTTCGAAATGTAAGTGAAGAAGAAAAAACCGAAGGGCTGACCGATCAGCATGCCGAGGTAGAGCCAACGGATGAGAGGATAATTCGCTTGGCGGCGCATAAGAAAACCCTGTACGGAATTGCTGCTGCACGCGATGAGCAGCATGATCGGCACGGTGAGTTTCGGCTCATAGAAGAACATGAGCAGCGGCGCCGCGATGATCACAAGTCCAAATCCCGTGATGGACTGAATGAACGCCGCGCAGAAGATCGCAAGCGCGGGACCGACATGTGCGGCCACAGCCGAAAAGTATGCGTCCAACGGAACGTCTCCTCCGTTTCGAATCAAATTATTCCGCATATTATAGCATAAAAATAATTGTTATACACTTTTTCTATAACAATGCTGCATATGACGGCGGATGAGAAAAAAGTCCTAAAAAATCTTGTTATGACATATGAATAACGATTGACGCTGTCCCTTGATTTAAGGTATAATACCTTGGAACTGTATGACGATGAATATTTGAAAACTGCGTTCAAAAGAGCGCAGTTTTACCGTTGCATTTTGGGAGGAGCAAGAGCGCTGTGGAGAGATATTGCCCGCAGGAGATCGAGACGAAGTGGCAGAAGATATGGGAGAAAAGTCATACCTTCCGGACGGAACGGGATAATAAAAAACCGAAGTATTACGTGCTTGAGATGTTTCCCTATCCTTCGGGAAAACTGCATATGGGGCATGTCCGCAACTATTCGATCGGCGACGTTATCGCGCGCTTTCGAAAGATGGATGGGTACAACGTCCTGCACCCGATGGGATTCGACTCCTTCGGTATGCCCGCAGAGAACGCGGCGATCAAGAATAAAGTGCATCCCGCCGCATGGACGTATGCGAATATCGAGAACATGGAACGCCAGCAGCGTACGATGGGCCTCTCCTACGATTGGGACCGGGAGGTCGTCACCTGCCGGGAGGATTATTACCGTTGGACGCAGTGGCTTTTTTCGCTCTTTTACAAAAAAGGGCTCGCATATAAGAAAGAGGCGTCCGTCAACTGGTGCGACACCTGCGGCACCGTGCTCGCAAACGAGCAGGTAGAGGATGGGAAGTGCTGGCGCTGCAAATCCGAGGTGCATAAGAAAAATCTGGCGCAGTGGTTTTTTAAGATCACGGACTATGCGGACGAGCTGCTTGCCGATCTCGACAAGCTGCCCGGCTGGCCGGAGCGTGTCAAGACGATGCAGGAGAACTGGATCGGGCGCAGCGAGGGGCTGGAGTTCCGGCTGCCCGTCCCCGCCCTTGACACGGAGATTCCCGTCTATACGACGCGCCCGGACACGGCGTTCGGCATCACGTTCCTTGCGCTCGCGCCGGAGCATCCGCTCGTGGAGAAAATCTGTGAAAATAACCCGAAGGCGGACGAGCTGCGCGCATTCTGCACGCGCGTGCGCAAACAGTCGGATATTGAGCGCGCTTCGAGCGAGTCGGAGAAGGAGGGCGTCTTCACCGGCGTTTACTGCACGAACCCGTTCAACGGCGAACGGGTGGAGATTTGGATCACGAATTACGTCCTCTTCGAGTACGGCACGGGCGCGGTCATGGGCGTGCCGTCGGGGGACCAACGCGATTGGATGTTTGCCGAAAAGTACGGCATCCGCAAGATTCTGACGCTCCAGCCGAAGAACCGGGAACTCCGCCTCGAAGGGATGACCGAGGCTTATGTCGAGAAGGACGGCGTGCTCGTCAACTCTGGCCGGTTCACGGGGATGGAAATGCACGCGGCGATGGCGGCGATCATGGACGAGGCCGAGGCGCGGGGGTTCGGCAAGCGCCGCGTCAACTATCGTCTGCGCGACTGGCTGATCTCGCGGCAGCGCTACTGGGGAGCGCCGATCCCGATCGTCAACTGTCCGCGGTGCGGCGAGGTGCTCGTTCCGGACGAAGAACTTCCCGTACGGCTGCCCGAGGATGTGTCGTTCGCGCAGGGCGCGGTGTCGCCGCTCTCGAGCAGCGAACGTTTCCTGCACTGCGCCTGTCCGAAATGCGGCGGTGCGGCGACGCGCGAGACGGACACCATGGATACGTTCATCTGCTCCTCGTGGTACTATTACCGCTATGCGGATCCGCACAATACGGAGCGGCCGTTTGACCGGGACAAGGTGAACTACTGGGCGCCCGTCGATCAGTACATCGGGGGCATCGAACACGCGATTCTGCATCTGCTATACGCGCGCTTCTTTACGAAGGTGCTGCGCGACGCGGGGATGCTCGATTTCGACGAGCCGTTCACGAATCTCCTGACACAGGGGATGGTCATCAAGGACGGCGCGAAGATGTCGAAGTCCCTCGGCAACGTCGTCTCGCCCGAGGAGATTATCGACCGCTACGGCGCGGATACGGCGCGTCTCTTCATCCTATTCGCGGCGCCGATGGAGCGCGACCTTGACTGGAGCGATCAGGGAGTCGAGGGGGCGTTCCGTTTCCTCGGCCGCGTCTGGCGTATCCTCGGGCAGTTCGAAGATATGATCAAGATGGCATCCGACGCGTCGTACGACGTCTCCGGGCTCAGCGCCGAGGAAACGGAACTGAGGCGTGTGCTGCACAACACGATCAAAAAGGTCACGGAGGATGTGCGCGACCGCTTTATGTTCAACACGGCGATCTCCTCGATTATGGAGCTCGTGAATGCCTTCTACGCGTTCCAAGAGCGTCCGCTCCGCCCAGACCTTGCGCGGGAGACGGCATCCGCTCTCGTGCGTATGCTGGCTCCGTTTGCGCCGCACATCGCGGAGGAACTCTGGTCGCGGCTCTTTACGGGGAGCGTCCATGCGCAGGATTGGCCGAAGTACGATGAAAAGGCGCTGGTACAAGATGAGATCGAGGTGGTGCTGCAGATCAACGGGAAGGTGCGCGACCGCGTGAAGATTGCGGCCGATCTTGACAGGGCGTCGATGGAGCGCATCGTTATGGATCTGCCGCGGGCAAAGGAACTGACCGCGGGCAAGACGGTCGTTAAGGTTGTTTGCGTGCCGAAGAAGCTCGTGAACATCGTTGTGAAATAAAAGGGAAGTTTTTGCCGCAGGCAAGAGGGAGAGAAAGGGAGAGCCATCATGTTAAAAGCGTTTGCCGTCCGGAGTCTTTTGCCGGATATGATCGTCGGGCGTACGGTGTACGAGGGGGAGACCGATGCCGTTCTCATCGAGGGGGGGACCGTCCTCGACCGCGGGATGATCAATCTGCTTAAGGAAAAGGAAGTCGCATCGGTCTACGTCGATGAGGACAGTATCCTTGCAGCGGTCCAAAAGGAAAAAGAGGTCAAAAAGAAGCGCGAAGAGCCGGATGCTCCGGCAGGGTTCCACATTACCGCGCTGCCGGAACGCGATGCGGTCATAGACGAAAAGTATGAAGAGGACTATAAGTTTGTCTATGGAGAAATGAAAAAACTCTTCTTAGATGCGGCGGACACCGGCAGACTCAATATGGATATCCTCCAGCCGGTGATGGCGAGTCCGCGCCTCCGGGATCTTTATAAAGAAGGCGCGACGGCCGTTTCCATGATTTACAGTATGGATCAAGAGGGCGACTACAACCTGCATCACTGCGTGCATCTCGCCATCCTCTGCGGTCTCATGGCGAAGTGGATGAATCTTTCGGGGATCGACCGCCAGAACCTTGTGCTCGCGGGACTCTTCCTCGATATCGGCAAACAGTTCATTCCAAAAGATATTTTGGATAAGAAGGGGAAACTTACCGAGGAAGAGTTCGATCTGATGAAGAACCACGTCGTGGACAGCTTTAAGCTTGTTGAGGGCAGTCCGCTTGCGGGAAGGTCGGACCTCATGAACGGCATTATTCAGCATCATGAGCGCAGCGACGGTTCGGGGTACCCTTCGGGATTGGAAGGGGCACAGATTTCGACGTTTGGCCGCGTGCTCGCCGTACTCGACAGTTACGACGCGATGGCCTCGAGTCGTGCCTATGCGCAGAAACGCTCGCCCTTCGAGGTCTTTAAGATTCTTTACGCCGAAGTGCTCGACGGCAGGCTCGATTCGGAATACGCCGTCCTCTTCATGCGCAAGCTGAACGCCGCGCTCAACGGCTGTTGGATACGCCTCTCCGACGGAACGGCCGGCCGCATTGTGTACATCGACGAGTCGCGCGTTACGGCAATGCCTGTCGTCCAGCTTGTAGACGGCGGCTTCCTCGATCTCAATACGGTCAAGGATCTTACGGTCGTCGAGATCTTGACGGCGGCAGAGGTCGACAGTCTCTAAAGAACGTATGCGAAAGGCACCCTGCGGGGTGCTTTTTCTTTGACTTGCTATTTCAGAGGAATGCGCTATAATGGAGCAATGATTTTTTGCAAAGAACGGTAAAGGAGGGCGGCCGATGGCGACGGTTCCGAAACTCAATACGATGCATTTTGGCGGGGAGATCCCGTTCAAGGTCGTCGCGCCCTTTGAACCGATGGGGGATCAGCCGCGCGCGATCGCGGATCTTGCGGGCGGCATCGAGAACGGGCAGACGGCGCAGGTGCTGCTCGGCGCGACGGGGACGGGCAAGACCTACACGATGGCGAAGGTCATCGAGCGCGTCCAGCGGCCGACGCTCGTCATCGCGCACAACAAGACGCTCGCGGCGCAGCTCGCGAGCGAGTTCAAGTCGTTCTTTCCGGACAACTACGTCGGCTACTTTGTCAGCTACTACGACTACTACCAGCCCGAGGCATACATTGCGCAGACGGACACCTACATCGAGAAGGACGCGTCCATCAACGACGAGATCGACGAGCTGCGGCATTCCGCGACCTGCTCGCTGTTCGAGCGGCGCGACGTCATTATCGTGGCGAGCGTGTCCTGCATCTACGGTCTCGGCTCGCCGGAGAGCTATCACGAGATGGTGCTCTCGGTGCATAAGGGACAGACGATTCCGCGCGAGGAGATTCTGCAAAAGCTCGTCTCCATCCGCTACGAGCGCAACGACATCGCCTTTGAGCGCGGCCGGTTCCGCGTGCGCGGCGACGTCGTTGAGATTTTTCCCGCAGGGTACAACAACCGCGGCGTGCGGATTGAGATGTTCGGCGACGAGGTGGAGCGCATCATCGAGTTCGATGTCGTCTCGGGCGAAGTCTACGGCGAGCGTCTGCATTCGATGGTTTTTCCGGCGTCTCATTACGTCACCGAAGACGAGGATATGAAGATCGCGATGGCGGACATCCGCACGGAGCTTGAAGAGCAGCTTGTCCTGCTCAAGGGCGAGGGGAAACTCCTCGAGGCGCAGCGGCTCGAGCAGCGGACGAACTACGACCTCGAGATGATGCAGGAGATGGGCTACTGCGCGGGCATCGAAAACTATTCGCGCCACTTGACGCACCGCAAGGCGGGGGAGACGCCGTACACACTGCTCGACTACTTCCCCGAGGACTTCCTCATCATGATCGACGAGTCCCATGTGACCTTGCCGCAGATTCACGCGATGTACGGCGGCGACCGCAGCCGGAAAATTTCGCTCGTGGACAACGGGTTCCGCTTGCCGTCGGCGTTTGACAACCGCCCGTTGACGTTCGACGAGTTCGCCGCGCGCGTGAATCAGATCGTCTACGTCTCGGCGACGCCCGGGAAATACGAGATGCAGCAGGCACAGCAGGTGACGCAGCAGATCATCCGTCCGACGGGGCTGCTCGACCCCGTCGTCGAGGTGCGCCCGCTCGACGGGCAGATCGACGATCTGCTCGCCGAGATTCGCCTGCGTGTCGAGCGCAATGAGCGCGTGCTCGTTACGACGCTGACGAAGCGCATGGCGGAGCATTTGACGGACTACCTGCGCGAGGCGGGGGTGAAGGTGCGCTATCTCCACTCCGATATCGCGACCATCGAGCGCGCGGAGATCATTCACGACCTGCGCGCGGGCGAGTTCGACGTCCTCGTCGGCATCAACCTGCTGCGCGAGGGGCTCGATATGCCAGAGGTCTCGCTCATCGCGATCCTCGACGCGGACAAAGAGGGGTTCCTGCGCTCCGACACATCGCTCATCCAGACCATCGGACGCGCCGCGCGCAATGTGGCGGGGCATGTCATCATGTACGGCGACGTCGTCACCGGCTCCATGCAGCGTGCCATCGACGAGACTGAGCGCCGCCGCGAGATACAGGAAACCTACAATAAAGAACACGGCATCGTGCCGAGAACCATCGTCAAACCCGTCGTCCCGCTCATCGAGATGACGCTGGTCGCGGCCGAGGGGGCCGCGCCCTATGGGAAAAAGGACGGGAAAAAGAAGAAACTCGGCAAGAAGGAGCGGGAGAATCTCGTCAAAAGCCTCCTGAGCGAAATGCGGCAGGCTTCGCGCGCACTTGAGTTTGAACGGGCGGCGGAGCTGCGCGATATGATTGTCGAACTGGAGGGCGAACTTCCAAAGAAAAAATAGGGGAGAATATGAACGACTGCATTAAAATAGAAGGGGCGCGCGCCCACAACCTCAAGAATATCAACGTTGAAATCCCGCGAGACAAACTCGTCGTCGTGACGGGGCTCTCCGGCTCGGGGAAGTCCTCGCTCGCGTTCGATACCATCTACGCGGAGGGACAGCGCCGCTACGTCGAGTCGCTGTCCGCCTATGCGCGGCAGTTTCTCGGACAGATGGACAAGCCCGACGTGGACAATATTGAGGGATTATCGCCCGCAATTTCGATCGACCAGAAGACGACGAGCCACAACCCGCGCTCGACGGTCGGCACGGTCACGGAGATCTACGACTACCTGCGTCTGCTCTACGCGCGCGTGGGGCGTCCGCACTGCCCGAACTGCGGCAAACCTATTACACAACAGAGCGTGGATCAGATGGTGGATCAGATCAAGACGCTGCCCGAGGGGACGAAGCTGCTCATCATGGCGCAGCTTGTGCGCGAGAAAAAGGGCGAGCACCGCAAGATCCTCGACCAGATCCGCCGCGACGGCTATGTGCGCGTCCGCATCGACGGGGAGGTGCGCGACCTCGGCGAGGAGATCGCGCTCGAAAAACAGAAAAAGCACACGATCGAGGTCGTCGTCGACCGCCTCGTCGTGCGGGCAGGCATGGAGAGCCGTCTGACGGACTCCCTCGAGACAGCCCTGCGCGTGGGCGGCGGCGTCGTCTATGTGCAGATCGTGGACGGCGAACTCCTCATGTTCAGCGAGAACTTCGCCTGCGTGGACTGCGGCATCTCGCTGCCCGAGATCGCGCCGCGCATGTTTTCGTTCAACAGTCCGTTCGGCGCCTGTCCCGTCTGTACGGGACTCGGCAGCCACAAGGAGTTCGACCCCGAACTCGTCCTGCCCGACCCGACGCTCAGCGTTGCGGACGGCGTCTTTGCGCCGCTCTCGAAGAACCCGAACTCCTACAGCATGCGCGCCATCGCCGCACTCCTAGAGGCGCATGACTACGATGTGCATACGCAGTGGAACCGCATGGATAAGAAGACCCGGCACCTCCTGCTCCACGGCGCGCCCGACGAATACGTCTCCTTCCGCTACGTCAACATGTTCGGCGAAGAGAAGGAATACAACGTCCCCTTTGAGGGCGTCCTGCCCGCGCTCGCGCGCCGCTACCGCGAGACGGACTCCGAGGAGATGCGCGAGAGCTACGAGGACTACATGACGGATACGCCGTGTACGGCGTGCCGCGGTGCGCGCCTGAAGCCCGAGACGCTTGCGGTCACCGTCGGCGGGAAGAATATCGCGCAGCTCACGGCGCTGACCATCCGCGAGGCGGACGCGTTCCTTACAGAGGCTGAACATGACTTCAGCCCGCGTGAGGCGAAGATTGCCGTGGAGATTCTCAAGGAAATCCACGCGCGCCTGCATTTCCTGCTCGACGTGGGGCTCGACTATCTGACGCTCTCGCGTGCGGCGGGGACGCTCTCGGGCGGCGAGGCGCAGCGCATCCGGCTCGCCACGCAGATCGGCTCGGGCCTGATGGGCGTGCTCTACATCCTCGACGAGCCGAGCATCGGCCTGCACCAGCGCGACAACAACCGTCTGCTCGCGACGCTCCGGCACCTGCGCGACCTCGGCAACACGCTCATCGTCGTCGAGCACGACGAGGATACGATGTACGCCGCCGACCACATCATCGACATCGGACCCGGCGCGGGCGAGCACGGCGGCGAGGTCGTCGCCGAGGGGACGGCCGAGGAGATCATGAAGGTGCCCGCCTCCGTGACGGGCGCGTACCTCGCACGGAAAAAGTTCATTCCCGTGCCGGAGACGCGGCGCAAGGGGAACGGGAACGCGCTCGAGATCGTCGGTGCGCAGGAGAACAACCTCAAGAATATCAACGTGAAGTTCCCGCTCGGCACGCTGACGCTCGTCACGGGCGTCTCCGGCTCGGGAAAATCCACGCTCGTCAACGAGATCCTCTACCGCGGCGTCGCCTCGCGGCTCTACCGCGCGAAGGGAAAACCCGGCAGGCATAAAAAAATCAAGGGGCTCGAACACATCGACAAGGTCATCAACATCGACCAGCAGCCGATCGGGCGCACGCCGCGCTCGAATCCCGCGACCTATACGGGCGTGTTCGACGCGATCCGCGAGCTGTTCAGTCAAGTCTCCGAGTCGCGCATGCGCGGCTACAAGGCGGGGCGGTTCAGCTTCAACGTCAAGGGCGGGCGCTGCGAGGCGTGCCGCGGCGACGGCATCCTCAAGATCGAGATGCAGTTCCTTCCGGACGTCTACGTCCCGTGCGAGGTCTGCAAGGGCGCGCGCTACAACCGCGAGACGCTGGAGGTGCATTATAAAGGAAAGACCATCGCCGAAGTGCTCGATATGACGATCGAGGAGGCCGTGGACTTTTTCCGGAATGTGCCGCGCATCGCGCGCAAACTCGAGATTATCCGCGACGTCGGTCTCGGCTACATCCGCCTCGGTCAGCCCGCGACGACGCTCTCGGGCGGCGAGGCGCAGCGCGTCAAACTCGCGACGGAACTTTCGAAGCGCAGCACGGGCAAGACGCTCTACATCCTCGACGAGCCGACGACGGGGCTGCACGCGGCCGATATCCACAAGCTGCTCGTCATTTTGCAGCGGCTCGTCGACGGCGGGGATACGGTCGTCGTGATCGAGCACAACCTCGACGTGATCAAGGCGGCGGATTATGTGATCGATCTCGGCCCCGAGGGCGGCGTGCGGGGAGGCACGGTCGTCGCGAAGGGGACGCCCGAACAGCTTGTGAAAGTCAAAGGATCCTACACGGGGCAATTCCTAAAGCCCCTTTTGGAAGAAAAATATAAAAGATAAAAAATAGGAACTGAGAACTGAAAAAGAGGGTAATGTTAAGATGCTCATTTTAGGCCAGATGGTCGTTTTCTTTCTGATGATCTTTGCGGGCGCGCTTGCGCGGCGGTACGACATCATCATCCCGAACAATCAGGAGCAGTTTTCCTCGCTGATTGTCAACATCGCGTGCCCCTGCCTGATCATCTCCGCCGCGATGCACGCGGAGGAACACATGGAGCTCATACAGGTTGTCGAGACCTATACGGCATATGGGCTGCTGCTCGGCATGATGTGCGCCGTCGGGTTCCTGCTGCCGCTGATCCTGCGCTTCCGCGGGCGCCTGCGCGGCGCGGTCAACCTCTCGTTTTGGTTCAACAACTCGCTCTTTATGGGGCTGCCGCTCGTGCAGGGGGTCTACGGGGATCAGGCCGTCGTTTACATGACGCTGTTCTTCATCCCCGTGAACCTGCTCTTCTTCATCTACGGCGTCTCGTCCATCAGCATCCACAAGCGGCGCGGCGCGGATCTGATCCGCATGCTGATCAACCCCGGCATCGTCGCGTCCTTGATCGCCTGCGTGATCTACTTCGCCGAGGTTCCGACGAATCCGCTGATCATGCAGGCGTTTACGATGATCGGCGCGCTCACGGCGCCGCTCGCCATGATGATGATCGGCGCCTCGCTGAGGGATATCCATGTGCGCCATATGCTGACGGATCGGAAACTGCTTCTCTATACCTTTTTGAAAGCGGTCGTACTCCCGATTCCGCTGCTCATCGTCATGAAAATGTTCGTCACGAATCCGTATATTCTCGGGTGCAGCCTTGTCATCGTTGCGGCGCCGACGGGCGGGATGGTCGCGATGGTCGCGCTGCTCTACAACAAAGTCGCCTATCCGCTCATGACGGAGATCATCGCGCTCTCGACGATGATTTCGGTGGCGACGATTCCGCTCGTGTCGGTGCTGACCGGCATCTGATACGGCGTAGAAAAGGGGGCTGCCCTTGCTCGTCTTCACGCTTATCCTCGTCGGTGCGGTAGGACTTATCCTCGGCGCATCGCTGTACTTCCTCCGTTATCTCGCACAGGGACGCCGGCTGTTCTTTGCGCGCATTGCCATCGCCGCGTTTGATATTGTCGGTATCGGCAGCCTGCTGCTCTTTATCCGCAGCGCGTTCATGCACGGATGGGGCGCGGCGACCGCGCTGCTCGTCATGCTTCTCTTTGTGGCGCAGATCATTACGCTTTTGGTTACTGCCTGTGCGGCTGCTCTGCGTTATCTGCGCCGCAGGATGCTCTCCGCGCCGTATGATCCCGCGCGGCGGCGCCTGCTTGCGGGCGCCGCCGCCTATCCTGCCGCGGGGCTGCTGCTCGGCGGCTACGGCGCGTTCTTCGAGCGCCGGCATACCGTGCGTAGCGACTATACGATCCCCGTACCGCGGCTGCCGCATGAGGCGGAGGGGATGGTCGTTGCGCAGATCAGCGACGTGCATCTCGGACCGTATTTTTCCGTAGCGGATTTCGAGGCGCTTCTTACGGAGGTGGGAGCGAGCGGCGCGGATCTCCTTGCGGTGACGGGCGACATCTTTGACGACGAGCGGCAGAACGAGGCGGCGGCAGAGGTGCTTGCCGCGCATGCGGCGGACTATCCCGACGGCATCTGGTACTGTATTGGCAACCATGAATACTACCACGACGGGCGTCGCATCGTCGACCGTATGGCGCATGAGGGGCGCGTCCGTGTTGTCCTGAACAGTGCGGCACAGGTGCCGGGGCGCGGCGTCTATATCGCGGGCGTTGATTACCCGTTTGGGCGCGGCAACGACTTTTACCTGCAAAAAGAGGCGTTTTTTGCGGCGGCGATGTCGGAGGTGCCCGCGGATGCCTTGACCGTCCTGCTCGCTCATCATCCCGAGTTCATCGACGACGCGGCAGCCGACGGCCGGGTCCCGCTGACGCTGACAGGGCATACCCACGGCAGCCAGTTCGGCGTCTTCGGCCGGCCGCTTTTCCCGGTATTCAAATACACGCGCGGGATGGTGCGCATCGGGGATAATTACGGCTATGTCCATACGGGCAACGGCAGCTGGTTCCCGCTGCGCATCGGATGTCCGCCCGAAATCGCATATTTTAGATTAGAAAGGAACGCAGAGCAATGAGTTGGATGGAGGATTACAGCGCGATCCGCGAGGATATTCATACGGGCTACATCTACGAGGCGATTGAAGCGATCCTGCACATGCGCCGCAACAACGAGATTCCCGACGACGAGCAATGGCGCTTCTCGGAGATGATGGGCGCGTGCTGCGGGGCGCTCGCCGATACGGAGGGCGCGCTCGCTTCGTACTTCGAGGCGGCGACGGAGGATAAATTCCTGCGCAGTCAGCGCGAACACTTCTCCAACTATCTCTACCTCTGCCACGCGGTTCCGAATCTCACGACCAAGGAACTCAAGGCGCAGTTCGATATGTATGCGACGCTCTATCGCCGCGAGGAGCCGCTCGCGCCGCGGGAGAACGTGCAGCATGAACGTCTGCGCATCGGTTTCATCGCGCCGCATTTTCTCGACTCGTCCTCGTCGCTCTTTTACGCAGGACTGATGCGCGGGCTGCGGGAGAAATACGACGTTTACGCCTACGCGCTCAGCGATCGGGCGGACGATTTCACCGAGGCGCTGCGCACCGATATCCGCTGTGCGTCGCTTGAAAATATCTCCATCGAGGAACAGGCGGAGCGTATCCGCGCGGATGAGATCGATGTGCTCGTCGATCTCGGCGGGCATACGGAGGGCGGCATGACGCTCATGGTGCTTGCGCGCCGTCCCGCGCCCGTACAGATCTCGGGCATCGGCTGGTTCGCGACGACGGGCGTGCCCTTTGTGGACGGTTTCCTCACGGACGATGTGCTCTCGCCCGCGGGGACGGAGGAATTTTACAGCGAAGAACTGCTGCGCCTGCCGCATGCGTTCGTTATGGCGCCGACGGACGTCATGCGCGCGGCGCCGATCGCTGAACGCCCGGAGGGTGAACCTGTGACCTTCGGCGTGCTGCAGAATTTTATGAAGATCAACGAGTCCGTGCTCGCCGTCTGGGCGCGTATCCTCAAGAAGGTGCCGAAATCGCGGCTCGTCCTCCAAGACGCGGTGGACAGCCCCCTGCGTGTGACGACGATCCTCGAGATGCTCGACGGGATGAAACTGCCGATGAAGCGTATCTTCGTCCGGCACGGGAAGAAGGACTACCTTGCGGATTACGGCGACATCGACATCGCGCTCGACACGTTCCCCTATGCGGGCGGGGCGTCCACGGCGACGGCGCTCTATATGGGCGTGCCCGTCGTCTCCCTGCGCGGGGAGACGCATGCGTCCCGTCTCGGCGCGAGCGTCCTCACGGCGGCGGGGCATCCGGAGTGGATCGGCGCGGACGAGCGCGCGTATGAAGAGATCGCCGTCAACCTTGCCGCGCGCATCGACGAGATGCGCGCGGGGCGTGCGGCGCTGCGGGCCGCGGTCGAGACGTCTCCGCTGACGGATGAGACGGCATATCTGCGCGCGGCGGAGGAGACGATTGCACGGTTCTGGGCGGCACGCGGAGACTTTGCGCTGTGAAGACGCGGCTGATTGACCTCCTCACGGAAAGTCCGGAGCCGCTGACGATCCTCGTTATCGACGGTTCGGAGCAGCTCGTGCACCTGCAGGCGCTTTATCCGAATGCGGAGATCCACGCCGTGACGCCCTATGCGGAAGTGGCGGAACATGAAGCGGCGGCGGCGCTCGACGTTCGTTGGCACGTGATGGACTGGCAGAGAGAACCGCTGCCGTTCCCGGAGGAGATGTTCGATCGGATTGTCGCAGAGTTTGTGCTCGAGTTTGCCTACGAACCTTATGATGTGCTGGCGGCGCTGAACCGCAGGCTCAAGGAGACGGGGACGCTTTACACCGCATACCCGAATGTGCGTTATCACCGTGTGCTCGAGCTGCTGCGCGCGGGAGAGTTCCCCGTGCGGGGAGAGCGTCGCCTTTACGCGAAGCCGGAGATCGTGCGGCTGCTGAACGACGCGCTCTATAAGGAGATTTACTTTACGCCCGGCGACCGGGACGACGATCCTGGTGCCGGTGCGGCATGGGCGCGGGAGGGATTTGCGAACTTCAACGACGATCTCTCGACGCGCACATGGCTCGTGCGGGCGGATCGCAGCACGGCTGCCGCCGCAAATCTGAAGACGTTCTTCTCCGCCGAGACCCGGCGGGAACTCGCGCGTCTCCTGCACCGTATCGAATACGGCGTCGCTCCGGCTGAGAGTATTGCGGCGCTGCGCGAACTCTGTGTGCGTGAGGGAATTTTTTCCGATTACCTTGCGGATTTTATCGGCGAGGTCTGCGTCCATGCGGAGCCTGTGAAAGCGGAACTGCGAGGGCTGCTCGAAGAAAGTTAAAAGTAAACGGTAAACTAATATTTAGTTGACGGAATACGATTCCTGCTTTATAATAAACGAGATAAAAAATGTTTATGATAAGGCAGGGATTTTTGTATGCGCAAAGGACACATTGCAGAACTCACGCAGAAAATCATCGCGGGGTATCGCCTCGGGCGCGATGACGACAGGGAACAATTCCTCGAAGCGCCGCTTGAGGAACTGCAGGAGGGGGCGTACCGACTGCAGCGGCAGTACTGCGGCAACCACATCGATCTGTGCACGATCGTGAACGGGCGCAGCGGACGCTGCGGCGAGAACTGCAAATACTGCGCACAGGCGGCGTGCCACAAGACGGGGGTCGACACATATAGTTTTCTTCCGCAGAAAGAGATTATCGCCCACGCAAAGGCAAATCAGAACGCAGGCGCGAACCGTTTCTCCATCGTCACCTCGGGCGGCGCGCTCAGCGGCAAGGAGTTTGAGCAGGCGATTGCCACCTATCAGGAGATTAAGCGGACGCTGTCGATTGATCTCTGCGCGTCCCACGGCCTGCTCTCGCGCGTGCAGCTGCGGCGCCTGCGTGAAATCGGCGTAACGAGCTATCATCACAACATCGAGACTTCGGAGCGTTTCTTTCCCGAGATCTGCACGACGCACACTTATGCCGACCGCATCCGCACGATCAAGGACGCGCAGGCGGAGGGTCTCTGCGTCTGCTCCGGCGGGATCATCGGCATGGGGGAGACGTGGGACGACCGCTTCGAGATGGCGTTTGCGCTCCAGGAACTCGGCATTGAGTCCATTCCCATCAACTCGCTGATGGCGATTCCGGGCACGGCGCTCGAGCACCTTGCGCCGCTCTCGGGCGACGACATCCTGCGCACCATTGCGATCTTCCGCTTTATCAATCCGACGGCGAACATCCGCCTCGGCGCGGGGCGCAAACTTCTGCCGGAGAACGGCGCCACAGCGTTCCACGCGGGCGCGTCGGCATCCATCACGGGCAACATGCTCACCACCTCGGGCACGACCATTGCCGAGGATATGGAACTCCTGCGCGAGCTCGGCATGACGAACAAAGACGAGGAGTGTCGTGAAATGACAGGTACTTGCGGCGCTCGTTGAGACGTGACGCGGGATTTTGGCGCATAGCTGTGTCATTTTCGTCGAACGCTTCGTCGACGTAGGTTTTTGGCTACGCCTTCCTCGCGTTCGCCTCAATTCCTTGCTCTGCATCCAAACTTCCGCGTCACTCAGGTTACGGATGGAATGTGATCTTTGCGCACAGCGTTGTCATAACATCAAATGCTTCGCTAGGAATTTACTACGCCGTCGCTCGCATTCTCGTTATTCCTTGCTCTGCATCCAAACTTCCACGTCACTCAGGTTACGGTATGATGGGGGATTTTGGCGCATAGCAGCCCCATATGATTGAACCAATAAAAAACGACTGTACCGACGTGAAAATACGTCGATGCAGTCGTCTTTTTATGTCACAAATACGATTCGAATACGTCCATGTCGAGTACGCGGATATTGCGCCCCGTTGCCTCGATGATGCCCTCGCGCTGCATGGCGCTCAGTTCGCGCGAGAGGGACGGGCGGCTGACGGCGAGGTATGCGGCGATAAACTCGCGGCTGGCCGTGAGCGTGACGCTGCCGTCCGCGTCGACATGGGGGAAGAGATAGCGCACAATCTTTTCGCGCAGCGTGCCGCTTGCGAGGATTTTGAGTTTGGTATGCATCGCGTATGCTTTGCCCGCAAAGATTTTCATGAGATTGCGCTGGACGATGAGCGCGCTGCGGTGCGGCGCCGTGCCGACATCGAGGGTGAAGAGACGGCTCGACACTTCGAGCAGGCTCACCTTCGTTACGGCACGGACATACATGTCGTAGGGGCGGCGCAGCACCTCGTAGACCTCGCCGAACATATCGCCCGGCCGGTCGATCTCGGAGATGAAGATCCGGCGTCCGGAATAGGTGTCCTTGAGGATATGCACCTCGCCCTCGAGCAGAATGTAAAGCGAACGGGGCATATCGCCGTCGTGGAAGATCATCGCACCCTTCGGATAGGTGCGCAGCGCAACTTCCGCAGAGGCGAGCAGATCCTCAAGATCCTCCTCGTTCATCCCTTCCGCGAGGGACGTCGTCGCGAGAATCTGCGCGGCATTTTTCGTGTCGTTCGTCGCCATGTGTGCTCCTTTGCACGGAGAGAGAAATATTTTCATCATTATATCATAGAACAGATGAGCGTGCAAAATAGAAAGCGTAAAAGAGAAAATAATAGATTTTCATTTTCAACGATTGACGTCTTTTCGAAACCTGTTACAATGATATGGAAGATGAAACCGAAAAAGATAGAGCAATGTCGAAGGTGTGCCCAATATAAGTCGCGCAAAGGGGGGGAGTCAGCTTTCGACGCCGAGAGACGTAAAATTCATAGGATTTGAAGAAAGGATTTATCGATGAAAAAACTTTGTACGTGTTTGATCGCGGCAATGATGCTGCTTGCGGTCGGTTGCACAGGGACGGAGCAGCCGAAGAACGAGCGCGCCGACAAAGGGGAGATCGTGATCTCGGTCGGCAAATATATGGTCGGCGAGGGCTTTGACCCGACGGCGGGCTGGGGCCTCTGGGGGCCGGATCCGTTCCACAGCGCGCTCATGGGGCACGATGCGGACAACAACCTCGTCAAAGATCTCGCGACGGATGTCAAACAGTCGCCCGACGGGATGCAGTATGTATTTACCCTGCGCAACGACGCGAAGTTCTCGGACGGACAGCCGGTGACGGCGGAGGACGTCGTCTTTACCTATGAGACGGCAAAGGCTGCCGGCGGCGCGGTCGATCTGACGGCGCTGGCGTCGGCGCGTGCGCTTTCGCCGACGCAGGTGGAGTTCACGCTGACGAAGCCGTGGTCGGTGTTCCTCGAGACGGCGGCGAGCCTCGGCATCGTGCCGAAACATGCCTACAAGGAAGGCTATGCGGCGGCGCCGGTCGGCAGCGGACCGTGGAAGGTGGTCTCGTTCCAAAAGGAACAACAGCTCATCATGGAGCCGAACGAGTATTACTATGGAGACAAGCCGAAGCTGAAGAAGGTCACGGTGCTGAACCTCGGCGACGACGCGGTGCTCGCGGCCGCGCAGTCGGGGCAGGTGGATCTGATCTTTGCCCCGCCCGAATTCGCGGGCGCGACTGTGCCGAACATGAAGCTGGTGCTCATGGACTCGATCGACAGCTTCTGCATCAACCTGCCGCAGGTGCCGGAGCATGAGGAAAACGGCGCGCTCATCGGCAACAATGTCACGAGCGATCCGGCGATCCGCCGTGCGCTGAACATCGGCATCGACCGCAGGACGATCATCGAGAACGGGCTCGGCGGATTTGCAAAACCGACGATGAACTTTGCCGAGGCGCTGGCGTGGGCGAACAACGATCTGCAGGAGCCGGACAACCGCGTGGACGAGGCGAAACAGATTCTCGAGGACGCGGGCTGGAAGGACACGGACGGCGACGGCATCCGCGAGAAGAACGGCGTAAAGGCGGAGTTCGTCATCAACGGGCGCGCGAACGACCTGCAGCGGTACAATACGGCGGTCGCGCTCGCAGACGATGCGAAAAAACTCGGCATCAACATCGTCGCGAAGTCGACGCCGTGGTCGGAGGCACGCAAGGCGGCGCGCAATATCCCGACGACGTGGGCGTTCGGCGACTACACGCCGCAGGCGCTCTACAACTACTTCCACTCGTCCCAGATCGGCGTCAATGTCATCAACAATCCGGCAGTTTATCATAACCCGACGGTCGATATGCATATCGACAAGGCGATGGCGGCAACGTCGAACGAAGAGGCGCTGCGCGAGTTTAAGGCGGCGCAGTGGGACGGCGTGACGGGGCCGAAGGTCGATCTCCCGTATCTTTGGATCGCGACGGTGCAGGTGCCGTATTTTGTCAATGACCGTTTGGATATCGGCAAGCTGCGGGTAGGCGAACGCGGACAGGGCATGGGCATCCTCGCCAACCTCGACGAATGGCAGTGGAAGTAAGCATATGACGGAACGTATGGCACGCGCCTTTGGGCGCAGCACACTGCGGCTGGTCCTTCTGCTGGCCGCCGTCAGTATCGTCAGCTTTATATTGCTTGCAAATTCGCCGATCGACCCGATTGACGCGTACTTCGCGAACAAGACTGCGTCGGCGGAGCAGCATGCGCTGGTCGCGGCGTATTGGGGCTTTGACCGGCCTCCGCTCGACCGCTTCCTTCTGTGGGGCGGGCACATCCTGCACGGGGATTTCGGCATGTCCTTCATCTATCGGGCGCCTGTGCTCGAGGTCATCGGGGAGAAGTTTCGTCTGACGCTGCTCCTCATGATGACGGCGTGGGCGCTCTCGGGCATCATCGGCTTCGTGCTCGGCGTGTTGGCCGGGATGTACAAGGACAGCGCGCTCGACAAGGCGATTCAAGGATTTTCCCTGCTCTGTGTGTCCGTGCCGATCTTTTGGCTCGGGCTGCTCTTTCTGATGATTTTCTCGGTGCAGCTGCAGTGGTTCCCGCTCGCGCTTGCGGCGCCCATCGGGAAACTGCACGAGGAAGTGACGATGGCGGATCAGATCCGGCATTTGGTTCTGCCGGCGCTGACGCTCAGCGTGACGGGGATCTCGTCGATCACGCTCCAGACGCGGGAGAAGCTGCTCGAAGTCATGGGCACAAATTATATGCTCTTTGCCGAGGCGCGCGGCGAATCCCTCCGGCAGCGCGTGTGCCGGCACGGGCTGCGCAATATCATTCTGCCGGCGATTACGCTCCAGTTCGCTTCGTTCAACGAGCTGTTCGGCGGGGCGATCCTCGCGGAGACGGTGTTTTCCTATCCCGGTCTCGGCGGCACGGTGACCCTCGCCGGACTGCGCGGCGACCTCTCGCTGCTGCTCGGCATCGCGATCTTCAGCGCCGTATTCGTCTTTGCGGGCAATCTCATTGCGAACATCCTGTACGGCGTCGCCGATCCCCGCCTGCGTGAGGGGAGGGAGGCGCCATGATGAAGGAACATGCACTGCCCGCCGCAGAGGGGCTGAATCTGCGGCGGCGGTATCTGATTTTTGCGGTGGCCGCGGCAGTCTTTATTCTGGGGCTGTTCTTCTGCGGCGTCACAATGCCGGAAAGCGCTTACGCGGTAGACTACGGGCAGAAAAACCTTGCGCCGTCGCCGGCGCATCTCTTTGGCACCGACTATATGGGGCGGGACATGTTTGCCCGCTCGGTCAAGGGCATGTCGATCAGCCTGCAGATTGGGTTCGGCGCGGCGTTCTTCAGTTCGTGCATTGCGCTGCTCCTGGGAACGCTGTCCGCCGCCTTTGGGGGCAAGGTGGATCAGTTCGTCCTCTGGCTCGTGGATCTCTGCATGGGGATTCCGCATATTCTTTTGATCCTGATGATCTCGGTTATGCTGGGCGGCGGCGTCACGGGGGTCTCCATCGGCGTCATTGTGACCCATTGGCCGCGCCTGACCCGTGTGATCCGCGCCGAGGTGATGCAGCTCCGCACGGAGCCGTACATTATGGCGGCGCGCCGGTACGGGCATTCGTGGTTTGCCGTGGCACGGCGGCATTTTGTGCCGCATGTGCTGCCGCAGTATATCATCGGGCTTGTGCTGCTCTTTCCCCATGCGATCATGCATGAGGCGGCGGTGAGCTTTCTCGGCTACGGCCTGCCGCTCGATATGCCCGCGATCGGCATTATCCTTTCGGAATCCATGCGCTATCTTGCCCTCGGCATGTGGTGGCTGGCATTCTTCCCGGGATTTTTGCTGCTTGTCGTGGTATTGGTATTTGACCGCCTGGGTACGGCGCTGCGCGAACTGATTGACCCGCAGCACGGACAGGAATAGGGGGGATGCATATGACCGGTGAGATGCTTTTGGAAGTCGATCATTTGTCGGTATCCTTCCGTATGTACCGGAATGCGCTGACACACATGATGTCGGCAGGGGTCAACGACGTCAGCCTGCGCCTGCATCGCGGCGAGATCATTGCCGTCGTCGGTGCGAGCGGTTCCGGCAAAAGTCTGCTCGCCCATGCCGTCCTGGGGATCCTGCCCTACAATGCCGTCACGGCCGGGGAGATGCGTTACCGCGGCGCGCCCTTGGATGCGGCGCGGCAGAAAGAACTGCGCGGACGGGAGCTCGCGCTGATCCCCCAGTCCGTGACCTATCTCGATCCGCTGATGCGTGTCGGGGCGCAGGTACGCGGGCTGCATGGATCGCAGGAGGATATGGAGGCGACGCTGCGCCGTCTGCATTTGGACGCGCATGTCGCCGATCTGTACCCGTTCCAGCTTTCGGGCGGGATGGCGCGCCGCGTGCTCTTTTCAACCGCCGTGATTACGGATGCGGCGCTGATCATCGCCGACGAACCGACGCCCGGCATGGATGTCGGGAGCGCCGCCGCGGCGCTGCGGATCTTGCGCGAACTCGCGGACACGGGCAAAGGCGTGCTGCTGATCACGCATGATATCGACCTAGCGGTGGAGGTTGCCGATACCGTTGCCGTATTTTATGAGGGGCGTACTGTCGATATGGTTCCGGCCGCGGCGTTTCGCGGCGACGGCACGGCGCTCGCACATCCGTATACGCGTGCGCTCTATCGCGCGCTGCCGCAGAACGGCTTTGCCTGCTATACGGCGGAAGAAGTGCGGCGGATGACTGCGGCGGGAGGTGCGTAACATGCTGTCTATACGGGATGTATCCTATCGATATGGTGCAGATATGCCGCCCGTCCTCCAACATGTCTCGCTCGAGATCGCACGCGGCGAACGCGTCGCGCTCCTTGGACCGAGCGGCTATGGGAAAAGCACGCTCGCGCTCCTGCTCGCGGGGTATCTGCCGATGCAGAGCGGAACGGTCACGCTGGACGGAAAGCCGGTCCCGACGGGCGGATACTGTCCGATCCAGCTCGTCTACCAGCATCCGGAGAAAGCGATGGATCCGCGGTGGAAACTTGGGAAAACGCTTTCCGAGGCGTGGGATATTCCCGCCGAACTCTTCACCGCAATCGGTGCGGAGGAACGTTGGCTTTCACGCTTCCCGCACGAACTCTCCGGCGGACAGCTGCAGCGCCTCTCGATCCTGCGGGCGCTGTGTCCGACGACACGCGTTCTTGTTGCCGATGAGATTACGGCGAGCCTCGATCCGATCACGCAGTCACAGATTTGGTCGGTCATCTCTCGGGAAGCGGCGGCGCACGATATGACGCTGCTTGCGATCACCCACAACGAACATCTAGCCGAGCGGATATGCACGCGAATCGTGCACGTCGAGGAATTGCAGGGAAGCGGGGCCGACTCTGCCTAACATCTACCGCATCACAAGTTAAAAATAAAACGGCGCCGCCGGCGAAGGTTCATTCCTTCGCCGGCGGCGTTTTTGTGTGTGATAAAAATTATATTCGAACAGGTTGTCGGTCAGCGCCCCGTCCTGACTTCCGCATTTTTCAGCGCGAAATCGAGAAGCATGCCGATGAGCTCGTTGCGTGAGCGTTCGGTTTTCGTAGAGAGCTCTTCGATGCCGTCGTAGAGTTCGTCCTTGATGCGGATGGAAAAAATCTTATAGCCGTCCTCGCCCTTCGGGGGCTTTTTCGTGATAATCAATTTTTCTGCCATAATATCACCTCTGTTACATCATACGAGAGCAGTGTGAAACAAAGTATGGTAAGAACATCTATATTCTTGTTATTTCAAAAACCAAATAATAAAATAAACATACGATGACTTATGTTAAAAATAAAAAATTACGATACAACAAATATAAGATAAAACATGTTATAATTTATGTTGTAAAAATGATAGGAGGCGAGATGGTGAAAGCAATGAATGTACAGCAGTCGCTCGGTGTACTGTCGGCAGGGAGGCCGGAGGATATGAAGGGAAAGACGGAGGAACACGGCGATGTGCATACGAGTTTCGACGAGGTGCTCGCGGCATCGGCGCGGCGCGTGAATTTCTCGCGGCATGCCGTGCGGCGTCTGGAGGAGCGCGAGATTACGCTCTCGCCGCAGGAGCTGGAACGGCTCGACGGTATGGTCGACCGCATGGCGGAGAAGGGCGCGCGGCAGGCGCTGATCCTGATGAACGATACCGCGTTCGTGCTTGCCGTGCCGAAGCGTACCGTGATCACCGTGCTCGACGGAGAGCACGCGAAGGATAATATTTTTACGAACATTGACAGCGCGGCAATTCTCTGAGCCGGACCCCGCGGGGAGGCTCCCGGCTGCCGAATGCGTGAGGCAGCGTGCCGCAGAAAGGAAAGGTTGATTCATTATGATGCGTTCTATGTTTTCGGGTGTCTCGGGTCTGAAATCCCATCAGACGCGAATGGATGTCATCGGAAATAACATCGCGAATGTTAATACGACGGGCTTTAAGTCAAGCCGCGTCACGTTTGAAGATATGCTGTCGCAAACTCTGTCGGGTGCAGCAAGTCCGGGGACGACCATTGGAGGTACGAACCCCAAACAGATTGGTCTTGGCGTGAGCGTGGGCAGTATAGATACTGTCTTTAGCGACGGCTCTGTGCAGGGAACAGGGAAGAATACGGATCTTGCTCTTTCCGGTGGTAATGCGACGTTTATTGTGAAACGTGGAGAGCAGACCTATTACACGCGTAATGGTGCCTTTGAGTTTGACGCGAAGGGAAATTATGTCTTGCCGAGCTCCGGACTTCACGTGCAGGGGTGGATGAATAAGACCACGGAGCACAGCAAAGTATCCACTGAAGGCGCGGTGGAAAATATTGTTGTAGAGGCGGGCAAGATGATGTCGCCGAAGGCTACGACGAAGGCGACTTATTCAGAAAACCTAGATTCCAATACCCCCATGATTACAGGGTATTCTTTCTCAGATACAAGCACTACGCCGCCGACTACGCATGTGCGTACGACTGACGGGATGTATATCACCGCCAGCGAGGCGCAGCCGGTCACATTAACCCTGAGTGACGGGACGAAGCGGACGGTTACATCCGGTACGTATACGATTGGGCGTTCTATGCCGAAAGTAACTTCATTCACTTATTACGATACTTTGGGTAGAAAACATGAGAGCGTTGTCTTTATGGAAAAAGCACTCACCACGACGGTAACCTATAAGGATAAGGACGGAAACTCCGTTACGAAGCGTGCCAGCACATGGATTGTACGGTCAGGGAATCCTGAGGTGACCAACACAGACGGTTCGAAAACGAAGCACACAATAGCGGCAACAACCCTTGCGTTTGACGAAGACGGGACATTGCGTGCAGGTGTGCTTGGGGGTAGACAGCCCGTTACACAGGATACGGACAGTCATGTGACAACGCCTGTTCCACCGCCGTCTTTAACTGCAAACAGTTCGGCAACTGTAACGCTGACAGCGGAGCATACGGTACCCAATGGAGCTAGACAAAACAATACAATTTCACTTCAGTTCGCCGACTCTGAATCACCGCTCACTCAGTATGCTGGGTATGATACGATTAAAGCTGCCGCAGACGGCTATACAAGTGGTACGCTGGCATCCGTGTCCATTGATATCTCAGGCGTGATTACGGGCACCTATACCAATGGTGTTCGAAGAGCGGAGGCTCAGATAGCCGTGGCCAAATTTGCAAATCCTTCGGGACTTACAAAACTTGGTGGAAATCTTTATCAGGAATCGAACAACTCCAATGTGAAAACCGTTCAAGCGCAGACTGTTGAGAGTGCCGGCGCAAAAATCACGCCGTCCTCACTCGAGATGTCGAACGTTGACATCTCCGATCAGTTCTCCGACATGATCATCACACAGCGCGGCTTCCAGTCGAACTCGAAGATCATCACGGTCTCAGACGAGATGCTCGAAACACTCATCAATATGAAACGGTAAATATATCTCGGCATACGAAAACGGGGCGACTGCACAAATTAACGTGCAGTCGCCCCGTTTTAGCGTGTCACACGGCGGCTTCTTTCTGATAGAGTTCCGTCAGCGCATCCTGCAGGACTTTTGAGATATTGAGATGCTTCTGCGCGGCGAACGTGTCGAGCCACGCGGGGATCGTGAGGTTCTTGCGCACCGACTTCTTCCCGTACTTCGCAGCGTATGCGTCCATATCGAGGGAGAGAAGGCTGACGAATCCCTCTCCGATCTCTGGGTCGGGGTGAATATCCTCCATCGGACTTGCGGGCGGGACCTGCTTCCCGTCCTCTATTTCGCCTAGAATCCATCCGGAAGCGGCATCTTCACCCATTGCAATCGCCTCAGCAAGTGAACTGCCGCCGGATGCACAGCCCGGAAGGTCGGGAACGGTAACACAGTATGCGGAGGAATCCGGATCGGGATAAAAGACCGCAGGGTAAACCAACTGCATATAAAATACCTCCTTTTTGCGAATGCAGGATCAGAAATTAATGCCGGCAGCTTTCAAGATATTCTTTACAATAAACAAAGGGATATCCCCGGGATGGTTTGGTACGGTTAAAGTCTTAGCACTCGCATCACTTTGATATTGGTTGTGAGAGCCTTTGGTTCGTACCACACGCCAACCATGCTTTTTTAAAATGCGGTCGATTTCGATGTATCGCATCTATGAACCTACCTTTAAGCAGATTATACACACAATGCGCGTAGTTTTCAAGAGGAATGATTGGACAGGGTCAACAACTTCACCATCTGCACGCCGTCCACCAGCATGATTCCTTCGGTCTCCGCATGTGCCCGCAGCCGCACGCTAAATCCGTAGAATAAAAGATAGTATAGTGACGTATCCCCGGCTAGCAATCTGCTAAAAGAGCAGGCCCTCCGTCGGGGGCCTGCTCTTTTGTCCTATCGGGGAAATGATATGGAAGGGGCTGCGTTATGCTTTTCCCGCACTGCCCAGCATGTCGATCTTTTGCATGACGTATGCCTGCACTTTTTCCATGCCCTGCACGGCATATTTTTTCGGATCGAAGGCATCCGGGTGTTCCCGCATATAGGCTTTGATGCCGCGGGTGAAGGCGATACGCAGATCGGTAGCATAGTTCACTTTGCATATGCCGCGCCGGATGCAGTCCCGCACCTGCTCGTCCGGCACGCCGGACGTGCCGTGCATGACAAGCGGCACGTCCACCGCGGCGTGGATTCTGCTCAGGCAGTCCACGTTGACGCAGGGCGTTCCCTTGTAAACGCCGTGCGATGTGCCGATGCCGACGGCGAGGGAATCGACCTGTGTGCGTTCCACGAATTCGGCGGCCTGTGCCGGATCCGTGTAGGGGCTGTCGTCTTCGTTTTCGAGGTCGTCCTCTTTCCCGCCGACTTTGCCGAGTTCGCCTTCTACGGGGACGTTTCCCGGGCGGCAGGCGTCCGTGACGGATTTGGTCAGCGCGATATTTTCCTCATAGGGGAGTTTGGAGCCGTCGATCATGACGGATGTATAGCCGACGCGGTAGGCGCGCATCGCCATAGAGAAACTGTCCCCGTGATCCAAATGCATGACGACGGGGATGGGCGTGCGTTCGGCCGCCGTCCGCACGTTGGCCAGATAGTAGTCCAGCCCCGCGAACCGGATCGTGCCCGGCGTGGTCTGCATGATGACGGGTGCGCACTTCTCCTCTGCCGCGGCAAGCACGGCCATGACCATCTCCATATTCTCCACGTTGAACGCGCCGACGCCGTAGCCGCCTTTCTGCGCCTCCAGCAGGAGTTCCTTGCTTGATACGAGTGCCATTATCGAACCCTCCTCACTTGAATGTCTTTTTTGTATTCTTCTGCCCGCGACAGCGTTCCCAGCGCGTTGCTCTCCGCGACGTTGGCGCCGACGGCCGCCATGGTCTTCAGCGCGTCCTCGACATGGTCGGGCCGGTCCAGCCAGACGCTCATGAATGCGGCGAGCGCCGCGTCTCCCGCACAGGCCGAGCTGAGGAGATTGACGGGGCGCGCCGGAGCGAAATAGACCGCGGTGCCGTCCGAGAAGTACGCGCCGCGCTCGCCCAGCGTGAGCAGGATGTTCTGCGCGCCCTCCCGGTGCAGCTGCGCAAGGGCACAGAGCATATCTTCTTCCGTTTTCGCCGCGATGCCGAAAATCTTTTCCAGCTCCTCGTCGTTGGGTTTGATCAGCAGCGGCCGATAGCGGAGAAGGTTTCGCAGCTTTGGGGAACTGATGTCGAGGATGATCCGGACGTCCCGCGCGCGGCAGATATCCAAGATTTCATCATAGTAATCGGGGCTGATGCCCTGCGGCAGGCTCCCGCTGACGGACAGATGCGTCATGTCCTGCAGTTCTTCGATATGCGCGAGCATCTCAAGCTGTTTTTCCCGGGGGACGAGCGCGCCGTCGTTGACCAGCTTGTACTCCGTCGTACCGTCGTTCAGAAAGATATTGATGCGCGTGATGTCGTCGACCCAGACGGGGACGACGTCGAATCCTTTCTTTCTCGATTCGTCGACGATGTAGTGCCCGGAGAACCCGCCGAAGAATCCCATAATCCGCGACGGCACGCCGAAGTGCCGGAGGACGAAACTGACGTTGAGTCCCTTGCCGTTCGGCGTGTAGACCGCGTCGAAGGTTCGGTTCACTCTGCGCGGTACAAGGCCGTTCGTAGAGATGTTCATGTCAATGGCAGGATTCGTTGTCAGCGTATGGATCATAATCGTGCTCCTTCCGTTGTTCGAGCACCTTTGCGTCTGCTCATTCCTGCGTCGGCGCCTTTCTCGTGATGCCGTAGATAACGGCGCCGACGAGCGAGCCGGTCAGAATGCAGAGCACCCACGTGACCGGCTGATCCACGAGCGCGAGGATGAGGAAGCCGCCGTGCGGCGCGGGCACCTGCACCTTCATCATATAGGTGAGCACGGCCGATATGGACGAGCCGAGCATGAGCACGGGCAGGACGGTGAGCGGGGATTTTGCCGCAAAGGGAATCGCGCCCTCCGTGATGTGCGTGCAGCCCAAAATGTAATTGACGAGACCGGCGGCGCGTTCATTCTTCGTGAATTTGCTGCGGAAGATGGTCGTGGCGAGAGCGACGAGGAGTGGCGGCGTAATGCATGCTGCGGAGACGCCCGCCATGAAGTAGTAGTTGCCCTGACCGAGCAGCAGGGTCCCCGTGACGTACGCGGCCTTGTTCACGGGGCCGCCCATGTCGAACGCGGACATGCAGCCGATGACGATGCCGAGGATGACGGGGTTCGAGTTCTGCAGGTTGGAGAGGAAATCCATCATCGCGGCGTTGACGGCGGCGATGGGATCGGCCGTAAGGCACATGACAGTGCCGATGACCGCAACGCTGACGAGGGGGACGAGGAAGATGGATTTCAGCCCTTCAAATTCCTTCGGCAGACCGGAGAGGGCGCGCACAAGGTATTTGCACAGATAGCCGGCGAGGAAGCCACCCAGAATGCCGCCGATGAATCCGGAGCCTGTGCCGGCCGCGATCACGCCTGCGACAAAACCGGCGACGAGGCCCGGGCGGTTGGCGATCGACTCCGCGATGTAGGCCGCGAGCACGGGTACCATGAGGCCCATGGCGTAACCGCCGACCTGCTTCAGCAGCGCGGCGGTGGGGTTGTACTGATCGGAGTTCGGATCGAAGGAGTAGATGCCCCAGAGGAAGGAAACGGCGATCAGCACGCCGCCTGCGACGACGAACGGGATCATGTGGGAGACGCCGTTCATCAGATGCTTGTAGATCTCGTGCGCCGCGCCGGATTTCCCCTCCAGTTGGAACATCTCGTCAACGGAATCGCCGGTTGCTGCGCCGCCGTATACGGGGACTTTCCCGGACAGTGCGTCCTCCACCAGCTGCGCGGCGTGCTGGATGCCGTGTCCGACGGAGACTTCGAGCACGGGTTTTCCGCGGAACCGGTCCATCTCCACTTTTTTATCGCTGGCGACGATGATGCAGTCCGCTGCGGCGATCTCCGCGGGCGTCAGCGCGTTCTCGACGCCGATGGCGCCGTTCGTCTCAACCTTGATTTCAGCGCCCGCTGTTTCGGCTGCGCGCCGGAGGGCTTCGGCGGCCATGAATGTATGCGCGATCCCGGTCGGACAGCCGGTAACGGCCAATAATTTCTTCATCTGTTTCCTCCACCTTTCTGTATATTCCGCTGAATTCGGATATATATTATGGTAAAAGAAAAACTGATGAAAATCTTTTCGCTTTCGGCAAATGGATTTTCATCAGCAGGTGTCAGCTTGTGGGCGGTGTTTTCTCTTCGTTTTGCTGTACGAGGTAGTCGATGATCATGCGCGCCATGATGCTGAGCGCGACGCGGCTGGTGACTTCGTATTCCCGAATGGATACGTGCTTGTGCTTGAAGCCGATCAGACATTTTGACGAATAGGCGAGCAGGGGACTGTCGTCCGCGCAGCAGCAGGTGATGACGTCCGCGCCGAGGGAATACGCGTTGCGTGCCGATGCGACGAGTTCCTCGGTCCGGCCCTTGAGGGAGAAAATGATGACGAGCGACGACGGGGGCAGATGATTTGTAATGCTCGTCATGATGTTCGGATCGTCGGTTTCCATCACGTTGTAGTCCAGCAGCTGCAGCTTTAGGCTGAACTCTTTGGCCACGTAGGAGGTCAGCCCGCGCGCGAGCACGTAGACGCGCGCGTCCTTTGCCTGCTCGATCCGATGGACGATCTCCAGCAGGTTCTGCAGGGAGATGCGTTCGAGCAGCACCTCCGCCTCGATCAGCGACTTGTTCATGATCTCGCTGATGCTGACGATATCCTTGTCCGTGTCCGGGCGCATCAGCTTGCAGCGCAGTTCGTTGAATCCGTTGATCCCGCATTTGCGGATGGCGCGGGATACGGTGGACGGGGAGCTGAAGGTCTCAAGGGCGATGTCGACGATTGACATTTTGGAGAGCGCCGCTTCCTGTCGGTTGATGTATTTGACAATGAGCTTTTCGGTCTGCGTCAGTCGGCCCGCGATATCTTCGTTCATCTCTATGATCATCGTTGTCTGCCTCCCGTGGAGGGGTTATTTCCTGTGCCGCGGCTTTCTGCGCCGTGCGGGCGGGGCCGCAGCTGTGCCGTCTGCCGCGGCTTCCGGTTCTTTTCGAAAACCGAGCCATATGAATGCGGCGAGGGCGGCGACGCCGAAGGCGAGGGCGGTGGTCTGCGCGCTCGTAAAGAGGCCGAGGTATTTTTCGGTATAGTCCCCGCGGAAGTATTCGAGGAAGAAGCGCACGGCGCTGTAAAGCATGACGTAGAGGGCGAAGCACTGGCCGCGCGCATGT
The DNA here is from genome assembly GCF_000315545.1 of Selenomonas sp. F0473. Classification (GTDB taxonomy): domain Bacteria; phylum Bacillota; class Negativicutes; order Selenomonadales; family Selenomonadaceae; genus Centipeda. The sequence goes on along the minus strand of NZ_JH992902.1, from coordinate 664,089 downwards.
CCGTGCGCGCGGAAGACGAGCAGGAGGGCGAAGATGACGATGTCGAGCTGTCCCTCCCAAACCTCCGCCGGCCAGAGCGGCTGCGCACCGTAGGTGTGATGGGCGAGGGTACTCTCGGGGTAGAGGATGCCGAAGCCGCCGCCCGTCGGCGCGCCGAACGCATCGCCGTTGAGGAGATTCGCACAGCGTCCGAGCGCCTGTCCGAAGACGATGGCGGGGGCGAGCATGTCCATGAAATGCAGGGTATCGAGTCTGTGCCGGCGGCAGTAAAGAATGCCGACGACGACGCCGAGGAAGACGCCGCCCTGGATCGCCATGCCGCCCTGCCAGACGTTCAGCAGCTCGGTGAGGTGGTGCCGGTAGTAGTCCCAGTCAAAGAAAAATACGTCCCACAGCCGCGCGCCGAGCAGGCCCGCGATGCCGCAGTAGATGCCGATGTCCGTAACGTGCTTTTCGTAGCCTCTGCCGTCCGATTTTGCAAGGAAGTAGGCGATGCCCGTCGCGAGCAGAATGGAGAGCGAGATGACGACCCCGTAGGCACGGATGGGGAAGTCGCCGATGTAGAAAAGGTATTGATGCAAGGGACGCCGCCTCTCTACTCTGCCGCAAAGAGCGGCAGCTCGGCGAGAAAGATGATGTCCTCTCGCCGCACCGCGTCCCCCTCAGCGAGGACCGCAGCCTGCCCGATGACATGACCGCCCGCCTTCGCGGCGAGATTCCTGAGCGCGGTCATGGAGCCGCCCGTGCTGATGACGTCGTCGAGGAGGAGTACGCGGCGCCCTTTGATGCGCTCGATGTCGGTATTCATGAGATAGAGACGCTGTTTCCCCATCGTAGTGATGGATTCGTCTTCCACCCAAATGGGATCTTCCATATATGCCTTGACAGATTTGCGCGCCGTGATGTAGTACGGCATGCCGATCTGCCGGGCAAGTTCCGCGGCGAGCGGGATGCCTTTGGTCTCGGCGGTCATGATGATTTCGGTATCCGCCGGGATTTTTTTGGCGAGTTCATGCGCGCATTTCTCACAGAGTTCGACGTCACCCAGCATGACGAATCCCGCGATGGCGAGCGTATCGTTGAGGTTGATAATGGGCAGGGTGCGCGCACACCCCGCGACGGTCAGCTCGTAGAATCGTTTTGCCATTTCCCTTAGAATCCTTTCTCGGTGAGTACGAGTTCCAATGCGTTCAACGCGTCGTTTACGTTCTCCTCTGTGATGACGAGCGGCGGCTGGAATGCCATGACGTTGCGCCCGACCCCGTTCTTGCCGACGATAAATCCGCGGTTCTTGAGTTCTTCGAGGACGATATCGAGTTCCGCGGCGGCGGGGGATTTATCTTTGTCCGCGTGTACAAATTCGGCGCCGACCATGAGGCCGAGGCCGCGCACATCGCCGATAATGGGATGGCGGCGCTGCAGCTCCTTCAGTCCCTTCCGGAGTTGTTTCCCCCGTGCCGCGGCGTTCCCCATGAGGCCGTGCTCCTCGATATAGCGGATGACGCCGAGGCCTGCCGCAGTGGAGACGGGGTTGCCGCCGAGGGTCGAAGCGCCGGGCTTCGTGTAAGTATCGGCAATTTTTTCCGACGCGATGAACGCGCTGATGGGCGCGCCGTTGCCGAGCGCCTTTGCCATCGTCATGATGTCGGGGGTCACGCCGAAATGCTCGATGGCGAACATCCTGCCCGTGCGCGCAAAGCCCGTCTGCACCTCGTCGGCGATGAAGAGCGCGCCGTAGTGTTCAAGGATTTCCTTCACGCGTTTGAAGTACCCTTTCGGCGGGACGATGATGCCAGCGTTGCCTTGGATGCTCTCGGCGATGAACGCGGCGGGGTGTCCCGACGTTACATTTTTTATCGTATCCTCAAGGGCGTTTGCACAGTCGAGTCCGCAGGCCGTTTCGGATTTTCTGTTCGGACAGCGGTAGCAGTACGGATTCGGCACGAAGTAGATGCCGCCGACGGGGTTCGGGTCGGTGCGCCACATGGAGATGCCCGTGAGGCTCATGGCGAGTTTCGTCCGCCCGTGCAGGCCGCCGCGCAGGGCGATGAACTCGCTGCTGCCTGTGTAAATCTGGGCGAGGAGCGCCGCGCCCTCGTTCGCCTCGGTGCCCGTGGAGCAGAAGAAACTCTTCCGGAGGTTGCCCGGGGTGATGCGCGCAAGCTGCTCGCCGAGATTCACGAAGTTCTCCGTGAGGTAGATGTTGCAGACGTGCTGGAGGGTATTGAGCTGCTCCGTCACGGCGGCGTTGATCTCCGGATTGCAGTGGCCGCAGTTGATGACGGAGACCCCCGCGAAACAGTCGAGGTACCGCCGCCCCTCGCTGTCGTAGAGGTACTGCATCCGGCCGCGGACGAACTGCCGCGGTTCACTGTAAAAATGCCCGAGGCAGGGCATGATGTATTTTTTCTTCTTTTCGAGGATGGCGGCGGGGCCGATGTATTCTTTTGCACTGCGGGAGGTATTTCCCATATCGTTCCTTTTCTAGTTCAAATGGAGTTCCGGCTTTGACGGAAGCGATAGGTGCCGATGCCGAGCGGACGCGGGGAAAGCTCTTTGAGCCGATGAAAGTCTGCTTCCTCATATCCGTTTGCGCCTGCGGCGAGGCGGTCGAGCGCGGCGCGGTAGATGCGGACGATTTCGCCCGTCGCCGCGGGGCCATAATCCTGCGCTTCGATGCGGTAGGAGCCGAGCCCCGCGAATTTCTCGAGGTAGGGATAGAGGCAGAGGTCCTTGGCGAAGTAAATGTGATTGCGTCCGTATTGGTCGATGCGGATGGAATGCACGCCGCCCGTTTCGTTGCGCAGCGCGTAGTGAACGTCCATCAGTTCGGGGGCGGAGAGCTCGCTGTAGTTCGGCAGCGACATCGCGGGGAAATTGTGGTCGCAGATCATGGACTCGACCGCGCCGTGGACGACGGCCTCGATGGGGAGCACGGCGTTCTCGACGATCTCGCGCAGCTGGGAAAAGGAGAGCTCGTAGGAGGACGCCGCCATCACGAGGCCGTTTTCCTTGAGGAATGTCACGGCGAGATGGTTGAAGATGTTGAACGAGTGATCCGCTTGGATGGGGAGATCGGTACGCGCCTTTGCGAGTTTCAGCGTGCCGAGATTGCCGACCATGATGCCGTCGACGGGGATATCGCCGAGCGCGGCGAAGAACTGTTCGAGCTCGCCGCATTCGCGCCGCATGGTGGTGCGCGACGTATGCACAACGATGCGCGCGGCGCCTGCGGCGTAGTCCGCGATTGCCGCGTAGTTGACGAGTTTCCACGGTCGGTTGGGGCGCAGGGCCTCGCCGCCGACGTAGACGGTATCGGCGCCCGCGTCGATCGCCGCGCGCGCCGCCGCGGGCGTGCCGACGCGGACGCTGAGACGGCGCTCCGGCGGATGCTGCACGGCGATGGGGCGCTCTGCGCGGAGCACCTCGTCGTCGAACCCCGCCTCTTCGACCGCCTTGCTGAAAAAACGCGGCTCGCGTTCGCCCGTCATGCCGATATCAACGGCCGTCGGCTGACCGAATGCGAACGTCGTCGTGTAGTCGCGCACGCGGTTATCGTAGAGCGTGCGCCAGCCCTCCTCGTCGGTCGCGTAGCCGTTCGGATCGGCAATGTACGCGTCGATGGCGCGGCGATAGGTCGAGACGAGGCGCGCGATGAACTCAGGCGAGCGCATCCGCCCCTCGATTTTGAACGAATAGACGCCCGCCTGTATGAGCGCGGGGATGGAGCGATACATGCACATATCCTTGAGGGCGAGTTTGTAGGGCCCCGGGCTGTTCTCGTCGAGGACGGCGCCCGTCTCTTCGTCGATGAGCGCGAACGGCCAGCGACAGATCTTCATGCAGCGCCCGCGGTTGCCGCTCTGCCCGAAGAGGACGCCCGAGTGGATGCATTGTCCACTCTCTGAGATGCACATGTCGCCGTGCATGAAATACTCGACCTCGATGCCCGTCCGTTCGCGGAAGAGCGCGAGCTCGGATAGCGTCATCTCGCGGCCGACGACGATACGGGTGATGCCGTATTCTTTGAGTTTTTCAATCGCGTGCTCGTTGTGCGTATTCATCATGACGGACGTGTGCAGGGGGACGGTGACGCCCATTTCGCGGACGAGCTCTAGCACCGCAAAATCCTGCACGAGGATTGCGTCGGGGCGGATCTCGTCGAGATAGGCGAGATAGTCGCGCAGGGCGGGCAGTTCCTCGTTGCTGATGAGGTTGTTGAGCGTGACGTAGAGCTCGACGTTGCGCACGTGCGCATACTCCACCGCCGCCTTCAGACGCGCGTCGTCAAAGTTGAAATCTCCCTCGTGCAGCCGCATATTGAAATGTTTGCCGCCGAGGTAGACGGCATCCGCCCCCGCTTCGATCCCCGCGGTCATGGCATCCCATGTGCCGGCGGGCGCAAGCAGCTCGACGGATTTACGGTGTAGCAGCATCGTGCAAAAAACTCCTTCTGGGCGGAACGGCGCGTCCTCGCTACGCGCACGGTCTCCTAAGTCGACTATGATTATAACAGGAAACGCCGTTTCTTTCAAACGGAAGGGGAGAGAAAATAAGAGTGAACATAACAAGGAAGTTTTTTTGCCTTTTTCCTTGTCAAAGAAATTCTTTTCAGGTATATTATGCATAGATTTTATTGCTGTTGCCGCGTGTTATAAATTTGATTTAGAATGAACGGTTTCAGCATAATTTTTTATCCGTTGTTTATTGTTTGTGATTATTTGTTTTTCCTATGTATTTATTCTATATCTTAATATAAGGAGGATCTGTGTATGGGAGAGTATGGGAGTCTCGGTGTGTTCCTCTTGGCGGCGCTGGCATTTCCGGTGATGGCGCTGGGGCCGGCGTTCCTCTTGCAGCCGCGCCGTCCGTCGCCGCAGAAGTACATTCCCTATGAATGCGGCGTCGATCCGGTGGGGTCGCCGTATGTGCAGTTCCGCGCGGGATATTTCCTCTATGCGCTGCTGTTCATCGTGTTTGATATCGAGACGGTATTCCTTTATCCGTGGGCGGTCGAGTTCCGGATGCTCGGGGCGTTTGCGCTCGCGGAGATGTTCGTGTTCGTCGGCATTCTCGCGCTCGGACTCGGCTACGCATGGCGAAAGGGGGATCTCACATGGAAATAGCGGAGCGCGTGCCGGAAAGTCTGCGGCACAACGTATTCGTGGTGAAAATTGATCAACTCTTTCGCTGGGCGCACGCGAGCTCCATCTGGCCGCTGTCCTCGGGGCTTGCCTGCTGTGCGATCGAGATGATGAGCACGGCAACGGCGCGGTTCGACCTCGCGCGGTTCGGCTACGAGGTGTTCCGTCCCTGCCCGCGGCAGGCGGATCTCCTCATCGTGGCGGGAACGCTGACGTGGAAGATGGCAGAGCCGATCGTACGTCTCTATGAGCAGATGCCCGAGCCGAAGTACGTCATCGCGATGGGCGCCTGCACGATTGCGGGCGGCCCCTTCGCCGACTCGTATTCCGTCGTCCCGGGCATCGACGACATCCTGCCCGTGGACGTTTACATCCCGGGTTGCCCGCCGCGTCCCGAGGCGCTGATGGACGGAATGCTGAAGCTGCGGGAAAAGATCCTGCACCCTGAGCGCGTCGCGGCAGAGCGCGCAGCATGGGCGGCGAAGGAGAAAGCGGCGGTGACGGCATGAGAAAAGAATATGCACCCGTCGAAACGCTTGCGGCAATCAAGGAGAAATTTCCGGCGGCGGAGTACGACGCGGAAGCGGCGCGTCCCGCCGTCTATATCGGCGCGGATGAACTCATATCGTTTTTGACCTATTTGCGTGGCAATGCGGCGCTCGCTTTTACGCGCCTTGAAAATCTGACGGCGGTCGATTGGAAGGATCGCTTCGAGACGGTCTATCATCTCTTTGCGCCCGCATCGGGGCATTGGCTGACGGTGAAGGTCACGCTCCCGCACGATGCGCCGCGCGTGCCGTCCGCGACGGCGGTGTTCCCGGGCGCGGAGTTCGAAGAGCGCGAGGTCTATGATCTCATGGGCATTGCCTTCACGGGGCATCCCGACCTGCGGCGCGTGTTCCTGCCCGAGAATTTCGCGGGACATCCGCTGCGCAAGGATTTCAAGGCCCCTCCGCCGCCCGAGATTCCGCGCATTCGAAAGGAGGCGCCGTGATGCCGAGAACGGAGACCTATACGCTCAACATGGGCCCGCAGCATCCCTCGACGCACGGCGTCCTGCAGGTGCAGCTCGAGCTAGACGGCGAGAGCATCCTAAAGGCGACGCCCGTCATGGGCTATCTCCACCGCGGGATTGAAAAACTGCTTGAGAACAGGACGTACATCCAAGGGCTGCCCTATACGGATCGGCTCGACTATGTGTCCTCGATGAACAATAATTTCGGCTATGCGCTCGCAGTTGAAGAGCTGGCGGGCATCGAGACGACGCGGCGCGCGGAGTACATCCGCGTCATTATGGCGGAGCTGAACCGCATCAACAGTCATCTCATCTTCATCGGGACGCTCGCGAACGATCTCGGCGCGTCGACGGGGATGCTCTACTGTTTCCGCGACCGCGAGAAGATTCTCGACATCTTTAACCTCGTCTGCGGCGCGCGTCAGACGTTTCATTACATCCGCATCGGCGGTGTGAAGGAAGATTTAACTCCTGAGGCGGAGACGATGATTCGCGCGTTCCTCGACGAAGTGCCGATGTTCCTCGACGAGTACAATAAACTCCTCACGGGCAACGAAATCTTTGTCCGCCGCATCGTGGGCACGTCCCCGATGACGACGGAGGAAGCCCTGCGTTACAACATGACGGGGCCGAACCTGCGCGCGACGGGGCTGCCGTTCGACCTGCGCAAGGTCGACGGCTACAGCGTCTACGACGAGTTCGAGTTTGACGTTCCCGTCGGCGTCCACGGCGACAATTGGGATCGCTACCAAGTGAAGCTCGGGGAGATCGCGCAGAGTGCGCGCATCATTCGACAGGCGATTGAGGGACTCCCCGCGGGCGACTTCATGGGCAAGGTGCCGAAAGTCGTGAAACCGCCCAAGGGCGAGGTCTTTAGCCGCACGGAGGGGACGCGCGGGGAGCTCGGTTTCTACATCGTCAGCGACGGCATGCCGAAGCCCTACCGCATCCACATCCGCCGCCCCTCGTTCGTCAATATGCAGGGGCTCGACGCGATGTGCCGCGGGATGCTCATCGGCGACTCGGTCGCCGCGTATTCGTCCATCGACCCCATCATGGGCGAAGTGGACTGCTGAGAAAGGAGGGGAATGATGGAACTTTCTCTGCTTGCCGCTTTGGCAGCGTGGATGCGATCGCTCATCTATACGGTCGTGCCCGTGCCGTTCGTCGTGGATTTCGTCATGACGGTCGTCGGCGTTGCGGCGCTCCTCGGCATCATCTCGATGGCGGCGATTGTCTTTACCTATGCCGAGCGTAAAATCTGCGCGTTCATTCAGGTGCGTCTCGGCCCCAACAGGGTCGGCGGTCGCTTTGGTCTCCTCCAGCCGATCGCGGACATGCTCAAACTCATGAGCAAGGAGGATATCATGCCCGCAGGTGCGGACAAGGTCGTGTGGGCGCTCTCGCCCGCGCTGCTCTTCGTACCTGCGGCGCTTGTCTATGCCTTTTTCCCGTTCGATGCGGGCGCGGTGCTCGTCGACGTGAACGTCGGGGTGTTCCTCCTCTTCGCTGTGTCGGGACAGGCGGTACTGCCGTTCCTCATGGGCGGCTATGCGTCCAACAATAAATATTCGTTCATCGGCGGGATGCGCATCGTGGGGCAGATGCTCAGCTACGAAGCGCCGCTGCTCTTTTCGCTGCTCGGCGTCGTCATGCTGACGGGATCGCTGAGGCTCGACGACATCGTGCAGATGCAGGCGCACAACGCGTGGTTCATCTTCGTGCAGCCGCTCGCGTTTGTCATCTTCCTCATCGCGGCGGTCGCGGAGACGAACCGCACGCCGTTTGACCTCGTGGAGGGCGAGTCGGAGATCATCGCGGGCCCGTTTACAGAGTATTCGGGGATGCGCTGGGCGCTGTTCTTCCTCGCCGAGTATGCGAATTTGCTGACGGCGGCGATTCTCGCGACGACGTTCTTCCTCGGCGGCTACAGCGGCCCCTCCTTCCTGCCGGGCTTCGTGTGGTTCGGACTCAAGGCGCTCGTCATGGTGTTCCTCATCATGTGGTTCCGCTGGACGTTCCCGCGCACGCGCGTGGATCAGATTCTCACCTTCGGATGGAAGGTACTTGTGCCGCTCTCGATGATCAACGTCTTTTTGACGGGCGTCGCGATGTATGTCTTTGGGATGGTCTAAGGAGGTGCCGACATGTTTGGAAAAGGTCTGCTGACCGGAATGAGCGTCACATGGAAGCATCTCTGGGGGAAAAAGGAGACGTTCTGCTACCCCGAAGAGAAGCTGCCGATGACGGAGAATTTTCGCGGGGGCAACCTCGCGATGGACTGGCGCGTCTGCATCGGCTGTTCCATGTGCGCGAACGCGTGCCCGAACAAGGCGCTCGATCTGACGATCGTGCAGGACGCGAAGAAAAAGCGTCACATGCAATACTATATTCATAAATCCGGGCGCTGTCTCTACTGCAATCTGTGCGTGGAGGTCTGCCCCGTCAAGACGCTCGTGTGGGATAAGGACTACGCGATCTCGACGTGGAGCAAGGAGACGATGACCCACGACGCAATGACGGATGCGGATCGCGCCGATCTCGCGGAGTTCCTCGCACGCGTCGAGGTCGAGGCGGCGGAGGAAAAGGCGAAGAAGGAAGCCGAAGCGGCGGCAAAGGCTGCGGCAAAAGCCAAAGCGGAGGCGGAAGCAAAGGCCGCGGAGGCTGCCGCAAAGACGGCGGAACAGGACGCATCCGCAGAGGAAAAATCTGCGGCACGGGCGAATGCAAGTGCGGCGGCAGGTACGCCTGCGTCGGCGGAAAAACCATCCGCACCGCAGTCCGATACCCCCGCGCAGGAAGGAGGGACGCCATGAGTTTCATCTTCTACGTGCTGGCGGCGATCACCGTGATCGGTGCGCTCGGCGTCGTGCTTTCGCCGAACGTCGTGCACAGCGCGCTCTTCCTCGTCGTGTCCTTCATCGGCGTGGCGTCGATTTACTTTTACATCGGCGCGGAATTCCTCGGCGCGGTGCAGCTCATGGTATATAGCGGGGCGGTTGCCGTGCTGATTGTCATGGCGATCATGCTGACGCGGCGGGACTCCATGGCGCACTCGAACCCCTCGCAGAAACTCTTTCGGCGCATCGTTACCGCACTGCTCGCGGGCGCGTTCTTCGTCCTCATGGGGTTCGGCATCGTGCTCGCGCCCATGCCGGACGGGATGCTCGGCGCCGCGACGGGCGCGCAGGAGATCGGGGCGTTGATGCTCGGCGCGTACGTCCTGCCCTTTGAAATTGCGGCGGTGCTCCTCCTCGTGGCGATGGTGGGCGCGCTGCTGCTCGCGAGAGGGGGCGATGCGGCATGATCGGACTGCCCGAACTGCTCTTTGTATCGGCGCTGCTCTTTTGCATCGGTCTCTACGGTCTGCTCACGCGGCGCGGGCTCATCCCCATTCTCATGTGCGTGGAACTCATGCTGAACGCGGTGAATATCAACCTCGTGGCATTTGACCGCTTCTATGCGCACAATGTGGAGGGGCAGCTGATGGCGCTCTTTTCCATCGCGGTCGCGGCGTCCGAGATCGCCGTCGGGCTTGCGCTCGCGTTCCGTCTGTATCAAATCCGGTTCACGACCAATGTCGACGAACTGGACACGCTGAGAGATTAGGGGAGGGAAGGATATGTTTACATTCGTACTGACCCACGCCTATCTCATCCCGCTCTTCCCGGCGCTCGCATTCCTCATCATCGCGCCCTTTACGCGCGAGAAAAAATATCTCTCCGCGGCGATTGCGATCGCGATGATGGCGGCGGCGTTCGTGTTCTCCGTCTGTATCGCGTTTGCGGTCGTGGACTATCAAATCACGATGTCCGACCCCTATGTGATGAAAACGCTGTGGGCAAAGGTCGGCGGCGTCGCGCTTGAGATGGGCGTGCTCATCGATCCCTTGACGGCGATGATGCTCGTTATCGTGACGCTCGTTTCCCTCCTCGTCTACATCTACTCCGCCGGCTATATGGAACACGACGCAGGCATGGGGCGGTTCTTCGCCTTCATGTCGCTGTTCTCGGCGGCGATGCTCGGACTCGTGGTCGCGCTCAACTTCCTCCAGCTCTATGTGTTCTGGGAGGGCGTCGGGCTTTGCTCGTACCTGCTCATCGGTTTTTACTATCAAAAAGTGGCGGCGCGCGAGGCGGCGAAAAAGGCGTTCATCACAACGCGCATCGGCGACTTCGGAATGCTGCTCGGCATTCTGCTCGTGCAGATCACATTCGGCACGATGGATTTCGTCGAGCTGCGCATGATGGTGCCGCCCTATGCGATTGCGGCGGGGACGGGGATGCTGACGCTCATCGGCTTCCTGCTCTTCATGGGCGCGATCGGAAAGTCGGGGCAGTTCCCGCTCCATGTGTGGCTGCTCGACGCGATGGAAGGTCCCACGCCGACCTCGGCGCTCATCCATGCCGCGACGATGGTTGCGGCGGGCGTGTTCCTCGTGGCGCGCGCATTCTTCATCTTCAGCACGTCGCCCGTGGTGATGGACTTCATCGCGGGACTTGGCGCGTTCACGGCGCTCTTCGCCGCGGTCATCGCCGTGACGCAGCGGCGGTTCAAGGCGGTGCTCGCCTATTCGACCATCAGTCAGCTCGGCTACATGATGATGGCGGTCGGCGTCGGCGCGTTCTCCGCCTCGATGTTCCACCTTATGACGCACGCCTTCTTCAAGGCGATGCTCTTTCTCTGCGCGGGTGCGGTCATGCACGCGCTGCACGACGAGACGGACATCACGAAGATGGGCGGACTTTACAAAAAAATGCCGCTGACCTTCGCGGCAATGGTGATCGGCGTGCTCGCCATCGCGGGCATCCCGCCGCTCTCGGGATTCTTCTCCAAGGACGAAATCCTCGCGGCGGTCATGCACGCGAGCACGCCGCTCTATGTCATGGCGACCGCAACGTCCTTCCTCACGGCGTTCTATATGGCGCGCCTGCTCATCCTCGCGTTCCTCGGAGAGAATCGCAGCGAACACGAGGCGCACGAGGTGGACGCACGGATGTGGGTGCCGATGGCGGCGCTCGCCCTGCTCACGATCGGGAGCGGGCTGTGGGGCTATTTTAGCGGATTTTCCCTGTGGGTTCACGCGGGCGTACCGCATCACGAGGCGATCGACTGGACGGTGGCGGGGACGAGCACCGTGCTCGCGCTCCTCGCCTTTGCCGCGGCGTATCAGGTTTACGGGCGGCACAGCTTCCGCGCCTCGATGGAGCGGAAACGGTTCGGATTCGCCTATCGCGTCGTCTACAATAAATTTTACATTGACGAACTCTATGCGCATATCCGCACGCGCTTTGTCTATGGGACGGCGGTCGTTCTGCGCTGGGTCGACGAGAAGATCTTCGACGGCACGATGTACGGACTCGGCGGCTATGCGCTCGCGACGAGCGACCTCCTCACGGAGTCCGCGAACGGACAGGCGCAGAGGTACGTCGTTGTCTTTTACACGGGTGTGCTGATCCTCCTGTGCTATGCCCTCTATTGGGCGGTGCAGGTGCTTGCATATTGGGGAGGAGGTGCCGGTCGATGAAGGCGGTTCCCGTTCTTTCGATTATCCTATGGCTGCCGCTCGCGGCGGCGTGCATCATCGCGCTCCTGCCGGGCGGGCTGCACAATACGATCCGGCGGCTCTCGGCGGCAGCGATGACACTCACGCTGCTGCTCATCCTCCACGTCTATGCGAACTATGACATCGCAGACGGAGGAATGCAGTTCACGGAGTACGTTCCGTGGATCACCGACCTCGGCGTCGCCTACGCGCTCGGCGTGGACGGCATCTCGCTGCCCATGCTGCTCCTCGCGGGCGTCGTGGGGCTGGCGGCGGTCTTTAGCTCGTGGCACGTTGAAAAACGCGTCAAGGAGTATTTCGTCCTCCTCCTCATCGTCATCGGGGGCGTCACGGGGGCGTTCCTCGTGCGCGATATGTTCCTCTTCCTCGTGCTCTGCGAGATGGTCGTCGTGCCCGCGTATCTGATGGTGCTCATCTGGGGATCGTCGGAGCGTGTCTCGAAGGAACACGCGGCGATGAAGATGACGGTGTTCCTCCTCGTCGGCTCGGCGTTCATGCTGCTCGGCGTGCTCCTCCTCTATGTGAGCGCGTACGAGACGGGGATACGCACGTTCGACTTCGAGGCGCTCGCGATGGCGGCGACGGCGGGGCTCATCCCGTGGGAGGTACAGGTTACGGCGTTCCTCCTGCTGCTCATCGGCTTCGGCTCGCATCTCTCGATGTTCCCGTTTCACATTTGGTCGCCCGACGGCTACGCGGGCGCACCGACGGCGATCTCCATGATCAACGCGGGCGTGCTGAAAAAAATCGGCGGCTACGCGCTCATCCGCATCGGCATCTTTATCCTGCCGCTCGGCGCAAAATTCTGGGCGCCCGTCATTGCCGTGCTCGCGATGATCAACGTCATCTACGCGTCGTACATCGCGCTCGCGCAGCGCGACATCAAGTACATGATCGCGTATTCGTCCGTCTCCCATATGGGCTATGTCCTGCTCGGCTTTGCGGCGCTGAACGCCGTGAGCGTCAGCGGAGCGGTCGCGTACATGGTCGCGCACGGCATCATGCTCGCGCTCTTCTTCTCGCAGATCGGCTACATCTACGACAAGACGGATCTCCGCAGCATCGGCGATCTCTGGGGACTCGCGCATCACCGCCCGCACATCACGGTCGGATTCATGCTCGCGGGGCTCTGCTCGCTCGGACTGCCGGGACTGATCGGGTTCATCCCCGAGTTCACGATCTTCGTCGGCGTGATGGAGGTCTACCCCGTCATCGCCGTCATCTCCGTGAGCGGCATCGTCTTTACCGCGTTCTACGTCCTGCGTATGCTCGCGCGCGTCCTCTTCGGACCGCGCACGGAGCGGTTCACCGCCATCCCGGACACGCAGAAAATCGACCTCGCGCCGCTCTTTGTGCTCGGCATTTTCCTCGTCGGCTTCGGCATGTTCCCGGGGCTCTTGATGAACGTTGTGGACAGCGGCGTTGCGCCTCTCGTGCCGCTCTTTGAGCTGCTGAACGATGCGCCGACGATACTCGGAGGGGGGATGTGATGATGGCGGACATGAATTTTGCAGCGGTCTCCGTTGAGATCAGCATTGCCGCGCTCATGGCGGCGGTGCTCCTCCTCGATTTGATCCTCAAAAAAGACGCGCCGCGCCGCGTCCTCGGCGGCGTGACCGCCGTCGGACTGCTCGTCATTCTCGCGGGGGCGGTGCATAGCTACCCGCCCGACGGCGGCGCGATCGCGTTCTATGCCGGACATTACATCGCGGACGGCTATTCCATTTTCTTCAAGATACTATTCATCACAGGGATGCTCTGCACGGTGCTCTTTTCGGAGGACTATGCTGAGAAGATGCTCCCGCACCGCGGCGAATACTATCTGCTGATGCTCGCGGCGCTCCTCGGCATGTGCGCGCTCGCCTCGGCGAACGATCTCATGACCGCATTCGTCGGGCTGGAGCTCATGACCGTCTCCTTCTACGCGCTCGTCGCCCTGCGGACGGATACGCCGACCTCGGCGGAGGCGGGGATGAAATACCTCGTCTTTGGCGCGGGCTCGACGGCGGTACTGCTCTACGGCATGAGCCTTGTCTACGGCATGACGGGGACGATGGTCTTTCAGGGCATCGCACAGGGCTATGGGATGCTCTTTCCGCTCGGACTCATCGGCGTCGTGCTGATGCTCGCGGGATTCTTCTTCAAGCTCTCGATCATCCCGTTCCACATGTGGGCGCCGGACGTCTATGAGGGCGCGCCCGCACCCGTTACGGGACTGCTCGCCATGTGCTCGAAGGCGGCGGGCATCGCCGTCCTCCTGCGCGTGCTCTTCGTCGCGTTCCCCGTGCTCGCGGCGTATTGGGCGCATCTCATCGCCGTCCTTGCGGCGGTCTCCATGGTCGGCGGCAACCTCATGGCGTTCCGCCAGACGAACGTCAAGCGGATGCTCGCGTATTCGTCCATTGCGCAGGCGGGCTATATGATGAGCGCAATGGTCGCCACGAATGCGGCGGGCATCAAGGCTGCGCTCTTCTATGCGATGGTCTACGTCTTTGCAAACGTCGCCGCGTTCGTCACCGTGACCTATCTCGAAATGAAGCGGGGCGGGGCGGATTTTGACACCGTGCGCGGGCTCGCAAAGGAGTCCCTGCTGCCCGCGGGGCTTCTCATGGTCGCCCTGCTCACGATGGCGGGACTGCCGCCAACGGCGGGATTCGTCGGGAAGATCTACATCTTCTCCGCCGTTATCGACGCGGGCTACCTCTGGCTCGCGGGCGTCGGCTTCGTCATGTCCATGGCGTCCGTCTACTACTACCTCCTCGTCATCAAGGAGATGTACCGCGACGTCGAAGCGGGGGAGAAAGAGATTCCCGGCAAACTTACACTCTCCCTGCCCGCGTCCGCCGTCGGCGTCCTCGCCGTCCTCTGCACCCTCGTCGTCGGCATATGGGCGGAGCCTCTGTCGATCTTCAGCAATATCGCGGTCTATACCTTTATGCGGTAAAACTTCATACAAAAATAGGGCGTGCCGCATAGGCGTTTTCTGAACGCAAGCGCGGCGCGCCTTATTTTTATTTCTCGATGCAGAGATATTTTTACCGTGTCGGAGCCTACGAGAATAATTTGCAAAATATTTTCTCGTTCGAGTAAAAAATTCTTATTTTTGTGATAGAACTATGGTACAATAACCGTAACATAAAGAAAGGGGCGATATCATGAAGTTGCAGGATTTACAGGTCAAGATTTTTGCCGACGGGGCGCTTTTGGAGGATATGCTCGCCGTCTATCACAAGGGAATCGTACGCGGGTTCACGACGAACCCGTCCCTTATGAAGAAGGCGGGCGTTACGGACTACAAGGCTTTTGCGCGCGAAGTGCTGCGGCATATCCCGGACGATCCCGTTTCTTTCGAGGTCTTTGCGGACGATCTCCCGACGATGGAGAAGGAAGCGGAGGCGCTCGCGGCGCTCGGGGAAAACGTTTACGTCAAGGTTCCCGTGACCAACACAAAGGGAGAGAGCACGGCGCCGCTGATCGAGAAACTCTCCGCACGCGGCTGTAAGCTGAACGTGACGGCGATTTTCACGCTGGAACAAGTGCGGACGGTTGTGGACGCGCTGCATGCGGACACGCCGGCGATCGTCTCCGTGTTCGCGGGACGGATTGCCGATGCGGGCGCGGATGCCGTCGCACTGATGCGCGATGCAGCAAAAATCTGCGCGGCGAAACCGCAGGTGGAACTCCTGTGGGCGAGCTGCCGCGAGTTCTATAATATCATCGAGGCGGAGCGCTGCGGCTGCAAGATCATCACCGTCCCCAATTCGATCCTCGACAAGGCGGGGAACTACGGCAAGGACCTCGAGGCATATTCGCTGGAGACGGTGCGGGGGTTCTATAAGGACGCGTCCGGGCTCGGTTTCTCCATTTTGTAACGCGGCGCAAAGGCAGGCGATGAGATGATTGAACAATTGTTTACCGCGCAGACCGTGGCGGTGGACGTGCCGGCACGCGACTGGGAAGAGGCCGTGCGTTTTGGCGGCGCGCTGCTCGCCGCGTCGGGCGCGGCGGAGGAGCGCTATGGCGAGGCGATGGTCGAGACGGTGAAAAGCATCGGCAGCTATATCGTCATCGCGCCGGGGCTCGCCATGCCGCACGCGCGCCCCGAATGCGGAGCGAAGCGGCTCGGTATGGCGTTCGTGCGGCTCGCGCACCCCGTTCCTTTTGGCAATGAAGAATATGACCCCGTGGATCTCTTGGTGTTTCTCTGCGCCCCGGATCATAACTCGCATATTTCGGCGATCGCGGAGCTCATGGAGCTGATCGAGGACGAGGCATTTTTGACACGGGTACGGGCAGGGATGAGCAAGGACGAGATTCTCGACGATATCCGAAAGAAGGAGTTTTCGGCATCCTAATGCAGGAGGGAAGTTTTTATGAAAATTATTACGGTATGCGGCAACGGCATCGGCAGCAGTCTCATGCTCGCGATGAAAATTGAGGAACTGTGCGGCGAGGAGGGGATCAAAGCGGAGGTGGAATCCTGCGATTTCAACGCGGCGCAGGGGAAACCGGCCGACCTCATCGTCACGGTGAAGGAGCTTGCGCAGCAGTTCGAGGGACGAAAAGTGGCCGTTGTGCGCAGCTATGTCAACAAAAAGAAGATCAAAGAGGATGTGTTGGAGACAATCAAATCGTTGGTGTGATTGCATAATGAACGGAGGTGTTCCATATGGAAGTGTTGGAGTTCTTACGCGACGTGCTGCAGCAGCCGGCACTGCTGATCGGTATGGTGTCGCTTGTCGGCCTGCTCGCCTTGAGAAAACCCTTCTACAAGGTTATGACGGGGACGCTCAAGCCGATCTTGGGCTATTTGATGCTGAGCGCGGGCGCAGGATTCATCGTTTCAAATCTCGATCCGCTCGGCAAGATGATTCAAGAAGGCTTCCACATCACGGGCGTCGTACCGAATAATGAGGCAATCGTTTCTGTGGCGCAGCAGGTGCTCGGCGTGGAGACCATGTCCATCCTCGTCGTCGGGCTGGTCGTCAACTTGCTCATCGCGCGGCTGACGAAGTTCAAATATGTGTTTCTCACAGGTCATCATAGTTTCTTTATGGCATGTCTCCTCTCTGCGGTGCTCGGGACGGCGGGGCTCGAGGGGATGACGCTTATCCTCTGCGGCGGCTTTCTACTCGGCGCGTGGAGTGCGATTTCGCCCGCCATCGGACAGCGGTATACGCATCGGGTGACGGACGGCGACGGGATCGCCATGGGGCATTTCGGCAGTATCGCCTACTATATCTCCGCGTGGGTCGGGTCGAAGGTCGGCAGTCCGGAGGACAGTACGGAAAAGATAGAGATCCCGGAGAAATGGGGCTTCCTGCGCGATACGACGGTCTCCACGTGTATTACGATGATGGTGTTCTACTTCCTCGCGGCGGCTGCCGCGGGTCCCGCCTATGTGAGTACGATCTCCGACGGCATGTCGCCGTTCCTCTTCGCGATCATGGCGGGCATGAAGTTTGCCGTCGGCGTCACGATTGTCTACTCGGGCGTCCGCATGATCCTCGGCGATCTCATTCCCGCCTTTGAGGGCATCGCAACGCGCGTCATTCCGAACGCGGTACCCGCAGTGGACTGCGCCGTGTTCTTCACTTACGCGCCGACGGCGGTCGTCATCGGCTTCGTCGCCTCTTTTGTCGGCGGCGTCATCGGCATGCTGATGCTCGGCGTGCTCGGCGGCGTGCTCATCATCCCGGGGCTTGTGCCCCACTTCTTCTGCGGAGCGACGGCGGGGATCTTCGGCAATGCGACGGGCGGCCGCAGGGGCGCCGTCATCGGTGCCTTTGTCAACGGCCTTTTGATTACGTTTGCACCCGCGCTGCTCCTGCCCGTTCTCGGCACGCTCGGGTTCCAGAACACCACGTTCGGCGACTTTGACTTCGGCGTTCTCGGCATCGTCCTCGGTTCGCTTGCCAATACCTTCGGCGAGACGGGCATCTTCGCCGCAGCGGCGGTCTTCCTCATCGTGCTCATCGTGCCGAATTTTGTCCGCACAAAGACAAGAGTCATCAATAATCCGGAAGAAGAATAATTTTTAACGGACGATCGAAACGCCCCTATGGGTGCGGCATAGCGCTGCGGCTCATAGGGGCGTTTTATATCGCGCGTTATATATCCCAGTGGAGCGTCTCCGGATGCGGCGTCACGCGGTCGATTTCGCGGAGAATCCATGCGGCGTTTTCATGCGATGCGGCGAAGGCGTCTGCAAGGGGGGGCTCGTAGGCGGGCGGAATCTCCATCGCGTGCAGCGCCATGTGCATATAGTCCTTCGCAACGAGCGGGACGCCGCGTTCGGCGGCGAGATGCGCCTTGAACCGGTAGCCGTAGTAGAGATAGCTGTTGTGCGGAACGTCGGCGTCCATCCCGTCAAAGGCCGCGATGCGCTCGTCCGCCTCCTGCTCAGCCTCTTCGGTCATCCCCATCTTGTGCATGAGGTTCCAGCGGTCCGCCCAGAGCTCGCCGCGCAGGATGTACTTGTAGAGAAAATCGGTGGACTCGGCGCACTCAATTGCCATGTTGATATGTTCGAGCGCCGCAGCCCGCGTCTCCGCGCGTTCGGCCTCCGCAGCGGAGAGGGCTTGGAGCGCGTAGACTTTCTCCTCCACGTCCTGCGCGAGGTCTTCGTTCACCGCGGCACCCGCGGCGCTTTGGAGCAGTGCGATGCCCTCCGCACGGTGTTCCGGCATCTGCAATAGAAAGTGGGCGAGCCGCGCGCACGCATGCCAGTCGTCCACGCCTCCCTCAAGGAGTTCGTGCGGCGGCGCGGATGGGCCGAGGCGGTCGATGACAACGTGGATGAGGCTGTGAAATGTTTCGTGATTCATAGTCGTATTACCTGTTTCATATGGTCTAATAGGGGAAGGTCATGCGTGATGACGACGAGCGTGCGCCCTTCGGCGTCGAGTTCCGCGAGAACGCTCCGGATGAGGCGCTCGCTGAGCGCTGCGTTCAGCCCCGCCGTCGGTTCGTCGAGCAGGAGGATAGGGGCGTCCGAGGCGAGCGCGAGCGCCGTCAGCAGGCGGCTGCGCTGTCCGCCCGAGAGGCGCGCGGCATTCTCGCCGAGCGGCTCGTCAAGGCCACGGGGCAGGGCGCGCACGACGCCCGCGAGCTGCGCCGTGTCGAGTGCGCGCCATATACGCTCCTCCGTGATATCCTCGTGCAGACGCGCGAAATTATCGCGTATCGATGTGCTGAAAAGGTAGGCGCCTTGGAGTGCAGCGCCGAAGTGTGCGCGCGTCTCCGCGCGGGAGAGGGCGGCCGAGGGGACGCCGCGATAGCGGAGCGTCCCGCTATCGCATTCCCACAGGCGGAGGAGGAGGCTTGCGAGCGTCGTCTTGCCCGCGCCGCTCTCGCCGATGACCGCCGTGTGCTCCCCCTGCCGGACGGCAAAGGAGAGGTCTTGCAGAATGGGAATCTCCGGATGGTAGCCGAAGGAGATGTTCTGCGCCTCAATGAGCGGTGCGTCGGTCGGCACTTCCGCCGCGATGGGACCTGTTTTTACGGACGCGTCGGGCACATCTGTCCGTACCGGCATCTTATCTTTCGGCAAAATTGATTCCGCCGCACGCAGCGCCTCCGTCATACCGAGCGATGCCGCAGGCAGGGAACGGTACTCCGCGAGCACCGCCTCAAGGACGAGCACCCATACGGCGAATTGAACACCCGTCAGCCCCTCTTCCGCGACGTGCGGGATGAGCAGGATGATGAGCGCGAGCCAGAGGACGGTGCGCAGAATGTCCAGCCCGCAGAAAAGGCGGTCACGATATATGCTGCGGCGCTGCCGTCGGTTCTGGAATGCAGAGGCTGCACGGGAGAGCTGCTCCTCCGCGTGGGGAATGGCGCCTGCCGCGATGAGTTCATCCCGTCCGGCGGTCAGGTCAAGGAGCGCGCCACGATAGGCTGCGCTCTCCTCGCGCAGCCCCGTCTCATGCAGGAGGAGATGGGGAAGTGCGAGATGGAGGAGATAGATGGCCGCGAGTGCCGCCGCGCCGAGGGGCGAGAGCGGCAGGAGCGCCGCGCAGGTCATCGCCGTCAGAATCCCTGCGATGAGTGGCTGCGGAACGGTGCGCAGGTAGAAATCGCGCAGCGTCTCGCAGCCTGCGAGGAGGTCGTGCAGGAACGCGCCCTCGCGCACGTTGCCCGCGCGCAGCGGGATATTCTCAGCGGCGCGGTCGTAAGTTTCGCGTTGGAGTTTTTCGTAACAGTCGAAGGCGAGCACATGGGAGAACCAGCGGTCGAGGTAGCGGAAGACGGCGCGTCCGATACCGCAGGCACGCACCAGCGTGATGGCGAGCGCGAGCGTGGAGAGGGGCGGCCGGAGCGCGGCGCTCGCAATAATCCATGCCGCCGTGCCGATGAGGCCGACGGCGGAGAGGACGGCGAGCGTTCCCGCGAGGAGGGCGGGCAGCGCCTTCGCCGTATCCGCGACGGAGAGCAGGCGGCGCAGCAGCGAAATGCCGTGCATCATGTCTCACCTCCCAGCGCAACAATATGCTCCGCCCATGCCGTGACCGCTGGGCGGTGGGACGAGAGGATGAGCGTGCGGCGGTGTGCGAACGCAGCAAGCACATCGAGCACCTGCGCCTCGGTATCGCTGTCCAGCCCCGCCGTCGGCTCGTCAAGGAGCACAACGGGACGCGCAGCACACAGCGCGCGCGCGATGCCGAGACGGTGGCGCTGCCCCGCGGAGAGCGGATGACCGCCCGCGCCGAGCGGCGTATCAAGCCCCTGCGGCAATGCGCGGAGGAAGTCGCCAAGCGCGGCCGCATTGAGTGCAGCCGCGACGTCGTCGCGCTTGACGCCCGCCCGCCACAGCGAGACATTCTCCGCAAGCGTCGCGGCAAAGATATGCGGCTCCTGCGGCACATAGCTGATGAGAGTCTGCCGCGTTTTCTCCGAAAGCGACCTGAGGTCAAACGATGCGCCGTCCCCCGCGCCGTCCGCGAGCCGCACCGTGCCCTCCGTCGGCGCGGTAAGCCCCGCAAGGAGCATGAGCAGCGTCGTCTTGCCCGCGCCGCTCGCGCCCGTGAGCACAGTTCGTTTGCCTGCAGGAAAACGCAGCGAGAGGCTGGTCAGCACCGCCTCCTCTGTGAGCGGATAGCGGTAGGAGAGCTGCTCCGTATATAGCGCGGGCGGAGAGAGCACGCGGTCGTGCGCTCCGTCCATAGGAACGGAGCGGCTGAGATAGGGGAGGAGCGCCTCCTCCGCCGTCTTTGCCTCCATCGCCGCGTGGAACGCAATGCCGCCCTCACGCAGCGGCTGATAGAACTGCGGCGCGAGAATGAGCACGAAGAACGCCGCGCGAAAGTCGAGCATGCCATCGAGGAGGCGCAGACCGATGGAGACGGCAATGAGCGCGATGGAGAGCGTCGTGATGAGTTCGAGCGCGAACGAAGAGACGAAGGCGAGCCGCAGGACGCGCAGCGACGCCTCGGAAAAGGCGCGGCTCATGCACGCGAGATGTGCCCCCTCCGCGGCGGTGCGGTGAAATATCTTGAGCGTCATCGCCGCGCGGATGAGCTCGCCAAAGCCCGCCGTGAGGCGGGACATCTCGTCCCATTGGCGTTCGCTCGCGCGCCGCGTCGCCCGTCCGATGAGATAGAGGAGAAAGGGGGCGATGGGCAGCGTTGCGAGGAAGAGCACGGCGGAGAGCGGGTCGGCGACGGCAGCCGCCATGAGAATCATCGGCACGAGCACGACGAATGCGACCGCCGTCGGCAGCACCGTGCGAAAGTATTGGTCAAGGGCATCGACACGCTCCAGGGCGAGCGTCAGGAGCCCCGATACGTCGTGCCGCTCAGAGAGCAGCGCCGTGTGGAGTCGCCGGCGGCAATCCAGGCGCGCACCATCGGAAAGCCGCGCCTCCAGGCGGCTCTTCGGCACGCGCAGGAGCGCCGTGACGAGAAGGCACAAAAACAGCACCGGAAGTTCCGGTGCTGTCTCTGCTAATCCGCCGCCCCGCATGAACACAAGGTCTACGAGGACAGCAGTTTCCCATGCCGCGGCGATGGTGAGCATGCCGCTCAGCAGCTCCATGCCGATGCGCGGGAAGAGGATATTCTTTTGTGATTTGAGCGTTTCAAAAAGAATCCGTTGTTTCATTTCCGTATGGAATCAATACTCCGTATGTGCGGCATCCTCCGGCGTGATGCGTTTGCGGAAGATATAGTACGTCCAAATCTGATAGATGAGGACGACGGGGACGAGAATCGCGGCTGCGACCGTCATAATAGAGAGCGTGTACTCCGTCGACGACGCATTGCGGATTGTCAGGCTCCAGCCCGGGTTGAGGCTTGAGACCATGAGCCGCGGGAAGAGCCCCGCGAAGAATCCGACCGTCGTGCCGACGATGGCAAGACCGCCGAGGATGAACGCGGGTTTATGCGCCCGCGCATACATCGCGCCGAGCCCCGCGACGAAGAGCACCGCCGAGACGAAGAGCGCCGCGCCCGCGGCCGTGCTGTCGTAGAGGTCGGTCTCCGTATAGGTGAGTATCATGCAGAGCACGTAGAAGACCGCGGCGGCAGCGCCGAATCTCAGCGCGAATGTCCGCGCCTGCGCGAGGAGATAGGAGCTCGTCAGGCGGAGCGTCAGGAATGCCGCGCCGTGGAATGCGAACACGCAGAGGAAGGTAATGCCCCCGACGAGCGTATAGGGTGTGAGCAGGTCGAAGAACCCGCCCCGGTAGACCATGTTCGCTCCGATGGGCAGCCCCGCGATGAGGTTCGTCACGGCAACGCCCCAGAGAATCGCGGGCACGATGCTCCCAAAGGCAATCGCGTACGACCAGCGGCGTTTCCATGCGTCGTCATCGCGGTGATGACGGAACTCGAACGCGACGGCGCGCAGGATGAGCGCCACGAGCATGAGGAAGAGCGCGATGTAGAACGTGCTGAACATCGTGGCGTAGACATGCGGGAACGCGGCGAACATCGCGCCGCCCGCCGTAATCATCCACACCTCGTTACCGTCCCAGACGGGGCCGATGGTCTGAATGAGTTGCGTCCGGTCCTTTTCATCGTCGGAGATGAAAGGGAGCAATGTCCCGACGCCGTAGTCAAAGCCCTCGAGGAAGAAGAACCCCGTGAAGAGCACGGCGATGAGGACGAACCAAAGAATATTGTAATCCATTACTGAGCGCCTCCTTCCGGTGCCGCTGTAATCTGCGTGCGGCGGATAAAGCGGAACGCGATGTAGAGCGCCGTGATAATGAGCAGGAGATAGAGCACGGTAAAGCCGATCATGGTGAACCAAATCTCAGGCGGGGTGAGGTTCGGCGATACGCCGTCGACCGTCTTCTGGAGGCCGACGACGATCCACGGCTGCCGCCCCATCTCCGCGACAATCCAGCCGGCGGAGTTCGCAATGAACGGGATGACGACGAGCCAAGGCAGCGCGCGCAGGAGGTTCCGCACCGAAAACAGCTTGTCCTTCTTTGCGAGGTAGTAGACGATGAGCGAAATCAGCACCATGAAGAACCCGGCGCCGACCATCGCGCGGAACGCGTAGAAGAGAATCGTCACGTGCGGCCGATAGTCGCCCGCGCCGTATTTCTGGACGGCCTCCTTCTGCAGGTCGTTGATGCCGCGCACCTCGCCCGCGGGCTTATCGTGCACCATGAAGGAGAACATGTAGGGAATCGTGATTTCAAAGTCGTTCCTGCCCGCCTCCATGTTCGGGTAGGCGACGACCGCGAACGGCGCGGGGTCCTCCGTCTCCCAGAGCGCCTCCATCGCCGCGAGTTTCATCGGGCTCGCCTGCGCGAGGTACTGCGTATGCAGATGCCCGCTCGCGATGACGCCGACGACGCCGACAATCGTGTAGACGGCGCCCGCCTTAATGGCGTGCGTGAACGCCGTGTGGGATTCCGCGTCGTTGAGGAGTTTCCACGCCGAGACCGCGATGACGACGAAGCCCGCCGTCGTGATGCCCGCGAAGAGCGTATGCGACTGCTCGCCAAGGATGTAGTGGTTCGTGATGAGCTCGAAGAAACTCACCATCTCAGCGCGGCCGTTCGCGAGCGTATAGCCGACGGGGTGCTGCATGAAGGAGTTCGCGACGAGAATCCAGAACGCCGAGAAATTGCTGCCGACGGCGACCAGCCAGATGCACGCGCAGTGCACCTTTTCGGGCAGCTTGTCCCAGCCGAATATCCAGATGCCGAGGAACGTCGATTCGAGGAAGAAGGCGGTGAGCGCCTCGAGCGCGAGCGGCGCGCCGAAAATATCGCCCATGAAACGAGAATACTCCGACCAGTTCATGCCGAACTGGAACTCCTGCACAAGTCCCGTCGCGACGCCCATCGCGAAATTGATGAGAAAGAGCGTGCCGAAGAATTTCAGCAGCTTGCGGCAGGTCTTCTTCCACGCCGCGTTCTTCGTCTGCACATAGCACGTTTCGAGCAGGGCGACGAAGATCGCCATGCCGAGCGTGAGCGGAACGAAGAGAAAGTGGTAGATGGTCGTGAGGGCAAATTGCCATCGCGACAGCAGCACTTCTTCCATTTCCCAAACCCCTCCTAAAACGATAGACCAAAAAATGACCTACAATATAATACACACGGGCTTTTGCCTTATAGAAGAGACAAAAGGCCTTAATCGGGTGAATTATATCATAGGCCAAAATGAAATACAAGTTAGACGGATATATTTTAGTATATAAGAATAGTTTTTTATTACATCATTCGCGCAGCGCATTGACGGCGAGTAAAACGAGTAAAATGAAGAGGGAAGCACCGACGAATAGGGAAGGAATCGGTGCGCCGCCCAAAAGAAAGGGACCTCCCGCCGTCAGCGGCGTAAAGAAGAGCAGGAAGAAAAACGACAGCCATGCGTTTTGTTTGGCGCGGGCGCGGGCGGCATCGCTGCTGTCCCAGAGCGCGACAAGTCCGGGAAGCCCCGTCCCGTCGAGTATGATGTCGGGGGTGAAATCTGCGGCGCGGTCTCGGTTACGCAGCGTCTGCGTTTCGAAATACGCGGCGTCCTCGGGCGGCATCAGCGGCGCGTTCTCTTTCGCTTCGCGCGCGGCGGAGGCGTCGGGACCGCGCAGGAGTTCTTCGCGCAGCGGATCTTTGGGCGCCTCCTGCGGGAGTTCGGACGGGCGATGCAGCGACGAAGGGCATCCGATGCTGATATCGGCGGCGCGCAGAGCCGGCTGATCCGTCTCCGGATCCCCGACCATTGCGACGACGGCGCCGCGTGTCCGGAGCAGACGGATTTCGCGTGCCTTGTCGGCAGGCGTGAGATCCGCGCGGATTTCTCCGATGTGGAGTTCCTTACCCGTTGCGGCTGCAAGGCGTTTCGTTTCTCCTGTCAGGAGGATAAGGGAAAGGCCCCTCCGCCGCAGCTCGTTCAGCGCACGCTTGACCTCCGCGCGCACGTCGTCGCGGACGGCGATGATGCCGCGCGCATATTTGCTCGAACTGACGAAGAGCGGCGTCTGCCCGCTCGTTGCGAGCTGGTCGGCGCGCGTGAGAAGAGCGGCGCTGATTTCGACATTCTCCTCCCGCAGCCATTCCTTATTGCCGACGCGGACGGGCGTGCGCGCGATGAGCGCCTCTACGCCGAAACTTTCTGCCTCGCGTGCGGCGGAGTGGCGCTGCAGATGCAGACCGCGCTGTACGGCGGTATCGTAGATGGCGTGCGCGTATGGGTGAGATGCCTCGCGCTCCGCACTCGCGGCGAGGGAGAGGAGAGAGCCCTGCGTCATGCCCTCGGGGACGAGACCTGAGATAAATACGCTGCCTTCCGTCAATGTTCCGTTGCGGTTGAACGCGAGCGTATCGATACGCATGAGGTCGGTCAGCGCGCTCATGCGGCTGCATACCGCGGCAGAGTTTTTGAGGCTGCGCTTGATGCGCACGGCAATGAACCGGCGCGACAGAATGAACGGCAGGGGCGAGGCGGATAGGAAGACGCCGACGAAGACCTCGGACGCCGCTTCCAGCGTCATCCCCTCGGCAATGTACCAAAAACCTGCCGCGGCCGCCGCAAGGATCACGCTTCCGATGAAGTGAAAAAAGCTCGAGAAATATTTTTTCAAGGATACCCGGCTCCTTTTTGAACAGCAAAAATTCCAAAGGAAATTATACCATAGGCGCGGGAAAGAGACAAATGTGTCTCCTCTCGTACATTATTACAGTCGGTTTTGGGACGGGCGGCAGATTATCCATTTGAAATCAATTCGTTTCAATGTTAGAATGCAGAAGAGTAGAAATATTACGCGGGAGGAAGCGGCATGGATACGCATACAATATATTCGGATCAGGACAAGGTGCTCCGCCTTATGGCGGAGAAATACCCGACCAAGGAGATCGTCTACGAAAAGATCGTCTATCTGCGGTCGCAGCTGATGCTCCCGAAGGGGACGGAGCACTTTATGAGCGACCTGCACGGCGCGTACGATTCTTTTTTTCACATTCTCAACAACTGCTCCGGCGTCATCAAGGAAAAGGTGGACTATTGTTTCGGCGAGCGCATGACGGAGGAGGATAAGGCGGAGTTCTGCACGCTTGTCTATTACCCGCGCGAAAAGGTGGAGCAGCTTGCGGCCGAGGGGAAGAACACGGCGCTCTGGTACCAGCAGAACCTTGCGAACCTCCTCGAACTGACGAAACTCATGAGCTGGAAATTCCCCGCGTCCAAAGTCTGCGGCTACATCCCGAAGCGTTACGAATCTGTCATCGTGGAACTCATGAACACGCGCCCGGAGCACGACGAGGCGCAGCGGCACTACTACCGGCAGCTCATCGAGACGATCGTGGAGATCGGCGGCGGCGCGGACTATATCGAGGCGTTCAGCGTCCTTATTAAAAGGCTTGCCGTGGAGCGTATTCACATTGTCGGCGATTTCTTCGACCGCGGCGACCGCCCCGACGGCATCCTCGATCTCCTCATGGAGCACCCCTCCGTCGACATCCAGTGGGGAAATCACGACGTCCTCTGGATGGGGGCGGCACTCGGCAGCGAGGTCTGCATCGCGGGCGTCATCCGCAACTCTCTGCGCTATCGCCATACCGACGTCCTCGAGCGCGGTTACGGCATCAGTCTGCGCCCGCTCTCGACGTTTGCCTCGCGCATCTACCCCGACGAGAATCCCATCAAGGCGGCGGAGCGCGCGATCACGATGATGATGTTCAAACTCGAGGGGGCGCTCATCCGGCGCAATCCCGATTTTCACATGGAGGACCGCCTGCTCCTCGACAAGATCGATTTTCGTTCCTCCTATGTGACCCTCGGCAGCGGGCGGCGCGTCGAGCTCGAGAGCGCGTATTTCCCGACGATTGAAGACGGCGCGGACTGCTACGAACTCACCGAGGAGGAGCGCCGTATCATCGACGACCTCCGCTCGTACTTCCTCGAGAGCAAGGCGCTGCAGCGCCATGTGGACTATCTCTATCGGTGCGGCAGCATGTACACGCGCTACAACGGCAACCTGCTCTTCCATGCCTGCGTCCTGCTCGACGAGGCGGGCGATTTCCGAACCGTGACCTACAAGGGGAAGGACTACCGCGGACGGGCATGGATGGACTTCTGCGAGGAAAAGGCGCGCGAGGCGTGGAACGAGCACACGCAGGAAGGGCTCGACTTCATGTACTTCCTCTGGTGCGGACTCCTCGCGCCGACCTCGGGGCGCTCCTTTACGACCTTTGAGCGCTCCTTTATCGCGGACGAGAGCACATGGGAGGAGCCGGCCGACCCGTATTTCCGCCTCATCAAGGAGGAGCGCATCTGCGAGAAAATCCTTGCGGAATTTGACCTCGACCCCAAGCGCGGGCACATCATCAACGGACATGTTCCCGTTAAGGTAAAGAAGGGCGAGAGCCCCATTCGCGCGGGCGGGCGGGCGCTCATCATCGACGGCGGGTTCGCCTCCGCGTTCCATGCCAAGACCGGTATCTCCGGCTACACGCTCATCTACAACTCGCGCGGTCTGCGGCTCCTGCAGCATCAGAAGATCGCGAGCGTGCGCGACGCGCTGAGAGAGAACCGCGATATCGAGTCCGTCTCGCAGACCGTCGAGCTGCAGGCGCGCAGCTCGCTTGTGCGCGATACCGACCGTGGCGCTGTGATCGAGGACGAGATCGCCGACCTCCACGCGCTCCTCCATGCCTATCAGAGCGGTCATATCAAACCGGAGTGAGCCGGACCGGGGGCACGCTCTATAAATACCGCGGCGCGGGGAATGTATGGGACTTGACGCATTTGCTATAATGGTAATCGTTAGGAGAACTTTTTCGAATGCCTGCGGGAGGGTGAGGGAAATCGAATTTCATGCGTTGACAAAGGAAGACAAGCCGCTCCTTGACCGATATTTTCGTGCAAATTACTATGAGAATTCACATTTTAACTTTACGAATCTCTATATGTGGCGGGAGCCGTTTCGCGTTCAGATCGCGGAGGAGGACAGCGTCCTCTATGTCACGAGCGAGTGGAAGGGGAAACTTGCGGCGCTCCAGCCCTTCTGCGATACGGCGCTCTATCCGGCGGCGACAAAGAAACTGCTCGCGTATTTCGAGGAGATCGGGCAGCCGTTCCACATCTACGATATGGAACGCGGCTATGCGGACTATTTGAAGAGCTGCGACTGCGCGTCGCTTGAGGTCGTGGCGGACCGCGACAACTACGACTATGTGTATCTCGCCGAGAAGCTGATTACGCTCGCGGGGCGCAAGATGCACTCGAAGAAAAATCATCTGAACGCGTTCCGCAAGGCGCATCCCGAGGCCGAGTTCCGGCCGATTACGGATGAGATCGTGATGCAGTGCAAGCTGGAACTGAACAGCTGGTACAAGCAGCACCGGCAGGACGACGGTACGGTCGATCCGTTCATCGGCTACGAGCGCACCGCGATTCTCGAGGTGCTGAACAACTTCGAGGACTTCGGCCTGAAGGGCGGCGCGATCCTGATGGACGGACGGGTGGTTGCCTTCACGTTTGGCGAGCAGCTCAACACGGACACCGCCGTGATCCATGTGGAGAAGGCTGATCCCGAGGTACGCGGCGCTTATCCTGCGATCAATCAGGGGTTTGTGGAATATGCTTGGAGCGATATGACCTATATCAATCGCGAGGAGGATATGGGAATCGAAGGGCTGCGCAAGGCGAAGGAGTCGTACAAGCCCGAGAAACTGATTGAAAAGTTCAACGCGACGCTGCGCTCAAACGATTGCAAAGCGCTGTGAGATATGATAAGATAGCACAACGCTAGGAGAATGCAGGGAGGCCCTTCGCCCGGTTGGCGGCGCGGGGCTTTTCTATTATAGTCATGCACCGACGGGGGGATTAATCATGAATCACACGAAATACGCCAAGGGATACTATATGCCGCCCGAGATTCATCTTGACTGGCTGAAGAAAGACGCGCCGGATCATGCGCCGATTTGGTGCAGCGTCGATCTGCGCGACGGGAATCAGTCGCTTATGATCCCGATGAGCCTCGATGAGAAACTGGCGTTTTTCGATCTGCTCGTGCGTGTGGGATTCAAGGAAATCGAGGTCGGCTTCCCGGCGGCCTCGGAGACGGAGTACGAGTTCCTGCGCCGACTTGTGGAGGACGATCTCATCCCCGACGACGTGACGGTGCAGGTGCTGACGCAGGCGCGCGAGCATATCATTCGCAAGACGTTCGAGGCGCTGCGCGGCGTCAAGAACGCGATTGTCCACGTCTATAACTCTACCTCCGTCGCACAGCGCGAGCAGGTCTTTCAGAAATCGAAGGAAGAGATTCTTGAGATTGCGGTTACCGGGGCAAAGCTCCTCAAACAGCTTACGGAGGAAGAAGGGGCGGGTTATCGTTTCGAGTATTCTCCCGAGAGCTTTACGGGGACGGAGCCCGAGTATGCGCTTGAAGTCTGTAACGCGGTTCTTGACGTTTGGCAGC
This sequence comes from Selenomonas sp. F0473, assembly GCF_000315545.1. Taxonomy (GTDB): domain Bacteria; phylum Bacillota; class Negativicutes; order Selenomonadales; family Selenomonadaceae; genus Centipeda. Next base: position 634,481 of record NZ_JH992902.1, on the reverse strand, counting down.
CGACCCCCGACCGCAAGGCGATCATCAATCTGCCCGTAACGGTACAGATGTCGATGCCGCACGTCTACGGTATGCAGATCGACTATATCAACGAACGGCTGAAATACCGCAGTGCGGTCGTTCTTTCTCTCCATCCGCACAATGACCGCGGCTGCGGCGTTGCGGACACCGAGATGGGGCTGCTCGCCGGCGCGGACCGCGTCGAGGGAACGCTCTTCGGCAACGGCGAGCGCACGGGGAATGTGGATATCGTCACGGTCGCAATGAATATGTGCGCTTTGGGCGTCGATCCGCGGCTTGATTTTTCCGATCTGCCGCATCTCGTCGAGATCTATGAGAAGGTCACGCGGATGCAGGTCAATCCGCGGCAGCCGTATTCGGGGGCGCTGGTCTTTGCCGCGTTCTCCGGATCGCATCAGGATGCGATCGCCAAGGGGATGAAGTATTGGGAGGAGCGGAAACCCGCGAAGTGGTCGCTGCCGTATCTCTATATCGACCCGAAGGATGTCGGGCGCACCTACGACGGCGATGTGATCCGCATCAACAGCCAGTCGGGCAAGGGCGGCGTCGCCTACATCATGGAGCAGCAGTACGGCGTCGTTATGCCGAAGCAAATGCGTGAGGATTTCAGCTACCGTGTGAAGTCTGTCTCCGACAACGGGCACAAGGAACTCCTGCCGGACGAAATCTATAAGGTCTTTACGGATACTTACGTCAACATTTCTTTCCCCTACGAGTTGGTGGATTTCCTGCTCAAAAAACTGCCGGACGGCACGCGGATCGGCGACGTGCATCTGAAGGTGGACGGTGAAGAACGATCCTATGAGGCGCGCGGCAACGGCCGCCTTGACGCGATTTCAAACGCACTGCAGGAATATGTCGGCCTCCGCTATACCAACCTTACCTACAGCGAGCACGCCCTCGAGATCGGGCAGAATTCGCGCGCGATCTCCTACATCAGCATCACGGGGGAGAGCGGCGGCGTTTATTGGGGCGCGGGCATGGACACCGATATCATCACCTCGTCGGTCCTTGCCCTCTTCAGTGCCATCAACCGCATGAAAGCGGGCCATTAAGGCGGTGATCCCGTGACGGATACGGTCGCGGAAAAGTTAAAATTGCTCCCCGATTCTCCGGGGGTCTACATTATGAAGGACGAACGCGGCAGGATCATCTATGTGGGCAAGGCGATTGTCCTCAAGAACCGCGTGCGGCAGTATTTTCAGAGCAGCCGCAGTCAAGCGCCGAAGGTGCGCGCGATGGTGTCGCATATCGCCGATTTTGAGACGATCATGACGGCGAACGAGGTCGAATCGCTGATCCTCGAGGCAAATTTAATCAAAAAACACCGGCCGCGGTACAATATTCGGCTGAAGGACGACAAGAGTTATCCCTATGTCAAGGTGACGCTGCAGGAGGACTTTCCGCGCGTCTTCATCACGCGCCGCCTTGTACGCGACGGGGCGCGCTACTTCGGCCCCTATACGAATGTGACGGCGCTGCGGGACAGCTTAAAGCTCCTGAAGCGTCTTTTTCCTCTGCGCACCTGCCGCAAGATGCCCGATCGTCCCTGTCTCGAATATCATATCAAACGTTGTCTCGCGCCCTGCGTAGATAAGATAACGAAAGAGGACTATGCTGCGATGATCCGCGCCGTACTGCTCTTTCTTGAAGGGAGGACGGACGATGTGGAGCGGGAACTCGAGCAGCGCATGCAGCTGGCAGCTGAGGCCTATCACTTTGAAACGGCGGCGCGCCTGCGCGATCAGCTTGCGGCCGTGCGCAAGGCGGCCGAGCGGCAGAATATCATTACGGGCGCGGGGGACCAGGATGCCGTCGGCATGGCGCGCTCCGCGGCGGGCGTCTGCATGCAGATTTTCTTCATCCGCGGCGGAAAGATGATCGGCCGCGAGCACTTTCTCCTGCGCGGGAGCGAGGAGGAGCGCGACGAGGACATTCTGCGCGCCTTTCTCGAACAGTATTACAATGCGGCGACCTTCGTACCGCGCGAGGTCTTGCTCCCATATGCCGTCGACGCGGAAGAGCAGCGCGTCATCGAATGCTGGCTCGCGGAGAAAAAGGGCGGCGGGAAGGTCGCGCTTCTCACGCCGCAGCGCGGGACAAAGCGCGATATCGTCGTCATGGCGACGGGGAACGCGGAGAAGTTCCTCACCGACGAGGAGGCGCGCCGCAGCCTTTCTGATGATCAGACGATGGGCGCGGTCGAAGAACTCGGACGGTATCTGGGACTGAAAAAGCCGCCGTATCGTATAGAGTGTTTCGATATCTCGCACAATCAAGGGCAGGAGACCGTCGCCTCGATGGTTGTTTTTGAGGGCGGTATGCCGAAGAAGTCGGACTACCGCCGCTTTAAGATACGGAGTGCGGAAGGCAGCCCCGACGATTTCCTCTCGATGCGCGAGGTGACGACGCGCCGTTATGTCGAACTGACGGACGACGAACTGCCCGACCTCATCATTATCGACGGCGGCAAAGGGCAGCTCTCCTCCGCGCTCGAGATCATCCGAGGGGCGGCGGGACACAAGGATGTTCCCGTGGTCGGACTTGCCAAACGGTTCGAACTGATCTTTATCGAAGGATCATCGGAACCCGTAGAGCTGCCGCGCCGCAGCGCCTCGCTCTATCTCGTTCAGCGCATCCGCGACGAAGCCCACCGATTTGCGATTACCTATCATCGGAACCTACGCGGAAAGCGCAATCTTGTTTCCGTTTTGGATCACATCGTTGGGATTGGACCCAAACGTCGGCAAAGCCTCCGCGCGCATTTCGGAACAATTGAAAAGATGAAGGCGGCCAGCCTTGAAGACCTCAGTTCTATTCCCGGAATGAACCGTCCTTCAGCCGAAGCCGTATTTCATTTCTTCGAAGCGCAGCGGAATCTGCGCGGAAAATGATGGAATGATAAATGATAGGATCGTCCCACCAAAATGACGAACTGCATCATTGTGAAGCAGTTCAGATTATTATAGAATTATCAAAAAGATTTGAATTGACGACACTCTTAAAAAGGAGGTGTCGTACTGTGACCGTCTTTCCACGTATTTTGGCTGCAAGCGTACTGATCCTTTTGGCAGGTGCGCTTACAGACTGCGGCAGCGCTAATCGGCAGCCCGAGGCGGATGATAATACCGTCGTTGTCTATAACTGTAATACGGAGGACTGGACGGCACCTATCGCAAAAGAGTTTCAAGAACAGACCGGTATCCGCGTACAGCTCGTTGCCGGCGGCTCGGGAGAGTTGGCGGCGCGTGTGCGTACCGAGAAGGAAGCCCCGCTCGGCGACGTCATATGGGGCGGCGCGGCAGATTCCTATGTCGCTTTGGAACCTTATTTGGAGCCCTACGAGTCTCCTGAAAAAACGGCGATAGATCCCCGTTTTGTGCGGGAAAATAATACTTTTTACAACGTGACGATAGATCCCTACGTCATTGCGTACAATACGGATCTTGTCAGCGAGGCGGATGCGCCGCGGGGCTGGCGGGATCTGCTTGATCCGAAGTTCCGCGGGCGCATCGCTCTCGCGGATCCTGCGAAGTCGAGTTCAGCCTATGCGCTTCTGTTTACAATGGCGGACGTGCTCGGCGACACCTCCGTGATCGGTCGGCTTGCGGATCATCTTGAAGGCAAGATTTTCGGCGGTTCCGCAGCACAGATCAAGGCGCTTGCCGACGGCGAATATGCCGTTACGGCAACCTTTGAAGCCGCGGTGATGAGATATATTGCAAACGGCGCGCATATGAGAATCGTCTATCCGGAAGAGGGGACGGAAACCTCCTCGAGCGCCATCGGCATCATTCGAAACGCCAAACATACGGAGAATGCTAAAAAATTCCTCAATTTTGTGATGAGCAGGCAGGTTCATGAACGCTTCGGCGACTATGAACGCCGCTCGACCCGCGCCGACATTCCGGTGCCGACGAATCTCCGCCCTCTGTCGGAGATCCATACCACACCGTTTGATACGCAGCGTGCCGTTTCCTTTCGGGACGAGTTCCTAAGCAAGTGGCGCGCGGCGATTATCAAATAAATCCCCATTTCCCCCATCCCCCCATTCCCATATTTTCCCCTTCCAAGACCGTCACGATTCGTGGCGGTTTTTCCAATTTCACACTGCTTTGCACTTGACATTATCCTAATTTGTCTTTATTCTGTAAGTTAAGACATTGAATGCAATTCCCTTCGTATTCCTTGTTTACCGCCAGAAGGATAGGACTTTGAGCGTCATGAAAACGCATTCGATCGGTTATCAAAAACGGCTGCTGATCTATCTTATGCTTGGCGGCCTATTGCCGCTCCTGCTGGCCTCCGCGATGATCCTCTATACCGCGGACAGCGTCTACGATAATATCCGGGCAAAGAGCGGACGCACGGAGGCACAACGCATCTCGGGGGAGATCGACAATCTCGTCGGCAGCTATGAGCGGCTGATGAACCCGCTGCTTGTACGGCGGGAAACCGTTGATTTCCTTCGCGGTTCGCGCGAAGACGTGGAGCATATCTATGAGAATCTATACGCCATCCTCGCGGGACATGCCGGAGAGGCGTCGATTTACTTGCTGTCCGCCGACGGACGACAGGTGATCGCAACGGACGATGTGCCGCGTTCCTATGCTCTTCCGGAAAACCTCCGCTGGGGGATTCTTGGGCAGGCAAACGAAGCGCATGACTGGGTCGCCGCGGCGGCGGACAAATACGCGGCGGACCGCAGTGAGGTCGTATTCTCGATGGCACATGCGATTCGCAGCGGGGATGAACTCTTGGGATTTGCGGTCATCGATATCAAGCGCGAGGCTCTTGTGCCGCTCATTCAGCGCGCGCAGGAGGGGCGCGAGGGGCAGATCATTCTAACGGACCGCTATCAATACGTTATGCTCAATATGCGGGACCACAGACAGGAAGGTTTTTTGTCCGTACGTCCGACGAACGAGACGCAGGAGGAACCGCTCTTCCGCGACTATATGCACACATCGCGGAATACGGCGTTCTGCATTCATCTGCGCCAGTATGTCGACCGGTCCCCGCTCGACTATCTCGTGCGCCTGATTGTAATCGTCGATGCCGTTGCGTTCTGCGTTACGGCATATCTTGCTTATCGTCTCAGCCGGCGGCTCTGGCAGCCCCTGCACATGCTGACGACGGCGATGCGCCGCGTGCGCAACGGCAATGATTTCTCGGTGCGGGTAGATATCGGGCGCAGCGATGAGATCGGCGAGCTGGCATTGACGTTCAACGGCCTTGTCGATCATGTGCGGACGCTCCTCGCGGAGAACCGCGCGCGGGAACGGAGACTCCGGATCGCTCAGGTCAAGTCTCTGACGGAGATGATCCGGCCGCATTTTATCTACAATACGCTCAATTTGATCAAGTGGAGCGCAAAGCTTGGCGACAGCGAGGGGGCGGCCGATACGGCGGTGCAGCTCGGGAAGCTCCTGCGCGCGTCCGTAAACATGAAGGAATTTGTCACGGTAGCGGATGAACTCGCCTTTCTTCGCACCTATTTAAAGATTCAGCAGCGGCGTTTTGAAGGCAGACTGAACGTTTCGATGCGTGTGGACGTCGCGATCCACAAATACTATGTGCCGAAACTCATCCTGCAGCCGCTCGTTGAAAATGCGATACAGCACGGCCTCGAAGGACTCGAGCACGGCGGCAGTATCACGATTGCCGGGGGAGAGACGGCCGGCTATTTGATTTTCCGTGTGGCGGACGACGGGCAGGGGATTCCGCCCGAGCGTCGGCGCGAGATTCTTGAACGCAGGGACGACAACCGTTTCGGTCTTTATAATGTGCATATGCGCGCGGTGCTCAACGGAGACGAGCGCTGCGGGATTCAGCTGCACAGTGCGGAAGGCGAAGGGACCGAGGCGGTGCTGACGCTCAAAGCATGGGAGGAGGCTCCCCACTATGATTAAGGTGCTGATTATCGACGACGAGCCGCTGCAGCGGCAGGGAATCGTGCGGTTGACGCCGTGGACGGACTTTGATGCCGAGGTGGTCGGCGATACGGGCAGCGGTATGGAAGGGATCCTCCTCGCGCGTGAGCTCCGGCCGGATATCGTCATTGTGGACATCAAAATGCCGGGGCTTTCGGGGCTTGATGTGATTGCGCGGCTCCGCGGGGAGATCGAGGCGGAGTATATCATCCTCTCGGGCTACGGGGAATTTGAATTTGCACAGCAGGCGATTGCGCTCGGAGTCTGCGCCTATTTGCTTAAACCGCTCGACGACGAAGAGTTGGCCGCGGCGATAAAGGCGGGGGCGGAGCGTATTTGCCGACGCCGCATGTGCGCCGATGATGAGCCGGCTGCGGAGGATGGGCCGCCGACCATCCGGATCCCCCGCGAAGAACCCGTGCGCGGCTATCTGCTCCATGCCGTCCGCTATATGGAAGAGCATATGGCGCAGTCGATCACGGTGCGCGACGTTGCGGATGCCCTCGGCATCAGCGTCAGTTATCTGCACAAACTCTTTGCGCGCTGCGGCACGTCCTTCAGCGCTTATCTCACGGATTGCCGCCTTAGATGCGCGGGAAAAATGCTGCGTGAAAGCGACGAGAAGATCTACGTCATCGCGGCCGCCTGCGGCTATCAAGACACGCGGTATTTCAGCAAGATCTTCCGGAAACACATGGGAGCGAAACCGACGGAATACCGCAGCGAAAGAAATATGTAAAAATTTTTTGTTTCCCTCTAGCCAAAACCGGAAAAATGTTGTAATATAATAATTGTTATTGGATAATAACTCTATATGAGTCGCGTATCTCAAATAACGCCGAATCGACTGTGTATTATATGATTACGGGGAGGGTTTTCCATGAAGACATGGGTTTGTACGGTTTGCGGCTGGATCTATGACGAGGCTGCCGGAGATCCCGATTACGATCTCGCCGCAGGTGTGGCATTTGAAGATTTGCCGGAGGATTTTGTCTGCCCGCTCTGCGGCGTGGATAAGACGCTGTTCGAACAGCAAGAGTGAATCCGGACGACGCACACGAAACGAGCTCCGCATATGCGGGGCTTTTTTGTTTTCTATGGGGCGGTTCCGAAAACTTTTTGCTTTTCCGTGAAAAATTTCGTATAATGGACACCGTATTGCTGAATTGACTGTGAGGTGCGCTGTTCTTGGCCGATCGGATTGAGATAACGATAGTGTTCTTTGCTTATATGCTTCTGATGATGGGCATCGGCGTTTACTATTATCGGCGTACGCGCAATATGAGCGATTATTTTCTCGGCAACCGGAAGCTCGGGGCATGGGTCACATCCATGAGCGCCGAGGCCTCGGATATGTCGGGCTGGATGCTGATGGGGGTGCCCGGGTTCGCCTATACTGCGGGGCTCAACGCGGGCTGGATTGCGCTCGGGATCATTCTCGGCACATGGGCGAACTGGCACTTTGTCGCGGGGCCTCTGCGCATCTACACGGAGGCGGCGAACAATGCGCTGACGCTGCCGGATTTTTTCGAAAATCGATTTCTCTCGCATTCCGGCACGCTACGCGTCATTCCGGCCGTCTTTATCCTGATCTTCTTCATTCTTTACACCTCCTCCGGCTTTGTGGCGGCGGGACGCCTTTTTGAGACGATCTTTGGGCTGCCGTACGTGCCGGCTCTTCTCGTCGGGGCGGGCGTCGTGGTCTTCTACACGCTCGTCGGCGGGTTTCTCGCCGTATCGAGGACGGATTTCATCCAGGGAGTGATGATGTTCTTCGCTATTCTCGTCGTGCCGATCGGCGCGGCGCTGATGCTCGGCGGATTCACGGCGACGGCCGAGATGCTCTACGCGGCGCACGCATCCTTTTTTGCGCCGCTGACAAAACCGGACGGTTCCACACTCGGTTTCATCGAATTCATTTCCCTGATGGCGTGGGGAATTGGCTACTTCGGACAGCCGCATATTCTCGTACGCTTCATGGCGATCCGAAACGCCGAGGAACTGCCGCAGGCGACGCGCATCGCGATGGCATGGGTCGTGCTCTCCCTTACGGCGGCGCTCCTCGTCGGTATGGTGGGGACGGTTTACCTTAAGACTTCGCTGGAGGGAACGGCGGCGGAGACGGTATTCCTCGTGATGGCGGGAGAGCTTTTTCCGCCGATTGCGGCGGGGCTGATCCTCGCAGCCGTGCTCGCGGCAATTATGAGTACGGCATCGGCGCAGCTCCTCGTCGCGGCGTCGGCGTTTGCGCAGGACATCTATCGCCGCAGTTTCCGGCGGGATGCGCGACAGGAAGAACTCGTCTGGGTGAGCCGCCTTTCGGTGCTCGCGATTGCGGCGGGGGCCGTCTATCTTGGCCTGAACCCCGATAATTTTATCCTCGATATGGTGGCTTACGCGTGGGCCGGCTTCGGCGCGGCGTTCGGACCGGCGCTTCTGATGTGCCTCTTTTGGCGGCGCACGACCGAGCGCGGCGTGCTCGCGGGGATTGTGACGGGCGGGGTGACCGTTCTCTTATGGAAGCAATTTGCGCTCTTTGGGCTCTATGAAATCGTGCCCGGATTTTTCTTTTCACTGCTCACGATCTATCTCGTGAGCATGAGCGATGCGGCGCCGTCGGCCGCCGTGACGAGGATTTTCGACCGCGTGCATCGGCGGTGACGGGAGCCGGAATTCGTAACGACGGATACGGCTTTGCCGCGGACGCTTTGATATAATGACAGGAGGCATATGATGTCGTTTACGTTCACTCATGTCAATTTCAACGTGCTCGACCTTGCGCGCAGTACGGCGTTCTATGCGCGTGCGTTCGGCTTCGTCGAGAAGCGCCGCCTGGAGGCGCCGGGCTTTACGCTCGTTTATCTGACGGACGGCAGGACGGATTTCGAGCTGGAGCTGACGTATCTGCACGAGCGAAAGGAACCCTACGATCTGGGGGAGAAGGAGTTCCACCTCGCGCTCTATACGGACGATTACGCGGCCGCCCGTGCGAAACATGCGGAAATGGGCGTCATCTGCTATGAAAATGAGGAGATGGGGATTTACTTCGTCGAGGATCCGGACGGGTACTGGATTGAGGTGCTGCCAAAAAATATGTGACGGAAGAGTTTATTTCGTGTATAATGAAAAAGATATGAGATATTCCGTCAAAGAGGGTGAAAGATTATGGGGAAATTGCGGGTGCTGGTGGTCGATGACTCGAAGATCAGCCGCGTGATGATTGCCGAGCATCTAAGGGATACGGATTTTGAGGTGTGCGGGATGGCGGCGGATGCCGCGGAAGCGTTGAAACTCTACGAGGAGATGCGTCCCGACGCCGTAACGATGGATATGAACTTGCCCGATGCCAACGGGCTAGAATGCAGCCGGCGCATTTTTGCCGCGGATCCGAACGCGAAGATCGTTATGGCCAGCGCGATGAAGGATTTGAACCTCATTACGCAGGGGAAGGCCATTGGGATCGGGGCTTTTTTGCAAAAGCCGATATCGAAGCCGGATCTTGTGGACGCGCTGCATTTGCTCTGTCAGGAGGAAGAAAGCCGGCTGACGACATTCCGCGAGCTCTATGCGAAGCCGTTCGGGCGCGCCCTGCAGGAGGGGACCGCAGGCCTTCTGCGCCTTGAGGGAACGGCGGAGATCGCGTCGTATGAGCCGCGTTATCTTGATGTGAGCGGTGCCGCCGTGATTATCGGCATTACGGGCTTTACGACGGGGCGCGTGATTTTCTATCTGGAAGAGCAGGTCATTAAGCCGTTCGCAATGCATATGCTCGGCCGCTCCTCTGTCGAGGAGATTGAGGACGGCGAAGCGGACGACGCGGTCGAGGAGGCCGCAAATATCATCGCAGGGCGAGGGATATCAAAGATCAACAATGTGCTTGAGGGAAAGGAACTGCGTCTGACGCCGCCGGGGACGATCCGCGGGGCGAAGGTGCATATCGTCAGCCCCCGTATGACGACGTTCTGTATCGGCATGCAGCTGCCGATCGGACCGGTTCAGATGAATGTGGGATTTGCAGAGGGAGAGTAGTCGATGGATGCAAAACTGATCAATCCATTTGTGGATGCCTTTACAACGGTGATGCCGATGCTGGGCTTCCCGGAGCCGACGCGCACGAAACTCTACGCTGCATCTACCCGTGCGAAGAGTCTTGGAGTTTCGGTGTTGGTGGGATTTACAAAGCAGATTCGCGGCAACGTCGTTTACAATATGAGCGAGGATACGGCAAAATTTATCGCCTCGACGATGATGATGGGGATGCCGGTCGAAACGTTTGACGAGATGGCGCAGAGCGCGATCTCGGAACTCAGCAATATGCTGACGGCGAATACGGCGACGAATATCACGGGACTCGGTCTCGACGTCGATATCTCGACGCCGTCGCTCACGGTCGGCAGCGATTTTGAGGTCAAGATCAGCGACGGGCAGTATCTCGTCGTGGAGATGGATCTCAGCGGAAAGCTGGTGGAACTCGATATTGCCGTTGATCAGAACTAGGAAACACGGGACACTTTTTATCGGAGGGACGATTCGGTGAAGGGTGGAGAGGTGCATGTCTCGCTCATAGGGCGGCAGGTGGATGCCGCGGGTGAGGAAAGCCGCATTGCGCTGTCCGTCAGGGGACGGCGTTTTTTGCGTGGAGAGAGCCGATATGTGAGCTATGACGACACGGAGCTGATCGAGGGGGAGACGGTGCCGACCGTGCTGCGTCTCGGTACGGACCGGATCATGCTGCAGCGGCGCGGCGTCGTGCGCTTTGCGCAGCACTTTGCACACGGGGAAGAGCGCCGCAGCAATTATCATACGCCGTATGGAACGCTTCCCATCACGACGCGCACGCGGCGTCTCCGAATGCGGACGCTGCCGGACGGGGCGGAGGAGGCATACATCTTTTACACGCTTTACGTGGACGGCGTGCGGCAGAGCGACAATACGCTGGAAATACGGATCGAGCCGAGATAAAGGAGTTTATTGTGGATATCAAACAGCAGATCGAGCAGGCGATTGGAGAGGCTGCGGCGCGTGCCGTGGCGGCGGGCGCTCTGCCGGAGGCCGGAGCGCTCCCCAAGGTCCTCCTAGAGGAGCCGCCCGATAAGGAACTCGGCGACTTTGCAACGAATTTTGCCATGCAGTCGGCCCGCGTTTTCAAGCGGCCGCCCCGCGTGATCGCGGCGGCGATCAGGGATCACCTGACGGGAGATTGGCTCGATCATGCGGAGGTTGCGGGGCCGGGGTTTTTGAATTTTTACCTGAAGGGACATGTGGCCGCCGATACCCTGCGCGCTATACTTGCCGCGGGGGAGCGCTACGGCACGCTGCCGCAGCGGGATGAGCCGCGCGTGCAGGTGGAATATGTCAGCGCGAATCCGACGGGCCCGCTCCATGTGGGACACGGCCGCGGCGCGGCGGTCGGTTCGGCGCTTGTGAACCTGCTGCGCGCGGCGGGCTATGCCGCAGACAGCGAGTACTACGTCAACGACGCGGGGAATCAGATGCAGCTGCTTGCCGTTTCTGTGAACGCACGCTATCTTGAACTCCTTGGGCGGACGGTGATATTTCCCGAGAACGGGTACCATGGGGCGGATATCACAGAAACGGCGCGGCGCATCATCGACCGCGACGGAGATAAATACCTCGCGCTCCCGGAGGAGGAGCGCCTGCAGATATTCCAAGAGGTCGCCTATCGTGAAAAACGCGCGGCGCTCGAAGAGGATCTTGCGGATTTCGGCGTGACGTTCGATCGGTGGTTCAGCGAGCGTACGCTTCATCCGGATGCCGTGCGGCGCGTTGTGGATGTCCTGCTGGAGCGCGGCGCGGCCTACCGCAAGGACGGCGCGATCTGGCTGCGCTCGACGGACTACGGAGACGACAAAGACCGTGTGATTTTCCGCGAGAACGGCGTGCCGACCTATCTTGCGGCGGATATTGCCTACCATGAGGATAAATACGCGCGCGGGTACGGCCGTCTCGTTAATATCTGGGGCGCGGATCATCACGGTTACGTCGCGCGGGTCAAGGCGGCGATCGCGGCGCTCGGACATGATCCGTCGCGGCTGACGGTGCTGTTCCTGCAGATGGTGAGCCTCTACCGCGACGGTCAGCTCGTGAAGCTTTCCAAACGTACCGGTGAAACAGTTACGCTGCGCGAGCTGATGGAGGAGGTCGGCGTCGATGCGGCACGCTATTTCTTCATCATGCGGTCGCTTGACAGTCAATTGGACTTTGACCTCGACCTTGCGAAAAAGAGATCCAACGAGAACCCTGTCTACTATATTCAGTATGCGCACGCGCGTATCTCGAGCATTTTCCGCCAAGCGGATGAGCTTGGGCTCGTGCCTGCGGACGGCATGGAATTGGAACTCTTAACCGATGAGACGGAGACCGCGCTCATCAAGAAGCTTGGGGCCTATCCCGAGGAGATCGCCCGTGCGGCGGCCGAATATGCGCCGCAGCGCATTGCGCGGTACAGTCATGAGTTGGCGAGCGCGTTCCATTCGTTTTACAACCAATGCCGCATTGTCGGGCAGGCGCGGGAACTCGCGTCCGCGCGTCTCGCGCTCGTTGCCGCGACAGGACATGTCATCCGCCACAGCCTTGGGATCCTCGGCGTCTCGGCGCCGGATAAGATGTAATCGGACCGTCAGAAAGGAGCGTTTTCATGGATTTTGAACATATGTCGGAGACGGACATCGCCTATCATATTCTCGTGGAAAAGAAGGAGGCGACGCATTATAAAACGCTGATCACAGAGGTGATTGAAGCCAAGCATAAGCCCGTACAGTCGCTTGCCATGGCAATTTCCGAGATCTATACGATGATGAATATGGACAGCCGGTTCCACTATGAGGGCGAGAGCAAATGGGGCCTGACCGAATGGGTGCCGCCCGAGGTTAAGCGTTCCTCGGCACGCACTACGGGCGCCGCGAAGACCGGCGCCGCAAAGGCCGGCGCCGCGAAGGAGACCGCGCGGAAGAAGAAACTCGAAAGCATTCAGAACTGATAGAGGCAGAGCGGAGGAACGGAATGGCAAAGTATATTTTCGTCACAGGCGGCGTTGTTTCATCTCTCGGCAAGGGCATTACGGCGGCCTCTCTCGGCCGTCTGCTCAAGAATCGCGGTCTGAAGGTCACGATCCAGAAATTTGATCCCTACATCAACATCGATCCGGGGACGATGAGCCCGTATCAGCACGGCGAGGTGTTCGTTACGGACGACGGCGCGGAGACGGATCTCGACCTCGGACACTATGAACGGTTTATCGACATCAATCTGACGAAGCGGTCGAACATCACGACCGGAAAAGTCTATTCCAACGTGCTCAATAAGGAGCGTCGGGGGGATTATCTCGGCTCTACGGTGCAGGTGATTCCCCACATTACGAACGAGATCAAGCAGCGCGTTTACGATGTGGCGAAGGCCGACAACGCGGACGTCGTCATCACCGAGATCGGCGGTACGGTCGGCGACATCGAGAGCCTGCCGTTCCTCGAGGCAATTCGCCAGGTGAAAAAGGAAGTCGGAAAGAATGACGCGCTCTATATCCACGTGACGCTGCTGCCGTATATCAGCGCGGCGGGGGAGCTCAAGACGAAACCGACCCAGCACAGCGTTAAGGAACTGCGCGCGATCGGCATTCAGCCGGATATCCTCGTCTGCCGTACGGAGCAGCCCATTCCGCGCGATATGAAGGAGAAGATCGCGCTCTTCTGCGATGTGGATGCGGACGCCGTCATCGAAAACCGTACGGCAGCAACGATCTACGAAGTCCCTCTGATGATGCAGCAGGAGGGGCTCGACCGTATCGTGCTCGAGAAGATGGCGATGGATTTTGACCCTTCCAATATGGACGCGTGGGCGCAGATGGTCTTTAAGATCAATCATCCCACCAACAAGGTGAAGATCGCCGTCGTCGGGAAATATGTCGCGCTGCCGGACGCCTACATGTCCGTGACGGAGGCGCTGCACCACGGCGGTATCGACAACGACGCCCAGGTCAAGATCGCATGGATCAATGCGGAGGAACTCGAGCGTGCGGATGCGGATCTCGATGAGATCTTCGTCGGCTGTAAGGGGATCCTTGTGCCGGGCGGCTTCGGCGACCGCGGCGTGGAAGGGAAGATCCGCGCCATACGCCATGCCCGCGAGCATGAGATTCCGTTCCTCGGGCTCTGCCTCGGGATGCAGTGCGCCGTGATCGAGTTTGCGCGCAATGTCTGCCGGCTGCCGGAAGCGCACAGCACGGAGTTCATCCCGGAGACGCCGCATCCCGTGATTGCCCTCATGGAGGAGCAGCAGGGCGTGGAGGCGAAGGGCGGGACGATGCGCCTCGGCGCTTATCCCTGCGTGCTTGCCGAGGGCTCGCGTTCATATGCGGAATACGGCGAGACGGAGATCAGCGAGCGGCACCGGCACCGCTTTGAATTCAACAATGCCTATCGTGCGCGCCTGACGGAGGCGGGGATGGTGATTGCCGGGACAAGTCCCGACGATCAGCTTGTCGAGGTGGTTGAGATCGCGGACCATCCGTGGTTTGTCGCCTCACAGTTCCATCCGGAGCTGAAGTCGCGGCCGAACCACCCGCATCCGCTCTTTGCGGGCTTTGTCCGGGCGGCGCTCACTGTCGGGAAATGAACGCGCTCTTTTCTCTTTTACGAACGGACGCCGCTGTGCGGCGGCTGGAGGACACGCTTTCGGCATCGCCCCGACAGGTGCTTGCGCACGGCTTTGCGGGATCGTTAAAACATGCGGCTGTTGCCGCCGCCTATGATGCGGCGCCGCGCCCCTTGGCCGTCATTGCGGCGGGGCGGGACGCAGTGCGTGCCTGGCAGGAGGATCTTACGGCGCTGCTGCCGGAGGCGGATGTCTATGAGCTGCCCGAGCTGGATCATGCCTTCTCCGCCGTACCCGGCGCCGCCAAGAGCCTAGAGCGCTCCGCGCAGCGTATGAACATCCTCGCGCGTCTCCTGCGGAACGAACCGATCATCGTGCTTGCGGATATCGGCGCGGCGGCGCAGAAGGGGATGAGCGCGGCGGAGTTTTCGCGCGCCGCGCTCTCTCTGCGGCTCGGGGATATGCTTCCGCGGGAAGAGCTTCTGGCGCGCATGCTGCGTCTCGGCTACGAGCATGCGCCGGAGGTCGAGCACGTCGGACAGTTCAGCCTGCGCGGCGGTATCGTCGATATCTTCCCCGTCAATGCGCTCTCTCCGATCCGTATCGAGTTCTTCGATGCGGAGATCGACTCGATGCGCGAGTACGATGCGATGACAAAGCGTTCCATCAAAAATATCGGCACGGCTTCCGTCATGCCGCTGTGTGCAGCGGACGATGAGGGGGAGGCGTGCTTTTTGAGTTATCTCGGCGCGGCGGGCATCACCGTATTCGACGAACCCGCGCGCCTTTTTTCTGCGCTCCGTGACGCCGTACAGGAGGATGCCGTACGCGCTGCCCGCATGTTCCCATGGGAGGAACTCGTTGCCGCCGGCAGTGCGGGACATGAGATCTTTGCGAGTCTGATGAGCCGCAGGATTCCCAGCACAGAACCGGATGCGCTCATCGGGTTCGAAATGGTTCCCATGACGGCGTTCCGGCGGCAGTTTTCGATTCTCGAGAGTGAACTGCGCCGCTATGCCGCGCAGCAGGCGCGCGTTCTCATATGCGCCGGCAGCGGCGATCGGGCGAGCGTCGTGCGCGATATGCTTGCGGGGTGGAAGCTCCCCGCGGCCCTCCTGCGGCGAGAGACGGATGCGGCGCCGGGAAAGATTGCCGTTACGAGCGGAGCGCTGCGCGCGGGCTTTGAGCTGACGGCTGCCAACGCGGTTGTGCTGACGGAACAGGACATCTTCGGGCGGCATAAGGCCAAACTGCGGCGAAATGCGGCGGCGGGAGAGCGCATCCGACATTTCCGTGAGATTGCCCCCGGCGATTACGTTGTGCACGTTTCGCACGGGATCGGGAAATATCTCGGCGTGGAGACGCTCGAGGTTGCGGGCGTACATCGCGACTATCTGCATATACAGTATGGGGGCGACGATAAACTTTTCGTGCCGACGGATCAGGTCGGCCTCCTCCAAAAATATATCGGTGCGGAGGGGGCCGCGCCGCGCCTGCACCGCATGGGGACGGCGGATTGGGCGCGGGCGCGCGCCAGAGCACAGAAATCCGTCGAGGATATCGCGGATCGGCTGCTCGACATCTACGCGAAGCGCGCGCTCGCCGCAGGACATGCCTTTACTCCGGACGACGCGATGCAGCGTGAATTTGAAGAAGCGTTTCCCTACGAGGAAACGGAGGATCAGCTGCGTGCCGTCGCGGAAATCAAACGGGATATGGAGAGCGAGCGGCCGATGGATCGCCTGCTCTGCGGCGACGTGGGCTTCGGGAAAACGGAGGTTGCCGTC
Source organism: Selenomonas sp. F0473 (assembly GCF_000315545.1). GTDB lineage: Bacteria > Bacillota > Negativicutes > Selenomonadales > Selenomonadaceae > Centipeda. The sequence goes on along the minus strand of NZ_JH992902.1, from coordinate 618,130 downwards.
CGCGCGGCGTTTAAAGCGGCGATGGACGGCTTTCAAGTCGCCGTGCTCGTGCCGACGACGGTCCTTGCGCAGCAGCATTATCAGACCTTTGCCGCGCGTTTTGCGGAATTTGCGCCGAAGGTGGATGTAGTCTGCCGCTTCCGTACGCCGCGGGAACAGGCGGAGACGCTGCGCGAGGTGGAGCGGGGGCGTGTGGACATCCTCATCGGGACGCATGCGATCCTGAACCGTGGACGCGTCCGTTTTCGCAATCTCGGGCTCCTCATTGTCGATGAGGAGCAGCGTTTCGGCGTGACCCAGAAGGAGCGGATCAAGGAGTTCGCGGCAGGGGTAGATGTGCTGACACTTTCGGCGACGCCGATCCCGCGTACGCTCCACATGTCCCTTGCGGGCGCGCGGGACATGAGCATCATCGAGACGGCGCCGGCCGATCGTCTGCCCGTGCAGTCCTACGTCGTGGAGAGCAGCGACGCGATGATGCGCGGTGCGATCGAGCGCGAACTCTCGCGCGGCGGGCAGGCGTATTTTATCTATAACCGCGTGGAGAGCATCGACCGGATGCGCGAGCATCTCCTGCGTCTCGTGCCGAAAGCCCGGATTGCCACCGCGCACGGGCAGATGAACGAGGACATCCTGGAGCAGGTTATGATGGATTTCTACGAGGGGCGTTATGATATCCTGCTTGCCACGAGTATCGTTGAGAACGGCATCGACGTTGCAAACGCGAACACGATCATCATCTACGATGCGGATCGCTTTGGTCTTTCGCAGCTTTATCAGATGCGCGGACGCGTGGGGCGTTCGTCGAAGATGGCGTTCGCCTATTTCACCTATCGCCGTGATAAGATGCTGAGCGAGACGGCGGAGAAACGTCTGCAGGCGATGAAGGAGTTCGCGCAGCTCGGGTCGGGCTTTAAGATCGCGATGCGGGATCTCGAGATCCGCGGCGCGGGGAGCCTTCTCGGCGCGCAGCAGCACGGCCATATCGCCGGCGTCGGTTTGGAGATGTATGTGAAACTGCTCGAAGAGGCGGTGGCAAAACGGCGCGGCGAAGCACCCGATACGCCGGAGGTCGAGACGGTGATCGATCTGCCCGTAGAGGCATATCTCGACGGCAGTTATATCGAGGATGCAATGCATAAAATCGAGATCTATCAAAAGATCGCGGCGGTGCGTGACGACGAGGATCTCGACGCGCTGCTCGACGAGCTGATCGATCGGTTCGGGGAGCCGACGCCCCCAGTGCTGGCGCTCCTCGATATTGCGCGCATCAAAAACATTGCGCGCGGCTTTGGGGCGCGCAGCATTACCGTGCAGGGAGAGGCCTTTGACGTCGGTCTGCCCGAGGGGGAGAAACTTCCCCTGCCCGCACTGATGCGTCTTGATCGGAGCTATGGACGGCGCATCGGCCCGCTGCCCGAAGGCGCGGGCTACCGCATTCGCCTTCTGCCGAAGGAACGCAGGCATATATTGGATACGGCACTCGAGATCGTCCGGATGATATCCGAGGAGTGAAATATGATACGGCATAAATTAACTGTGGCGGGGCTTGGTCCCGGCGCGGAGGGATTCATTACGCGGCAGACATGGGAGAAAATCGGAGAGACGCGGCACATCCGCCTGCGCACGCGGATTCATCCGACCGTTGCGGCACTTGATGCGGCGCACATATCATATGAGAGTTATGATGATTTTTACGAAGAGGCGGAGGATTTTGACACGCTCTATGAACGGATCGCAGAGGATCTCATTGCGCGTGTCCGGGAGGAGGACGTTCTCTATCTCGTGCCGGGCAGCCCCTTTGTCGCCGAGCGCACGGTGCAGATGCTGCGCGTACGTGCGGCGGAGGAGGGGATTCCTATCGAGATTCTGCCTGCCATGAGCTTTTTGGAGCCGCTCTTCGGCGCGCTTGGCATAGATCCCGTCGACGGTCTATCGATTGTGGATGCCGCGGATGAGGATTTCATTGCGGAAGGACTACAGCAGGATACGATCGTGACGCAGGTATATTCGCGTGAGATCGCCTCCACGCTAAAACTGCTGCTGATGGAACATCTGGAGGATGCATGCGCGGTGTTTTATCTTCATCACCTCGGTCTGCCTGACGAACGCATTGCTCGGATCGCTCTTTTTGAACTCGATCGGCAGGAGGACATCGATCACTTAACGACACTTTTTATCCCGTATCCCCCTTCTTTTTGAGAACAATTAGGTAAAAAAACAACTTTTTTTGCAGAAAAACAGCTTTTTTTACTTTTCCCCCTTGATTTTTCTAGGTAATTCTGTTAAATTCTCTCATGACGGTGCGACCGTCAGGGTCGCAGGGAAAAGAAAATATCTTAAAGGAGGATGCTACTTTGAACAAACAGGAATTAGTCGCAAACGTAGCAGAGCAGGCAAATCTCACGAAGAAGGACGCCGAAAAGGCAGTCAACGCCATTTTTGAGACCATCAAGGGCGCGCTTTCCAAGGCCGACAGGGTTCAGCTCATCGGTTTCGGAACATTCGAGGTAAAGAAGCGCCAGGCTCGCAAGGGCCGCAATCCGCGGACGGGTAAGGAGATTCAGATCCCGGCTTCGAAGACGCCTGTGTTCAAGGCTGGCAAGGCTCTGAAGGATTCTGTGAACTGAGCCGATATGGCGTGAGACCGGGTTCCCCCTATGGGGGAATCCGGTTTTTTTCGTCTATGAGGTGAGGGAGCATGAAAGAAAGTATTTTCTCCTCCCGCGCGTTCGCGGGAAAGAGCGCGCTGATCTCGGGCGGAACCTCGGGCATCGGATACGCCGTCGCCGAAATCTTTCTCGCGGGCGGCGCGCGCGTCGCCCTGATGGGCCGCAATCCCGACCGCGGGACAGACGCATGGAAACGGCTTGCAGGCGATGCGCGCGCCCTTTATTCCGCCGGAGATGTGTGCCGGTCTGCGGACTGCCGCGCCGCGGTGGAAGAGACGGTTCATGCCTTCGGAGCGCTCGATATCCTCGTCAACGCGGCGGGGATTTATGCCGACGGGGCATTGGAGTCCCTCTCCGACGAGGCGCTCGACGAGCTGATCGACGTCAACGAGAAGGGCGTCGCCCGGCTGACCCGGGAGGCGCTGCCGCATCTGCGGAAAAACCAGGGAAATATTGTGAACGTCGCGTCCGATGCGGGGCTGCGCGGAAATTATTTCTGTGCGGCGTATGCCGCGACGAAAGGCGCGGTGATCGCGTTCACACGGTCCCTTGCCCTCGAGACGGCGCGGGACGGGGTGCGTGTGAATGCCGTTGCGCCCGCAGATGTGATGACCCCGCTTACGGAGCGCCAACTGGACCCGCATCTGCCGCGCGAGGACCAGCTTCGCACGATGGCGCGGCTTTATCCGATGGGGCGTATCGGGATGCCCGAGGAGGCCGCGGCCGTTATCGCATTCCTCGCGTCGTCGGCGGCGGCATGGGTGACGGGCAGCGTCTATACCGTAGACGGCGGATTAACGGCATGAGGCGTGAAAAAAGTTTTGTCCGTCGCAATAAATTGTGATACAATAAACGTATTCGACTGAGGAGGCGATCATGGAGCGCGCCCATATTCTCATTTTGACCGCCTCCATCGGCTCCGGCCACACGCGCGCCGCCGAGGCGATTCATGCGGCACTCGCGGCGCGCGCGGGAGATACGGTACGCGTTTCGGTCGTCGACTTTATGGCGCGGGACGTTTCCCCAATTCACTATCTCATGAAGCGTATCTATCTCATGATGCTGCGCTTCGTTCCCAACCTGTACGATGTGTTCTTCCGCGTTGCGGGGCGCGCGTCGAGCGGAGGGATCGTACGATCTGCGTTTGCGCGGGTGATGGTGCGGACGGCGGGGCGGCTGATGCGCGCATATGAGCCGGATCTCGTCGTCGCGACGCATCCCTTTCCGGAAGGGGCGGCGGCGCTGTGGCGGGCACGGCACGGTGGATCGTTTCTGCTTGCCGCTTTGCTTACGGATTATGCGCTGCACCAGATCTGGCTCTCGCGCGGGGTGGATCATTACTTCGTCGCGACGGAGGCGATGGCGGAGCGGATGACGGCGCTCGGCTTTGAGCCGGCCGCCGTCCATGTGACGGGGATCCCCATCGCCCCGGCAGAGCGCCGTACGGATCGCGCGGCGGCCAAGGAACGCGCCGAAATCCCGTCGGAACTGCACGCGATCCTACTGATGGGCGGAGGACTTGGGCTCGGCGATATCGAGCGGACGCTTGAGGAACTCGAGAGCGTCGAAGAGCGCCTCGCCGTTCTCGTCGTTGCGGGGCACAATACGGCGCTCGCAGCTTATGCGCGCCGCGCTGCGGCGCATGCGCGGCATGTGATCCGCGTTTGGGATTATACGAGCGAGATATGTCTGCTCATGCGTGCGGCGGATCTCCTCATCACGAAACCGGGCGCACTGACGATCAGCGAGGCCTTTGCGGCGGGATTGCCGCTCCTCCTGCACGATCCGATCCCGGGACCCGAGACGGAGAACGCCGTTTATGCGACGCGGCGGGGGGCCGCCGTTTGGCTCCATCCGGGTGAAAAGCTGGCGCCGGCCGTTACGGAGATTTTGGCGCATCGCCTTCCCGCGATGTCTCGGGCGGCACGCGCCTGTGCGCGCGAAGGTGCGGCGGAAGAAGTTGCCGAGATACTCATGCGGATACTCACGAGGAAGAGAGGTAACACGGATGTCACGGAGAAGAAGACCGTCTAGGAGACCGCGGTGGTTTGTTATGGCGTTGCTGGTCATACTCGGCTACTTCGGGTCCATGCTCATATCCCAAGGGCTCTATCTCTCCCACGTCTACCGGGATCAGCGCATGGCGACGGAACGCCTTGCGGAGGCACAGGCGGAGAATGACTGGCTGCAGGCGGAGAAACAGCATCTCGGCGAGCTTCCCTATATTGAAAAACTTGCGCGCGAGGAACTCGGCATGACCGGGGCGGGCGAACTTCCCTATGCCCCGGGGAAGCGCGGTTCCGGCAACTGATTTTCTTGACACGGCGCGTATTCGTTGAGTATAATGAGCGGGTAATCAATCACTGGGGGCGACCCCGCCGGTTTTGTATTGAAGGGAAGAAGTGTTTTGGCCATTGAAGTTGGCAGTGTGGTGGAAGGCGTCGTCACCGGCATTACGAATTTCGGCGCTTTCGTCGAACTCCCGGAAGGAAAAACGGGGCTCATTCACATTTCGGAAGTTGCCGATGTCTATGTGAACGACGTCCATGATTTCCTCAAGGAGCGCGATACGGTCAAGGTGAAGGTGCTCGCCGTGGACGATCGCGGCAAGATCGGTCTTTCTATCAAGGCACTTCAGGATAAGGTGCAGACGCCCGCACCGGCGACCGCCCCTCTGCGTCCGCCGCGTCCCCCGCGCGATATGCGCCGCACCGCGGCGTCGCGGCAGATGGGATCTCCTTCCTTTGAGGATAAACTCTCACGGTTCCTCAAGGACAGCGACGAGCGGCTGACGGATCTTCGCCGAAAGACCGACTCCAAGCGGGGCGGACGCGGTTCCCGCCGCAGCTGATCACAGGGAAGTGCCGAGAGCGGATTCTCTTTCGCGTCGCTTTGTTCGTTCGGTAGGAACGGCGGAGGTGCAAGCATCTATTGGAAGCCCACGATATTTTGGGCGATTGACGTGAAAATGGGCGAAGGGCACTCTGTGTGGAGTGCCCTTTCTTTGTTGGAGGCGGCCTGTGCGAAAAAAAGTCGAAAATGTGCTTCGTACGCACGGACTCTTTTCTCCGAATCGCGCGATTCTCACCGCCTGTTCGGGCGGTATAGATTCGCTCGTGCTGCTCGATGTGCTCATATGTCTGCGTCGAGCGGGCGGGCCGCGCATTGTCTGCGCCCACGTCGAGCACGGCATCCGGGGTGCGGAATCCCGTGCGGATGCGCGTTTTGTAGAAGAGTACTGCGCGGCGCGGCGGATCCCTTTTACATGTGCCGCGGTGGATGTGCCGGCTTATGCGCGAAAGCAGAGGTGCTCGACGGAGACGGCGGCACGCCTCTGCCGCTATGAATTCCTGCATCGGGCGCGCGGCACGCACGGGTGCGACTGCATTGCGACGGCACATCATGCGGACGATCTTGCCGAGACGGTTCTCATGCGTATTCTGCGGGGGACGGGGCCGTCGGGGCTCCGCGCGATGTCGGAGCGGGACGGCGTGCTCCTGCGCCCGCTGCTTGCCGCGACACGTGCAGATATCGTATCCTACGCCGCAGAGCGGGGACTGACACCGCGGCACGATGAGAGCAACGAACTGCTGGATGCGACGCGCAACCGTATCCGCCATGTCCTCCTGCCTGCCCTGCGTGCCGATTACAACCCATCGATCGGGGCGGCGCTCACGCGTCTCAGCGCACTGGCCCAAGAGGAGGATGATTTTCTCTCGGGGCTTGCCGCCGATGCTTTGGCACAGGCGGACAGTGCGGAGGGACTTTCACAGGCCGCGCTGCAGACGCTGCATCCTGCGCTGCAGCGTCGTGTTCTGCGCCTCTATTGGCGGCGCGAGACGGGGACGCTGCAGGACCTCTCGTATCTTCATGAGGAGTCCATGCGCGCTCTGATCACGGCGAAGGGTGCCGCGCGGCGCGATATGCCGCGCGGTTATACCGCACGCTGCCGCTATGGATATCTCGTCCTACGAACCGAACAGAGGAAGACCGATATACGCGAAGATACGGAAATTTTGCTTCCCATAGAACGCGAATATGCTATAATAGACTTTCAAGGTGCCGCAATTCGCATGCGGCACATATCCCGCGCAGATATGGACGAATATATGCGCTTATGCGGCGATACTGCGATCTTTCTAGATGCCGCGCAGATTTCTCCGTCGGTTTTGCGGACACGGCGCGCGGGAGATTATATGCGGCTCCCTATCGGACGCAAAAAACTCAAAAAGATATTAATCGACGATCACATACCGCGCGAGCAAAGAGACACGATGCCCCTGCTTGCCCGGCCGGGCGGCAGCGAGATCCTCTGGATGCCCGGCGGCCGGAAAAGCGCGGCGGTTTCCGTGACGGAGCGTACGAGAGATATTGTGATGATCGAATGTGTGAAGGAGACGACAGCCTGATGATGAGCGATGATATAGAGCGTATTTCCTTTTCCGAAGAACAGATTCGCACCCGTGTGCGGGAGCTTGGCGCACAAATTGCCGCGGATTACCGCGATACCGAGGAGACGGTTTACTGTGTGGGCATCTTGAAGGGGGCGGCAGTGTTCTTTACGGATCTTGTCCGCGCTATAGAGCACCCCATTTCCTTTGACTTCATGATCGTTTCGAGTTATGGGGATGCCGCGGTGTCAAGCGGGCAGGTTAAGATTTTAAAAGATCTTGATTTTTCGATTGAGAATAAGCATGTGATCATCGTGGAGGATATCATCGACTCCGGAACGACGATGCGCTATCTGCGTCAAATGCTCGAGGGGCGCTGTCCGAAAAGTATTAAGCTTTGCGCGTTCCTCTCGAAGCCCTCGCGCCGCGTTGCGCCCGTCGAGATCGATTATCTCGGCTACGAGGTGCCCGATGAGTTCCTCGTCGGATACGGTCTCGATTATGCGGAGAAATATCGAAATCTGCCCTATATCGGAGTGCTGAAGCACTCCGTTTACGAATAAAGCGGAGGAGACAGCAGTTGAATCAATCAGTTTTACGCAATCTTGCGTTCTATGCGCTGGTGTTTTTTGTCGTGTACACGATGGGCGACTATTTGTGGGGCGACCACCGCGCGCAGCAGCCGAGCACCGCGGTTGGATACAGCGATTTCACGGCAAAGGTGAATGCGGGCGACGTGGATAAGGTCGTCATCGTTCAGAACAACATCCGCGGCACGCTGAAGGATGGGACGGCCTTTACGACCATTGCTCCGGATGCGCCGAACAGCGACCGGGACCTTTATCAGCGGCTCTCGGATAAGGGAGTCAATATCTCCGCGGAGAACCCGCCCGAGCCGCCATGGTGGCAGGCGGTACTCAGTTCGCTCATCCCCATTGCGCTGCTGATCGGTTTTTGGTTCTTTATCATGCAGCAGTCGCAGATGGGCGGTGGACGCATGATGAACTTCGGCAAGTCGCGCGTGCGCCTGATGATCAGCGACAAGAAAAAGGTGACGTTCGCCGACGTTGCGGGCGCAGATGAGGCAAAACAGGAACTCGAGGAAGTTGTCGAGTTCCTCAAGACGCCCGATAAATTCAACGAACTCGGCGCGCGTATCCCCAAGGGGGTTCTGCTCTTCGGCCCTCCGGGCACGGGCAAGACCCTTCTCGCAAAGGCGGTTGCAGGCGAGGCGGGCGTGCAGTTCTTCACGATCAGCGGATCCGACTTCGTCGAGATGTTCGTCGGCGTCGGCGCCTCGCGTGTGCGCGATCTCTTCGAACAGGCGAAGAAGTCCGCCCCATGCATCGTCTTTATTGACGAGATTGATGCGGTCGGGCGTCAGCGCGGCACGGGACTCGGCGGCGGTCATGATGAACGCGAGCAGACACTCAATCAGCTGCTTGTGGAGATGGACGGCTTTGCGTCCAACGAGGGGATCATCATCATTGCGGCGACGAACCGCCCGGACGTCCTTGATCCCGCGCTCCTGCGCCCCGGCCGCTTCGACCGGCAGATCGTCGTGGATAAGCCCGATGTGCGCGGCCGTGAGGCAATTCTGAAGGTGCATACGAAAGGGAAACCCGTCGCCGACGATGTGGATCTGGACGTGCTGGCGCGCCGCACGCCGGGCTTTACGGGGGCGGATCTCAGCAATCTGGTCAACGAGGCGGCGCTGCTTGCCGCGCGCCGCAACAAAAAACAGATCCATATGGCGGAGACCGAGGAGGCCATCGAGCGCGTCATGGCGGGTCCCGAGCGCAAATCCCATGTCATGAACGATGAGGAGAAGCGCCTCACGGCCTATCACGAGGGCGGGCATACGCTCGTCGGCATGATGCTCGAGCATGCCGATCCCGTGCATAAGGTCACGATCATTCCGCGCGGACGCGCGGGCGGTTATATGCTCTCCCTGCCGAAGGAAGACCGCTCTTATAAAACACGATCCGAGCTGCTCGACCGCATCAAGGTTGCGCTCGGCGGCCGCGTTGCGGAGGAAGTCGTGCTCGGTGAAATCAGCACGGGCGCTTCGAGCGATATCCAGACAGCGACGCAGATCATCCGCAGCATGATTATGCAGTACGGCATGAGCGACACCATCGGTCCCATCGCTTACGGTGAGGAGAATCATCAAGTGTTCCTCGGCCGCGATTTCAACCGTGACCGCAATTATTCCGAGGACATCGCGGGACAGATTGACCGGGAGGTGCGCCGCTATATTGACGAAGCGTATCAGGCATGTCGGAAGATCATTGTGGAACACCGCGACAAACTCGATCTGATCGCGGAGGCCCTGCTCGAGCGAGAGACGCTGAATGCGGCGGAACTTGAGGAACTGATGAAGCAGGGGCGTATTGCCGATAAGAACGACAATGCGGATGAAGATGATGACGACGACGCGTCGTTCCTCATCCCCGTGGACGTCGTGATCGACGACAATACGCAGACGAGCGAGGAATCGGAACGCGCGGCAGAGGGGCGGCCCGTTCCCCTACCGACGGCGGAGCCAAAATTCAATCTGACCCAGTGGAATAAGTAACGCAGACAAGGTGTTGCTGCATGAATGAACATCATAGTGCAGCGGCGCCTTTTCTTTAGCAGGCTGCCGAATTTTACGATGAGTATGGGGAGATTGTCGTAAGTTTTCAATATTTGGCATAGAGAATGTGCTTTGAGGGAAACAGGGGCGTGTGCAGCAGGGGAGGTGTCGTTCGGATGAACCGCATCGATGAGATGGCGAAATTTCTCCTAGCGCATCGGGAGGAAATCTGGACGCGCCTTTCGTCGGAGAATACGGCAGAAGAAACGAGAAACCGCCTTGCTCCGGATGTGGATGCGCTTTTGATTGCGGCGTTCCTTGCCGGACGCGACGGTGCGCACGGCAGATCCGTGGAGTATTTTCTGTTATGGGACAGCCTCTGCGACACAGCGAATCTAGCGCGGTGCGTGCACTATTATCCGTTGATGCTGCCGTATGTGATCGCGCAAAAGGATTGGAAACTTGCACGGCATATCTTCTCGCTTTGCGATCGTAGACGTTCGGATGCGAATGAACAAATCCCCTTTTTTGAAGGGATAATGTATTTTTTGATCGGTGATCTCCTCGCTGCGCAAATTGCGTTTGATGAGGCGCTGCGCATTCACCCGATGCTGCGCGAAGCACAGGAAAATCGGATGGTCGTTATGCGTCGACGTGAGGAGGCCAAGGGTGTGGAACGCCTCCGGCAGACGATCGTGCGGAAGTTTGGCACAGAGAATATGGAAGCCCTCCATATGGAACCCTATGCCGATGCGCGCGCATATGACGGCAGCATATGGGACATACCGATTTTCATCAATGCACGCGACCGCCTGCACTGCCTACAGCAGTTGGTGGACTGGCTGCTGCGGGCGGGATATCGCCGCATCTATATTCTTGATAATGCCTCGACCTATCCGCCGCTGCTCCGCTACTATGAGGAGATTGACTGTCGGGAAGAGGTAAATGTCCTCTATTTGGGGGAGAATCTCGGCTATATGGCGCTGTGGTCCTCCGGTGTGCTGAATAGGTTATCCGTCAATACGCCGTTTGTCTATACGGATCCCGACGTCCTGCCTGCGGAGGACTGCCCGTATCATATCGTAGGAGACCTGCTGGATATCCTGCGTCGTTACCCTTTTTTGGAAAAAGCGGGGCTTGGACTTCGAACGGATGATATTACCTATTTTGATGCGGCGCAGAAAAGGACATGGGAAACTCAATTTTACCGATTCCCTTTGGAGGAAAATGTATATTTCGCATTTCTCGATACGACGTTTGCACTCTATCCGAATCAGCGCCATTACGGATATGTTGCGGCGAGAACGACAGGAACGCGCATGGTGCGGCATTTGCCGTGGTACTATGACTACGACCGTCTGCCGGAAGACGAGCGATACTATCTCGCACATTCCGACTTGCAGTCATCTTCCATTGAGAAAGATATTAAGTTACAGCATGAACTCGGAGAGGAGACAGCAGAAATGGGGCGTTTGGATGGAATCCTGGATGCGGTGGGGGACGCCGTGGATTACCTTAACACGGTGCTGCAGGAGGGCGGTACACTCACAGAGGAACCGCGAGATGTCTTGAAAAATCTAGCGGAAGCGATGGAGAGGCTCGGGGGGAATCTCGCGCAGGAGGAGGGCGTTCTCATCGAAAAGTGCCGCCGCTATGCGCTCAATACGGCATACTCTGCGCAGAAGGCGCTTGCGGCTGAGACGCCCGAGGCGGCCCGGAATCTTTTTGCGTTTGAAGTGCGGCCGCTTTTTTTGGATCTTTGCTATCAGCTCCATATGGAGTACAATGTGCTGCGCGACCCCGCGGCGCGCGCGGCTGATGTTGCGCATGTTCTTGAGGTCTTTGAGACGGCGCGGCAGCGTCCGCGCCGGACGGATTTCAAATACCGCGTCTCTATCATTGTGCCCGCATATAACAAGGTTGAGTTCTCGCGCTGCGCCATCGAGAGTCTCTTTCGCCATACGGACTTTTCGAGTGGCGACATCGAGCTGATTACCATCAACGACGGTTCGACGGATGGGACGGAAGAATATTTTAACAGCCTTCCGCATGAGAAAAAGATCAATCTTAAATATAATGTTTACAATCACCTCGGTTGGGGAATTGCCCGTCATATCGTCGAGGGCGCGTACGTCGTCTATTTTTCCAACGATGCCGTGGCAACGCCGCACTGGTTGGAGAACCTGCTCAAAGTGCATGAGACGCTGGACGATGTCTTTTGGGTTGTTCCGACCTGTAACGAGAACTGTATTTCAAACGGGCAGGGGGTTCCCGTCGATTACGAGAATACCTTCGAGGATATGGGGAAGATGGAGGCCTTTGCCGCGCGCAATAACCGGTCGAACCCGCTCCTGTGGGAAGAGCGCGCCGTGCTGATGCCCTTTGTCAGCGTCGTACCGAACCTCTTCGATGTGCCTGAGATTCGGGCGGACTATTCTTATACCATGTGCGATTTTGAAGACGACGATTTTTCTACAATCCTGCGCCGTACGGGATTCAAACAGATTCTTGCGAAGGATGCGTTCGTACACCATTTCGGCGGGGTAACGCTCAAGGATGTGCGCAGCCAATCGGCCAATTTTGCAAGTCTCGTTAAGATGCGTCCCGTTTTTCGTGAAAAATGGAAGGTCGACCCGTGGCAGTCTCGCGCTCATATGCCGCGTCTTCCGGAGGCGCTTGCCGCGCAGACATATCCGGATGAACAGGTGCGTGCACTTGTGATTGAACCGATGTTCGGCGAAGGGCTTTTAGCTATACGCAATTTCTTTCACCGAGCGCAGAAGAACGTGACCGTTGACGCTGTCGTTGCGGATGAGCGGTATCTTTCGGACAGCAAATATATGGCGGATCATGTTTATGTTATGCCGCAGCTTGACGATATGGAAGCATATGTCGAAGAAAAATACGATATCATCGTCATGGGAGCGCCGCTGAACGATCTTCTGGTACGCCGGATCGTTCCATTCTTCCAAGTGTGTCGGCGTATGCTGCGCCCTAGGGGATTTATCCGATGCGGTATCATCAATTACAGCAGCTTTGAGAATATCTTGTCTAGGATGCCAAACAATATACCTCCTCTTGTCTATGACATTGTCCCCACAGCGGACGGATACCGCGCATTTTTTATCGACGATACCGTCAGCATGCTCCAAAAGGAACTCGGCGCGGCGGAGATTAATCTACAGTATGTTGTCTGCGGACATCTTTTTTCCGGCGTGGAGAAATTCGAGGAATTGGCAGCGCTGCTGACGGGATGCACCGAGATGCAGCGGCGTGTGCTCAACAGGCTCTTGTGCGGGGATCTTGTCATTCTGCAGATATCGTAGAAAACGACACGGCGGAGGTGTTATCCGACGCATAGCAGCGGCTTACAGCAAAGATTGGGAGGAAATATCTTGCCAAAATTAAGCATCATTATTCCCGTTTATCGGATGAATCTGACCTTGCAACAGTGCTTGGCATCGATTCGCCGGACCGTGCGCATTCCTTATGAGGTCATTGTTGTGGATGACGGGGCGCCGGACGGGGAGGAGGCCCTGTTCGATGCGCATGCCACGGATGATATGCGGCTGCTGCGGGCAACGGAACACCGAGGAATGGCACATGCGTTGAGCGTGGGCCTGCAAGCGGCGGAGGGCGATGTTATGCTCTTTCTCCATGCGGACGTGATGCTTGCGCCGCATACGGTGGAAGATATGCTGGATGTACTTATCACGCGCCCCGAGATCGGCGCCGTGAGCGCGGTCGCTATGAGGATGCATGAACATCGGCGCTTCTGCCCGCAGCCGAGTTATTCGGGATGGGAGAATTTTGCCGCAGCGGCGGAGCAGATGCGGGCGGCCGGGCATGCTCCGCATCCGACGCTCTATTTGGAACTGTTCTGCTTGATGACGCGTCGGGATGTGGTTATGGCGGCAGGGCTTCCCGATGAGGACTATCGGACGCCCTGCGTTACGGCGATCGACTACACGCTGCGTATGACACGGGCGGGGGTATCGGCTGGCAATCCTGCCGTCCGTATATGTGCATCATCAAGAGAGCGTTCATGCGCACGAGCCCGAGATATATAATAAGGAAATCTTGGCGGAAGGCGCGTTGTTTCAGAAAAAATGGGGGCTGAGTCTCAGTTATTCTTTCTGCGCAAGGTCTGACCTTTTTCCCATGATGGATCTATCGGTGCCGGGAATTCGTATCCTAGAAGTCGGCTGTGCCTGCGGAGCAACACTCATAGAAATCGGCGCGCAAAACCCTACGGCAAAACTCTACGGCGTGGAATTAAATGAAAAGGCCGCTGCGATTGCGCAGACTTATGCCAAAGTGATTGCGATGGACGTGGAGCATGTGGAGGCAGATGAAATACCGGAGCGCTTTGATTACATCGTGATGGGCGATGTGATCGAGCATCTGCTGGATCCGTGGAAGGCGCTTGCCAATATGCGGCATCTGCTGGCGCCCGGCGGATGTGTCGTTGCGAGCATTCCGAACGTTGCGCATATCTCCAACCTGTATAATCTGCTGCGCGGACTGTGGGAATATCAGGATGCCGGTCTTTTAGATCGGACACATTTCAGGTTTTTTACACAGAGAGAAATTGTCGTTATGTTTCAAAAAGCGGGATTTGAGATTGAAGACATGCGGCCGCGTCAATTTGAGGTGCCGGCGCCGATCGCTGAACTTCGAAATGAACTGCTTTCGCTTCGCTCCATCACGGTGCGCAGGGAGGATTTAGATACCTTACAATGGCTTGTTCGCGCAGGGCGAAAATAGCGCCGCATAATTTTTGTGGCATGAAGTCGTTATCTGCTGTATAATGGGGCGGATAACGGCTTTTGTTTGGGAGGCATGGTATGCGGAGCGATGTGCTGGAACTCCTGCGCGAGGCGGGAGGCTATATATCGGGCGAGAAGATGGCGGCGCGCCTCGGTGTGACGCGGGCCGCGGTATGGAAGAAGATTGCGGCGCTCAGAGAGCAAGGGTATGAGATTGCAAGCGCGCCGCGCAGCGGCTATGCGCTGCGGTCGGCGCCGGATCGGCTGATCGAGGCGGAAATTACGAAGGGCCTCGACACGGTCCTCGTTGGACGGCATATCGTCTGTCACGGCGCCGTGGATTCGACCAATCTCATCGCCAAGGACCTTGCCCATGCGGGGGCGGAGGATGGAACCGTTGTCGTCGCGGAGAGTCAGGGAACGGGGCGCGGGCGTCTCGAGCGCCGGTTCTTCTCGCCGCCCGGCAAGGGCATCTGGGTGAGTATTTTGCTCCGCCCGTCCTTTCTCCCGCAGGAGGCGCCGAAGTGTACGCTGATGGCGGCGGTCGCGGTGGCGCGTGCGATGGAGAAGTTTAGCCTGCGCGCCGAGATTAAATGGCCGAACGATATCCTCCACGACGGGAAAAAGCTGGTCGGCATCCTCACGGAGATGAGCGCCGAGATGGACCGCGTGAACTACGTTGTCATCGGTATCGGCATCAATGTGAACATTGCCGCGGAGGACTTCCCCGAGGAGCTGCGCGATATCGCAACGTCCCTCATGCAGATGAAGGGGGAACCGCTCCCGCGCGTGGCGTTCCTGCAGGAACTGCTGCGCGCAATAGACGCGCTCTATGCCGAGGTGCAGCGGGAGGGCTTTGCCCCTGTGCTCGCGGCATGGCGGACATATGCGGTGACGCTCGGCAGACCCGTGCGCGTGATCGGCACGGCGGGCGATCATTTTGACGGTGTGGCGGCGGATATCGACGAGGAGGGGGCGCTCCTCATCGATACGCCGTCGGGGAGAAAGCGTGTGTTGGCGGGGGATGTCTCCATCCGCCCGAAGAAGTAATCGTACGGAGGAGAAGAGCTTGCTACTGGTACTGGATATCGGCAACAGCAACATTGTGATGGGCGCTTACGACGGCAGAAAACTGCTGCGGCACTGGCGCATTTCAACCGATCGGCAGAAGACGGTCGACGAGTACGGCATACTCATCAACGAACTCTTTCACTATCAAAATATCCGTATGGAGGACATTGAGGCGATCATCATCTCGTCGGTTGTGCCGCCGCTCATTGTGCCGCTGCGCAAGATGTGCGCGCGCTATTTCCACATCCGCCCGCTGATCGTCGGTCCCGGCATCCGCACCGGTATTCGCCTGAACTATGAGAACCCGCGCGCCATCGGCGCCGACCGCATCGTAAACGTGGTGGGGGCGCACGAGCAATACGGCGGGCCGCTCATCGTCATCGATATCGGAACGGCGACGACGTTCGACGTCGTTGCGGAGAATGGGGACTTTATGGGCGGCGTGATTGCGCCGGGGCTGGGACTCAGTGCGGAGGCGCTCTTCCAGCGTGCGGCACAGCTCCCTCGCATCGAACTTGTGACGCCGAAGACCGTCGTCTGCCGCAGTACGATACAGGGCATGCAGGCGGGCATCATCTACGGCTACGTCGGACAGATTGACGAGATTGTGCGGCGCATCAAGGAAGAGACAGGGCAGGAGATGAAGGTCGTCGCGACGGGCGGGTTCGCCCGCATGGTCGCAAAGGAATCCAAGACCATCGACAAGGTGGACCACTTCCTCACACTCACGGGGCTGCGCGTGCTCTATGAGAGAAATCAGTCGTGAACCCGCTGAAACTCGGCAGTTTTATCTTTCCTGATCCCGTGTTTCTCGCGCCGATGGCAGGCGTCACGGACACGGCGTACCGCATCATTGCGCGCTCTATGGGATGCCCGCTTGCCTTCGCGGAGATGGTGAGCAGTCAGGGCATCCATTACCGCAACGAGCATACACTCCGCATGCTGCGCTCCGAACCCGCGGAACGTCCGCTTGCGATGCAGATCTTCGCGAAGTCGCCGGCGATGGCCGCCGAGGCGGCTGCGTATATCGAGGAACTTGGCACGGCGGACATTCTCGACTTCAATATGGGCTGCCCCGCGCCGAAGGTCGTTAAAAACAGCGAGGGCTCGGCACTCATGCGAGAGCCGAAGAAAGCGGCGGAGATATTAACGGCGATTCGCCGCGCGACCAAGCTGCCCTTCACTGTGAAAATGCGGCTCGGCTGGGACGACGCTTCGCGCAATGCCTCCGAGATGGCGCGCATTGCGGAGGCGGCGGGCGTCGATGCCGTCGCCGTGCACGGACGGACACGGGAACAATTCTACAGCGGCAATGTGGACTATGCCGCCATTGCCGAGGTCAAGCGCGCCGTGCGGATTCCCGTCATTGTGAGCGGCGACATCCGCCGCCCCGCAGACCTCAAACGTGCGCTTGAGATTACGGGCGCGGACGGCGTCATGATTGGGCGCGGCGCGCAGGGGAACCCGTGGGTATTTCCGCAGCTCATTCACTGGCTCCGCACGGGAGAGGAACTTCCGCTGCCGACGCCGGCGCAGCGTGCGGCCGTTCTCCTGCGGCATCTCGATCTCCTCATTTCCCACAAGGGGGATTATATCGGCATCCGCGAGATGCGCAAACACGCCGCATGGTACACGCGCGGCCTGCCGGGCAGCGCGGAGCTGCGCGAGCGGTTCAACCGCGCGGGCACGCGGGACGAATTTGTTCAAATCCTGCAGGACGCGGGATATATGTAGGAGCGCTTCATATAGCGTTCCGGCACAATAGAAAGGTTCTGTCATGAACGATACCAAAGAACAGTCCGTGTGGCTGAAGTATACGGACGAGGACCGTGCGGCGGTGGACAGCCTCGCGCAAGGGTACATTGATTTCCTCTCGGATTGTAAGACGGAGCGCGAGAGCGTCGCAGAGGCGGTGCGTCGTGCGAAGAAATGCGGCTACCGCGATCTCGCGGACGTTATTGCCCGCGGAGAGAAGCTGAAGGCGGGAGACAAGGTGTACGCCGTCAATATGAAAAAGGCGATTGTTCTCTTTCATATCGGCACAGCGCCGCTTGAAGAAGGCATGAACATCCTCGGCGCGCACATCGACACCTGCCGCCTCGACGTCAAACAGAACCCGCTCTATGAGGACGGTGGGCTCGCGTATTTCGACACACATTATTACGGCGGCATCAAGAAGTACCAGTGGGTGACGATTCCCCTGGCGCTGCATGGCGTCGTTGTGAAAAAGGACGGCACGGTCGTTGAGATTGTGCTGGGAGAAAAGGACGGCGACCCCGTTTTCTGCGTGACCGATCTCCTCATCCACCTCTCGCAGGAGCAGCTTGAAAAGAAGGCGGCAAAGGTCATCGAGGGGGAGAAACTTGACATCCTCATCGGCAGCGTACCGCTCAAAAAGGACGACAAGGAGTCCGTAAAGGACGGCATTCTCGATCTGCTGGGGAAACATTACGGCATCGCTGCGGAGGACTTCCGGTCGGCGGAGCTGACGCTTGTCCCCGCGGGGCGTGCGCGCGAGCTCGGCTTCGACCGCAGCCTCGTGCTCGGCTACGGGCAGGACGACCGCGTCTGCTCCTATACCGCGCTCTGTGCCATGCTTGAGACGGCGCAGCCGCGCCGCACGGCGTGTACGCTCCTCGTGGATAAGGAGGAGATCGGCAGCGTCGGCGCGACGGGGATGCAGTCGCGGTTCTTTGAGAATATGGTTGCCGAAGTTTTGTCGGCGTGCGGGCAGTACGGCGATCTCGCCATACGCCGCACGCTTGCGCGTTCAAAGATGCTCTCTTCAGATGTGTCGAGCGCATACGACGGACTCTATGCCGATGCGTTTGAGAAGAAAAACGTCGCCTACCTCGGCCGCGGCATGGTGTTCAACAAGTTCACGGGCGCGCGCGGCAAATCCGGTTCGAGCGACGCGAGCGCGGAGTATCTCGGCGAACTGCGCCGCATGATGGACGACGCGGGCGTCAGCTATCAGCTCGCCGAACTCGGGCGCGTCGACCTCGGGGGCGGCGGCACGATTGCCTACATCATGGCGAACTACGGCATGAACGTCATCGACAATGGCGTTGCGGTCATGAGTATGCATGCGCCGTGGGAAGTGACGAGCAAGGCGGATATCTATGAAATGAAGAAAGGATACGATGTGTTCTTAAAAGGGTGACGCAGGATTTTGGTGCATCGCTGCGTCATGTCGCCCTTCACTGCGGTCGGCGTAGACTTTCAACGTTTCCATGAAAGAGCTGTCTGCCGCAGGACGCCGTATCAATAACAATTATAGAAAATAACCGTGCATTGTGCTAGAATAATGCACGGTTTTATATTGCGCTTGGCGGAAGGAGTATTGCTATGGTTTCGGAGGAGATGTACCGGCTTGGGACAAAGAAGTCTACGATTCGGGCGATTTTTGAATATGGACGGCGGCGTGCGGCTGAGGTCGGCGCAGAGAATGTTTTCGATTTCAGCCTCGGCAATCCGAATGTGCCCGCGCCGGAGTTTATTCGTGATGCGGCGGTCGATATTCTGATGCACAGCGCCCCGCCGGAGGTACACGGCTATACGATTGCGCCGGGGAAACCGGAGGTGCGCGAGACGATCGCGGCGGATATGTCCAAGCGTTTCGATATGCGCGTCACGGGGAAAAATCTCTTCATGACTGCGGGCGCGGCGGCCTCCGTGACGATTACGCTCAAGGCGCTTTGCGAGGCGGGGGATGAGTTCGTCGCATTTGCGCCGTTCTTCCCGGAGTACCGCGTGTTCGTGGAGGCGGTTGGCGGACGCTTTGTCGCCGTTCCGGCGAAGACCGACGATTTTCAGATTGACGTTGACGCATTCGAGCATGCGCTCACGCCGCAGACCAAGGCGGTGATTGTCAATTCGCCGAATAATCCGAGCGGCGCGGTCTACAGTGCACAGACGATTACGCGCCTCGCGCATCTTCTGCGCGCAAAGGAAGAGGCGTATGGACATCCGATCTTCATCATCGCGGACGAGCCCTACCGCGAGCTCGTTTACGGTGAGCTGACTGTACCGTGCATTCCAAATTTCTACGACAATACGATCGTCTGTTATTCGTACAGCAAGTCGCTCTCTCTACCCGGAGAGCGCATCGGTTACATTGCGGTGCCCGATGCGGTCGCGGATTTTGACCGCGTCTATGGGGCAGTCGCGGGCGCGGCGCGCGTACTGACCCACGTCAACGCGCCGTCGCTTTGGCAGCTTGTCGCGGCGCGCTGTGCGGGGCTGACGGCCGACCTCTCGACGTATCGGACGAACGCGCGTCTGCTCTATGAGGGGCTGACGGCGGCGGGGTTCGACTGCATGCGGCCGCAGGGGGCGTTCTACCTCTTTCCAAAGGCGCTGGAGCCGGATGATTATGCCTTCTGTGAACGCGCTAAGGGCTATGACCTCCTGCTTGTGCCGGGGACGGACTTCGGATGCCCGGGCTACTTCCGCGCGGCGTATTGTGTGGGTACGGAACTCATTCGCCGCGCGCTGCCGCGTTTCCAAAAACTAGCAGAATCGTATCGATAAAATACATGAATGAACTTCATATATAAGTCCTTCATTAAAACCTGTATTGACAATCAGTCTCCACGGGACTATACTTAAATCTGATTTTGATACCGTATCCTAATATCGTCGATATCCATACTAAACGTATGCGGAGCGTTCGTATATGGTGCAAGGAAGGTGTTCTTTTTGACCAGCGCAGAGTTCTTTGAAAAAGGCGGCCCAATGATGTATTTGCTGCTTCTGTGTTCTCTCACAGTTGCGGCGATCGCAATCGACCGTTTCTTGCTTTATCGTCGTGCTTCGCAGGGAGGGCGGGCTCTCGAGGCAGACGTTTCGAAATCGCTGCGCGCCAAAAAGATAAACGAACTTGCGCCCGCGGTTGAGGGACAGGACAATATGGTCGCCTATCTTGTGAAGACGGCGCTCGATGCGCGTGCGGCGGGCGAAAATATTTCGATGGCGCTGGATGCGGCCTATGGTGAGGCGGCGATGCTCCTGCGCGCGCGTCTTAACTATCTTTCGATGATCGTTACGATGGCACCGCTGATGGGGCTGCTCGGAACGATCTCCGGCATGATCCAGTCGTTCAGCATCTTCAACCTGCAGGCGGGGCAGCCGATGGCGATTACGGGCGGCATCGGAGAGGCCCTGATTGCAACCGCGACGGGGCTTTTTGTCGCGATCTTCTCCCTTGTCGTGCACACCTACTTTGCACAGCGCATGGATACGATGCTGACCTTACTTGAAAAGACGATAAATACGCTGCAGGCCGGATTTGCCGTGATAGACGGAGGCAGCCGTCATGCGCCGTAATTTTCATGAGGTGCGCGAGCCGCTTGTCATGATTATCCCGATGATCGACATCATGCTGTTCCTGCTCGTGTTCTTCATGCTGAGTACGATGTATATGGTGAATACGAGCACGGTGCAGGTGAACCTCCCGCAGGCGGCGACCGCGCAGCAGGACACGCGCCCTCACATCGTTTCGATTACGGTGACGGAGGACGGAAAGATCCTCTTCGACCGCGACGATGAGCCGACGCGGGAGCTCTCGGCGAAGGTCAAGACCCAGCTCGAGGCGGATCCCGACACGGTTTTTGTCGTGCGCGGAGACAAGAAAGCGGACTATCAGTATGTCGTCTCCGTGTTCGATGTCCTCAAGGAAGCGGGGACGCGTCATGTGTCCATCGCCACGGAGACGGGAGGGGTCTGAGTGCACTACCGGACACATTGGCGGCTTGCCTTTGTTCTCGCATTCTTTTTCCATCTCGTGGTGTGGCTTGTACTTACGCTCATCATTCCTCAGATATTCAAGATGATGGAGCCGCCGCCGCAGGAAGACCCGATGGAGTGGGTCGATATTGCGGACGATATCGGCGATCCGCAGGAAGAACAGCAGGAGCAGCAGCCCGAACCGCCGCCTCCGCCCCCGCCGCCCGCCCCGGAGCAGGCGGCGGAAGAACCCGCCGTCGTTGAAGCAGAGCTGCCTGAAGAAGCGACGACGGAACTCCTCAAAGAAGCAGAGGAGATGAAAGACGAGCCGAAAGACAATGTTATTCACTCGTCTAACAACGGGCAGCAGATGGGGCAGCCGGGCAAGATACTGCTCGCCGTGCAGCCGCCGAAAGGCGGTCTCCCCTATAAGGGGCGCATTACCGTCTCCGCACATGTCGGGAAAGACGGGAGCGTCATGTCGACGAAGATTATGGTATCCTCGGGCAATACCCTCTATGATAATTTTGCGCGCGGATTGGTGCAGTCGAAGTGGAAATTTCAGCCGGCAACCGACACGAAGGGGGAGCCGATGGAATCCAATATCATGTGCACACTGGCGTTCAACGTGCCGGTAAAGCGTCAGATGCATTAACCAAAGATGCGGCGAGGAGATTGTTTTATGAAACGCTATATTGTAACGACTCTATTAACCGTACTCCTCGGTATGGGGGCTTTGATGCCGCAGGCAAATGCCGCAGAGGAAGACAATAAACCTGCGCAGGGACCGCAGGTTGTTCAGAGGGCGCCGCTCTATAACTTAGGCATCGAAGGGCGCGTCTATGTGAATATGTACGTTGACGCGGAGGGAAAGGTAGCATCCGCACAGATTCTTCAATCTTCGGGGTACCCACTCCTCGACGCCTATATGCTGGCGTATTTTCATGCCGGAAACGTGACCTTTGCTCCGGCGCTCGATGCGGCGGGGAAGCCGGTGCCCTGTAACGTCCGCCAGATGTATTCTTTTTCTAAAGGGGAAGAAATGAAGGCGGCGCCTGCGGAGGCAGTGAAACAGGTCCAACCGAAGACAAAAAAATATCCGGACGTTAAAACCCAGACGGTTGTTTCCGCGGCGCTTGACGATACGGGTAAAGTGCAGGAGACAAAAATCCTCGTCTCTTCGGGCAATCAGGAATACGATACGGCGGCTGCCGAACTTGTGCAAAAAAAATGGAAATTTTCCCCCGCGCACGACGCGGAGGGCAAAGCTGTCGCAAGCGGAACCGCCTGCGTGATCTATTTCGGCTATCTGCCCGATCCGCCCGACGCACAGACAAGCAAGAAAGAAGGTTGATCACGCAATCATGAAAAAAATCTTTATCCTATTGGCGGCGATCTTCTTGCTTCTGCCCACTGCGCCCGCGGATGCGGCACAGACCTGGCAGCAGATCCACGATCACATCCGCACCGAGCTCGATAAGGTCTACACGATCTACCAATCGGGCGATGCGGAGGGAGCGAAGAACGCCGTCAACGATATCTACTACGGTATTTATGAAAAGGACGGCCTCGAAAGCGCCGTCCGCAGCGGCATCTCTTCCAAGAGCGCAAATCTCACAGAGTATCAATTCTATACGCTGAAAAAAGTCATCCGTGCAAATGCGTCGCAGGATGAGGTCAAGGCCGAGGGAGACAAACTCCTCGATATGATCCAAGTGGAGGTGACGACGCTCGAGAACTCCGGCGTGCAGTCGGGGGGATGGGCGATGTTCCTCCAGGCGTTTGTCATTCTTCTCCGCGAGGGCATTGAAGCGATGCTCGTCCTGCTCGGCATCATCGCATATCTCGGCCGCGCCGGGCACGAGAAGGAGCTCTCCGCCGTCTATAACTGGGCGATCGCGGGTATTGTGATGAGCTTCATCAGCGCCTATCTCTTCAACTCGGTGCTCGACGCGAACGCGACGGGCGCGAGTCGCGAAGCGATCGAGGGCTTTACCGCGCTATTTGCCGTCTGTGTCCTTCTCGGGACATCGGCGTGGATGGGCGGCAAGTCCAATGCGAACGCTTGGAAGAAGTATATCGAGAGCAAGGTGAAACTCAGCCTCTCGACAGGAAAGGCGCGTGCGCTCGGCTTTGCCGCGTTTCTCGCCGTGTACCGCGAGGGCGCGGAGGTCATTCTCTTCTATCAGGCGCTCTTTAACAACGCGGCGGGCGACATCGATATGATCTGGGCAGGTTTCGTCGCGGCATGCGCCGTACTTGCCCTCATGTTCTTCCTCATGCAGCGCGGCGCGCTGCGTATACCCATCGGGCCGTTCTTCAAGGTGACGAGCATCTTCATGTTCGTTCTTGCCGTTACGTTCCTCGGCGGCGGCGTTAAGGCGCTCCAGGAGGCGGATGTCGTCTCCACCTCGGTCATCGAGGCAGTTCCCATTCCAAGCATCGATGTGCTTGGCCTTTACCCCACCTATGAAACCATCGTTCCGCAGATTTTGCTTGTCATTATCGCCGCGGCGGTGGTATCATATAAAAAACACTCTGCCGCAGCGGTGGAGGCATAAGTTGATTTTCCTCGATAGAGAGGAAAGAGTTCATTTTCTTTAAGGAGGATTTACCCATGAAGAAATCCGGTCTCAGCATGCTCAAGAAGGCGCTTGCCGTCGGCGCGATCGCGTTCTCGACGTTTGCAATCAACGCGAGCGTCAGCGAAGCCGCGTTCGAGGAGTTCCCGATCGGCGACGAGCTTGAGGATACGACGAACCATTTCAAGGTTGCGCTCGTCTATTTCCAGCCGGTCACGATGGAGCCTGCGGGCATGAGCCTTCCCGCAGATCAGGCGGATATCCACATTGAGACGGATATCCATGCGACTGAGGGCAACGAGTGCGGCTTCGGTGTCGGCGAGTGGATCCCGTATCTGACGGTCCACTACAAGTTCACGAAGCGCGAGACGGGCGAGAGCCTCGAGGGCGTATTCATGCCGATGAGCGCGGACGACGGCCCGCACTACGGCGCGAACGTTAAGATGCTCGGCGCCGGCACCTATGACTGCGAGTTCTCGATCGACAGCCCCGCACGTCAGAACTATATGCTCCACACGGATCCCGAGACGGGCGTTCCGGGACATTTCTGGACCGAGCCCGTCAAGATGAGCTGGGTGTTCAACTACGTGCCGCGTAAGTGGTAATTTCCGGCGATCACATGTTGGCGGCGGCACGGGGATTCCGTATCCGCCGCGTTCCTGCCGGTATTAGAATGGCTGCCGTCCGACCGGGACGGCGGCTTTTCTAGTAGGAAAGGGAAATTCTAATGTTACAGGCGTTTTTACAACAATTGGTACCGGCACTGGAGGAGAGCGTAAAGCTTGCCGTGCCGCTCGGCATCCTGCTTGCAATCATTCTGCCCCTGCCCGATCAGCGCATTCGCCGCACCTTTACCCGCGTCCTCAAATGGGGATTTTTCCTCTCGGTCTTTATGACGGCCGTTCGTGTCGGCACGCGCTCGGCGGTCAACCGCGAGATCTTTGAGAGCATGGCAATCACGCTCGATCTTCTCGGTGCGATCGTCCTCTGCACGATTTTGCTGCGTAGCCTCCGTCGGGACTGGACGTCCGGAGAAGAACGCATCTTCCGCATCGGAACGGGTGCGCTTACGCTCGGGCTTTTTCTCTATCACGGTCTCGAACTTTGGCTGATTCCCGTCGCCATCGTACAGGTTGCGATGGGAGACTATTTGACGCTGAACTTTCTCGTCAAGATGCTCGGCTTTACCGGTGGGATTTTCCTCGGTTTCCTTTCGGGCTATCTTGCCTATAAATCGGCGGCGGCCCTCAACCATGGCCGTCTTGTCTTTGTCTTTACGGTACAGATCGCCGCGACGGCGATTCAGCAGATCATCTTCGTCATGACGGTCATGATGGCGCGCCAAGTGTTCGGTGCGGAAAGTCTCATCTCCTTCATGGCGCCGTTTATCGACAATCAGAATAAAGTCATCTATGCGATTTATTTCGTTTCGATTCTCGTTCCTTTCACGCTCTTTCTGCAGCCGCGCCCGGAGCGCCCCGTGTGGGCAAACCCGGCGCAGTACCGTCAGATCCTCTCACGCTCCATCCGGCGGAAACGCTGGGGATCGGGGCTGCTCGCCATGCTCGTCGTAACGGTGCTTGTCTCGAGCGTCGGCGGTTGGTACGCAAACAAGAAGGAGGCGCTCGTTCCTGCCGTCGCCGTTAAGGCGGAGGACGGTGTCGTGCACATTCCGCTCGACGAGGTCTCTGACGGACATCTCCACCGCTTTGCATTTCGCGCATCGGACGGGACGGAGGTGCGCGTGATCGTCGTCCAAAAGGGCGGGTCGGCGTTCGGCGTCGGTCTCGACGCCTGCGAGATCTGCGGACCGACAGGTTATCTTGAACGCGACGGGCAGATCGTCTGCCGCCTCTGCGACGTCGTCATGAACAAGGCGACGATCGGACTGCCCGGCGGATGCAATCCGATCCCCGTGGAGTATCGTGTGGCAAGCGGCGAGGTGCAGATTCAGGCGGATGCGCTTGAGGCTGCGCGCGTTCACTTCCGCTGATCGGGTCGCATGAGAGGAGGTAAGCCATGTTTTGGCAAATGGTAAAAGGGGCGCTCATCCGCCAGCGCGGGAGGTTCATCCTCATCGGGCTGACGGTTGCGCTCGGCGTCTCGCTTGCGACCGCGATGCTGAACGTCATGTTCGATATCGGCGAGAAGGTCAATCAGGAGCTGAAGGCGTTCGGCGCGAACATTACGGTAACGCCGCGCAACTCGATGGTGCTCAAGGATCTCTACGGGGTGGAGACCACGACGAGCATGCACCGCGAGTACCTCGAGGAAGAGGATCTCGGCAATATCAAGACGATCTTTTGGACAAACAACATCGTCGCCTTTGCGCCGTCGCTGACGACGAACATCACGCTGGCGGACGGTGAACAGGCGCCGCTTTTCGGCACATGGTTCGAGCATACGCTCACGCTGCCGACCGACGAGACCTACACGACGGGCGTCAAGTTTATGAAGTCGTGGTGGCATGTGGACGGCGAGTGGGCGGACGACGCGCAGGCGGACGAGGTGCTCGTCGGCGCGAAACTCGCGGAAAAGCTCGGCGTCTCGGCCGGCAGCACGCTTTCCTATACGAAGGGGGACGGCTCCGAGGGAACGCTCCGCGTAACGGGGATCGTTTCGGGCGGCGGCGAGGAGGAAAATCAGATCGTCGGCGCGCTTTCGCTCGCGCAGAGCCTCGCGCATGCCGAAGGCAAGATTGATCAGGTCGAGGTCAGCGCGATGACGACGCCGGAGAACGATCTCGCGCGCAAGGCGGCGGAGAATCCGAAGTCGCTCTCGCAGGCGGAGTACGATATTTGGTACTGCACCTCCTACGTCGGCTCGATCGCCTATCAGATCGAGGAGGTCATGCAGAACGCGGCGGCGCATCCCGTGCGGCAGATCGCGGAGTCCGAGGGCAAGATCCTCGATAAGACGCAGCTCCTCATGCTGCTGATCACGGTGCTCTCTCTGCTCTCGGCGAGTCTCGGCGTCAGCAACCTCATCAGCGCCAACATCATGGAGCGCAGCCGCGAACTGGGCCTCCTCAAGGCGCTCGGCGCGACGAACATCGCCGTCGTCCTTCTCGTTCTGGCGGAGATTTTCATCGCGGGGATCATCGGGGGCGTCCTCGGCTATTTCGTTGGGCTCGGTTTTGCGCAGCTCATCGGAGAGACCGTATTCGGCTCCGGCATTGCGGTGAACCCCTATGTCGTGCCGCTCATTATCGTTTTGATGTCGCTCGTGCTCATCGTCGGCAGCGTCCCGGCGATCCGCATGCTGCTCTCGCTCCATCCCGCAGAGGTTTTACATGGCAGGTGATATATAATGAATCGATACAAGATGTTTTTTATCATGATCGCCAACTCCCTGCTGCGGCGGAAGGCGCGTATGGCGATTGCCCTGCTTGCCGTTGCCATCGGCGCGACGATCATCTCGGGCATGATCACCGTCTACAAAGAAGTGCCGGAGCAGATGGGGCGCGCGTTCCGTGCGTACGGGGCGAATATGCTCATCCTGCCGGGCGGGGATCAGCCGGTCATCCGCGAGGATACGATTGCAAGTGTCCGCAAGACGCTCTCGGATTACGAGATCGTCGGCATTACGCCGTTCCTTTACGACACGCTCCTCGTCAATCATCAGACGGTCATGGCGGGCGGTACGGATTTCGCGGTCCTGCAGGAGGTCAGCCCCTACTGGCAGATTCGCGGCGACTGGCCGGCGCCGGGGGAGAAGGAGATCTTGCTCGGCGCCGAGTTCGCACAGAAACTGCGCGTCTCGCCCGGCGATACGGTGACGGTATCGGGCGGCGAGGGAACGATCGTAAGCGACTACCGCGTTTCCGGCATCGTCCGTACGGGCGGTAATGAAGAGAACTTCGTCTTTGTCTCGCTTGGCGACCTGCAGGAGATCAAGAACCGTCCGGACGAGATCAGCCTCGCGCAGGTATCGGTCGTTGCGGGGCAGGAAGATCTTGCGCGCGCCGAGGAAAAAATCCGCGCGGATGTCCCGGGCGCGGAGCCGCAGCTCGTCAAGCAGATTGCGCAGTCGCAGGACACGGTGCTCGGCAAGCTCCAGGCGCTCGTGCTTATCGTTACGATCGTCGTGCTCGTCCTGACGCTCATCTGCGTCTCGACCACGATGATGGCGATCGTCACAGAGCGGCGCAAAGAGATCGGCCTCAAGAAGGCGCTCGGCGCGGACAATCGGAATATCGTGGCGGAGTTCTTTGGCGAAGGATGCCTCCTCGGCGCGCTCGGCGGCGCGCTGGGATCGGGATTTGGGTATCTCTTTGCGGAGAGCGTCAGCGTGAACGTGTTCGGCCGCGGCATCGAATTCTCCGCGACGATCGTCGTCGTTGCGCTCGTCATGTCCGTCTTCGTTACGGGCGTGGCGTCGCTCCTGCCCGTGCGCATTGCCACGAATGTCGATCCCGCGATCATCCTGCGCGGCGAATGAGTTGGAGGAGGAAATAATGAGTCTGCTTGAACTGAGGCATGTATCGAAGGCCTACAATGAAAAATTCCTCGCTCTCGAGGACGTCAATCTAAAGGTCGAAAAGGGAGAATGGCTCGCCGTTATGGGCCCCTCCGGCTCCGGCAAGTCCACGCTGATGAATATCATCGGCTGCATGGACAGCGCGACGAGCGGCGAGGTGATCCTCGACGGCGAAGTGCTAAGCGACGCCGGTCCCGAGGAGCTGACGCGCTACCGGCGCGATAAGATCGGTATGGTTTTTCAGCAATTTCATATGATTCCATACCTCACGGCAGTTGAAAATATCATGGTGGCGCAGTATTATCATAGTATGCCCGATCGCGACGAGGCGATGGCGGCGCTCGAACGCGTCGGTCTTGCCGACCGTGCGAGCCATCTGCCGAGCCAGCTGTCGGGCGGCGAGCAGCAGCGCGTCTGTATCGCGCGGGCGCTGATCAACTATCCCGTCCTCATCCTTGCGGACGAGCCGACGGGCAACCTGGACGAGCAGAATCAGAAGCTTGTCATGAAGATCTTCCACGAACTGCACGACGAGGGCCATACGATTCTCACCGTGACACACTCGGCGGAGGTCGGCGAAGAGGCGCAGCGCTGCGTCATCATCGAACACGGACACATGCGTGAAAGGACGGCGTGATACGATGAAAAAGAAGATCACCCTCGGCATCGTGTTCCTGCTGAGCGCAGGGATGATCATTTCGGGCTGCGGCGGCGATAAGGCGGCGCAGAAGGATGCGGAAAAATCGGCCCCGCAGGAAGCCGCGCTCGATATGACGGGCGTCAAGGACGGAACATTCTCGGCGGACAGCTCCGAGGCGAAGGTCGGTCACTCCCACGTCGAGCTGACCATCAAGGACGGCGCCATCATAAAGGTCGTTCATACCGGCATCGATAAGAACGGCAATGTGAAGGACGAGCACTACGGCGAGGGCAAGGATCCGGGCGCACAGAAGAAAGCGCAGAACGCCTACAAGGCGATCGGCTCTTATGGGAGCCAGCTCGAGTCGAAGAAAGATCTCGCGAAGGTGGATGCCGTCGCGGGCGCGACCATCAGCTACGATCAGTTCAAAGAGGCGGTCGAAAAAGCTGTGGCCGAGGCGAAGAAATAAATTTTCAGCATGAACGGAGGCGGACATACAGAAGCGTATGCCGCCTCTTTTGCATTATGCCGAACGCAGCGCCCAAAGGGCGGGGAGGAAGCCATGACGGATGACAAAAAACTGTTGGAGACTGTGATCGCAGAGTTCGAGGCGCTGACGCATATCCCGCGTCCTTCGGGGCATGAGCGCGCCGTCAGCGACTACTTGAAGAAACGCTTTGCCGCGGTCGGCTGCACGGTGACGCAGGATGAACACTGGAATATCATTGCGGAACTGCCGGCATCGGCGGGACATGAACATGCGCCGCTCACGATACTGCAGGGGCATATGGATATGGTCTGCGTCGCGGCGCCCGGCGTTTCCTACGATCCGGTGAACGATCCGATCAAAATGGTGCGGACGGCGGAATTCATCAGCGCGGAAGGAACGAGTCTCGGCGGCGACGACGGCATCGGCGTCGCCGAGATCCTCGCCGCATTCCAATATGCGGAGGAACACGGACCGCTGCGCGCGATCGTCACGGTGGACGAGGAGGTCGGCATGACGGGCGCGCAGCGCCTCGACCCCGCGCATCTGGAGGGGGCGAAATATCTCATCAACTGTGACTCCGAGGACTATCATATCATGACGGTCGGCAGCGCGGGAAGCGTGAACCTCGACTATGCGCGCAGCCTGACGCGTGCCGAGCAAGAGTGTCCGGCGTACCGCATCGAGGTCCGGGGGCTGCTTGGCGGCCACTCGGGCGAGCGCATCGACGCGGGACGCGGCAACGCGATACGGACATTGGCACTCGCGCTGCGCCGCATCTCCGAGAACGGCCGCATCGCTCTCGCGGATTTCTCCGGGGGCGTCGCGCGCAACGCGATTCCGTCGGCCGCCGCCGCGGTGATCTATACGGAGATGGGCGAGCGGGAACTGTGCGATATTCTCGTCGAGGAGGAAAAGCGTTTCCGGAGCATCTACGGCGCGGCGGATCCCGGGATGAAATTTGCTCTGGCCCCCGTTCGGGATGCGGGCAAGGCGATCGGCGCCGAAGAGCAGCGCGATTTGCTCGCGCTGCTCACGATTCTGCGTACGGGCGTTTACGAGATGTCGCGCCTGCACGCGGGGCTCGTCGAGACGTCGGCGAATCTCGGCGTCGTGGCGATGGACGAATATGAGATGCGCGTCGCGTATTTCCCGCGCTCGTCGGTCAACGAACAGCTCGACGAGATCGTCATGACGGCGCGTGCGGCGGCGGAACTGACGGGCTTTAACCTCTGCGTCGGAACGCAGTCTCCCGCATGGCGCGAGAATGAGAAGAGCGAACTTGCCCGGATCATGGGCGAGGTCTATGCGGCGCAGAACGGCGGCAAGGCAATGACGGTCGAGAGCATCCATGCGGGGCTTGAGACGAGCTGGCATGCGGCGAAAAATCCCGGGCTCGACATGGTGTCGATCGGCGTCACGGCGCACGATATCCACACGCCGAACGAGCGCATCGAAGTCGCCGCGATCGTGCCCGAGACAAAACTCATGATGGAGACGCTGCGGCGGATTGCAAAGTGAACATTTTTATGAAATATTCTTGACGAACGCGCGTATACTATAGAAAAAGTACCGCGTCTGTGCTATACTATTTTCACTGATTGTGATTATATTTTAGGAGCGCCATATCGTCACTGAGACATGGAGGGGAAAGAATATGGCAGATACTTATACGATGGAAGACCTCAGGAAACGTCTGCAGGCAACGCAGCGCAAGATGACGCCGCAGCGGCAGATCGTACTGCAGGTCATTCTCGACCACCCCGGCGAACATCTGAGCGCGGAGAAAATCTACGATATCCTGCGGGGCACGGAGTCCGAGATCGGGCTCGCGACGGTGTACCGCAGCCTCGAGATTCTCGTCTCGCTCGGCATTCTTCAAAAAATTGAATTTGGCAAGGAATTTGACAAACGCAACAAAGGATCGTATTCCTACGAGCTGAACCCGGTCGATCCGAACCAGCATTTCCATCACCATCTCATCTGCACGGAGTGCAAGGAGATTACCGAGTTCGAGGAGGATATGCTGGAGCATCTTGAAGCGGATATCTTAAAGAAGACCGGCTTCAAGGTGGAGAATCACCAGGCGAAATTCTTCGGTATCTGCGGCAAGTGCAGGGAGAAAAAGAAAAGGGCGTGAGGATCAGAACCCTTACGGTGAACAGCCGCGCCGAGGTCGTCGTTAAGATCATCCGCGAAGTGCTGGCGCTCTTTCACATCGAGATTGTCGGCGCGGCGGGCGCGGCGGACTATGCCCAGCTGTCGGTCGTGAACCGAGAGCGGCGGCGGGCCGCGCTGCCCGTCGTGACGACAGAGGTTCATCTCTTTGCGGCGGACGGGTCGCGCGAGACCGATTCCTATACGTCGGCGGGCGCCGCCGACGAGCTCGAGCGCGCCGCCGTACACCGTGCGATCAAACGAAATTTCTATCAATTTGTCAGAGACCGCTTTCAAATGCCCCATGCTCCATGGGGCATTCTGCATGGGGTGCGTCCGACGAAGATCGTGCACCGCTGGCTGCGCTCCGGAATGACGCCGGAGACGGTTATCGGGCGGCTGCAGACGGACTATTTTTGCAGCGCGGAGAAGGCGCGGCTCATCACGGAG
The DNA here is from genome assembly GCF_000315545.1 of Selenomonas sp. F0473. Classification (GTDB taxonomy): domain Bacteria; phylum Bacillota; class Negativicutes; order Selenomonadales; family Selenomonadaceae; genus Centipeda. Next base: position 586,127 of record NZ_JH992902.1, on the reverse strand, counting down.
GTCGCCGTGCGGCAGCAGCCGTTCCTTGCGCGGACGGATGTGCGGACGGCGAGCGTCTATGTCGGCATCCCGTTCTGCATCACGCGCTGTCTCTACTGCTCCTTTCCCGCGCATCTCCTGCCGGGGGAGGCGAAGCTGCGCGGCTTTATGGAAGTCCTCGCACGCGATATTGCGGCGGCGGCCGCGGATATCGCGGCGCTCGGGCTCACCGTGCAGAACATCTATGTCGGCGGAGGAACGCCGACGAGTCTGCCGAATGATTTTTTTGCCGAAATGCTCGAAATGGTATATAATGCCTTCTATGGATCGTCCATTCTGGAATTCACGGTGGAGGCGGGGCGTCCGGACAGCATGAGCGCGGAGAAGATTGCGCGGATGAGAGAGTTCCGCGTGACGCGCGTCAGCGTGAACCCGCAGTCGATGCAGGCGCAGACGCTGCGCCGTATTGGACGCGGACATACCCCGGAGGAAATCGTACGGATGGTGCACGACCTGCGCGCCGCGCATGATTTTCACATCAATATGGACGTTATCTTGGGGCTGCCCGGCGAGACGGCGGAGGATGTTTCCTCAACGATGGCGCAGGTGACGGCGCTCGCGCCCGACGATATCACGCTCCATGCCCTCGCCATTAAGCGCGGCTCCCGACTGTGCCGCATGATGGAGGAGACCCGCGTCGCGCTGCCCTCGGATGCCGAGACCATGCGCATGAGCGCCGCCGCAACGGATATTGTGGAGAGCGCGGGCTATCGCCCGTACTACCTCTACCGGCAGGGCTATATGAGCGGCGATCTCGAGAATGTCGGCTATGCCCGCCCCGGGGCGGAGAGCATGTACAACATTCAGATCATGGAGGAGCGGCAGACCGTTGTCGGCATCGGCGGGGCTGCGGCGACCAAGGTTATGGGCGTGCGCAGCGGCCGTATGCATTCGGCGTTCAACGCCAAGGATCTAACGACTTATCTGCGCGACATTGACATTTATATCGAAAAGAGACGCGCGCTCCTGCGCGCCGAATACGAGGAGGAAGTACCTGCATGTTGACGAAGGCTCCGCGCGGGACGAAGGATATACTGCCCGATGAGGCCAATGCGTGGGGACATGTGGAGCGCGCGATTCGAAATCTCTGCGACCGTTACGGCTATCGGGAGATTCGTACGCCGCATTTCGAGCACACGGAGCTCTTCCGGCGCGGGATCGGCGACGGGACGGACGTCGTCGATAAGGAGATGTATACCTTTACCGACCGCGGGGACCGGAGCCTCACGCTGCGCCCCGAGAATACCGCGGCGGCGATACGCGCCTATCTCGAGCATAAACTCTACGCGGACGGGGGGCTGCAAAAACTTTTTTATGTCGGCTCGATGTTCCGCTACGACCGCCCGCAGGCGGGACGCATGCGCGAGTTCCATCAGTTCGGCGTGGAGGCAGTCGGCGAGGAGCGCCCGTCGGTGGATGCGGAGGTTATTTTGCTTGCGCTGGACTTCCTCGAAGAACTGGGACTTCGGGATCTGACGCTGAAACTCAACGCGGTCGGCTGTCCGAACTGTCGTCCCGCGTATCGGGAGCGTCTGCGGGAATACTTCAAAGACCATCTCGATGCGCTCTGTCATGACTGTAAAGATCGCTATACGCGGAACCCGCTCCGTATTCTCGACTGTAAGGCGGATGCGGCGCAGCCGTTCATGGCGGGTGCGCCCGCGATTACGGACTGCCTCTGCGCAGAATGCGCCGCGCACTTCGATGCGGTCCGAGCGTATCTGACGGCAGCGGGCGTTTCCTATATGCTCGATACGCGCCTCGTGCGTGGGCTCGACTACTACACGCGGACGGCGTTCGAGATCGCCTATCCGCCGCTCGGCGCACAGAGCGCAGTGGCGGGGGGCGGGCGCTACGACGGGCTCGTCGAAGAACTCGGCGGTAGTCCGACGCCTGCCGTCGGTTTTGCGGCGGGGATCGAGCGTGTGCTGCTGGCGCTCGCACAGCAGGAACTTCTTCCCGCAGAGCCGCCCGCAGCGGATGTCTTTCTCATTGCGCTCGGCGACGCGGCGTCGGCGGCGGCGTTCCCGCTGCTGCACGATCTGCGGCGCGGCGGCGTGCGTGCCCTCATGGACTACGCGGGGCGCAGCATGAAGGCGCAGATGAAGCAGGCGAATAAGTCCGGCGCGCGCTATGCCGTTATTCTCGGCGAGGACGAGCTGCGGAGCGGCACAGCCGTGCTGCGCGATATGACGGAGAGTATGCAGGAGACGATTCCTCTTGCGGATATGGTAAAACGATTGATTTCTGAGGTGAAGGGCTGATATGGAGACAATGCAGGGATTTAAGAGGACACATGACTGCGGCGCGCTGCGCAAGGAACATGTCGGCGCCGCGGTGACGCTGTGCGGCTGGGTGTCGCGCCGCCGCGATCACGGCGGACTGATCTTCGTCGATATGCGCGACCGCTCGGGCCTCGTGCAGATCGTCTTTGACGAGGCGGTCATGGCGGGGGGGACCTTCCATGAGGCGGAATCGCTGCGCTCGGAATTCGTTATCGCCGTGCGCGGCAGCGTGCGCGCGCGCAGCGCGGACACCGTGAACCCGAACATGGAGACGGGCGAGGTGGAGATCGTCGTCAGCGAGCTGCGCATTCTGAACAAGGCGAAGACGCCGCCGTTCTATATTCAGGACGGAATCGACGTCGACGAGATGATCCGCCTGCGTTATCGCTATCTCGACCTGCGCCGGCCCGAGATGCAGGCGAACATCATGCTGCGTCACCGCGTGACGAAGATCATGCGCGACTTCTTCGACCGCAAGGGATTCCTCGAGATCGAGACGCCGATGCTCTGCAAGAGCACGCCCGAGGGCGCCCGGGACTTCCTCGTGCCGAGCCGCCTCAACGCGGGCGAATTTTACGCGCTGCCGCAGTCCCCGCAGATATTCAAGCAGCTCCTCATGGTCTCGGGCTTTGAGAAATACTTCCAGATTGTGCGTTGTTTCCGCGACGAGGACCTGCGCGCGGACCGTCAGCCCGAGTTTACGCAGCTCGATATCGAGATGTCCTTCATGGACCAAGAATCGATTCTCGCGCTTATGGAAGAGCTTGTCAAAGAAGTCTTCGAAAAGAGCCTCGGCGCGCATATCGAGACCCCGCTGCCCCGCATGTCGTGGGACGAGGCGATGGAGCGGTTCGGCTCGGATAAGCCCGACCTGCGGTTCGGCATGGAGCTGCAGGACATCACGGACTACGTCGGCGGCTCGGAGTTCAAGGTGTTCAACGCTGTCATGGAGGCCGGCGGCCGCGTCAAGGTCATCAACGTCGAAGGCTATGCGAACATCCCGCGCCGCGAGCTCGACGGCCTCGTCGCCTATGTGCAGAACTACGGGGCAAAGGGACTCGCGTGGATTCAGTACACGGAAGAGGGGGTGAAGTCTCCGTTTAAGAAATTCTATCCGGACGAGACCTTCGAGACGATCAAGAACGCCGTCGGCGCAAAGACGGGAGACCTGCTGCTCGTCGTGGCGGATCAGCCTGCCGTCGTCGCGCAGGCGCTCGGCGAGCTCCGCCTCGAGATGGGACGCCGCCGCGGCCTCATCGACCCCGATGCGCTCTCCTTCCTGTGGGTCGTGGACTTCCCGATGTTCGAATACAGCGCCGAGGAGAAACGCTACAAGGCAATGCATCACCCCTTTACGGCGCCGCGCGACGAGGATATTCCGCTGCTCGAGACAGATCCGGGACGCGTCAAGGCGAACGCGTACGACATGGTGCTGAACGGCGTCGAGATCGGCGGCGGCAGCCTCCGTATCTACCGCAGCGACCTGCAGGAGCAGGTCTTTGAGACGCTCGGGCTCAGTCCGGAGGAGGCGCGCGCGAAGTTCGGGTTCATGATGAACGCGTTCGAGTACGGCACGCCGCCGCACGGCGGCCTCGCATTCGGCCTCGACCGTCTCGTGATGCTCATGGCAAAGCGCCGCTCCATCCGCGATGTCATTCCGTTCCCCAAGACGCAGAGCGCGTCGGACGTCATGTGCGAGGCGCCCTCGCCGGTAGAGGAAAAACAGCTCCGCGAGCTCTATATCCGCACCGCCGTGCCGAAGAAGAACCGGGACGGCGCCGCACAGTAAGCATTGCAGCAGGGGAGAGCGCCTATGCGGGCGCTCTCTTTTCACGACATCGTTTCGTGATACGGGAGGAGGAAATGCCCCTTGGCGGAGCGTGTGAATATTTTAGGCGTAGAGGTCGATGCAGTGACCATGCCGGAGGCGGTCGCCGCCGTCGAGTCCTATATGGATGCGCGCGCAGGCGTGACGGTTGCGACGGCGAACGCGGAGATGATCATGCGCGCGACGAAGGACGACGCGTTGCGCGATGTGCTCGCTGCGGCCGCGCTCGTCGTACCCGACGGCGCGGGCACGGTCTGGGCGGCGCGGCATCTCGGGCACCGAATGCCGGAGCGCGTCGCGGGCTATGACCTCGTGCAGGAACTATTGCGCCGCGCGCCCGCGGCACACCGCCGCATCTACTTCTTCGGTTCCGCGCCGGGTGTTGCGGAGAAGGCAAGGGCAAAGGCGGAGCAGCTTTATCCCGGCATCGAGATCGTCGGCGTGCGGGACGGCTTCTTTTCGGCGGATCAAAATGACGCTATCGTTGCCAACATTCGCGCGGCGAGGCCCGATCTCCTACTCGTAGCGCTCGGCGTCCCGAAACAGGAGAAGTGGATTCACAGGCATCTCGCGGCGCTCGGCGTCCCCGTTGCCATCGGCGTCGGCGGTACGCTCGACGTGATGGCGGGCGTGATGAAGCGCGCGCCGCGCTGGATGCAGAGGGCGAAGCTTGAATGGCTGTTCCGCGGCATGCTCCAGCCGAAGCGGGCGAGGCGCCTGCTTGCCCTGCCGAAATTCGTCTTGAAGGTACACGCCGCGCGAAAATAAGGGCGGCAGTTGTGGACAAAGAATAGGCTTTCCATTATAATATGGGAGAACAAAAGGAGGCGGAGACGCATGGTCATTGTCAGCGAGGGCTATAAGTTCATCGGCGCGGCGCTCATACTCGCGGCGATCCTCGGCGGATTTGCACATCCCTACGCGGCCGTCCCGTTCGTCATCCTCGCCTGTTATTTTGCATATTTTTTCCGAAGCCCCGCGCGGCGTATCGAACCGAATGCGAACCACATCCTCTCGCCGGCAGACGGCACAGTGACGGAGATTTCTCCCGTGCCGTCCGATGATTTTGTCGGGGAACCGTGCAATAAGGTCGTCATCTTCATGTCCGTGTTCAACGTGCATGTGAACCGCAGTCCGATCGACGGCGAGATTAAGCTCCAACGGTATTACTGCGGGCGGTTCCGACCCGCGTATAAAGACGAGGTCGGCTTTGAGAACGAGCACCATCTGATCGGTATCGACCGCGGAGATCTGCGCATCACGGTGAAGCAGATCGCCGGCATTCTCGCGCGGAGGATCGTTTCGTGGGTGACGCTCGACGATCGGATGAAGCAAGGCGACGTTTACGGCATGATCCGGTTCGGCTCGTGTCTTGAGATCGTGATGCCAGTGCGGGCAAAGGTGCTCGTGCAAAAGGGCGAGAAGGTACGGGGCGGGATCACCGTCCTGGGGAGGCTTGAGGGCGAATGAATTACAGAAGGTTCCTGCCGAATCTCTGTACGGCGATGAATTTGGTCTTCGGTATGTGTTCGATCCTGTCGACGGCGGAGGGCCGTCTTGACCGGGGCGCCATATTCATCTTGTTAGCGCTCGTTGCGGACGGCCTTGACGGAAGAACGGCGCGCTTTTTCGGCGTGTCGAGCGAGTTCGGCAAGGAGATGGACTCGCTCTGCGATCTCGGGTCCTTCGGCATTGCGCCCGCGCTGCTTGCCTGGACGTTTGCCCTGCACAGTTACGGTTATGCCGGTGCCGCGGCCGCGATTTTCTTCGCCGTCTGCGGGATGTGGCGCCTCGCGCGGTTCAATGTGAACGCCGCCGTCGTGCACGGCTACTTCATGGGGCTCGCCATTCCGGCGGGGGGGAACCTCATTGCTATGACGGTGTGGCTCCTGCTCTCTCTCGGTGTCGATCCGCACACGTTCGGGATCGCCGTGCCGATCGTCGTGGCCGTCGTCGGCTATCTGATGGTCAGCTGTATTCACTATCCGGACTTTAAGGGCGGCGGAGAAAAAATCTATCTCGGGGCAAAAACCGCGGCGCTCGTCGTCTTTGCGGGGATGATCTATCTCGGGCATGCGGCGGCGCTTCCCGCGGCGTTTGCTGCGCTCTTTGCGACCTATGCGATATTCGGCATTGTCAATCATGCGATTGCCGCCGTGATGCCGAAAAAGGAAGGCTGAAGCTGCATGACTGAGATGATTCATTCTCTTTCGCCGCTCCTGCCGGCACATCCCTTTGACATCGTCATGATACCGGTGCAGATTTTTATTCTGCTTTTCACATTGTATTTCTTTTTCATCGGATTCTGCTGCCTGTGGCGGCGCAAGGAGAAGAAAATCCTTACGCCGGAGAAGAACTTCGCCGTCGTCGTCGCCGCGCATAACGAGGAAGCGGTTATCGGACAGCTCATCGAGAATCTCAAGCGGCTCGACTATCCCGATGAGCTCTACGATATCTATGTTATCGCGGACAACTGCAGCGATGCGACCGCGCGGATCTCGGCGGACGCCGGCGCGATCGTCTGTGAGCGCACCCATCCGACGAAGAAGAGCAAGGGATTCGCCCTCGAGTGGATGTTTGAGCGCCTCTTTCAGATGGACAAGGAATACGATGCCGTCGCCATCTTTGACGCGGACAATCTCGTGCATCCGAACTTCCTCAAGGAGATGAACAACCGCCTCCTCAAGGGCGACAAGGTGATTCAGGGCTACCTCGATGCGAAGAATCCCTACGACACATGGGTTGCGGGGACATTCGCCATCGCGTTTTGGGTCATCGACCACATCTCGCACCTCGCCAAGACGAACATCGGGCTCTCCGCCTGCCTTGGCGGGACGGGCATGTGCATTACGACCGACGTGCTGAAACGGCACGGCTGGCGCGCGACCTGTCTCACGGAGGATATGGAGTTCACGATGAAGCTCCTCGCCGAGGGCATCAAGACGACGTGGGCGCATGATGCCGTCGTCTACGACGAGAAGCCGCTGACCTTCCGGCAGGCGTGGAACCAGCGCCGCCGCTGGGCGCAGGGGCAGTTCGACGTCGCGCATCGCTTCATCCCGACTATGCTGCGCGAGGGTTGGCGGCGAAAGGACATCCGCATCTGGGACGGGTGTCTCTATCTATTGCAGCCGCATTTCCTGATGATCTCGACGCTCTTTATCATCATCAGCTATGTGCAGCTTGCCTTCCCGCCTTTTTATACGAGCATTTATAAATTCCTGCCCTCGCAGCTCATGACCGCCATCATGATCGGCCAGTACGTCCTGCCGATGATCATTCTGATCAAGGTGCGCGCCAAGCTCAAGGCGTGGTTCTATCTACTGCTCTATCCCGTATTCATCTACTCGTGGATCCCGATCATCTTCCTCGGGTTCATCCACCGGAACGAGCATGAGTGGAGTCATACCAAACACACCCGAGCGATGAGCATGGATGAGGTCGTGAAGCGCGATTTTGGCGCATAGCAGTGTCATTGCGAAAAAACCTGCGGTCGACGTAGGCTTTTGACTACGCCTTCCCTTGGTTTTTTCTTATTCCTTGCTCTGCATCCAAACTTGCGCTTCACTTAGGTTTGTATGAATCGGGATTTTCGCACCTAGCTTTGTCATGTCGTCGAATGCGTCAGTCGACGTAGGTCTTAACTACGACTCCTTCGCGTTCTCCTCATTCCGAGCTATGCATCGAAACTTCTGATTCACTCAGTTTTCGACAAATATTTGCGTTATGAATGTGCAACTTTAGAGAGATAACACATGGCTGCCGCACCGCTGCGGCAGCCTTTTAAGTAAAGGAGACATTATGTACACACTGCGCGTTGAAGGCGCGTTTGAGGCGGCGCATCGAATCGTTGATTATCCCGGGAAATGCGACCGCCTGCACGGGCACAACTGGGTGGTTGAAGCAGCGTTTCGCGGGTCGCAGCTCGACGACCTCGGGATGTTGATTGATTTTAAGGCGGCGAAGAAAGCGCTTGCCGCCGTGCTGGACGACTACGACCATTACTATCTGAACGAGATTCCGCCGTTCAGCGAAGGGCTGAACCCGACGGCGGAGAACCTTGCGCGTATCATCTATGAGCGGCTCGCGGCGCGCGAGGAACTCGCGGGGACGGATGCGGCGCTCGCGGCGCTGACCGTTTGGGAATCGCCGAAGTCTTCCGTCACCTATACGAAGGACTGATATGCGCGAGAATATCATTGAAATCTTTTCCTCTATTCAGGGAGAGGGAAAGTATGTCGGATGCCGGCAGGTATTCGTGCGCCTCGAGGGCTGCAATCTCGACTGTACCTACTGCGATACGGAGAACGAGATCGGACGGCACCCGCAGTGCACGGTGGAGGAGCCGGCGGGATCCCATGCGCTGCACACCTATGAGAACCCTCTGTCCGTGGAGAAGGTCGCAGAGCTCATCGGGCAGGTCGCGGCGGGGGTGCCGCATCATTCGTTGAGCATCACGGGCGGAGAGCCGCTCCTGCATGTGCCGTTCATTCGGACGCTTGCGGAACGTGTGCCGCTGCCGATTTTCTTAGAGACAAACGGTACACTCCATGAGGCGCTTGCAGCGTGCATCGGCTGCGTGTCGTATATCAGCATGGATATCAAGCTCCCCGGCGTGCTCTCGCATCCCGTATGGGATGCGCATGCGCGCTTTTTGGAGGTCGCGCGTGCGAAGGATGTCTATGTGAAAATCGTCGTTGCGGCGGAAACGACGGAGCGTGAAATCGAGACGGCGGCGCGGATGACCGCGGAGACTGCCCCCGATGTGTTGCTTGTTCTCCAGCCCGTAACGCCTTACGGCGGATGTACGGCGCCGACGCCGTCGCGCCTGCTCGCTCTGCAGCGGCTGGCGCTCGAACATATGCGGGATGTGCGCGTGATTCCGCAGACCCATCGCATGATGGATTTGCTTTAGCCGAAATGTCTCTTTCGTTACAGAAATTCTATTGACGTCTGTGGTAAACTAAACGGATAGTATAAATACCGGAGAGAAAAGGGACCGCTATGAAGATCGTCGATGCGCATCTGCATTTTTCCAAGTGGGAACAATTCGATGCGATTGCCCGCGCCGCGGGTCATGAAAACACGGCGGAGGCGCTCCGGCGCGATTTTGCCGCAGAGGGGATCGTCCGCGGCGTCGTCATGGGCAATCTCCCCGTCGAGGAACTGCATCCGGATTATCCGGACTATCTGTATTACTGCGTCGGCATTGCGGGCGACGGCGTGACCGAGATGGTGCCGGCGCGCATCGAAAAGCTCCTGCCCGCATTGGAGCGGCACCTGCAAAGCGACCGCTGCGTCGGGGTCAAGCTCTACCCGGGCTATCATTATTTCTATATTTATGAGGATTATTTAACGTCCGTGTACGAGCTGGCGGAGCAGTACCAGAAACCCGTCGCGGTGCATACGGGGCTGACGGCGACGGAGAAAGCGCTGCTCAAATACGCGCATCCGAACGTGATTGACGAAGCGGCGACGAAGTTCCGCGATGTGAACTTCGTCATGTGCCACTTCGGCGAACCGTATTTCGCGGATGCCGTCGCGGTGATGGAGAAAAACTATAACGTGTCGGCGGATCTCTCGGGAATGCTCGAGGGAAAGATTCCGGATTTTACGGAGTTTTGCAGACGGCGTCGTTTCTATATCGACCAGTTGAAAGGCTGGCTCTCCTACCTCGGCGCCTATGACCGGCTGATGTTCGGGACGGACTGGCCGCTCGCGAATCTCGGCGACTACGTCGCGTTTACGAAGGAGCTCATTCCCGAGGAACATTGGGATGCCGTATTCTATGACAATGCCGTGCACATCTACGGCCTGCATTTAGATGAATAGAAGAGACAAAGGGAATATATATGGCGGTTTTAGAGATCAAAAAAGCGGGGGATCCCGTATTAAAACAGGTGGCAGAGCCGATTGAACGTCTCACAAAGCGGCACCGGCAGCTTATGGACGATATGGCGGAGACGATGTACGCGGCGAACGGCGTAGGACTTGCCGCGCCGCAGATCGGCAAATCCATCCGCATGGTCGTGATCGACGTGGAGGATGAGCACGGGCTGCTCGAACTCGTGAATCCCGTTATCACGATGCGGGAGGGCTCGGTGGTCGGGTCGGAGGGATGCCTCTCCGTGCCGAAGATATATGGAGATGTGGAGCGTGCCGCGCGCGTGACGGTGGAGTACACCGACCGGCGCAGCCGCCGGCGTTCGCTGACTGCCGAGGGGCTCCTCGCGCGGTGTATCCAGCATGAATGCGACCATCTCGACGGCAGGTTGTTTATCGATATTGCTGTGAACCTGCACAAAGAAGAAGACAAGGAGTGAACCGGATGCGCGTCGTCTTTATGGGAACGCCGGATTTTTCCGTGCCGATGCTGGCGGCGCTCGCTGCGCGGCCCGACCTGGCAGAGGTTGTCGCCGCCGTCACGCAGCCCGACCGTCCGCGCGGGCGCGGGCAGAAGATGGCCGCATCGCCCGTTAAGGCATGGGCGGAGGCACATGATATTCCCGTGCTTCAACCCGTACGCGTACGCGACGCGTCGTTTGTGGCCGAGATGCGCGCCCTGCGCCCCGATGTCGCCGTTGTGGCGGCGTTCGGGCAGATTCTCTCACAGGAGCTGCTTGACATACCGACGTACGGCTGTATCAACGTGCACGCCTCGCTCCTGCCGCGTTGGCGCGGCGCGGCGCCGATTCAGCATGCCGTGATGAACGGCGATACGGTGAGCGGTATCACGACGATGCAGATGGACGCGGGGCTCGATACGGGGGATATGCTCCTGCGCCGAGAGGTCGCGATTACGCCTGAGACAACCTACGGGATGCTGCACGACGTCCTCATGGAGACGGGGGCGGCGCTCCTCATCGAGACGTTCGAACGCCTTGCAGACGGGACGCTCAAACGCATGCCCCAGACGGGGGAGAGTTCGTATGCGCCGCGGATTACACGCGAGACGGCGCTGATTGATTGGACTCGTCCCGCCCGCACCCTCGATGCGTTCGTGCGGGGGCTGAACCCCATGCCCTATGCGGTGACGACTCTTGGGGAGAGCGCCTATCAGATCGGCCGCCTGCGCCTGACGGGGCGGCCCGCCTCCGCTTCTGCGGGCGCGATCGTATGCGCCGATCCGAAGGACGGGCTCATCGTTGCCGCAGGAGACGAGGATGTCGAGATCACAGAGATGCAGGCGCCCGGAAAGAAAATGATGGAAGCGGCGGCATATTTGCGCGGTCACCGCTTAGCGACGGACACAAGGTTTGGCATATGAGTGAACAGACACTGACGGTCAACGGCGGCGCGCGCGGGGTGAAAAAGACCATCGTTCTGCCGTCGCGGCCCAAAAAGAGGCTTTTCATCGGGATGCTATCGCTCGTGACGCTGCTTGCGGCGGCACTGCTCTTCGGCATCTGGTATATCGGCGTGCCCGGGCTCGCGCAGATCCAGCCGCTGCTCCCGTGGGGGCTCGGCGCGGTCCTCACGGTGGCGGTTGTGATCTCTTTTTTCGGCATCTTCAACATGGTGCTCGCGATCGCGGGGTTGCCCTATGTGCCGTGGATGAAACGGCAGACGTACGAACTGATCAATCTCCTCTTCCCGGCGGCCGTGCGCCTCGGAGCGATCTTCGGCATCAAGCGGCGTCGTCTCGAGGGATCGTTCATCGCCGTGAGCAATCTACTCTTTCACCGCATGAATATCCGCGTGCCCGCAGATCGTTTGCTTGTCGTGACGCCGCACTGCCTGCAGCTCGTGAGCTGTCCGCACAAGGTCACGCGCGACCCGAACAACTGTAAGCGCTGCGGCGGCTGCAATGTCGGCGATCTCGTCGCGCTTGCCGAGGAGATGGGGTTCCATTTCTTCATTGCGACGGGCGGTACGCTCGCACGGCAGATAGTCTACAATACGCGGCCCAAGGCCGTGCTTGCGATTGCGTGCGAACGCGATCTGATGAGCGGCATTCAGGACGTCTATCCGCTGCCCGCCGTCGGTGTGCTCAACATCCGACCGAACGGGCCGTGCTACAACACGAGCGTCGATATGGCGGAGGTGCGCGCACAGCTCGAACAGATCATCGAGCCGGTTAAGGAGAAGTAAAAAGGATGGTTCCATGAGAGAGCGGCGTTACCGCGCTAAGAAGATAGACCCCGTGCGTGAACTTGCCGTGCAGGTACTCTCGGAGGTGTGCAACGAAGGGGCATACGCAAATGTCGCGCTTGTGCGCGCTATGCGCACGGCGCGGCTTACGGATCGTGACCGCAGATTTTTGACGGAACTCGTTTACGGCACCGTGAAGGCGGGAGATACGCTCGACTATATGATTGCGCAGTATCTGACGGACGGCATCGAACGCGTGCAGCCGCAGATACGCGAGATTTTACGCATTGGCATCTATCAACTTTTCTTTATGAATAAGGTACCCGCATCCGCCGCCTGCGACACCGCCGTGGAACTCGCGAAAAAATACGGCCGCAGAGGGGCGGATTCCTTTGTCAACGCGGTGCTCCGCACGGCCGTTCGGACGCCGGGACGCGCCGAGATTCCCGCGGGGCGCGATGCGCGCTTGCTCGCCCTGCGCACGCAGCATCCGCTGTGGATGGTCGAGCGCTGGATCCGTGCCTACGGCTATGAGCGGACGGAGGAGCTCTGCCGCTGCAATAATACGAGCGCGCCCCTTTCGCTGCGCGTCAATACGCTGCGGACGACACGGGATGCTTTGCTGGCGCAGCTGTGGGCGGCGGGCGTCACGGCTGTGCCGTCAGAGCGGGTGCCCGACGGTATTGTCGTCACGGGGCACGGCGGGCTCGATGCGCTCACGCCGCTGCGCGAAGGACTCTGCCAAGTGCAGGACGAGAGTTCCATGCTCGTCGCGCATGTGCTTGGCGCCGCCCCCGGCATGACGGTCATCGATGCCTGCGCCGCGCCGGGCGGGAAGGCGACGCATATCGCGCAGCTGATGGAGAATCGGGGGCACATCCGCGCGTTCGATATCTATGAGGGCAAGATTTCCCGTATTGAAAACAATGCAAAACGTCTCGGCATCGATATTATTGAGACCGCCGTGCGCGATGCACGTGAAATCGGCGTGCGCTTCGCGGGAACGGCAGATCGCGTGCTCGTCGACGCGCCGTGTTCGGGGTTCGGCGTTCTGCGCCGTAAACCCGATGCGCGCTGGCGCAGAAAACGTGCGGAACTGAAAAATCTCCCGAAGCTCCAGCGGGAGATCCTCGAAAGTGCGGCGGCCGCCGTAAAACCGGGTGGCGCGCTCGTTTACAGCACCTGCACGATGGAGGAGAAAGAGAACGACCGTGTCGTCGCACATTTTTTAGAGGCGCATCCCGAATTCACGCTTGCGGAGACGGGAGCCTTCCTGCCCTGTGAGAAACGACCGGAGCGCACGGTGCGGATATGCCCGACCGTGAACGGACCGGACGGGTTCTTCATCGCGCGGATGGAACGCCTATGAATATCTTCGGATTAACAATGGACGAGCTGCGTGCCGCGCTCGCTCCGCATAACGTGCCCCGCTTCCGCGCGGATCAGATCGCAGAGTGGATCTATCGGCGCGGGGCGGGCTCTTTGCATGCCATGACGAACCTGCCGAAAGCCCTGCGCGCGCAGCTTTCGGAGACGTTTACGATCGAGCGGCCGACCGTCGTGAACCGGCTGCATTCGGCGGACGGGGCGACGATCAAACTCCTCTATGCGTTTGCCGACGGACAGACGGCGGAGACGGTCCTCATGCGCCATTCCTACGGAAACTCCGTCTGCGTTTCGACGCAGGCAGGCTGCCGCATGGGCTGTTCGTTCTGCGCCTCGACGCTGCACGGGTTGGTGCGTAACCTGACGCGTGCGGAGATCGCGGCGCAGGCGATCGGCATCGCGGACTTTCTCCGGCAGGAGGGGGCGCGCGTCGATACGATCGTCGTCATGGGCTCGGGCGAGCCGCTCGAGAACTATGACAATGTCGTCGGCGCGCTGCGTCTGCTGCATGAGGACTACGTCCTTGGGCTCGGCTACCGCGGCGTTACGCTCTCGACTTCGGGTATTGTGCCGGGGATTGAGCGTCTCGCGGCCGAGGGGATTCCAGTCTCGCTCTCGATCTCGCTGCACGCGCCGACGGACGAACTGCGCTCGCGCATCATGCCCGTCAACCGTATCTATCCGCTTGCCGATGTGCTGCGCGCCGCGCGCCGTTATGCGGCGGCGACGAAGCGGCGCGTCACGTACGAATACATTTTGATCCGCGGCGTAAACGACGGTGTGCGCGAGGCGGAGCAGCTTGCGGAACTTCTGCGGGGGCAGCTTGCGAGCGTCAATCTCATCCCGATCAACCCCGTTGCCGAGCGCGATCTGCATCGACCGAGCAACAACGCGATCCGACGATTCCGGCGCGTCTTGGAGGAACACCGTATCACGGCGACCCTGCGTCGCGAAATGGGAACGGACATTCAAGCGGCATGCGGACAGCTGCGCAACCGCCTTTTGGAAGCGGGGCTGTAAATTTTTTCCTTTTTGTGGTATGATAACGAAGATAACGACTTATTCGCCTTTTGTCACAGGAGAACGCTGCGCAATGATAGAACGCGTGGAATCTTTCTTGGGGGATCACATCGAGGGATTCTTCAACCGAAAATTCAGCAGCCACCTCGAACCCGTGGAGCTTGTCAAAGGCCTCGAGAAAGAGGTGCGCAGACAGGGGATGCCGCTGCCCAACTCTTATGTGTTTACGCTCGGGACGGAGGATTATCAGCGCCTCTGCTCGCACCGCATCGCCGACGAGCTCGGGCTTGCGCTTAAAAAGCACATCATCCGCGCGGATCTTTCGATGGACGGGAAGCTCGGCATTTGCTTCGGCCTGGACGAAGCCCTGCGTGCCGGAAACTACCGGCTCCTTTCACGCGTGCAGCAAAATCGGGTGCCTGATGCCGCCGAGCGGGCCTCGTCGGACGCCGAGGCACAGACCATTGTGCTGGAGGAGCGCCCGTCGCTCTCGGAGGTGCGCTGCCTGAATCTCCCGCCCGAGCACGACCTCGCGCTGCTGACGGTGACGGACGGAGCGGACAAGGGCGCATCCTCCGCGCTGGGCGAGCGGAAGATTTATTTGGGCCGTATGGAGCGCAACGAGTTTATCCTGACGGATACGAATGTGTCCCGCCTGCACGCATGGATCGTCTATGAGCACCATCGGCATACGATTTACGATGCCGAGAGCCGCAACGGTACCTTTGTGAACGGAGACCGTATCTCGTCGCGGCGTTTGTGCGACGGAGACGAGATACGGATCGGCGCGACGACGCTCCGGTACGAGGTGTCCTGACGATGGGGACGGCAATGGCGCTCAAGGGACTGCGCGTCGTACTCGAATACGGAATGCTGCTGTGGCTGATCTATTTTTCCGTACGGCTCTCACACAGGATGTTCGCGGCGACGCGCGAAGACCTGCGTGCAGCGACACGGGAGCGCCGCGGGCCTGCCGAAAGATCGGGAGCCGCGCTTCACGTCGTTGCCGGGGACGGGATCGAAGGCAGGCGTTTCGCTATCGGCCGCGAGCTTTCGATCGGCCGGAGCGAGGACAACGATGTCGTGCTTCCGGATCAGTTCGTATCCCATCACCATGTGCTGATTTATCGCCGGGAAAATCAATACGTAGCGGAAGATCTCGGCAGCCGCAATCACACATATCTGAACGACAACATACTGACGGGGCGGACGTATCTCCATGCGGGCGATGTGCTTCGCATCGGTGCGGTCTCCCTGCGGTTTGAGAGGTAACGACATGACAGAGGTTTCAAGTGCGTCGGATATCGGCTGTGTACGGACGTCGAACGAGGATAGTTTCGGCATTTTTGGCGACGTCTACGTCGTGGCGGACGGACTCGGCGGCCATGCGGCAGGCGAGGTGGCGAGCCGCATCGTTGTCGCCGCCGTACGCGCATCGGCGGAAGGCGATCCGGCGCCCGACGCATCGGTGCTCGTCGGCGCCGTGCGCCGTGCCAACAGGCAGGTACGCGAGGCCGCCGAAGAGAACCCCGCTTACGATGGAATGGGGTCGACAGCAACGGTGCTCCGCATCGACGAGGCGGCGGGGACCGCATACTATGCGCACGTCGGAGACAGCCGCCTCTATCTCCTGCGCGGGGGCGCCCTGCGGCAGGTGTCGCGGGACCATTCCTATGTGGAGGAACTCGTCGCGCAGGGAAAACTCAGCGAAGACGAGGCGCAGCATCATCCGCGCAAAAATCTGCTGATGCGCGCCGTCGGTGTCGACGAAGAACTGGAGGTAGACGGCGACGCGTTCCCCATAGAAGCGGGCGATCGCTTTCTCCTTGCGACGGACGGGCTGACGAATATGGTGGAAGACGACGAATTGCGCGATCTGCTCGCGGGGGCGATTGCGGGCGCCGCGGACCGCATGGTGGAACGCGCGATTGCCGCGGGCGGACGCGATAACATCACGGCGATTGCCGTCGCCTACGTGCCGTCATGAACGGCGCGCTGAGAGCTGCGCCCGCAGGCATTTTGCTGTGCGCGCTGGGTGTGCTCCTCTTAAAGCACGGCGCGGGGCAGCCCGGCTGGGCGTTCGAAGCGGCGCGGGATCTCCCGTATCTGCCGTGGCTCCTTTTGCTCCTCGTTCTTGGCGCCGTCTCTTATATCGTTGCCATACGGCGCGGACTCGACACGGTACCGCTTGGTATCGTCTACGTCCTGCTCTCGGTGGGGCTCGCTGAGATTGCGCGCCTGCGTCCGGATCTATTCGCCGCACAGCTGCGCTGGGCGTCCGCCGGCATTTTGTGTTGGGGGGCGACGATTCTATTATGGTCCCGTCTGCGCCGTCTGCTCGACTATCCCTACGTGCTTGGGCTTTTGACGACGGGCGTGCTGGTTCTGCCGCTCCTCTTCGGCGTGAGCATCGGCGGCAATCGGAACTGGCTGACCTTCGGCACCTTTTCCATACAGCCCTCGGAGTTCGGAAAGATCCTTCTGATTTTCTTCCTCGCGGCGTATCTGGCGGATCATCTTGCGGTGCTGACACTCCCCGCACGGCGGTTCTTATTTCTGCATCTGCCGCCCGCACGTTTCATTGCGCCGCTGATTGTGCTCTGGGGGCTCTCGGTTCTTATGTTTGTCATTGCGCGCGACCTCGGTTCGGCGCTGCTCTTCTTCGGGATGGCGGTGCTCATGACCTATATGGGGACGGGGCGCAAGTCGTATGTGTTCCTCGCGGGGCTCTTTATTCTGATCGCGGCGGCGCTTAGCTATGCGTTCTTCGGCCATGTGCGCGTGCGCTTTGATATTTGGCTGCATCCGTGGGCGGACCCGAGCGGGATGTCCTATCAGGTCGTGCAGTCGCTTTTTGCCGTCGGCACGGGCGGCGTTTGGGGAACGGGCTTTGCGGAGGGGCATCCGCAGCTGATTCCCGAGGTGCATACGGACTTTATTTTCGCCGCGATTGCCGAGGAACTGGGGCTTGTCGGCGCCGTGCTCGTACTCGCCGCCTTTGCGCTGCTTTTTTGGCGCGGCAGCCGTATCGCGATGGGGCTCCCGCATGCGCAGGAATCTCTGCTCGCGGCGGGATGCGCGACCGGCCTGCTCCTGCAGGCCTTCATCATCACCGCGGGGGTAACGAAGCTCCTGCCGCTGACGGGCATTACGCTCCCGTTCGTCAGTTACGGCGGGAGTTCGATGACGGCGAGTTTTATCCTTGTCGGTATTTTAACGGCGCTCTCCGGGCAGCTGCGGGAGAATGCGATGCGGGAGGCGGGCGCGGATGGCTGAGCCGAAGATCCGCAAGCATATTGCACTCGTCGCAGCGTTCCTGCTCGGGCTCGTCGCCGTGCAGCTGCTCTATCTTGTGAAACTGAGCGTTTGGGACGGTGCGGAACTTGCCGCACACCCGCTCAACGCGCGGACGGCGCTGGCGGAAAATGATATCCGCCGCGGACGTATCCTCGATCGTATGGGACGAGTTGTCGCTGAGAGCGACGATGCGGGCCGGCGGTCCTATCCCTACGGTGCGGCGCTCGCGCCCGTGACGGGGTACCGCACGGAGCGGTACGGCGCGGCGGGCATCGAACGCACGGAAGGCAGGGCGCTCTCAGGAGTGACGGCCGATATGGATCGTATGGGGCCTCTGCGCACACTCCTGCGTGCCGATGCCGGGTATGATGTGCGGCTGACGGTGGACGCCGCACTCTCCGAGACCGCATGGCGCGCGCTCGGGGGGCGCCGCGGTGCGGTCGTCGTCATGGATGCCGCGACGGGGGCGGTGCTCGCGATGGTGAGCGCGCCGGCCGTCGATCCGGCATCGGTGGAGGCAAATTGGAATGCCCTCGCCGCACGTGCGGACAGCCCGCTGCTGAACCGTGCGACGCAGGGACTTTACCCGCCCGGCTCCACGTTCAAGCCGCTCGTTGCGGACGCGGCGCTGACCGCCGGCGTGACTTCCGAGGATGAGGTGTTTACCTGTACGGGAGAACTTGCGATCGGCACGGACTACGTCCTGCATGAGAGCCACGGCGAAGCGCACGGCAAACTCCGACTTGCGGACGCCCTGCGTGAGTCCTGCAATGTCACGTTTGCGACGCTTGCCCTGCGCCTTGGGGCAAACGGTCTTACGAAGGCGTTCTCCCGCTTCGGTATCGGAGAGGGGATAACGACGGACGAACTTTCGATGGCGGCGGCGCATGTGCCGCAGCTTGCGCAGCTCAGCGACGGAGAAATTGCGCAGATCGGCATCGGACAGGGACAGCTCCTTGTGACGCCGCTGCAGATGGCGCTCCTTGCGGACGCCTTCGCCGGCGGCGGGCGCGTGCAGCGGCCCTATCTCGTGGACGCGGTCCTCTCATCAGACGGAACTGTGCTCTATGAAGGGCGTCCGGTTGTATGGAAGACCGTGACGACGCCGGAGCGCGCGGCGATCATCGACGGCTATATGGCGGAGGTTGTCGCGGCGGGGACGGGGACGGCGGCAGAGGTTGCCGGCGTGCGCGTCACGGGAAAGACCGGAACCGCGGAGAATGCGACCGGAACGGATCATGCGTGGTTCATCGGTTCCGCCGAGCACGGCGGACAAAAGATCGTTATGGCCGTTCTCGTGGAGGAAGGCGGCTTTGGCGGCAGAACTGCGGCGGGCATTGCGCGGCAGATGATTAGAGCATATTTTGAAGGCTGACGCCTTTTATGAATAGAGACCGCGGCATGCAGCCGGCAGGAAATTGAGGAGGAACGAATATGGTTGAGCGCGTCCTGGATGGCCGCTATGCGCTGGAGATGCTGATCGGCAGCGGCGGTATGGCGGATGTGTACCGGGCAAAGGATCAGCTGTTGGAGCGCACTGTCGCCGTTAAGATTCTTCATCAGCAGTATGAGAACGATACGGAGTTCATCGCGCGGTTCCAGCGCGAGGCAAAGGCGGCTGCGCGCATTACGCATCCGAATATCGTCAACGTCTACGACGTCGGCGTTGCGGAGGGGCGGCATTACATTGTGATGGAGTATGTCCCGGGGCGTACGCTGAAGGAGCGCATCAAGGAAGAGGGCGCGCTGCCTGTGCCAGAGGCACTGCGCATTGCGCGGCAGATCGCGGGCGCGTTGGCCCAGGCACACCTCAATCGGCTCGTACACTGCGATATCAAGCCGCACAATATCCTCGTCATGCCCGACGGCACAGTCAAGGTCGCCGATTTCGGCATTGCGCGCGCGGTGACGGAGTCCACCATGACCTACAACGACAGCATCATGGGCTCCGTACATTATTTCTCGCCCGAGCAGGCGAGCGGCACGACCATCACGCCGAAATCCGACGTTTATTCGCTTGGGATCGTGCTCTACGAAATGCTGGCCGGCCGCGTTCCGTTTGACGGCAATACGGCGGTCAGTATTGCGCGTAAGCACATCGACGAGGAACCGGCGCCGCTGCGCGGCTTTGTTCCCGGAATTCCTCCCGTCGTCGAGGCGCTGGTGACGCGTATGATGGCAAAGGACCCCGTGCAGCGTCCCGCGAGCAGTGCGCTCGTGCAGGATATCGTGCGGGCGGAGCAGCTTGTCGGGGGAGAGACGGCCGGCGCGCCCGCGTTCGATCCCGATGCGACGCGCGTGCTGACGGCGGAAGAAGCGCAGGAGATTTCATCGATTTCGGATGCGGAGGAGGACGATGCGCCGGCACAGGAAAAGAAGCCTTTCTTTCGGACGAAGAAATTTATTTTCGGCCTTGTGCTGGTGCTTATACTGGGCTTCTTTACGGGAATATTCCTCAGTTTCGGCAAGTTCTGGAGTTCTGTGGAGATCACCGTTCCCGATGTGACGGGCAAGCAGATGACGCTTGCCCGGCAGATTCTCGAGGATCAGCACCTGCGCGTAAGCGTTGCCGAGACGTTCGACGCGGACGTCCCCGTCGGCGTCGTCGTTTCGCAGTCGCCGGAGGCGGGGACGACCGTTAAAGAGGAGCGGATGATCACCATCTACGTCAGCAAAGGCGGCGAAGAGATGGAGATGCCGAACCTGCGCGGCCTGAAGCAGACCGATGCGATTGACCGGCTGCAGAAGATGGGCCTGCGCGTCGGTTCGTCGTACGAGACCTTCTCCGACGAGGAGGTCGGCACCGTGATCTCGCAGGATCCGCGCAGCGGGACGCGCATCAGCAAGGGACAGTCCGTCGACATCACCGTCAGCAAGGGGCAGAAGGTCAAGAAGACCAATGTTCCGAACGTGAAAGGCGTACCCGTTGACCGTGCGCGCAGCATGATCGAGGAGAGCAACCTGAAGGTCGGCTCCGTCGCGCAGGAGGAGAACAATCAGGCGGCGGGCACTGTCATCAGTCAGTCGCCCGCAGCGGGCACAGAGGTCGACGAGGGGACGGTCGTCCGTCTGACCGTCTCCGAGGGCAGCAAATCGGCACCGAAGAAGGGGAAAGATACGAAGAACAGCGACGCGAAGGGCGGAGATAAAGCGCCGTCGGCACGCCGCATCCAAACCGAGAAAACAGAATAGAACGGGGGACATATTGGAGCAGCGGGGACGCGTTTTAAAGGTATACAACAGTGTGATCTATGCGGCGGCGGATGACGGCATCGTTGCGTGCAAGCTGCGCGGCAGGATGAAAAAGGGGAGGAACGATAGGGGGATCGTCCCGGGCGATATCGTGACTTTTGACCGTATGGATGCGGAAGAAGGCGTCGTCGAGCGTATCGAGGAACGTGAAAACCTCCTCGTACGCCCGCGCGTGGCGAATCTCACTCAGATTATCGTCACCGTCGCCGCCGCCGCGCCGGATCCGCATCCCCTTGTCGTGAGCCGCTTCCTCGTCCTCGCGGAGCGCTCCGGCGCACACAAAATCGTCCTCTGCGTCAACAAGATAGATCTTTGCTCCGGCGATCCGAAAAGCATCGCCGCAGATTACGCGTGCGCGGGGTATCCCGTGCTCTGCGTCTCGGCGCAGACCGGCGCGGGGGTGGCCGCGCTGCGCGATCTCCTCGCGGGAGAGATCACCGTTTTCGCGGGCCCCTCGGGCACGGGGAAGTCCTCCCTCCTCAATACCGTAGACCCGGCGCTTGCTCTCGCGACGGGAACCGTCAGCGAGAAGATCGGGCGCGGACGCCACACGACACGGCGTGCCGAACTCATCCCCTATGCGGGCGGATTTGTCGTCGATACGCCGGGATTTACGCAGCAGGAACTCTCGGATCTTACGCCCGAGGAACTCACGGCGTGTTTCCCGGAATTTGCCCGGTATACGGGCTGCCGTTTTGCCCCGTGCAGTCACAGTCACGAACCGGACTGCGCCGTTAAAGAGGCGGCGGAGGCGGGGGCGATATCGCGCGCGCGCTACGAGGCGTACATTGCGCTTCTCAGCGAACTTCGCACCAAGAAAAAGTAGGAGAATCAAATGTCAAACGAACACGAACATCATCACGACCACGACTGCGCATGCGGGCATGAACATGAGCGTGACCATGAATATGGATGCGGCTGTGCGGAGGAAGAGCATATGCATCCGGAGCGCCCCGTCATCATCGCACCCTCCATCCTGTCGGCGGACTTCGCCGACCTCGGAACAGATGTGCGCCGCGTAGAGGAAGCGGGCGCCGAGTACCTCCACATCGACGTGATGGATGGGACGTTCGTGCCGAATCTCACGATGGGGGCCTGCGTTGTCGAGAGCCTGCGCAGGCAGTCGAAGCTCGTATTCGACGTACATCTTATGGTCGAGCATCCGGAAACGTATATCGAGCCGTTCGCGCGCGCGGGTGCGGATATCCTCACGTTCCATGTCGAGGCGACCCGGCACCCGCACCGGCTCATTCAGCAGATCAAGGAGGCCGGCTGCAAGGCGGGACTTGCCCTCAACCCCGGCACCTCCATCTATACGCTCGAGGAACTCATCGACGATCTCGATATGGTGCTCCTCATGACGGTAAACCCCGGCTTTGGCGGGCAGAAATTCATCGAGAACATGCTCGGCAAGATCCACGCGCTCTATCACACGGTGACGGACAACGAGCTGAATGTGGACATCGCGGTGGACGGCGGCATCAACGCAGAGACGAGCGCATCGGTGCGTTCGGCGGGGGCAAACGTGCTCGTCGCAGGGTCCGCAATTTACGGCGCAAAGGATATTGGCGCCGCGATCCGTGCGCTGCTCGGATAAGATTGATTGAAACGACAGGAAGAGGGGAACGCTATGCGGGAAAAGGCTGTGATTCTGCTCTCCGGCGGGCTGGACAGCTGTACATGTATGGCAGTCGCGCAGGAGGAGGGACGCGAACTCTATCCCGTCAGCTTTGTTTACGGGCAGCGGCACGATAGAGAAGTGGACTGTGCCAAACGCATCGCCGCGCATTTTCACGCGGCGGAGCACCTCGTCATCGAGACGAATATGGATGCGATCGGCGGCTCCGCGATTACCGATGCGGCGGTCGATGTGCCCGAGGGGGATCCGGACCGCACGGACATTCCCGTCACCTATGTGCCCGCGCGCAATCTGATCTTCCTCAGCTATGGGCTCGGCTATGCGGAGCGCGTGGGCGCGGCGCATCTCTACATCGGCGTCAATTCCGTCGATTACTCGGGGTATCCGGACTGCCGTCCGGAATTTATCGAGCGGTTCCAAGCGGCGGCGGATACGGCGACGGCCGCCGCAGCAGAGCGGGGCAGGCGCATCGTTATTGAGGCGCCGCTCCAATATTTGTCGAAGGGCGAGATCATTCGCCTCGGGACGCGGCTCGGCGCACCCTATGAGTTGACGACGAGCTGTTATCGGGGAGGCACGGAGGCGTGCGGCGTCTGCGACAGCTGCAAGCTGCGCCTGCGGGGATTTGCCGAGGCCGGGCGGCGCGACCCGATTCCCTATGCGGCGGAGGTACGCTGATGCTCGACGTACAAAGCCGAGAGGATGACCGCGGTATCGCAATCCAGCGCGTCGGGGTGAAAGAGGTCAAACTCCCGTTCCTCATTAAGAAGCAGGCGGGCGGATATCAGCAGGTGCTCGCGCGCATCGCCTTTACCGTGTCCCTGCCGATGGAGTTCAAGGGCACGCATATGAGCCGCTTTCTTGAAATCCTCCTGCCGTGGCGCGATAAGCCGCTCGCCGAGGAGGAGATGGAGGCGATGCTCGGCGAGGCGCTCGAACGGCTCCACGCTGAGGAGGCGGAGGTGACGCTTGCCTTTACCTACTTCATCGAGAAAACGGCGCCCGTCAGCGGCAGGGTATCCTTGCTGGACGCCGAGGCGTCCTTTACGGGACGGAAGCGCCGCGGCCGGCCGATGCGCTTTGAACTGGGGCTTGCCATGCCGTTCACATCGCTTTGCCCGTGCAGCAAGGAGATATCCGCATACGGCGCGCACAATCAGCGTTCCGTCGCGCGCGTGCGCCTGCGGTACCGCGCGGGCGTGCCGTGCATCTACATCGAGGAGCTCGCGGCGCTGCTCGAGCGGCAGGGTTCGGCGCCCATCTATCCGCTGCTCAAGCGCGCGGATGAGAAATACGTCACGGAGGCGGCGTACGAGAATCCCAAATTCGTCGAGGACATCCTGCGCGACACCGTCCTCGCCCTGCGCGCCTTGCCGGGGCTCGCGTATTTTTCACTGGAATGCGAGAACGAGGAATCCATTCACAGCCACAACGCGTTTGCGGCGCATGAAGAGTTTTTGAACGACTAGGAGCGGGGGAGAGAGTGAGCCATGAGTAAATTCACGCGCCGCTTTCTCCTCCTTTTCGTGCTTGTCGTCGGCATCTCGGGCGCGGTCATTTATACGACCGTCGATATCAATACGCTGCAGAATCTCACGCGGTTCCAGCCGTGGTCGCTCCTGCTCGCGCTCTGCGCCGTCGGGCTCGGTATGTTTTTCGACGGCAGCCGTCTCATGCACCTCGTAAAGATATCGAACGAGCGCATCACGCTCTATCAGGCGGTGCAGGTCATTTTCGGCAACTACTTTCTCGCGCTCTTAACGCCGGGGGCGACGGGCGGCGCGGTCGCGCAGGTCATGTTCCTGCGCCATGCGGGCGTGCCCACGGGCAAGGCGGCCGTGCTCGTTATCGTGCGCACGCTGCTCTCGATCTTCTTTCTCGCGCTTTGTATGCCGTTGATTTTTCTGCATGACGAGGGCATCATTCCGGGCATCTCCAACGATATCCTGATGGCGGCGACCCTTGCGGCGTTTTTCGGCATCATCGCCATCGTGATCGGTGCGCGGCGCGGTTATCTCGACTATATTGTGGTTTGGTTTGCACGGCGGCTGTGTGAGAAACGACGCGACCAGGTCTTTGCCCTTTACCGCGACACGAAGAGCGCCATTTCTCTTCTGGTGGGAGCGCCGCGCGGGATGCTCGTCGTCTTTGCCGAATCGGGGCTGAACCTCCTTTGTATCTACGCCGTCGTGCCGTGCCTCCTGCTGGGGCTCGGCGTTGCGGGCGTCGACTGGTACACCGTTATGGGGCGTATGATCTTCCTCAATATGCTGCTCTATTTCAGCCCCACGCCCGGCGGCTCCGGTGTCGCCGAGGGCGGTTTCGTCCTCCTCTTTGCCGCTATCGTACCCGCCGGCACCGTCGGCATTGTTGCCGTTTGCTGGCGGCTCATTGCCGAATATCTGCCGTTTCTCATCGGTTTTTATTATACCGTTGCCGTCTTCGGGAGAGAATTTTTGCGGCGGTATTGAGCCGCCAAGTTTTTGCCGCCCGCGGGCGGCTTTTTATATTGACAATGATTTTCATGGAGGGTATATTGACGGAGGAGAGGAGGACATCTTGATGAATCGATCGCAGCGCGCGTTCTTCCGCGACGTATGGAGTCTCATGCGCGGCTTCTGGCAGCCGCGGAGGCGCTGGACGATATTTTTGCTCGCCGCCGCGATTCTCGCGCTGCAGGCTTATTACGTCTCCGTCATGGTGGATTACAACGCATGGCAGAAGATGTTTTACGATACCATTCAACAGATGGATTCGGACAGCTTCTTTTTCTATCTGAAATATTGGCCCATGTATATGGTCGCGTTCATCGCGATGGAGGTGGGGCGCAACTATCTCATGCAGTACCTCGAGATTCGCTGGCGGACACAGCTCGTCGACGACTTCGTCAAACGCTGGCTCTCGGGGCGCACGTATTACCTCATGCAGATCGACGAGGAGCTGAGCGCGGACGGGAAAAGCACCGTCGACAACCCCGATCAGCGCATCACGGACGACGTGCGGCTCTTCGTCTCATATTTTCTCAATCTCACGCTCGGTATCTTCAACGCGGTGCTGCGCATCTCGTCGTTCGGCGCGGTACTGTGGGGGCTCTCGGGCGTGATCGACATTCCGCTCGGCGGCGCGTCCGTTTCGCTGCCCGGCTACATGGTATGGCTTGCGGTCGGCTATGCGCTCCTCGGCACATGGGCGACGCTCTGGGCGGGACGGCCCATCGTTCGCCTGAGCAATCGCCAGCAGGAGTACGAGGCGGACCTGCGCTTCGGACTTGCGCGCCTGCGCGAGCACATTGAGAGCGTCGCTTTTTATAACGGAGAGGAACGCGAGAGCGCAGGAGCGCTTGGGCGGTTCGAGGCAGTGCGCCGAAATTTTTTCCGTCTCATGCTGCGCCGCGTGCAGCTCACGTGGGTGACGGAGCTGCACTGGCGCGTGGGATTCCTCTTTCCCTATATGGTCGCCGTGCCGCGCATCTTTGCGGGGGAGATGCAGTTCGGCGGACTGATGCAGACGGCAGTCGCGTTCCAGCAGGTCGTCAACGCGCTGTCCTTCCTCGTCCTGCGCTATTACTCGCCGACCGAGGCGTCCATCGCGCAGCTGCAGACGGTCGTCAACCGACTGACGGACTTCCGCCGGCATATGGAGCGGGTGGAGACCGCCATGTCGGCCTCGGATATCTCCCGCGAGGCGCAGGGGGAGGGGCTTTCCGTCCGCGAACTCACCGTGTGCCGGCCCGACGGGCGCATACTCACGGGAAAGCTTTCCTTTGTCCTTACGCGCGGAGAACGCCTCTTCATCGAAGGACCGTCCGGCATCGGAAAGAGCACGCTGCTCCGTGCGATTGCGGGCATCTGGCCGTATGGGACCGGAGCGATCACGATGCCGGAGGGCGCGCGAACGCTCTTCCTGCCGCAGAAATCCTATTTGCCGATGGGAACGCTGCGCGCCGCAGTCCTTTACCCCGCGCCCGAGGATGCGGCGGATACGGAGCAGATCGCGGAGGCGCTCCGGCAGGCGAACCTGGCGGCGTTCATCCCGCGGCTTGATAAGGAGGAGAACTGGGCGCAGGTGCTCTCGCTCGGCGAGCAGCAGCGGCTCGCGTTCGCAAAGGCGATCCTTTTGCGTCCGGCGTGGATATTCCTCGACGAGGCGACATCCGCGCTCGACGAGGAGAACGAGGACCGCATGTACGGACTGCTGTGCGGGATGTGCCCCGAGCCCGCCGTCGTCAGCGTCGCGCACCGCCGTCGCGTGGAGAAATACCACGAGCGCAAACTTCGTCTCTTCGCAGACGGCGCATGGAAAGCAGAAAGATCAGATTCTGCTTGCCAAAAGTCAAAAAATCAAATATAATAGGAGAAAATCTAAGATAAATTTCCGGAGAAGGTGATACAATGAGCAATATTGCCGATATGATCGAGTCGTATATTCTTCGTCAGCTTGCCTCGCGTCAGGACGGCCAGGTGGAACTGCGGCGGACGGATATTGCGGACGAGATTTCGTGCGCGCCGTCGCAGATCAGCTACGTGCTCTCGACGCGCTTTACGCAGGATAAAGGCTTTGTCGTCGAATCGCGGCGCGGGCTCGGCGGGTTCATCCGCATCGTGCAGGTGCCGCTGAAGGATCTTGTCTATGAGGATATGCTGTCGAAGATCGACGAGACGACCGATATGGGGACGGTGCAGTCGATGGTGCGTTATCTGGCGCAGCACGGTATAGTCGAGACGCGCGAAGCGGCGCTCATGATGCAGACGGTGACGGGGCTTTATCATTCTAAGACGCTCGCCGTCAAAGAACGCGTGCAGATGCTCAAGACGATGCTTTTGACCCTCGAAAATTTTACATAGGCATTTTGTGTGAACTATCTTTTGGACGTATACGATGAACTATAAAAGAAACCGATATTTTACCCGGGGGCGAGGGGAAAGGGATTACCGCTATGCTTTGTGAAGAATGCGGACGCAACGAGGCGATCGTGCACATCGTGCAGATCGGCCCGGGCGGACGGAGTGAAAAGAATATATGTATGAACTGTGCGGCACGTTACGGGGAATCGATTCTCCGTGCGCAGCAGCAGAACGTCTCGGTGAACGATTTCCTCAAGAGCGTTTTTGGCGGCAATACGGAGGAGCGCGAGACGGCCGACGACGCGCCGGACATCACCTGTCCGAACTGTGGGATGCGTTTTCAGGACTTTTCGCAGGCGGGCATCGGATGCTCGGTCTGCTACGAGACGTTCCACCGGGAACTCCGGCCGCTCCTGCGCCGCATTCATGGTTCCAGCGTACACCGCGGCAAGATTCCGCGGCGCTCCGGGAGCTCCATTATGCTGCGGCAGGAGGCTGAACAGCTTCGTGCGCGATTAAAGGAAGCCGTCGCGTGCGAGGAATATGAGAAGGCCGCGGAATACCGCGACCGTATCCGCAGCCTGGAGCGGCAGATGGAGGAGGGGTGAATATGGCGCTCGACAATCTCCTCTCCGACGGACGGCTCTCGTGGTTCGGCGCTGGCGGGCGGGACGGCGACGTCGTACTCTCGAGCAGGGTGCGCCTCGCTCGGAACCTGGTGCGGCTCCCATTCCCCAACCGCGCGGACCATGCGCAGCTCGGCGAGATCTGCAGCGCCGTGGACACGGCGCTCGAATCCGTGAGCACAGATACCGGGCAAAGCTTTGAGCGTGCGGAGATCGACCGCCTGACGGCACTGCAGCGCGCGGTGCTGATCGAAAAACGCCTCATCAGTGAGAAATTCGCGGAGGCACAGCCGTATCGAACCGCATATATCAGCGACGATACGAGCGTCAGCATTCTCGTCAACGAGGACGATCATCTGCGGATCCAGGCGATGGCGCCGGGGCTCGGGCTCACGCAGGCATTTGAGTCGGCGTCCAAACTGGACGATTATATTGAGGAGCGGCTGGATCTAGCCTTTGACGAGACGATGGGGTATCTGACGGCCTATCCGACGAACCTCGGGACGGGGCTGCGCGCCTCGGTGCTCCTGCATCTGCCGGGGCTCGTCTATACGCGCAATATCGATAATATCGTCAACACATCGCCGCAGCTCGGCCTCGCGGTGCACCCGCTCGAGGGCGACGGCGAGGCGGCGCATATCTATAAGATGTCAAACCAGCTCACGCTGGGGTACTCCGAGTCCGAGATTATTGAGAACCTGCGCGCCGCGGTCGGTGAGATCATCGGACACGAGCGGCGCGCGCGCAAGGCGCTCTCCTACTTCGGCAAGGACGGTGTGGAGGACGGCGTATGGCGCGCCTATGGGATTCTCTCGTATGCGCGGTCGCTCACAGAGCAGGAGGTATTCGACCTCGCGTCGCGCGTGCGGTTCGGCATAGACCGCGGCATCATCACGGGCATCAGCCCGGACTGCTATGCGGAGATCCTCGTCGCGATGCGCGAGGGGTATCTGAAAAATTTAGCGGAAAACGAAAATTTATCACAAAACGAGATCAGCAGCGTACGCGCGGCGCGTGTGCGCGAGATACTCGATGCGTATCGCATTCGGGGATAGGAGGGGGACAGCTTGAATTATCGGCAGTTTTTTACACAGTCGGCCATCAAGGCCGTCGAGTTTTCACAGTATATCGCGCAGCGCCGCGGCAAAGGGTACATCGGCACCGGCCAGTTGCTGCTCGGTATTCTGCACATGCGCGATACGATCGCGGCGGATGTGCTGAGCAGAAACGGCGTGGATTATGACGGCGCGGAGCAGGTCATTCGCGGCGCGGACGGGTTTCAAGACGTCCGTATAGCGAACGACGAAGTGCCCTACTATACGCGCCGCGCACAGCGCGTCATGCAGGGAGCCATCGATACGGCGCGTGAAGAGCGTTCGTTCGTGACGACCGAGCATATTCTGCTCAGTCTGCTCACCGAGGCGGAGGGGACCGCGGTGCGGACGCTCGAGGAATTCGACGTCGATATCGAGGAACTCCAGGGCGAGGTCTTTGACCGTATGAATACCGCGGCGGAGGAACCGAAGGGGAAATCGGCGCGCAAGAAGTCCGGCAAGAGCGAAAAACAGGGGCTGCCCGTATCGCTCAAAAAATATGCGCGGGATCTCGTCGCCCTCGCGCGCAGCGGCGGAATTGACCCCGTTATCGGGCGGGAGACCGAGATCGACCGATTGATCCAGATTCTTGCGCGGCGGACGAAGAATAATCCGCTCCTCCTCGGAGAAGCGGGGGTCGGCAAAACGGCCGTCGCGGAGGGGCTCGCGCAGCGCATTGCGGACGGCGAGGTGCCGTTCCTGCTCGAGAACAAACGCATCGTCTCTCTCTCTATGACGGCGCTTGTGGCGGGGACGAAATACCGCGGGGAGTTCGAGGAGCGGCTCAAAAATGTCGTCGACGATGTGATCAAATCGAAGGATTTGATCCTATTCATTGACGAGATTCATACGCTCATCCGTACCGGCGGCGCGGAGGGCTCGCTCGATGCGGCGAATATCCTCAAGCCGGCGCTTGCGCGCGGGGAGATGCAGATCATCGGCGCGACGACGCAGACGGAATACAAGAAGCATTTCGCAAAGGACAGCGCGCTTGCCCGCCGTTTCCAGACGGTTACGGTGGGAGAACCCGACGAGGCCGACGCGGAGAAGATCCTTTTCGGTCTGCGCGATAAATACGAAGAGTTCCATCACGCGCGTATCGAGGACGCCGCCGTAACGGCGGCCGTACACCTATCGAAGCGTTATATCACGGACCGGTATTTGCCGGATAAGGCCATCGATCTGATGGATGAAGCGGCCTCGCGTGTACGTATGAAGCATATCGGCACGAGCGACGCGCTTTCGAGCCTGCGCAATGAGATTGCCGGCCTTGTCAAGGAGAAGGATATCGCCATCAGCGGTCAGGACTATGAGGAGGCGGCGCGCCTGCGCGACCGGGAGCAGGAGCTGCGCGTACAGCTCGAGGCATCGCGGCGCGGCGATGAGCAGCGCACGCTGATTCTCGTGGCGGAGGACGATATCGCGGGCGTCGTGGCGCAGTGGACGGGGATTCCCGTACAGCGCATCGCGGCGAAGGAATCGGATCGGCTGCTCGCTCTCGAAAAGACCATCGGGCGCCGCGTGATCGGGCAGGATGAGGCCATACGAGCCGTCTCTAAGGCTGTGCGCCGCGCGCGTGCCGGCGTCAAAGATCCGCGCCGTCCCATCGGCTCGTTCCTCTTTCTCGGGTCGACGGGCGTCGGCAAGACGGAGCTCGCGCGCGCCCTGGCCGAGAGCGTGTTCGGTACGGAAGAAGCGATCATCCGCTTCGATATGTCGGAATATATGGAGAAGCATACGACGGCACGTCTCGTCGGCGCGCCTCCGGGCTATGTCGGCTATGAGGAGGGCGGCCAACTCACCGATGCCGTCCGCAAGAAGCCGTTCTCCATCATCCTCTTTGACGAGGTGGAGAAGGCGCACCCCGACGTGTTCCATATGCTCCTGCAAGTCCTTGAGGACGGGCGTTTGACGGACGGTCAGGGGACGGTGACGGACTTCCGCAATACGATCATCATTATGACTTCGAACGCGGGGGCGAATCACCTGCGCTCCACCACGGGGCAGATCGGCTTTTCCATGGGACAGACTGCCGGCACGGACGAGGAACGTGCGAAGCAGCGCGTGATGGAGGAGGTCAAGAAACTCTTTAAGCCCGAGTTCCTCAACCGCGTGGACGATACGGTCGTCTTTAACGCCCTCGGCGAACCGCAGCTCTCGAAGATTGTGGACATTCTGCTGCGCGATGTGAAAGCGCGTCTTGCGGAGCAGGAGATCAATCTCGAGGTCAGCCCTTCGGCAAAGCGCGTGCTCATCACGAAGGGGACCGATGTGAAATTCGGCGCGCGGCCTCTCCGCCGGGCCATCCAAAAGAATATTGAAGACGAGCTGGCGGAGCGCCTCCTCGCGCGCGAGTTCGGGGCGGGCGACACCGTCTCCGTGCGCAAATCCGGAGACGGGCTGGATTTCGTCAAGAAGGTTCACACGAAGGAAAGCCGGGCGAAGAAGCCGGATAAGGCCGCGTGCAATGAGGTTTGATCCCCGCACACGCCGGAATACGCTCGCGTTCGCCTCGCGCGGCGCGGGCTCGGCGAATTTCCTGCTCAATCTGGGGTGGTCCCTGTATTGGCTTACGAGATCGGCGTATCGTTTATTGAAAAAGAGAATTTGACGACGGATAGGGAAGCACCGAAACAGCGGCGCTTCCCTATCTCTGTTGGGAGAACCTATGGGAAAGAAGAAGAAAACCGCCTATGTTTGTCAGTCCTGCGGATATGATTCGGCGAAGTGGATGGGCAAGTGCCCTGGCTGCGGCGCATGGAACTCTATGGCGGAGGAGATTATTGTGTCGGAGGCGGCGGTCGAGCGCCGGCGCGGAGGCGGCGGAGATACGGCGCCGCCGCAGCCCATCGGAGAGATCGCGGTCGAGGATCTGCCGCGCTTTTCGACCGGCTCGGGGGAGCTCGACCGCGTGCTCGGCGGCGGCGTGATTCCCGGATCGATGGTACTGATTGTCGGGGATCCCGGCGTGGGGAAATCGAGCCTCACGCTGCGCGTCTCCGCGGATATCGCACGCGCAGGACAACGCGTCCTTTACGTGACGGGTGAGGAGAGCGTGCGGCAGATCCGCATGCGCGCGGATCGACTGCGGGCGGTTGCGGATGGCCTGCTCGTCGTCAGCGAGACAAATCTCGACGCGATCTGCGCCCATGTGATGAAGGAGAAACCGGCGCTCTTCATCATCGACTCGATCCAGACGATGTACCGCCCCGATATCGAGAGCGCGCCCGGCAGCGTGTCGCAGGTGCGCGAGTGCGCAATGGAACTGATGCGACTCGCGAAGACGGAGGGGATTGCCGTCTTTGTCATCGGCCACGTGACGAAGGAAGGGAGCCTCGCGGGACCGCGGGTTCTCGAGCATATTGTCGATACGGTGCTCTATTTCGAAGGGGAACGCAGCGCCGAGTACCGCGTCCTGCGCGCCGTGAAGAATCGGTTCGGCAGCACCAACGAACTCGGGCTCTTTGAGATGCGCGACACGGGACTCGTCGACGTGCCGGATGCGTCGAAGCTCTTCCTTTCCGATCGAGGGCAGGACAGCGGCTCGGTCATCGTACCGACGGTGGAGGGGACGCGCCCCCTGCTCGTCGAGGTGCAGGCGCTCGTTGCGCCGACGCCGTATCAGCCGCCGCGCAGGACGGCGGACTCCGTGGACGTCAAGCGGCTCCAACTCCTGCTCGCCGTACTAGAGAAACGGGTGAAGCTTCCCATCGGCGCCGCGGACGTCTACGTCAAGGTTGCGGGCGGCATCCGCCTCGACGAACCCGCCGCCGATCTCGCGCTTTGCGTCGCGATGGCGTCGAGTTTTGCCAATCGGCTGCCGCGTTCCCATATGGCGGTCTGCGGCGAGGTCGGACTCTCGGGCGAGGTGCGCGCCGTATCGCAGGCCGAACTCCGTGTCACGGAGGCCCGGCGGCTTGGGTTCCGCGCGGCGCTCCTGCCGATGAAGAACTATCGGCAGCTCCAAGGAAAGTTTGACGATATGGAGCTCTTCGGCGTGGAGACGATCGGCGACGCGCTCAAACGCGCTATGCCAAAAAACATTTAAGAAATGCGGGGCGCATTCCGATAAACAATTAGAAGAGGTGATGTGTAGATGAATGCAACCGGTCTCATGGCTGTGTCCACAGGAGAAGGAGCCTCCGCGGGAGCAGGCGCGCAGAGCGTGCGCCCGGTATCCGCGGCGAACCGTACGCAAACAACCTCAGGGAAGAATTCGTTCAGCGATACGTTTGACGCACTGCAAAAGAAAACGGATGCGGAGCCGTCAAAAACAAATGCGCGCGATGCCGCCGCAGGAAAGACGCAAAAAGGAAACGCGCCTTCGGCAGACAAAACGCCTTCGCAGGACGCACAGGACGTGACGGCGGATATGCCGAAGGCGGCGCACGCGCCGAAAGGAACCGGCGGACAAAAGAGCGCGCAGAGGCGCGGCGACGATGCCGCGGATATGCCTTCTGCCGCGGTATCGGCAGTCAGCGCGGCGCTGCAAGCGGCGTTGACCGCGACCGATGCCGATGCGGATGAGACGCTGGACAGCGCGCTGACAGACATTCTGGAACGCTATGGCCTGACGGCAGAGCAGCTCGAGGGCAATGAGATGCAGAGCGCGGTGCGGAGCCTTTTGCAGCAAGTGCCCGCAGAAGAGCTCAAGAACCGGAATTTTCTCCGCATGCTTTCGGGAGAGCCGCTTGCGCAGACGGGGGAGGAACTCTCGGGTGCGCCGGAGATCCCGGCGAGCACGCCGCTTGCGGTACTTACCGCCCAGCTTCGCAGTGCGATGAATGAGGACATCAGACGCACGGCTGAGAATTTGCCCGCGCTTGCGGAAGAAAATGCCGAACTGCTCGCACAGACGACTGCGGATCGCCTCATTGCAAATACGGAGGGACGGCAGACGGCGCAGAACGCGGCGCTCAGCCGCGCGCTGCAGAACGTCGTGGAGGGCGTGCCGATTGCACAGGAGGCCGCCGCGCCGCTCGCACAGGAAAACGACCAAAATATAAAAGCGGAAAAACTCCTTGGAGACGCCCTTACCGCCGAGGAGAACGGCGACGACCCGTCGCCGCTTGATATTCTCGCACAGCGGACGATGCGCCGTGAGGCGATGGGACAGGGAACGCAGCAGGAGGAGCGGCAGAGCGCGGGACAGCAGCTCCCATTTGCACGCTCTGAGACAGTTGCGGAACCCGTGCCGCGGCCGGTTGAATTCGCCCCG
Organism: Selenomonas sp. F0473; assembly: GCF_000315545.1. Classification (GTDB taxonomy): domain Bacteria; phylum Bacillota; class Negativicutes; order Selenomonadales; family Selenomonadaceae; genus Centipeda. The sequence goes on along the minus strand of NZ_JH992902.1, from coordinate 551,508 downwards.
CAGAGCCCGCAGCCTTTCGGTGTGCCGTCGGACGCCCCCGCGGCGCGTGATACAGCATCTGCCGCGCCCGCGCAGGAAACGGCTCCGCAGAGGCCGCAGACCGACTACGAGATCCCGCGTCAGATCGTAGAGCAGGTGCGGCTCCTGCGGACGCTTACTGATACGCAGATGGTCATTCGGCTGAAGCCGGAGCACCTCGGCGAACTCACGCTGCGCGTTGCCGTCGGGTCCGACGGCGCCGTACAGGCCTCGTTCCACAGCGATAACGCGCAGGTGCGCAACGTCATCGAGAACAGCCTCGTTCAGCTTCGGCAGGAACTGAACAATCAGGGGCTTAAGGTCGACCGCGTCGGCGTTTACACAGGTCTTGCGGACGGACAGATGCCGCAGGGGCAGGGGCAGCAGGCGTGGCAGCAAAGCGACGGCGGCCGCGGCAATATCCGTGTTTACGGCCGCGGGGACGCGGACGAGTATGAGGCCGACATCGAGGGCGTCCCGGCCGTCGTCGGCGCGGCGGAGCCGGGCGGAGTGATGACGGCGGACGGCGTGGACTACCGTGTATAATACGGTCTGAGGAGGAACTATCGTGGCAAATCCATTGAATACAATCACGGCAAACGGCGTTACGCAGGCGCTTTCGGACTATGAGGCGGCGCAGAATCAAGCAAAAGCGGCGAACAAGAAAAGCGACGCTCTTGGCAAAGACGCCTTTCTCCAGCTCCTGGTTACGCAGATGAAATATCAGGATCCGCTCGATCCGCAGGACAACAGCGAATACCTCTCGCAGCTCGCGCAGTTCTCCGCACTCGAGCAGATGACGAACGTTGCCAAAGGCCTTTCGGACGTGACGAAGGTCGTTGACAATATCAATTCCTCCGTCCTCATCGGCCAGCTCAGCGGAATGATCGGACAGCCCGCCCAATGGATCACACAGGTGAAGGGTGAGGACGGCAAGATGACGAAACAGAGTTTCGAAGGGAAGATCATCGGCGTCAGCATCACGGACGGTGAGCCGAGCATCATTGCCGACGTGAACGGCAAGACGCATCAGGTCAGGATTTCCGAACTCGTACGCATCGGGCGGATGTCGGCACAAACGCCGGCCCCGACTCCGGCGCCCAATCCAACTCCTTGAGAATTCCATAGATGAATGTGCAAATGCCGCTGAAACAGCGTTTCGGCGGCATTTTTCTTATAGGGCGTAACCTATAAAATAAAAAAGAGCAGGGAGGAGATGCTCCGCTGCTCTTTTTGTATAAAGAAAACCACGCGATAGTCGCGTGGTTCCAAAGAGCTTAAGCGGTGAAAAAATAGACCCTAGTATGGTAAGCTAGAGCCGAGCCTGCCAGCTTAGCAAGAGCAACCGTACTAGGGAGGTCACATAATGTCAAAACAAGAAAATGCAGACAGACATAGTTTAGCACATACGAGGTGGAATTGTAAGTACCACATAGTATTTGCCCCGAAATATCGGAGGAAAGTGTTTTATGCAGAGAAACGGACGGCAATACGAGAGATATTTCGGACGTTATGCCGGTGGAAAGGTGTAGAAATAATCGAAGGAGAGGTGTGTCCAGATCATATCCACATGCTGATAAGTATCCCACCGAAAATGAGTGTATCGGGGTTTATGGGGTATCTAAAAGGCAAGAGCAGCTTAATGATATTCCAGAAGTTTGGGAATATGAAATTTGCATATAGGAACCGGGAGTTTTGGTGTAAAGGTTACTATGTGGATACGGTAGGGAAAAACACGAAGGCGATAACAGAATACATCGAAGGTCAACTGAAACGAGACAGGGAATCTGATCAGTTGAGTTTATTTGACCCGAGAGACCCATTTATGGGTGGCAAGTAACAAACGCATGGCTGGCAGGCCAATAAAAAGCGTACTTGTACGCCGCTAGTAATATTAGGGCTATGCCCGAAAATGAAAAACCACCCGCTACGCGGGTGGATATTTATTTTAGGATTCTTACTGTGCAGAGTCCGTATATTCCGTATCAAACCGCTGCATAATGAACTGCTGAAAGCAGAGTGCGGCGGGAGACAGCTGCAGATTCGTGTTCCATGCGATGCCGACGGCACGCTTGCAGATCGGAAAGGAGACGGGGATGTACGAGAGCCCCGGGTATCCGACACCGGCAAATTTCGGCAGGAGGCTCACGCCGAGCCCCGCAGAGACGAAACCGGAGACGGTCGAGACGTCGTCGCCTTCGAACGTGATCTCAGGGTGAACGCCCGCGAGTTCGAAGAATTGATCCACGAGGATGCGCAGGCTGTAGCTTTTCTTCGGCGCGATCAGAGGCTCATCCTCCAGTTCGCGCAGATCCACACTCTCGCGTGAAGCAAGTCGGTGACCCTGCGGTACCGTGGCGAACAGTTCCTCCGACCAAAGGTATACCCACGCGCTGTGCTCCGTCGTCGGCATCGTCGAGCAGAGACAGAGATCCGTCTCACCGGCCTCAACCCACTGCGCGAGCGTTGCCGAGTCCTGCTGGTGGAGCCGGATACGGATGTCGGGATAGCGCTCCCGGAAGTCGCGCAGGAGGCGGGGAAGGAGGTAACTGCCGAGGGAATGGATGAAGGAGAGTTTGAACGACGGCTGTTCGCCCGAACGGTGTACCCGCGCCTCTTCTTTTGCGGTATCGACTTCCCGCAGGATACGGTCCGCGTGCCGCAGCAGTCGTTCCCCTTCGGCGGTCAGTTCGATCTCACCGTCGCGGCGCTTGAAGAGATGCACGCCGAGCTCTTGCTCCAGCTTCGACATGGAACGGCTGAGCGCGGGCTGAGACACATCGACCATGCGTGCGGCTCGTGTAAAATGGCGGATATTCGCCATCACCTGAAAGTATTTTAATTGAGCAATCTCCATATGATTCCTCCGTTTCCTTCCCCTCTATTATAACCGCCGGATACAGTCTATACAATATAGTATCATATAGAATTATTAAATATTCATTTGCGCGCGGCTCCGAAAACCTTTTTCATCTTGACAACAATGCATGCTTCTGATAATATATTCCATGTCGCAAAAGCGGCGGAAAAGTACATATGGAGTGGTACTCAAGAGGCTGAAGAGGACGGTTTGCTAAATCGTTAGAGTGGGTAACCGCTGCGAGAGTTCGAATCTCTCCCACTCCGCCATTTCTATCCTTAGCCTTTACCGGGCTTTTTTTGTTTTTTTAAGGAGATGCTGCTATGGAGATGCAGGGAACGCCGCCGTCATTCATCGAACGATATTTCAAAGTGCGTGAAAAGGGCTCGACGGTTCGGACGGAGCTTCTCGCCGGTATGACGACCTTTATCGCGATGGCATACATCCTGTTTGTCAACCCGAACATCCTTGCCGACGCGGGGATTCCGAAGGAAGCGGCGATCGCTTCGACGATCTGGATCGCGGCGCTGGCCTCCATGGCGATGGGGCTCTTTGCGAACTATCCAGTCGCGCTCGCGCCGGGCATGGGACTCAACGCGTTTTTTTCCTACTATGTCTGCGGCGTGCTCGGCCTGCACTGGACGGTTGCGCTCGGCGCCGTGTTCTTCTCCGGCGTGCTCTTTCTGATCCTGACGGTCGGCGGCATCCGGCAGGCGATCATCAACGCCGTGCCGCGGGATCTGAAACTCGCCATCAGCGTCGGCATCGGGCTCTTCATCGCGTTCATCGGGCTGAAGGGCACGGGGCTCATCGTTGAGAACGCGGCGACTTACGTCTCCCTCGGACATGTCACCGCGCCGACGACGCTGATCTCGCTCTTTGGGCTGCTCTTTACGGCGGCGCTGACGGCGCGCAATATTCACGGTGCGATCCTCATCGGCATCTTTGTCACGACGGCCTTGGCGATGGCGTTTGGGCTGACGCCCGCGCCGCACGGGATTGCGGATATCGTCAGCACATCGCTTCCGCATATGGGGGCGACGTTCGGCCGGCTCGACATCGCGGGGGCATGGCACTACGGGCTGGTCTCCATCATCTTTACGTTTACCGTCGTCGAACTGTTTGATAATATGGGCACATTGATCGGTCTGACCGCCAAAGCCAAAATGGTAAAACCGGACGGCCGGATCGAAAATATCGATAAAGCGCTCACGACGGACGCCGTCGGTACGATGACATCGGCGGTATTCGGCACGTCGACGGTCACGTCCTATATCGAGAGCGCGGCGGGGATTGCGGCGGGCGGCCGCACCGGGCTGACTGCCGTCGCGGCGGGGCTGCTTTTCCTGACAGCGCTGCTGTTTACGCCGCTCATCGGCCTTGTGCCAGCGTTTGCGACGGCGCCGGCGCTGATCCTCGTCGGCGCGCTTTTGATGTCCGAAGTGGGTAAAATCAACTTTGCCGACTTTACGGACGCGCTGCCGGCATTTCTCACGATCATCATGATGCCGCTCACGTCGAGTATTGCGAACGGCTTTGCGTTCGGGTTCATCAGCTACACGGTCATGAAAATCGTCAGCGGACAGCATCGGAAAGTCAGCTGGATCATGTATCTCGTTTCGATCGCGTTCCTGATCAATTTGGCGCTGCGCTCATGAGAAAATATTTCCGCAGAAACGGATGGATTGTTCTCGCGACGTGCGTCGTATTTCTGCTCGCACAGTTTCTTGTGCGCAGTTTCGACGCATTCCCTGCGCGCGGCGATGCGCGGGAACATCCGGCCGAAGGAACGCTCATCGTTCGGATGTTGGACGTGGGACAGGGGGATGCGATCCTCGTGCAGACGGGAACGCAGAACATTCTCATCGATACGGGGGACGTCGACGAGCGGGAGAAGCTGCGCGCCGGACTCGCGCAGGCCGGCGTGACGAAAATCGACAAGATCATCCTCACGCATCCGCATGCCGACCATATCGGCGGGATGGAAATCCTGCTCAAGGAATATACTGTGGGCGAGGTCTATGATAATGGGCAGCCGTCGAATTCGCCCGTCTACCGCGGCTATATGAAGCAGCTCCAAGCAATGCATGTGAAGAGCCGCGCGTTGACCGCCGGCGAGACTTTGGATCTTGGCGGCGGCGCCTCTTTTGAGGTACTGGCGCCGTCGCCCGAGATGATAGATCGGGTGCACAGGGAGAAAAACAAAAAATCCGATCCCAATAATGAATGCGTGGTCGGACGGCTTGTCTTCGGCAATTTCACCATGATGTTCACGGGCGATGCGGAAAAGGAAGAAGAGGGAGCGATCCTCGGCGCTTCCGATTCCATGCGTCTGCGGAGTGCGGTTCTAAAGGTCGGACATCACGGCAGCAAGACCTCGTCGAGCGCCGCGTTTTTGAAGGCCGTACAGCCTGAAACGGGGCTCATATCCTGCGGCGTCCCCAGCGAATACGGACATCCGCATAAGAGAATACGAGAGGCGCTCAGAGACCGCGGGATGGATATTTACAGCACGCCGGCGAACGGTATGATCACGATTACCAGCGATGGAAATACCTATCGCGTCGAACCGGAAAAAGGAAACAAAAATGATTTCAGCATCTATGAGGAACGAGAGAAGAATGAACCGCAGCATCCGCCGGGAAAGGGGAGGAAGAAATGATCTCCGCGTACGTCGACCGTTTTGAAGAGGAATACGCCGTGCTCCTGCTCGGCGAATCTATGAAGAAAGTAAACTTCCCCCGGGCATTTCTGCCCGACGATATTGGGGAAGGAGACTATATACGGATTTCAGTCGCACGCGACGCGGCCGCGACGGAAGCCGCCGCCGCAGAGGCGCGCGCACTGCTACACGACCGATAGGAGGTGTTACCGGTATTGAACTACGGTATTTTGAAAAACCTGACGCGGATGAAAACATTGCTGACGGCGGCGGCGCTGCTCGTCTGCATTTTCACGATTTTTGCCGGGACGGGCGAGGCGAAGGGGAAGATTCATCGTCTGACGAATGTGACAAGCGATGTGACCGAGATTGACGGGCGCGCGGCGCTGCACATTGAGATTGAAACGAACCGGACGGGACTCTCCTATGCGCTCTCTCAGCGCTACCGCGCGGACAACCGGCTGGTTATCGACATCGAGGATGTCGAGATCGGAAAGAACCTTCCGCAGGAGATTGCTCTTGACGGTACGATCGCACAGAAACTTGTCCTGGCGCAGCGCGAGGACCATCGCGCCGTTCTGCGTATCTATACGGTGCAGTCCCTGGCGCATGAGGATGCGTACCGTCTGCGTACCGTGCCGGGGGATGCGGGCGGCAAGACCAAGGAAAAACTCGTCATCGATATCTTTGCCGACGGCGGGAAGGCCCTCGGGACGGCGGTGCGCGGACATACGGTCGTACTTGATCCCGGTCACGGCGGCAGCGACTCGGGCGCGGTCGGATACTCCGGCATACGCGAAAAGGATGTCGCGCTCGCCGTGGCGCTCCAAACGGAGTCCCTCCTGCGCGCGGCCGGGGCGAACGTCGTCATGACGCGCACGCGGGACGCGGACGTTTCCGATACCGATCATTCTCCGAGGGGAGAGCTGCAGGCGCGCGTGGATGTCGCTGCGGGCAACCCACGGTCCGAGCTGTTCCTCTCCATTCACTGCAACGCCTTTACGAATCCGGACGCGCACGGCATGGAGACCTATTATTATCCGAAGACGGACAACGACGAGCGATTTGCGCGTCTGCTCAATGAGGAACTCGAGACGGCGGGCGGGCTTTTCAACCGCGGCGTGAAATATGCGAAGTTCTATGTCCTGCGCCATACGGAGATACCGGCGTCCCTGGTAGAGATGGGGTTCCTCTCAAATCCGGAGGAGGAGGCGCTGCTCGGCAGTGCGGATTATCAAAAGAAGATGGCGGAAGCGTTGTTCCGTGCGATTGTACGTTATTTTGAATGAAAGGAAGAGAGCGGAAATGTCGATAGGATCTAAATACAAGAGATATATACTCTGCGGCCTCGTCTGCACCGCGTTCCTGGCGCTCGTGGCAGGATGCGGGGAGGAGCAGAAAGCGTCCGGACCCGCAACTGCCGCCGAGGCGCAGACCGAGAAGGATGTTCCCGAATGCTGCCGCCCGAAAGAGCCGAAGGCGCTCAAAGTGAATGTGTACTATCCGAAGGACGACGGTATGGGACTGGTTGCGGTCAGCCGTATGGTCAACACCGAGAAAGACGATAAGTACACGGCCGTGATGAAGTCCCTTCTCACCGGCACAAAGGAGAAGGGACAGACGAACGTCATACCGAAAAAGACGAAGATGCACAGCATCACAGTGAAAGACGGCGTGGCGACGGTGGACTTCTCCAAGGAACTGCGGCAAAACTTCAGCGGCGGGTCGACGGGGGAAGAGATGCTCGTCGGCTCGATCGTCGATACGCTCACGGAGTTCCCGGAGGTGGAGAAGGTGCGCATTCTCATCGACGGCGCGCAGGTAGAGACGCTCTCCGGGCATATGGACCTCTCCGAGCCGCTTGCGCGGATGCCTGAGTTGGTGAAATAAGCTGTCTTGTCATTTTGACCGTTTTATGATACCATACAGATGATATAAAGGCGGGGAACGCTTTATTTGTGCGCCCACACATAGGAAAGAAACAGGAGGTCGTTTCATACAATGAAGGTTACGGCAGAGCATGGTGAAAACCGAGAAGTCACTCTGACGATTGAAGTTGAGCAGGATAAATTGGCAAAGGCGTCGGAGGGCGCGGCAAAGCGTATTTCCTCCCGCGTGAATATTCCGGGCTTCCGCAAGGGCAAGGCGCCCCGCAAGATTGTCGAGAATTTTGTCGGCAAGGATGCGATCCTGCAGGAAGCGTTCGAAGGACTTGCACAGAAGGCGTTTGAGAATGCTCTGACGGAGGAGAATATGGAGCCCGTGACGCGTCCCGAGATCGATATCGTGACGCTCGAGGAGGGCAAGAACGTCGTCTTTACGGCGAAGTTTACGCAGCGCCCCGACGTGCGGTTGGGGCAGTACAAGGGACTGACCGTCGAGAAGAAGGAAGTCGCCGTGGCGGACGAAGATATCGACCGTCAGATCGAGGGCATGCGCCAGAATCAGGGCACGCTCGTCGATGCACCCGCGGATGCGGCCGTGAAGAAGGACGATTTTGTAACGCTCGACTTCGAGGGCTTTGTCGACGGCAAGGCGTTCGATGGAGGCAAGGGGGAGGACTATCCGCTCCAGATCGGGTCGGGCAGCTTCATCCCGGGCTTTGAGGATCAGCTCATCGGCGCGAAGGTCGGCGAGGAGCGCGAAGTGAAGGTCACGTTCCCCGAGGAGTACCATGCGGAGAATTTGAAGGGCAAAGACGCCGTCTTTAAATGTGCGATCCGCAGCATCAAGTCGCGCGAACTGCCGGATCTCGACGATGCGTTTGCAAAAAAAGCAAGCAAGTTTGAGACGCTGGCGGAACTCCGCGAGGATATCCGTAAGAATCTTCTCTCCGGCGCGGAGCGCCGGGCGGAGACCGAGCGCCGCACGAAAGCGATCGATACGGCAACGGACAACTGCACGATGGAGATCCCGCCGGTCATGGTGGAGAACCGCATCACCGCGATGATTCAGGAGATGGCAATGCGTCTCGAGCAGCAGGGCATGAGTCTCGAGCAGTACCTCCAGTATGCGGGGCTCGATATCGCAAAGATTCGCGAAGAGTACCGTGAGACGGCGGAAAAGAACGTCCGCACCGATCTCATGCTCGAAGAGGTCGCTAAGGCAGAAGGCATCAAAGTCGAGGGCAGAGATCTCGATCAGGAGGTCTACGCGATGGCGGTTTCCTACGGCGCGACGCCGAAACAGGTTCAGAAGATCATCAAAGAGCAGGGGCGTGTCGGCGATCTTGCGGCGACCGTGCTGCGCAAGAAGACGGCGCAGTTCATCGTCGACAATATCACGGCGTAACGTGTCCCCTGTGCGGAGGAATATATGAGTTACTATGTACCGATGGTGGTGGAGAACTCGAGCCGCGGGGAGCGTGCCTATGACATTTACTCCCGCCTGCTCAAAGAGCGCATCATCTTTCTCGGCGGACCGATTGACGACAACGTGGCGAACGTCGTCATCGCGCAGATGCTCTTTTTGGAATCCGAGGATCCCGATAAAGACATCCACCTCTACATCAATAGCCCGGGCGGCGTTGTGACCGCGGGGCTCGCCATGTACGACACAATGCAGTACATCAAACCCGACGTCTCGACCATCTGCATCGGGCAGGCGGCGAGCATGGCTTCGATCCTGCTGGCGGCGGGGGCTCCGGGCAAGCGCTACGCCCTCCCGCAGGCGCGCATCATGATCCATCAGCCCTCGGGCGGCGCGCAGGGGCAGTCGACCGACATTCAGATTCAGGCGAAGGAGATCCTCCGCCTGCGCGAGACCGCAAACGAGATCCTCGCAAAGCATACGGGGCAAAAACCTGAGGCGATCAACGTGGATACGGAGCGCGACAACTTCATGTCCGCCGAGGATGCGAAGGCATACGGTCTCATCGACGAGGTCGTCGTCCGCCCCAAGGCCGCCGCGTCTAAAGAGAGCAAGAACAAAGGCTGAGGGGGTGTGACGCGATGAAATTTGGCGAGGAAGACAAGGGGCAGCTCAAATGCTCGTTCTGCGGCAAGACGCAGGAGCAGGTGCGCAAGCTCGTTGCCGGTCCCGGCGTTTATATCTGTGACGAATGCATCGAACTCTGCAATGAGATCATCGACGAGGAGTTCAGCGACGACGTTGAAGTCGGGCTGAAAGACGTCCCCAAACCGAAGGAAATCCGCCGCATACTCGACCAGTACGTCATCGGACAGGACGAGGCGAAAAAGTCGCTCTCCGTCGCGGTCTATAACCATTACAAGCGCATCAATATGGGGCAGGGGAAAGGCGAGGATGTCGAACTGCGCAAGTCGAACATCCTCATGATCGGCCCTACGGGCAGCGGCAAGACGCTGCTCGCACAAACGCTCGCGCGCATCCTGAACGTGCCGTTCGCCATCGCGGACGCAACCTCGCTCACAGAGGCGGGGTACGTCGGCGAGGATGTCGAGAACATACTTCTCAAACTCATTCAGGCGGCGGACTACGACATTGAGAAAGCGCAGCGCGGCATCATCTATATCGACGAGATTGATAAGATCGCGCGCAAGTCGGAGAATCCGTCCATTACGCGCGATGTTTCGGGCGAGGGCGTGCAGCAGGCGCTCCTCAAGATCCTCGAGGGGACGACGGCGTCCGTGCCGCCGCAGGGCGGACGCAAGCATCCGCAGCAGGAACTCCTGCAGATCGACACGACGAACATTTTATTTATCTGCGGCGGCGCCTTCGACGGCATTGAGGAGATCATTGAATCGCGTCTCGGGAAGAAGCAGATGGGATTTGGCGCGGAAGTGCGCTCGAAAAAGCGCGTTTCCGTCGGAGAGTCGCTCAGCAAGGTCATTCCCGAAGACCTCATGAAAAACGGGCTGATCCCCGAGTTTATCGGGCGTCTGCCCGTCGTCGTCACGCTCAGTTCGCTGGATGAGGCGGCGATGGTTCGTATTCTGACAGAACCGAAGAACGCGCTCGTCAAGCAGTTCCAGAAACTCTTGGAACTCGATGGCGTACGCCTCACGTTCGAGGACGACGCGCTGCATCTTATCGCAAAGGAAGCGCTTACGCACAAGACGGGGGCGCGCGGCCTGCGCGCCATCATCGAGGGGCTCATGCGCAACGTGATGTACGAGGTGCCGTCCATCCAAGGCGTCACCGCATGTCAGGTGACGAAGGATGTCATCGCAAACCGGAGCGACCCCATTCTGACCATTGAGGGCAAGGGCGCGGCGAAGATGGCGGCCGCCAACTGACGGTTTTTTTTAGAATGAGAAAGGGGCAGCCTTCCGCGGCAGTCCCTTTTTTGTTCTCACACATGATACGAGAAGGAAACGCTATGTCCGAGAAACGAACACTGCCGCTGCTCCCGCTGCGCGGCCTCGTTGTCTATCCGCATATGATGGTGAACGTCGACGTCGGCCGCGATCGTTCAGTCGCGGCCATCGAGAGCGCCATTGCGGGCGGCAGCGAGGTGCTCGTCGTTGCCCAGCGGGATCCGGATATCGAGGATCCCACGGAACGCGATCTCTATGACGTCGGCACCGTTGTCGATATCCGTCAGTTTTTACGCATGCCGGAGGGGGTGCTGCGCATTCTCATCGACGGGCAGAAGCGCGCGCAGATCCTTGCCGTCCGCGAGGGCGATACGTATGCGGAGGCGGACGTATGCGCATATGAGGAAGCGGCGCCCGCACGGGAGCCCAAGGATATCGAGGCACTCGTTCATGGGGTGACGGGCAAATTCGAAGAGTGGGTGAAACTCTCGCATAAGATCCCGCCCGAGGCGCTCGTCTCCATCTCCATCATGGAGGATACGGGACGCCTTGCGGACATCATTGCCAGTCACCTGAACCTCAAATACGAGATGCGGCAGGGAATCCTCGCTGCCTTTGACGTGCGCACACGGCTCACGCAGCTCTACGAGGCGCTCGTGCACGAGCTCGACATCATGGACATCGAGCGGACGATCAATCGCCGCGTCCGCAAGCAGATGGACAAGGTGCAGCGGGATTTCTACCTGCGCGAGCAAATCAAGGCAATTCACAAGGAACTGGGAGACGCTGCGGATAAATCCGCCGACGTGGAACGCTATCGCGAGGCGCTGGAACAAAAAGAATTCCCCGAGGCCGTACGAGAGACCGTCGCGCGGGAGATCCGGCGCCTCGATGCGAACCCCGCTTCGAGTGCGGAGACGGGGGTGATCCGCAGCTATCTCGACTGCCTCGTAGAGCTGCCGTGGACCGAGATGACGCCGGAACACGTCGATATGGCGGAGGCGCATGCGGTGCTCGAACGCGACCACTATGGCCTCGAAAAGATAAAAGAACGCATCCTCGACTACCTCGCCGTGCGCCGCCTTGCGCCGGAACAGAGCGCGCCCATTCTCTGCCTCGTCGGCGCCCCCGGGGTTGGCAAGACGTCGCTTGGCGCCTCGATCGCGCGCGCGATGGGCCGGAAATTCGTTCGCGCCTCCCTTGGCGGCATCCGTGACGAGGCCGAGATCCGCGGGCATCGCCGCACTTACGTCGGCGCTATGCCGGGGCGCATCGTCGCGGGGATCCGCCGCGCGGGGACAAAGAATCCGGTCTTCCTCCTCGACGAAGTAGACAAGATCGCCGCGGATTTTCACGGGGATCCGTCGGCCGCTCTTTTAGAGGTCCTTGACCCTATGCAGAACTGCACGTTCAGCGATCACTATGTGGATCTGCCGTTTGATCTTTCCCATGTCTTTTGGATCGTCACCGCAAACAACCCCGCCCGCATCCCGGCGCCGCTACGCGACCGCATGGAGATCCTAACGCTCTCGAGCTATACCGAACTCGAGAAAATAGAGATTGCGCGGCGCCACCTTCTGCCGCGCCAACGTACGCAAAACGGTCTCAAGGCAAAGGACGTCCGCATCGCGGCCGGCGTATATCCGGAGATCATTCGCTCCTATACGCGCGAGGCCGGCGTGCGGTCTCTCGAGCGCGTCATCGGCCGGCTGTGCCGCAAAGCTGCCCGACGCATCGTCGAAGGGGAGAAAACCCCGATCGGCATCACCAAGGCAAACCTGGAGACCTTTCTCGAAAAGCCGACGTATCACCCGTCAAAACGGGAGAAAAAACCTCTTGTCGGCGTCGTCACGGGGCTTGCATGGACGGAGGTCGGCGGCGACGTCCTGCGGACGGAGGTCAACATCCTGCGCGGCAAGGGGAAACTCATATTGACGGGACAGCTCGGCGACGTGATGCGGGAGTCCGCACAGGCTGCGCTCTCCTATGTGCGGAGCCGCAGCGAAGCGCTCGCGCTTGCAGAGGATTTTTACGAAAAGGATGACATCCACATTCATCTGCCCGAAGGGGCGATCCCGAAGGACGGCCCCTCGGCGGGCATCACCATGGCGACGGCCATGATCTCCGCGCTCACGGGGCGCAAGGTACGCGGCGACGTCGCTATGACGGGCGAGATCACGCTGCGCGGCAACGTCCTGCCGATCGGCGGAGTCAAGGAAAAGACGCTCGCCGCCTACCGCGAAGGGATGAAGACCGTCGTCCTGCCGCGGGAGAACGCACGCGACATCGAGGATATTCCCGATACCGTGCGCGAAGCGCTCGAGTTCGTACCCGTCGCGCATATGGATGAGGTCCTCAAAATCGCGTTGTATAACTAGGAGGTCCGCCGTGCAGGAACCCGTCGTCATTACGAGAGCCGCCTATCTCGCATCCGCCGTGCGCAAGGACCAGTATCCGGAGGAGCGGCGCCCCGCGGTCGCATTCATCGGGCGCTCGAACGTCGGAAAATCTTCGCTGATCAACTCGCTCACGCGGATCAGGCAGCTTGCGCGCGTTTCTTCGAAACCGGGAAAGACGCAGACGATCAATTTCTATGAGATGCTCCTGCGTGTCGACGGGGGCGAGGAGCGGTATCCCGTCCACCTCGTCGACCTGCCGGGCTACGGCTATGCCAAGGCGGCACGCGACCGCAGAAAGACATGGGCGAAATTTATCGAAGAGTATTTTCTAAGCGCGGAGGAGCTGCGCTTCGTCTGTCTTCTGCTCGATATCCGGCACACGCCGATGGAATCCGACCGCAGGATGTTCTCGTGGCTCGTCGCGCACGATATTCCGGTGCTCGTCGTCGCAACCAAGGCGGATAAGATCGGAAAGAACGAGCGGCGCGCGCAGATTGCCGCGATGCAGCGGGCGCTCGGCGTGTCGGAACTGACGATCCTGCCCTACGCGTCACCCAAAAATGAAGGACGTTTAGAATTACTTGACGTCATGAAGGACTATCTGATAGAATAGGCACAGAAAGAAATGAATGCAGTTCATGTTTCGTGCCGAAGCACCTGCCCCTGAGCAAGGCGGACATACAGTGCGGCGCGTAAGGACTGCCGCTGTGTGTTCTTTAGGGGGACGGGTACAATGACAACGGCATTGACCGATTTTGACAAACGGCTGCTGAACCTCCTGCAGGGGAACCTGCCGGTGTGTCCGCGGCCGTTTGCGCGTTTGGGGGAACAGTTGGGGACGAGCGAGGAATATGTGTTGGAGCGCCTTACGCAACTAAAACGCGAGGGATATTTGCGGCGGATCGGCACATTTTTCAACTCGGAACGGCTCGGCTACAGAGGGACGCTCATTGCCCTTGAGGTTGACGAAGCGCTGCTGCCCGATGTGGCGCGTGCGGTCAACCGTTATGCGGGTGCCACCCATAATTATGAGCGGGAGGGGCAATACAACCTTTGGTTCACACTGCTGACCCCCAATCCTGCGGCGGAGGAGCGAATCCTCGCCGAGGTCGGCGCTCTCCCGGGCGTCAAGGGCGCGATGAGTCTTAAAGCGAACCGGCGTTACAAGATCAACGTACAGTTCAAACTCGCATAGGGGGGCGGCAGTATGACCGAGACAGCAGAGATCAGCGCGCTCGATAAGAAGATCGTCCGCCTCCTGCAGGGGGAGTTTCCACTTGTTGCCGAACCGTATAAAGCGTTGGCGGACGAGATCGGCATCTCTGAGGGAGAACTGATTGCTCGGATTGACGCCATGCGCGAGGAAAAGAAGATCCGTAAAGTCGGCGCCGTATTGCGCCACCGAGAGGTCGGTTTTACGTCGAACGCACTCTGCGTTTGGGATGTGCCCGATGTGCGCATAGACGAAACTGCGCGGCGCATGGCGGAGCATCCGCGCGTCTCGCACTGCTATGAGCGCAACCGTACCGCAGATTGGCGCTACAACCTCTATACGATGATTCACGGATACAGCCACGACGAGTGCGAAGAGATTGCCGCCGCGCTCGCCGCGGAAACCGGCATCGGGGACCGGCGGATGCTCTATACCAAGCATGAATGGAAGAAAACCTCGATGAAATACTTTGCGGAAGAATAGCGTATATATCGAAAATCCCGGAAGACAGACGGAAGCTTTCGGGATTTTTTGTAAAGATATCTGTCCGTTGACGCAGTAAAACGGGGCGCTTACCGTACTATGATGATATAGCGTACCGTAATCCTGCATGGTGAACGGCGTTTTCGCCGCGCTTCCTTGAAAAATCCCTTTCCGTGTGCTAGAATGACGTCACTATGCTGCGGGAGGGATTTTTCTTTGTATGATAAAGTAGATACAAATTTGGATTTTGCCGCGCGCGAGAAAGCCGTCGTGGATTTTTGGCGCGAGAATCATATTGCACAGCAGGCGGTGGATCAGCGCGAAGGAGCGGAGACGTTTACCTTTTACGACGGGCCGCCGACGGCGAACGGACGCCCGCACATCGGGCATGTGCTGACGCGCGTCATCAAGGACATGCTGCCGCGCTACCAGTCGATGAAGGGAAAGAAGGTTCTCCGCAAGGCAGGCTGGGATACGCACGGTCTGCCCGTGGAACTCGAGGTTGAAAAGGCGATCGGCATCAACGGCAAGGATCAGATCGAGGAATACGGCATCGAGCCGTTCGTCAAGAAATGCCGCGAGTCCGTCTGGACGTACAAGGCGATGTGGGAGGAGTTCTCCGACGTCGTCGGCTTTTGGGCGGACATGGAGCATCCCTACATCACTTACGAGAACAATTACATCGAGTCCGTGTGGTGGGCGCTCAGCGAGATTTATAAAAAAGGACTTCTTTATCAAGGACACAAGATCGTTCCGTACTGCCCGCGCTGCGGCACGCCGCTCTCCTCGCACGAGGTGGCGCAGGGGTATAAGGACGTCACGGAGCGCTCGGCGATCGTAAAATTTAAGGTCGCCGATGAGGACGCCTATTTCCTTGCGTGGACGACGACGCCATGGACACTGCCGTCGAACCTCGGGCTCTGTGTGAACCCGGACGTGACCTATGTGAAGGTGCGCGTCTCCGGCAAGGTCTACTATCTCGCCGAAGCATTGATGGAGAGCGTATTTTCGGATTCACAGGGCGCCCGCGAGATCCTTGCGACGATGAAGGGCAAAGATCTCGAGTACCGCAAATACGAGCCGCTCTATGATTTCGTTCCCTCAGATATGCGTGAAAAGGCGTTCTTCGTCATCTGCGACGACTATGTGACGACCGAGGACGGCACGGGCATCGTCCATACGGCGCCGGCATTCGGCGAGGACGACAACCGCGTGTGCAGCAAATACGGGATGCCGTTCGTGCAGTTCGTCAACGACAAGGGCGAGATGACGGCGGAGACCAAATGGCCGGGCGTCTTTGTGAAGGACGCCGATCCGCTGATCCTCGCCGATCTGGAGGAGAGCGGCAAGCTCTTTAAGGCACCCGAGTTCACGCACAACTACCCGCATTGCTGGCGCTGCGATACGCCGCTGCTCTACTATGCGCGCGCCTCGTGGTTCATCAAGATGACGGCGGTGCGCGATGCGCTCGTGAAGAGCAACAACACGGTCAACTGGATCCCGAAGTCCATCGGCGAGGGGCGTTTCGGCAACTGGATCGAGCATGTGCAGGACTGGGGCATCAGCCGCAACCGTTACTGGGGCACGCCGCTGAACATTTGGAAATGCGACTGCGGATGCGAGCGTTCGGTCGGTTCGATCGCGGAGCTGCGCGAACTTCAGCCGGACTGCCCGGAGGACATCGAACTGCACCGTCCGTACATCGACGAGATCACCTTCCCGTGCGAGAAATGCGGCGGTACGATGCACCGCGTGCCGGAGGTCATCGACTGCTGGTTCGATTCGGGCGCAATGCCGTTCGCGCAGTGGCATTATCCGTTTGAAAACAAAGACGTATTTGAAAAATACTTCCCCGCGGATTTCATCTCCGAGGCGGTCGATCAGACGCGCGGCTGGTTCTACTCGCTGATCGCGATCGGGACGCTGCTCTTTGACGAAAGCCCGTACCGGAACGTCATCGTGCTCGGCCACGTGCAGGACGAGAACGGGCAGAAGATGTCGAAATCCAAGGGCAACGCCGTGGAGCCGATGGAGGCGCTGCGCCGCCACGGTGCGGATGCGATCCGCTGGTATTTCTACGAGAACAGCGCGCCGTGGCTGCCGAACCGGTTCTCCCATGAGGCAGTGCAGGAGGGCGCGCGCAAGTTCATGGGCACGCTGTGGAATACCTATGCGTTCTATGTGCTCTATGCGAACATCGACGAATTTGACCCGACGCAGCATACGATCTCCTATGACAAACTCTGCGTGATGGATCGTTGGCTGCTCTCGCGTCTGAACACGATGGTGCGCGCGGTGGACGACTACCTCGGCAGCTATCGCGTGACCGAGGCGGCAAAGGCACTCCAATCCTTTGTCGAAGAGCTGTCGAACTGGTATGTCCGCCGCAGTCGCAGCAGGTTCTGGGCGAAGGGCATGGAGCAGGATAAAATCGACGCGTACATGACGCTCTACACCGCGCTCGTGACGACGGTCAAGGTGGCGGCGCCGATGATCCCGTTCCTCACGGAGAGCATTTACCGCAACCTCGTCTGCTCGGTGGACAAGACGGCGCCGATCTCCGTGCATCTGACGGATTTCCCGACCGTGAACGAGTCGTATATCGACACGGAACTCGAAGATAATATGGAAATCGTGCTTGAGGTCGTCACGCTCGGACGCGCGGCGCGCAACGCTGCGAACATCAAGAACCGTCAGCCTGTGGGCAATATGTTCGTGAAGGCGGAGCACCGACTGCCGGAGTTCTTCGTTGAGATCATCGAGGATGAGCTGAATGTAAAGGCGGTGACGTTCCGCGACGATATGTCGGACTTCCTCGCGTACCATGTAAAGCCGAATTTCCATGTGCTCGGTCCCAAGGTCGGAAAGCAGATGGGCGCGGTGAAGAAAGCACTCGAGGAGAGCGACGGCGCGGCGGTGAGGGATGCCCTTGTGGGCGGCGGCTCCTATACGCTTTCGCTTACGGACGGAGACGTGACGGTAACGAGCGAGGACGTCGAGGTGACGGTCGCGCAGCAGGAGGGCTACAACTGCCAGAGCTATGGCGGCGTCACCGTCGCGCTCGAGACGACGCTCACGTCCACGCTCATCGAAGAGGGCTTTGTGCGCGAGATCATCAGCAAGGTGCAGACGATGCGAAAGGAATGCGGCCTTGAGGTGACGGATCACATCAAACTCGATCTTTCGGGCAACGAGAAACTCGAAGCCATTGCAGAGAAGAATGAAGCGTTCATCCGCGAGATCACGCTTGCGGATGTCCTGTCATGCGACGCGCCCGCAGGTACGAGCAAAGAGTGGAATATCAACGGCGAAAAGCTGACGCTGAGCGTCAAATAACCATAATATACCTATGAATACAGCCGTTCGGGGGCACCGAACGGCGTTTTCATATTGACATTATGCGGTCATATCGTATAATGATAAAAAGTCTGTTGGGAGAGGAGTGAACGTGATGGTAAAGTTCAACTATTTTGGTCACGCCGCATTTTTGCTCGACGACGGCACGCACAGGGTGCTTGTCGACCCGTTCCTGACGGGGAACCCGGCCACCGCCGTTTCGGCGAACGAAGTGGACTGCGGCTATATCCTCCTCACACACGCGCACGGCGACCATCTCGGCGACGCGCCCTCGATCGCCGCGCGTACGGGGGCGGCGATTGTCGCCATCCCGGAGGTGATCGACGTCTGCCAGGCGCAGGCGACGGGAGAACTTAAGGTATTCCCCATGAATCTCGGCGGCTCGCTGACCTTGCCCTTCGGAAAGGTACGTATGACGGTCGCGCACCACAGCGCGGGCGTGCCGGGCGGAGTCGCGTGCGGTTTCGTCATCTACATCGGCGGCAAGGTGATCTACTATGCGGGCGATACGGCACTCTTCAGCGACATGCAGCTCATCGGGCGCAAAGATGCGATCGATTATGCCGTTCTGCCTATCGGCGACAACTATACGATGGGCCTTGAGGATGCGGCGCAGGCGGCACAGTGGCTCAACACGAGGCATGTGATCCCCGTCCACTACGACACATGGCCGATCATCGCGCAGGAAGTGCACCGTTACAAAGAGGTTACGGAAGCAATGACGCGTGCGACCGTGTGTATCGTCGCGCCCGGCGAAACGCTCGAACTTTGAAAAAGGCGGAACGATCGCCGCTCCTCATCCTGCTCGGACCGACGGCCGTCGGCAAGACGGCGTTCTCCCTGGAGCTTGCCGTACGCCTTGGGACGGATATCATCTCGGGCGATTCGATGCTTGTCTATCGCGGGCTCGATATCGGAACGGCAAAGCCGACGGCCGCAGAGCGCGCCGCGGTACCGCACCATCTGATCGATATATTGGATGCGGACGAACCGTTCAGCGTGACGGATTTTGTGGGGCGCGCGGCGGTGCTGATCCGCAGTCAAGAAGAGGCGGGGAAACTGCCTTTCGTCGTCGGCGGGACGGGGCTCTATATCAAGGCGCTGATTGAGGGGTACAATTTCAACGAGACGCCGGAGCATGAACGCTTTCGTCGTCGGCTGCAGCGGCTTGCGGAACGGTACGGCAACGCGTTCGTCCATGCGCTGCTCGCGCGGCGCGATCCGGAGACGGCCGCACGCCTGCATGTGAACGATGTGCGGCGCGCGATCCGCGCGCTCGAGGTCGTCTGCCGCGGCGGCGAGCGCATCTCGCAGGAGCGTGCGCTTGCGCGGGACGGTCTCGTTTACGATGCCTTTGTGATCGGTCTTATGCGCGCGCGGGAACATCTCTATGCGCGTATCGACGCCCGCGTCGAGGCGATGTTCGCGGCGGGGCTCCCGGATGAGGTGCGTGCGCTGGCGGCGCGCGGGGTCGGGCGCGGCGCGCCGGCGATGAAGGGCATCGGGTATAAGGAAACGGCGGCTTACCTTGCCGGAGAAATGAGCGAAGCCGCAGCGCTGGAGCAGGTGCAGAAGGCGACGCGGCACTTTGCGAAACGGCAGATGACGTGGTATCGCAAGATGCCCTATATACGATGGTACGATGCGGATGCGCGCCCGGAGGATGCGCTGCTGCGGCAGATTCTCGCCGATGTCGAGATATGGCGGGAAAAAAGAGAAAGGGGCTTTTTGGCATGACGGCGAAAATCATCAATTTGCAGGACGGCTTCCTCAATCAGGTGAGAAAGGACGGCACCGCCGTGACCATCCACTTGGTCAACGGATTTCAGATCAAGGGAACGGTTAAGGGGTTTGACAACTTCATCGTCATGATTGACAGCATGGGGAAACAGCAGATGATCTATAAGCATGCGATTTCCACCGTTACGCCGGCCACAACCGTGAAGGTGCCGATCGAGTAGTTGAAAGAAGAGAAAAGCGACGTTGCTGCACCGAATGGGACGATTCGGCGCGGCAGCTTTTTGTTTGGAGGGAAGGTATGAAGACACGCGGGTTTGAGATCGTCACGATCTACCGGGGCGGCGACGTTCACCTGCCGGAGCGCAAGACGGGGGCGAGCACGGGCTACGACTTTGCGGCGGCGGAGGCGGTCGATATCGCACCGGGCGAGGGGAAACTCGTGCCGACGGGGGTCAAAGCCTATATGCGGGCGGACGAGGTGCTGCTCATCTACATCCGTTCGAGCGCGGCGTTCAAGAAGCATCTCATGCTGATGAACGGCGTCGGCGTCATTGACGCGGATTATTATGGGAACGCGGAGAACGAGGGACACATCCTCATCCCCGTCTTTAACTATGGGCATGCGCCCGTACATATTGCGGCGGGCGAGCGCGTCGCGCAGGGGATCTTTACAAGCTACCTTACCGTGGACGGCGACACGGCGGGTTACGGCGCCGCGCGGACGGGGGGATTCGGTTCGACGGGGGCCTAGTTCTTTGACAGCGCTTATCGTCTCATTTATAATTGAAGCGATATAGATACCGTATAAAATAATCGGGAAGCATAAAACCATTGTCTATGCTTTCGGGAGATATCTACATGAAACTTTCGACAAAGGGGCGGTACAGCGTCACGGCGCTCTACGAACTCGCCCTGCATTACGGGGAGGGCGTTGTGTCGCTCAGGGCGATTGCGGAATCGCAGGGCATATCGGAGAACTATCTCGAGCAGCTCATGGCCCGTCTGAGGCGCGCGGGGCTTGTGGAAAGCGTGCGCGGCGCACAAGGCGGATATACGCTTGCGCGGCCGCCCGAAGAGGTGACGATCGGACAGATCATCACGGCGGTGGAGGGGCCCATCGCGCTCGTCGACTGTCTGCTGACGGATGCGGAGGCCGACGATCAGAGCTGCGTGCGCGCAGCCGACTGCGTAACGCGTCAAATTTGGGAAGAGGTATGCGCCGGCATTAATTCCGTGCTGAACAATATTTCGCTCGCCCGTCTTCTCCGCGGGGATCATCCGCATATGGGGTGCAATCAATGAGCGGTCGGTTTGTCTATCTGGATTATGCGGCGACCACCCCGCTCGATGCGCGTGCGTACGAGGCCATGTGCCCCTACATGACGGATATTTACGGCAATCCGTCGAGTGTTCACGGTTTTGGGAGGGAGGCCCGGCGAGGTATTTCGCATGCGCGCGCCCAGGTGGCCGCGCTCGTTGGAGCGCTGCCGGAGGAGATTTTCTTTACGAGCGGCGGTACGGAGAGTGACAACTGGGCTCTGCGCGGTATCGCGGAGGCCGGACGCGCGGCGGGGCGCGGCGCGCACATCGTCACGTCGTCCGTCGAGCATCACGCGGTGCTGGAAACCTGTCGCGATCTAGAGACGCGCGGCTTCACAGTGACCTATTTGCCCGTCGATACGGCCGGGCGCGTTGCGCCGGCAGCGGTAGAGGCTGCGCTGCGGAAGGATACGGTGCTTGTCTCCGTCATGACCGCCAACAACGAAGTGGGGACCATTCAGCCGATTGCGGAGATCGGTGCGTTGCTGCGTGGACGGGACATTCCGTTTCATACGGATGCGGTGCAGGCGGCGGGACATATTCCCCTTGATGTGAATGCGTTGGGGGTCGATGCGCTCTCTCTTTCGGCACATAAATTCTACGGGGCAAAGGGTGTCGGCGCGCTCTATGTGCGGCGCGGAACGGCGATTGTGCCGCTGCTGCACGGCGGCGCACAGGAGCGGGATATGCGCGCGGGGACTGAAAATACCGCGGGGATTGTCGCCTGCGGACGTGCGGCGGAGATCGCGCGGGCGGAACAGCGCGCGGAGGAGGAGCGGCTGCGTGCCTATACGGATCTCCTGCGCGCGCGCATCGGTTCGATCCGGGGGATTTCTTTCCATGGAGGCCGGGACAACCGCCTCGCAGGGATCTTGAATTTCGGTATTGAGGGCGTTGCGCAGGATACGCTCCTGATTCGCCTCGATCTTGCGGGCTTTGCTGTGTCGGCGGGGAGCGCGTGCAGCGCGGGAGCCGTGCATGCGTCGCATGTTCTGCGTGCGATGGGGTGTTCGGACGACACGGCGCGCACCTGCATCCGCGCGAGCCTCGGGCGGCATACCGATCGGGAGGACGTTCTGCGCTTTGCCGAGACTCTCGCGGCAATTGCCGAAGAACTTTAGTGAAATATTTGTCTTTATAGGATACTTCATGTATAATTGATATTATAAATCGATGTATATTCCGAAAGTGACAGTGATTCGGGAGGGGATTTCATGGTTGGCGACATCCTGCGAAAAGAGCGCGAGAAGCAGGGGATGACCGTCGCGGATATCGAAAGGGCCACGAGCATCCGCGCGCTCTATATTCAATATATCGAACAGGGCAATATCGAGGCGCTGCCCGGCATGGTCTACGCGAAGGGATTCGTTCGCAACTATGCGGCATTTCTGCGCCTCAATGCGGAGCAACTTGCGCTGCAGTTCGCCGAGGAGCAGGGCATGGCCGCTCCGCCGCCGCCTCCGGCCGTAGAGGAAAAGCCGCGGCGCATCTCCCTCAGCAGCGTGGGGGACGAATCGCTTTCCCACATATCGATCGGCGGCACACGGTCTTCCTATGCCGGGATCTTTGGCAAACTCGCCGCGGGCATCATCGTTCTTGTCGCCGTTGTCGGCGGCGGTATGGCGCTCCTCTCGTATATCAATACGCCGCGGCAGGAGGCGGCAAGCGCGCCGCCTGTGCAGGCAGAGAAGCCCGCGGCCGCTGCGGTCGCGGCCGAGGCGGATGCCTCCGACGAAGCGCGCGGCGCCGACGCCGCGAATTCGCAGGACGTACGTGTCAGCGTACGCGTCGGCGCGCCCTGCTGGGCGGAGGTGCAGACGGACGGAAATACCGTCTTTGAGGGCATGCTGGAGCAGGGGAAGACGGAGAACTGGCAGGGCAAAGAAGCCGTTTTCATCCGGGCGGGGAATGCGGGCGCCCTCGAGGTGACGGCGAACGGCAGGCGCCTCGGCAAGTTCGGGGCGGAAGGCGAAGTCGTGGAGCGCCGTTTCACAAGGTCGACAAAGGATCTGAAGGACACACTGTCGGCGAGCGCCGCGGCGGAGCCGGCGAAGGAGACGAAGACGGCGGGGGCGAAGAACGGCGCGGAAGGGACGGCCAAGGATTCGAAGCGCACGAAAAATAGACAGTGAAACGTATCGCGTGAGGAAGGATGTGCCCGATGAAATGCCCCTTTTGTAAACGGCCGGACAGCCGAGTCATTGATTCCCGCGCCGCCGACGACGGTACGACCATTCGCCGCCGCCGCGAGTGCGGTTCCTGCGGGCGGCGGTTTACCACCTACGAGGTCGTGGAAAAACTGCCGCTCATGGTCGTTAAGCGCGACAACCGACGCGAACCGTTTAACCGGGATAAGCTGCTGACGGGCATCATCCGTTCCTGCGATAAACGGAACATTTCGATGGAGCAGATTACGAACTTTGTTGCGGAGATCGAGCGCGAGATCCGCAATCGGACGGAACCGGAAGTGCCGTCCGAAAAGATCGGCGAGATCGTCATGCAGCGTTTGAAGGACTTCGACGAGGTCGCTTATATTCGCTTTGCCTCCGTCTATCGGAAATTCGACGATATCACGAATTTCATCGAGGAACTGGAAACGCTGCGCGCCCACAAGGGGAAGGAGACATCGTAAAAAACGTGAAAGGAAGAGGCGAGCCGTGGATCATCGGTTAAAGAGCGGTCTCGTCGCGCGGCTCGCAAAGGAGCGAGGATACGCGCGGCGGCCGGCGGGCGGGCGCACGCGTTTTGCGCTCGTCTATCCGAACACCTATTTCGTCGGCATGTCGAACCTCGGCCTTCATATCATCTATGATCTCCTCAACCGCCGCGGCGATACCGCGTGTGAACGCGTCTTTCTCCCCGACAGGGCGGAACTGCCGCGCTATGAGCGCACCCGGACGCCGATGATGAGCGTGGAGACCCAGACGCCGCTTTCTTCCTTCGCCGTCATCGGTTTTATCGTCTCCTTTGAGATGGACTATTTTCATCTCGTCAAGATGCTCCTGCTCAGTCGCGTGAATCCCCATGCGGCGGCGCGCGGCGCACGGGACCCCATCGTCATTGCGGGCGGCCCCTGCGCGACGTTCAACCCCGAGCCGCTTGCCGGCGTTGTCGACGCCTTTGTGATCGGCGAGGGGGAGGAGGCCGTCGCCGCCTTCATGGATGCCTATCACGAAGGCCTGCGTCTGGGAGAGGATCGCCGGACGCTCCTGCGGCGTCTTGCACGCGTCCCTGGCATCTATGTGCCGTCGCTCTATACGCCCTCCTATGCGGCGGACGGGCGGCTTACGGCGCTCGTTCCCGCAGCGGGCGCGCCGCCTGTCGTCCGGCGGCAGTGGGTGCGCGATCTCGACGCCTATCCCGCGCATACGGTCGTCGTCACGGACGATACGGAGTTCAATTTCTACCTCGTCGAGACGGCGCGGGGCTGCGGCCGGCACTGCCGCTTCTGTATGGCGGGCTACTGTTTCCGCTGTCCGCGCAATCGTTCTCTTGCCGTTATCGAAGCGCAGGTACGCGAGGCGCTTTCCTACGGCAAAAAGATCGGACTGATGGGCGCCGCGATTTCGGACTATCCCGAGATCGATGCGCTCTGCCGCGCCATCATCGGGACGGGTCTTTCCATGTCGGTGGCGTCGTTCCGTGCGGATTCGGTCACACGCGCGTTGGTCGAATCCCTTGCGGCAAGCGGCATGCGGACGCTGACCCTCGCGCCCGAAGCGGGCAGCGCGCGGATGCGCGCGGTGATCAACAAGGGCATCGAAGAGCGTCATCTCTTCACGGCGGTCGATCTCGGCGCGGCGGCACATATTCCAAATTTTAAACTCTACATCATGGTCGGGCTTCCCTTCGAGGAGGATGCCGATATCGAGGCGATCGTCGACCTTGCCGTCCGCCTGCGGGACCGCATGGATGAGAGAGGCTGTGCAGGAACGCTGACGCTCAGCGTGAACCCCTTTGTGCCGAAGCCTTTTACGCCGTTCCAGTGGATGCCGATGGCGGATAAGAAACGGCTGGACGCGATTATGAAGCGGATCGTGACGAGCCTGCGGCGGTATCGGAAGATCGTCGTGCACTTTGAATCGCCGAAGGAGGCCCTCGTCCAGGCCATTCTCGCGCGCGGGGATCGGCGCCTCTCGGAGGCGCTCATCCGGGCGGCGGGGCGGCGCGGGGCAAAGGATCTTGTCCCGGAGATGAAGGCGGAGGGGCTTTCACCGGACTTTTACCTGACGCGCACGTGGGCGGAGGACGATCTCCTTCCATGGGAACATCTCGATATGGGCTTTACCAAACGCTATCTGCGGCAGGAATACGTGCGGGCGCGGGAACTCAAGGAAACGCCCCGCTGTACGGACGGCTGTACGCGATGCGGCGTCTGTGGGAGTGCGGAAAGGAAGGTATCATGAGTTTTGTACTCCGGCGCGTGCGCGATAATCTATGGAGCGGGCGTCTCGACATCTTCCCCGAGGACAGGGTGGCGCATGGGTTCTCGGCGCGGCAGGGCGGCGTGAGCGAGGCGCCGTTCGATACGCTCAACATGGCGCTCCACGTCGGCGACGATCCCGCACATGTGTGGGAAAACCGCGTGCGGTACATGCATGCGCTCGGCCTTGACCCAGCGCGTATCTGCTCGGTGCGGCAGGTTCACGGAACAAAGATTGTGCGCGTGACGCACCGCGATGCGGGACGCGGGGCGCGCGACTATGCGGATGCGGTTGCGGATGCGGACGCGCTGATTACGGACGACTGCGGCGTTTCGCTTATGCTTTGCTTTGCCGACTGTGTCCCCGTGCTGCTCTACGATCCCGTACGGCATGCCGGCGGCGTCGTTCATGCGGGACGGGAGGGAACGCTGCGGCGCATTGCGGCAAAGACGGCGGCGCGGATGACGGAGGAGTTCGGCACGGATCCCCGCGATTTGCTGGCGGGGATCGGACCGTCGATCAGTGCCGCTTGCTATACGGTGGGCGGCGCAGATGCCGAAAAATTCCGCGCCGCGTTTCCGGATCATACGGCGGAGATCCTCGTGGAGAAGGACGGAGAAATCCATCTCGATCTTTGGGCGGCGAACCGGATTCAGCTTGCGGAGGCGGGCGTTCCCGCAGATCAGATCGATTGTGCCGATACGTGCACTGCGTGTGAGCGCACATGGTTTTACTCCTACCGCGCTTCCGGCGGCAGGACGGGAAGGTTGGCGGCGGTGATGAAACTGAGATGAGCGACGATATGATGATACGCGAGCACCTGCGGTCCGTGCGCGCGGAGATCGCCGCGGCGCGTACGCGCCGGACGCATGTGCCTCCGGATGCGCCTGTGGAGCTGATCGCCGTAACGAAGAATCACCCCGTCGAGGCGATGCGCACGGCCATCGACGACGGGGTCATGAACATCGGCGAAAACCGTATCCAAGAAGCGCTCGATAAGGCGGAAAACCTTGAACGCGAGGTCAAATGGCACCTCATCGGGCATTTGCAGACGAACAAGGCGAAGCATGCCGTGCGCCAATTCGATCTGATTCATTCGGTGGACTCCATGCGGCTCGCGCGGGAGATCGATCGGGCGGCGGAAAAATTCGGCAAGGTGCAGAATATTCTCGTACAGGTGAATCTCGCGCGCGAGGTTTCTAAATCGGGCATTTACCGCGAGGATTTGGGCGCCTTGCTGACCGATGTCGACAGACTCCCGCATGTTCGCTTGCAGGGTTTTATGTGTATTGCGCCGAATTATGACGATGTGGAGCGGTGCCGCCCCCTTTTCAGAGACATGTACGAGTTGTTTCAAGAGGCGAAGGAGACGGAACCGCCGAAGGCGGACATCCGTTATCTCTCGATGGGCATGACGCACGATTATGCTATCGCCGTCGAGGAGGGCGCGAACCTTGTCCGCGTCGGCACCGGGATTTTTGGCGCACGTCAGTATCAGACCGTAGGAGTGTGACGGATCAGTGAGTATCTTTAAGAAAATATCAACGGCCATCGGTATTACATCCGAGGATGAGGGCGAGGAAAACGAGGCGCGGGAGCAAGCGAAGAAAAGCTCCTCGACCGTAACGGACATCGGTGCGCGCGGCGGCCGGCGGCCGGAGACGGGAGCGAATCTCTCGGGGTTTCCAGACTTTTCTCCGTCGGGCCCCTCCTCCATCGACAACGTGGTTGCGGCATACCGCATGAACGTTGTCGTCATTGAGCCGCAGACGTTCGACGACGCGCAGCAGGTGGCGGTGAATCTGCAAAAAAAGAAGCCCGTCGTGCTCAACTTCGAAAAGACGGAGAAGAGCGTTGCCAACCGCATCATCGACTTCATCAGCGGGACGACATATGCGCTCAACGGCGATATCAAGAAGATCAGCAATAATGTCATCCTGTGTGCGCCGAGCAATGTCAACGTCAGTTATTCCGAGGAGGAGCACCGGCTCGGAGACGATATGTCGTGGCTGAACCGGTAAATACGATGCGTGACGATTTGCACATCGGCATCATCGGCGGCGGCGCGATGGCGGAGGCGATCATCGCAGGGCTGACGGCGTCCGGAGCTGTCGCAGCGCGGCATATCTCCGTCTCGGAGCACAAGGCCGCGCGGTGCGAAACGCTGGCGCGTATCTACGGTATCCATGCGGCGGTTGGGGCAGAGCGTTTTCTGCCCCATATTGACGTGCTTATTCTTGCGGTGAAACCCGCGGCGGCACCCGCGGCGATGCGGGAAACTGCCGGGCATCTGCGCGCCGGGGCGTGCGTGCTTTCGATTGTGGCGGGGCTCACTATCGCCGCGCTTGAAGAGGCGTATCCGGAGCATCCCGTCGTACGCGCGATGCCGAACACCCCGCTTGCCGTGGGCGCCGGGATGTCCGCATATGCGTGCGGCAGATATGCGGGCGCAGAAGAGCGCGACCGTGCCGCGCTGCTGCTGGGTGTGGCGGGGCGTGCGGCAGAGGTGGACGAGACGGCGCTCGACGCGGTGACGGGCCTCTCGGGCAGCGGGCCCGCCTATGCGTTTCTAGTGATCGAGGCGCTCGTCGAGGGCGGCGTCGCCGCCGGGCTCGGGCGCGAGACGGCCACGCTCCTTGCGGCGCAGACCGTGCTCGGAGCAGCGCAGATGGTGCTCGCGGGAAAGGCGTCGCCCGCGGATCTGCGCGCGGCGGTGACGAGCCCGGCAGGGACAACGGCCGCAGGGCTGCGGGTAATGGAGCGCCGGAATGTGCGGTCCGCGCTGATCGAGGCTGTGATTGCCGCGACGGAGCGGTCGCGCGCGTTGGGGAGAAGCTGATGGCATCGGAACAGAAAGAGCGGATCCTCCGCTTTTACCGCGGCGGCGAGGGAGAGGAGACGGCCGTGCGGCTGCTCGATCTCGCGGAGAGCGTGATGAAAACGCGGAAATTTCGTATCAGTCCGTTTCTCGATCCCTACGGACAGGAGATCGCCGAGACCGTCCGCGCGAGTTTTGACGGCCTGCGGCTCGACTTTGACGGCGGCTATGCGGGGGCGGAGCGCCAGCGTGCCATGCTGCGGCACGAGGACTTTGCGGGGACGCCCGGCGGCTATGAGATCGCCTGCGTCGCCGCGGCGTGGAACGGACAGTTCGCCCGGCTCTCGCACCGCGATGTGCTGGGCGCCGTCATGGGGCTGGGGATTGCGCGGGACGGTGTCGGCGACATCCTCGTCGCGCAGGATACGGCGAAAATCCTCTGTGACGCGAAGATTGCGGACTTTATCGCGGAGCGGCTTACGATGATCGGCGCCGTTCATGTGACGGCGTCCCTTGGAGATCTCGCGGAGATCGCGCCGCGGGAGGAGCGAATCAAGGAGATTCGCGCGACGGTCGCCTCGCTGCGGCTCGATTCCGTTGCCGCCGCGGGATTCGGCATTTCGCGCAGCCGCGCGGCAGACGATATCGCTGCGGACAAGGTGAAACTCAACTGGCAGAGCGCGGGCAGCGCTTCGAAGAATGTCAATGAGGGCGATGTCCTATCGATGCGCGGCCGCGGCCGCGTCGAGGTGACGGAAGTGCGCGGCCGGACGAAGAAAGGGCGCATCGTCATCGTATTACATCGTTATTTCTAGGAAAGGGCAGGAAACGCAGCGTGCTGACACCGACGGATATTCAGGCAAAGGAATTCGGAAAAAGCTTTCGCGGCTTTGATGAGAATGAGGTCAACGATTTCCTCAACGAAGTCATCGAAGACTACACCGCGGCATGTGAGGAAAACGAGCGCCTCCGAGCGGAACTTGCACGGGAGCAGGCGGCAAACGAGGAGTTCCGCAGGATCGAGCGGAGTATGCGAGAAACCCTCGTCGCCGCGCAGAAAAAGGCGGAAGAAGTGACCGAAAACGCGAAACGGAACGCGGATCAGCTCCTCGAAACGGCGACCAAGGACGCCGAGGACATGCGCCGGGAGGCAAGCCTGCAGTCCAAAGCGCAGATCGACGCGGCGGCGGACAAGGTGCGCGCCGTCGTGGCGGAATACGAACGCCTTGTACGCGAAAAGCACGCGTTCCTGCACCGCATGAAAACGAACGTGCAGGAGGAACTGACGCTGATCGACGAGACGATTGCCCGGATGCCGGATATGGCGGCGCGGCGGGAACAGGATGAAGAACGTCGGGAAGAAGAGCGGGAAGGAATGCGGAACTGATGAGCGGACGCGCGAAGGCCGCATTTCTCTTTTTGGCCATATTGCTCGTCGACCAAATCGTTAAGTTGTATGTGGAAGCGGTCATGCTGCCGGGGGAGAGCATTTCCGTCATATCGTCCGTCTTTCACATTACCTATGTGCTCAACTCGGGCGCGGCGTTTGGGATCTTCGAGCATCAGCGCGGACTCTTCCTCGGCGTTGCGGCGGCTTTTTGCATCGCATTTCTCGGTTTTTATCCGCGTCTTCGGCGGAGCGGCAGTCTGATCCACTATGGGAGCGTCGCGCTCGCCGCGGGGGCTGTGAGCAATATGATCGACCGTATGCGCACGGGTCATGTCGTCGACTTCTTTGATTTTCGCGTGTGGCCGGTGTTCAACGTCGCCGATATTGCCATTGTCCTTGGCACGGCGGGCGTATTGTGGGCCCTGTTTATACAAAAGAGAGACCTGCACCGATGAATACTTATGTGTCCGATCTTCCCGGAGAGCGGCTGGACGTCTTTCTCGCGCGCCGGATGCCCGCATGCTCGCGCAGCTATGTGCAGCGCCTCATTGCAGAGGGGCGGGTGCTGGTGGACGGGGCGCGGCGCAAGGCGAATTATAAACTGTGCGGCGGGGAGCGGATTGCCTGTGAACGCCCTCCCGCAGAGGAGGTCGCCGTTGCCGCCGAGGATATTCCGCTTGATGTGCTCTACGAGGACGGAGATATTATCGTCGTCAATAAAGCCCGCGGTATGGTCGTGCATCCTGCCGCAGGCATCTTCACCGGGACTCTCGTGAACGCGCTGCTCTTCCACTGCCGGGATCTTTCCGGCATCAACGGCGCACTGCGCCCCGGCATTGTGCACCGTCTCGACAAGGATACCTCCGGCGTCATGGTTGCCGCAAAGAACGATATGGCGCATCATTTTCTTGCCCGGCAGATACGCGATAAAGAGGCGCGTCGCGCCTACCGTGCCGTCGTGCATGGGAACATCGCCGAGCGTGCGGGCGTAATTTCGGGCGACATCGGGCGCCATCCCGTCGACCGCAAGCGCATGGCGATCGTCCGTACGGGAGGAAAGCCCGCGGTCACGCATTTCGAGGTGCTCGAACGATTCGGCGCCTATACGTTTGTCGCGTGCCGTCTCGAGACGGGACGCACGCATCAGATCCGCGTGCACATGACGAGCATCGGACATCCGCTCGTCGGTGACACGAAGTATACGGCAATGAAACATCCCTTTGCCATCCGCGGTCAGGCGCTGCATTCGCACACGCTCACGCTCACGCATCCGCGGACGGGGACGAAGATGACGTTTACCGCACCGCTCCCCGCCGATATGGAAGAGATTTTGACGCGGCTGCGCACGGGCAGATAAGGAGACGAGGCTCATGACGGCATTCAGAGAGAAAGCCATCCTCATGGATGACAACGGCATTCGGCGTGCGCTCCTGCGCATTGCCCATGAGATTGTCGAGAAGAATAAAGGGACCGAGGATCTCGTTCTCGTCGGCATCCGCACGCGCGGCGTGTTCATTGCGGAGCGTATTGGGGCGGAGATTGCGCGCATTGAGGGAACCGTGCCGCCGCACGGTGTGCTCGATATCACGCTCTACCGCGACGACCTCAACGAACTCTCCTATCAGCCCGTCGTACGCCCGACGGAACTGCCGCTTGATATCACGGGCAAAACCGTCGTTTTGATTGACGATGTGCTCTACACCGGCCGCACGATCCGCGCCGCGATGAATGCGCTCCTTGACATCGGCCGCCCCAAGATGATCCGGCTCGCCGTCCTCATCGACCGAGGACACCGCGAACTTCCCATCCGTGCCGACTATGTCGGGAAAAATGTGCCGACCGCGGCGCAGGAGGATGTCTCCGTGCAGCTGCGCGATACGGACGCGGAAGAGAAGGTCGTCATTCGGGAACGCGTATAGAGCGCAAAGAACTGCGGCTGCGGCAGAGATGCCGCGGCTTCTTTTTTTATCCCTTGACGGAGGTTTTATAATAGAGGTATAATCGACTTAGGGACATGGCCAAGGAGACCGGTCGAGGCATCGGCAGATTCCCAATAGAAAGACATTGGGAGATACGGAGCAATCGTATGATTTTTTTTGGCGACAAGCAAAAGTCAATGCTGGATGAGGAGCAGTCTGCACCGGACGAACTCGATGCGGGCGAACTCGAGTCCCTGGAAACGGAGGACGACGAGGCGGATGAGACGGCGTCCGAGAGCAGTATCTACGACGGCTACACGGACGAGGAGCTGCTCATGCACATCCGTACCCGCGCGGGGGACGAGGCGCTTGATTATCTGGTCAATAAATACCGGAATTTCGTGCGGTCCAAGGCGCGCTCGTATTTTCTCATCGGCGCGGACCGTGAGGATATCGTGCAAGAGGGCATGATCGGCTTTTTCAAGGCGATTCGCGATTTCCGCGAGGATAAGCTCTCCTCGTTCCGCGCCTTTGCGGAGCTTTGTGTGACGCGTCAGATCATCACGGCGATCAAGACGGCGACGCGGCAGAAGCATATTCCGCTGAATTCCTACGTCTCGCTCAACAAGCCGATCTACGACGAGGATTCGGACCGCACGCTGCTCGACGTGCTCTCAGGCACGCGCATCAGCGATCCGGAGGAACTTGTCATCAGCCGCGAGGAATTCGTCGATATCGAAAAGAAGATGGAGGAGATCCTCAGCGATCTCGAATGGCGCGTGCTCATGAGTTACCTCGACGGGAAGTCTTATCAGGAAATCGCCGTGGACCTGCACCGACAGGTGAAATCCATCGACAATGCGCTCCAGCGCGTCAAACGGAAACTGGAGAAATATATGGAATCCCGCGGCGAGGATCTCGATATCGGGACGGTTTACCGTGGGCTCACGACAATCAACCGTACAGTGCGAACATCCTGAGAGGGAGGTACCCGTATGTGGAAGAAAACCGTATTGTTCGTTCTCGGTTTTGTCTTATGCGGCGCGTTCGCGTGCGCACCGCTCGCACAGGCCGCGGGGACCGCAAGCGGCGCGGAAAAGCCGAAGCGCATCGAACTCGTGCTCGTCATCGATAAGAGCGGCTCGATGAGCAGCTTGGAGTCGGATACCGTCGGCGGGTTCAACGGCATGATTGAAAAACAGAAAAAACTCGACGTTCCTGTGAATGTGACGGCCGTTCTCTTTAACGATAAGCGGCAGCTGCTCTATGCGCGCAGGAATATTCGGGATATCCGGCCGATGACCGAACGCGAGTATACGACGGGCGGCACGACGGCGCTGCTCGATGCCGTAGGCGATACGATTCTGCGGATGGATCGGACGAGAGCCGCCTCCGCGCGCGGCACAAAAGTAATCTTTGTCATCATCACGGACGGGCTTGAAAATGCGAGCGCGGAATTTACGCGGGAAAAGGTCAGGCAGATGATCGCCGAACGCCGGGAAAAGGACGGCTGGGAGTTCGTCTATCTCGGCGCGAACATAGACGCGGTAAAGGAAGCGGACGCCATCGGCGTGGACAAGAAGAATGCCGTGACGTACAGCAACACCCGCAGCGGCGTGCGCGCGAACTACGACGCCGTCGGCGCCTATGTGAAGGAAGCCGCGGAGGACGCGGGAGAACCGCGCGGCGCATGGAAATCGCATGTGGAGAAGGATACATCAAAATAAGTACATTCTATAATTGACAACAAATAAAAAACGGTGTATTCTAATCGTGTTAGGACGTATAACTAAATCAGGGGGAGACAGGTGCGGCGCCTGCAGGCGCACGCTTAATAGAGAAGCCGGATGAGCCGGCGCGGTCCCGCCACTGTGAGGGGAGCGAACCTGCAATATGTCACTGAGAGACGTTAGGATTTCTTGGGAAGACGCGGGCAAGCGATGAACCGAGCCAGGAGAACTGCCTGTTTTGACAGTCACCCGTGTGCTTTGGCACAGACCTGCGAGCGACAGGAAGGGGATTCATTGATTCCAAGAGGGGTCTATGGGCTTTCTTACTGCGGCAGGAAGGCCTTTTTATATTTCTGGTTGGGAGGAATTAGGATGAAGAATTGGAAAAAGACGTTGGTTGCGGCGCTCGCGTGTTCTGCAGTCATGGGGATTTCCTATACGCCCGCAGAGGCGGCGTATGAGCTGAATCCGGAGGTTCGGACGGCAACGCCGGCACTGATGGAGGCCGCTCAGATCGGCGTCCTGAAGTATGAGAACCCGCAGTTGCAGAACATGGCGAACAAGGATGCCATCGTTGTGGCAAGCTTCGGCACGACGTTCAAGGACACGCGCGAGAAGACGATCGAGGCAACGGTGGACGCCATTCGGGCGGCGCACCCGGGTGTGAAGGTCGTAACGGCATTCACCTCCCATATCATCATCGACCGCATCGCCAAGAAAGAGGGGAAGAAGTATCCGACGCCCGAGGAAGCGCTTGCACAGCTCAAAGCCGACGGCTATTCCCGCGTGGCGCTGGTCTCGCTCGATGTCATTCCGGGCATGGAGTATTCCTATCTGACTGCCGTCTTCAATAACTACAAAGAGCAGTTCAAGAAGATGACCTGCGGCACCTCGCTCATGTACTGGCAGGGACAGGAAAACCAGTCGGACGATGTGACCGAGGCGATCAAGGCGCTCTCCACGCAGTTCCCCGACCGCGGCAAGCACGATGCGCTGCTCATCATGGCGCACGGGACGCCGCAGCCGTCGAATGCATATTACTCCGTCATTCAGGCGAAGATTGACGAGATGCAGTACAAGAATGTGTATGTCTACACGGTAGAAGGATGGCCCAGCCTCGAAACGGTCATTCCGAAACTCAAGAAGGCCGGCATCAAGAATGTCACGCTCATGCCGATGATGATGGTTGCGGGCGACCATGCCAACAACGATATGGCGGGCGACGATAAGGATTCGCACAAGTCCGTTCTCGAAGCCGAAGGCTTTAAGGTATCGACGTACCTGCACGGTATCGGCGAGAATGCGGCGATCCGTAATCTCTATGTCCATCGTGCGAACGATGCGTGGGATGCGCTCGAAAAGTAAAATTGAATTTCCTCTTACAGGAGAAAGTCTCTTCCTTTGCGGAAGGGACTTTTCTTTATGGAACCGCCCTGCTATAATAAAATAAATCATCAATACAGAGGAGTTTGCGGATGAAAATTGCAATTGTCGGTACAGGCATGATCGCACGCGATGCGCTCGCAGCGCTGCGCGAGGTGCGGGACATCAAGGTCACGGCGATCTGCGCGCGGCCGCACAGCAGGGAAAAGGCGGAGGCGCTCGCGCGCGAATTCGGCGTGCCGCGGGTGATGACGGATTACGAAGAGCTGCTCCGCTCGCATATCGGGAACTTCGTCTATCTCGGCATTGTCAACAGCGCGCATTTCGACTACGCGAGGGCTGCGATCCGGACGGGCTGGCATGTGATCGTAGAAAAGCCGTTCACATCGACGCTCGCGGAGACGGAAGAGCTCATCGCGCTCGCACGCGCGGCGGGGCGTTATGTGTTCGACGCGGTGACGCCGCTGTTCCTGCCCAACTATGCGGGAATGCTGGAGGCGCTGCCGCATCTTGGGCTGATCCGTGCGGTCCAGGCGAATTTCTCCCAGTATTCGAGCCGTTATGACCGCTATCTTGCCAGAGACGTCGCGCCGTGTTTTGATCCGGGGCTGTCGGGCGGCGCGCTTTATGATCTCAATGTATACAATCTCGAATTGATCCTCTCTATGTTCGGGCGCCCGCAGGCAGCCTCCTATACGGCGAACGTCGGCTTTAACGGAATCGACACGTCGGGCGTTATGACGCTCCGTTATGACGGGTTCTTTGCGACGGCCGCGGCGGCAAAGGACAGCGACAGCCCGTCTTTCTTCATGGTGCAGGGAGAGGCCGGCTGGATTCGCGCGGAGGGACCCCCGAACGCGCTCGCCGCTTATACGGTCGCTCTGCGCGGAGAAGAACCGCAGACCTATAAACTGAACCGTCACGCGCATCGGATGGTGCACGAGTTCGAGGCGTTCCGCGATATCTTCGCAAAGGAGGATTACGCGCGCGCGGAGGATGCCTTGCATACGACGCGCGAAGTGATGGCGACGATGGAGAAAGCGCGCCTTATGGCGGGCATTCAATTCCGTGCGGACTGATCGGCGATGAACGAACTCATCATCGAGATGGAAGATCTCGTGAAAGAATTTCCGCATACGAACGAAGCGCAGAAGAAGGCGTGGAAAACCGCCGTTGCAGGAGTGACGCTCTCCGTGGGGCGCGGCGAGGTGTTCGGGCTCCTCGGCCCCAACGGCGCGGGCAAGACGACGATCATCCGCATGCTCACGATGCAGACGCGTCCGACGCGCGGCCGGATCCGTATCGGCGGCCGGGACATCGAGACGGACGCGCAGGAGATCAAAAAGCGTATCGGCGTCGTGCCGCAGCATGTGAATTTCGACCAGGAACTGACCGTCTGGCAGAATATGGAGCTGCACGCGCGGCTGCATCATATCGCCCGCGCGGAACGGACGGCGCGTATCGAGCGTCTGCTCGCGGAGATGGCGCTGACGGAGGTACGCAACGACAGCGTGCGTCGGCTCTCGGGCGGCATGAACCGTCGTCTGCTCATCGCACGGGCGCTTGTGCATGATCCGCAGGTGCTCTTTCTGGACGAGCCGACGGTCGCGCTCGATCCGCAGATCCGCCGCCGCATTTGGGATTTCGTACGAGATCTTTCGCGGCGCGGCGTGACGGTGTTCCTGACGACGCATTATATCGAGGAGGCGGAGGCGCTCTGCGACCGTGTCGCCATCATCAACAAGGGCCGTCTCATTGCCGTCCGGACGCCGCGCGAGTTCTGTGTGCGGCTCGGCGCTTATGCGGTGGAGTGGGACGAGGCGGCCGGGCGCGATTACCGCTTCTTTCATACGCATGAAGAGGCGCGCGCATATGCCCGCACCCTCGACGAGGCGATGCAGCGCGTCCTCCTGCGTCCGACGAATCTCGAGGATGTGTTCATCGAGCTGACCGGTCGGAAGGAGGGCCTCTGATGTGCGGCGATATTTGGACGGTGTTTTGGAGAGACTGGATTGTCCTGCGCCGCCGTCTTGTGAAATATGTGCTGAGCCGGATGGTCTCGCCGTTCATGTTCCTCATCGCCTTCGGCTGGGGGCTTGGACGGAGCATCGACGTCGGCGGCGGATCATACCTCGATTTTCTCGTGCCGGGACTCCTCGCGATGAACTCGATGAACGTCAGTTTTAACGGCATCATCTCGGTGCATGCCGAGCGCATGTACCATAAGAGCCTAGAGGAGTATCTCATCGCGCCGATTCGCCCCGATGCGTTCGTCATCGGCAAGTTGGCGGGGGCGGTGCTGCGCGGTATGATCTCCTCGGTGATCATCATTGCGCTCAGCTATGCGTTCGGCGGGCATTTTACGATCACGCCGCTCTTTGTGCTCGTTCTCATCATGAACTGCATGATCTTCGCGGAGATCGGGTTCCTTGCGGCGATGTATATCGCGACTTACGAGGAAATGGGGCAGGTCAACCTCTATATTCTCATGCCGATGTCGTTTCTCTGCGGGACGTTCTTTTCAACGGGGGCACTCCCTGACGCCGTGCGCTGGCTCGTCGAGATTCTGCCGCTGACGCATACGAGTTACCTCCTGCGCAGCATCGGGGAGACGGGAGATTTCTCTATGCTCTCGCTTGTCGTCGTCGCTTGTTACGCGTTGCTCGGGCTTCGGCTCGGCACGTGGAAATTTCGGCGGCTCACGGATTAGTTTTAGTAAGGAATACCATGCAAAGGCTGTTTCATCATAGCGGTGCGGCGGAGGGCTGCGCGCACTTCTGCTGCACCAAAATCGAAGACTTCGGCGTCTCGTTCGGGACGTTTGAAGTCTTTTCGCATGTCAATCTGCATGTGCACTGCGGCCAGCTCACGGCGATTATCGGCCCGAACGGCGCGGGCAAGAGTACGCTCCTGCGCGCCGTCCTCGGAGAGCTGCCGCACAGCGGCACGCTGCGTTTCGTGGATGCGGACGATCGGCATACGGGGCATCCCGTCATCGGCTATGTGCCGCAGTATCTGCGGTTCGACGTCAGCGCGCCGACGAGCGTGAAGGATCTCTTCATGGCGTGCCTCACCGCGCGCCCGGTTTGGCTGTGTTCACCGGGACGACTCCGCATTCGCGCAGAGGAAAATCTTGCCCGCGTGCGCGCAGCCCATCTCGTTGACCGGCGCCTCGGGGCGCTCTCGGGCGGAGAGCTGCAGCGCGTTCTGCTCGCGCTCGCGCTGGACCCCATGCCGAATCTGCTGCTGCTTGACGAACCGGTATCGGGGGTCGATCAAAACGGGCTTTCGCTCTTTTATGAGATTGTCGCCGATCTGCGCGCGCAGGAGGATCTCGCTGTCCTCCTCGTTTCTCACGATCTCGGCATGGTCGCGCGTCACGCTGACCGGGTCGTTTTGATGAACCGGGGGATCGCGGCGGCAGGAACGCCCGCGGAGGTCTTTGGCGACCCGCAGATGGAGCGGCTCTTCGGCATCCTGCCGGATCTTCGGCATTTGGATCTCCGGAGAGCGGAGGGAGAGGAGGCGCCGCATGGACATGATCTATGACGCGATGGAAACGCTCGTTCCGTTCTCGTGGATCTCCTATACGTTTATGAAAAACGCGCTGCTTGCGGTGCTGCTCATGACCCCGCTTTTCGGTCTTCTGAGCACGATGGTCGTCTCGAGCCGCATGGCGTTCTTCTCGGACTCGCTCGGGCATGGGGCGTTTACTGGGATTGCCGTGGGGGCGATCGTCGGTATCGTTTCGCCGCTCGCGGCGCTGATCGTTTTCTCGGTAGTATTTGCGCTGCTCATTACCTATATCAAGCGTCGTACGGCGGCGTCTGCCGATACGGTCATCGGCGTCTTTTCTTCGACGGCGATCGCGATCGGTCTCATGATCATGAGCCGGGGCGGAGGGTTTTCGAAGTTCTCTCCCTATCTCATCGGAGATATTTTGAGCATTACGCCGACGGATCTTGCCGGGCTCCTGGTCGTGGACATCCTTGTGGTCTGCGGCTGGGTGCTGCTCTTTAACCGTCTTCTGCTTGTTTCCGTTAATCCCTCGCTTGCGCGGAGCAGGGGGATCTCTGCCTTTGCCGTGGAGGCGGCGTTCGCCGTGCTGCTCGCCGTCGTCGTCGCCGTGAGCATTCAGTGGGTCGGTATCCTCATCATCAACGCCCTGCTTGTCCTACCGGGCGCAATCGCGCGCAATATTGCGCGGAATGTCAAGGAATACCATCTCGTCTCTGTGACGGCTGCGCTCATTTCGGGGCTGGCGGGGCTGTTCGCCGCCTACAATCTCGGCATTGCGGCCGGGGCGTCCATCGTTGCGACGGCGGCGCTTTTATTTTTCCTGTCCCTCGGCCTGCGCCGGCGGCTGCGGGGGTGACGGGCGGCAGCGCTGTATTTTTTAAGAATTTTATGCTAAAATGACAAAGACAATCGGAGAACGAAGAGGAGGGATTCCCATGAATATCACGATCGGCAGCGATCACGGCGGCGTGGAGCTCAAAGACGAAATTAAGATGGTGCTCCGGGAGTTCGAGGGCATTCGCGTCAAAGATGTCGGGACATTCGGCAGGGAAGCGGTAGATTATCCGGACATCGCGCGGAAGGTCTGCGCGGACGTCGTTGCGGGGCATGCCGACCGCGGCATCGTGCTCTGCGGTACGGGGGTCGGCATTTCGATCGCCGCGAATAAGATCCCGGGGATTCGTGCGGCTCTTTGCGGGGATGTCTATACGGCGATGATGTCGCGGCGGCATAACGATGCGAATGTCCTTGCCATGGGGGGGCGCGTTCTCGGTTTCGGCCCCGCGGGGGAGATCGTCCGCGCGTGGATCCGTTCGGAGTTCGAGGGGGGACGACACGCACGGCGCATTGAGAAAGTCATGGAATTGGAAGATCAAGAAGCATAAGGAGCGTTTTTCATGAGCATGATGGACAGCCTGGAGCAGGCGGACCCGAAGGCGTACGAGGCGATCTCGCGCGAGCTGAACCGCCAGCGGACGAAGTTGGAGCTGATCGCCTCGGAGAATATCGTCAGCCGCGCCGTGATGGAGGCGCAGGGGAGCGTGCTCACGAATAAGTATGCCGAGGGTTATCCCGGTAAGCGCTATTACGGCGGCTGCGAGTTTGTCGACGTCGTCGAGCAGCTCGCCGTCGACCGCGCGAAGGAACTGTTCGGCGCCGCGTGGGGGAACGTCCAGCCGCATTCGGGCGCACAGGCGAACATGGCGGCGTTCTTTGCGCTCCTCTCGCCGGGGGACACGATCCTCGGCATGAACCTCACGGACGGCGGACACCTCACGCACGGAAGCCCCGTCAATATCTCCGGCGCGTACTTCAAGGTCGTTCCCTACGGCGTGGATAAGGAGACGGAGCGCATCGACTACGCGGCGCTGGAGCGCCTGGCACTGGAACACAAGCCGAAAATGGTCATCGCGGGCGCTTCCGCCTATGCGCGTATCATTGACTTTGAGCGGATCGGCGCGATTGCGAAAAAGGTCGGCGCATACTTCATGGTGGATATGGCGCATATCGCGGGGCTTGTCGCGGCGGGAGAACATCCGAGCCCCGTTCCGCACGCGGATATCGTGACCACAACCACGCACAAGACGCTCCGCGGTCCGCGCGGTGGGATGATCCTCGGCCGCGACGAGGAACTGGGCGCAAAGATCAACAAGGCAGTGTTCCCGGGGATTCAAGGCGGTCCGCTGATGCACGTCATCGCGGCAAAGGCGGTCGCGCTCGGCGAGGCGCTGCGGCCCTCCTTCAAGGAGTATGGGGCGCAGGTCGTGAAGAACGCGGCCGCACTTGCGGACGAACTGATGCGGCTCGGTTACCGCATCGTTTCGGGCGGCACGGATACGCACCTCATGCTGGTCGACCTCACGAACCGAGATATTACGGGCAAAGAGGCGCAGAACCTGCTCGATGAAGTCAATATCACGGCGAACCGGAACACGATTCCGTTCGAGCCGCGCAGTCCGTTCGTCACGAGCGGCATCCGCCTCGGCTCGCCCGCGCTCACGACGCGCGGTTTCAAAGAAGACGATATGCGCGAAACGGCGCGTATCATCGCGCATGTCTTGGACGCCCCGACGGACGAGGGGCGCCGTACGGAGGCACGCGATCGGGTCGATGCCCTTTGCAAAAAATATCCGTTGTATGAATGAGCCGCCGATTTTTATATCAAAGAAAGGAAGACCTCCATGGCCGATACATTTCGCCCGTCCGACGTTCCAAGTCTGCATCTTGTCGATCATCCGCTCATCCGGCACAAGCTGACGATTATGCGGATGAAGGAGACGGGGACGAAGGAGTTCCGTGAACTGCTCTCGGAGATTGCGATGCTTATGGCATACGAGATCACGCGCGATTTCCCGCTGCGGGACGTCGAGATCGAGACGCCCGTCGCTCCCTGTCGGGCGCAGATGCTTGAGGGAAAGAAACTTGCCGTTGTCCCCATTCTGCGCGCGGGGCTCGGGATGCTCGACGGCATCCTCTCGCTCGTGCCCGCCGCACGCGTCGGACATATCGGCCTTTATCGCGACCCGGAAACGCTCGCGCCCGTCGAATACTATGCGAAACTCCCGACAGGCGTCGAGGATCGGACGCTCATTGTGACGGACCCCATGCTTGCAACGGGCGGCAGCGCTTCGGCTGCGCTGACCCTGCTGAAGGAGAAGGGCGCAAAGAACATCAATCTCATGTGTCTCGTCTCGGCGCCCGAGGGGATTCGCCGCGTCGCCGCCGATCATCCCGACGTACCCGTCTATGTCGCCGCCGTCGACGACCGGTTGAACGAGCACGGCTATATCGTGCCGGGTCTCGGGGACGCGGGCGACCGCATCTTCGGCACGCTGTAAAGACTAAGTGAAATAAAAAAGGACTGCCGGGCGCAGTCCTTTTATCATGCAATCATGGCGGAGAGGGTGGGATTCGAACCCACGGTGCGTTGCCGCATCACCGGTTTTCAAGACCGGCTCCTTAAACCGCTCGGACACCTCTCCATGGGAAACGGTATTTATTTTAGCAAAGAGAGCAAAGCGCTGTCAATAGGCATATGAGGCGGAATATCATTTTGCGGACCGACGA
This sequence comes from Selenomonas sp. F0473, assembly GCF_000315545.1. GTDB lineage: Bacteria > Bacillota > Negativicutes > Selenomonadales > Selenomonadaceae > Centipeda. Next base: position 509,469 of record NZ_JH992902.1, on the reverse strand, counting down.
TCCCGGATATATGCGGCGCATGTGCCGATTAAGATCCCTGCGGCGGCGGGGAGCATCCAGCCCATGCCGAGCGATGAGAACGGGAGCGCCGCTCCGACAGCGCACAGCAGGGCATACGCGGGCAGAATGTCCCCCGCGGCGGGCGGCAGGACGCGTAGGAGGTCGAATATAGCCGCGGCGCTCGTGCCGACGATCCCGCAGATAAATACGCTGCGCCGATAGCCGATCCGGGCCTCGAGGAGGCATAGGATGATCAGCGTCATCGAAATCGGGTACAGAAAGTACAGCGCGGGGAGCGCGTAGTCGATGATGCGGCTGAGCCCGACATTTGCGACGGCGCAGGAGAACAGGCAGAATGAAATCACATAGACGCGGTAGGAACACGCGCGCGGGAAAAGCCCCGCAAAGGCGGCGCTGCAGGCGGTAATGAGACCGACGGAGGTCTTGAGGCAGGCGAATGTGATCGTGATGCCGAGCAGGATACTGCCGAAGTCGCCGAAGTAGTGCAGGGCGATATGATGGAGCACGTCGCCGCCGTTCGCGTCGATGCCGTAGACGCTGCGGCTCTGTGCGCCGACATAGGTGAGCGCGCCATAGACGGCGACCATCAGCAGGGCGCTGAAGGAGCCCGAGACGATCGTTCCGTACGAAATATCGCGCGGTTCCGAAAGTCCGAGCAGGCGAACCGAACGAATGAGGATATTGCCGTAGGCGAGGACGCCGAGCACATCCATCGTATTGTAGCCCTCGAGCAGTCCCTTAAAAAAGCTGTGCGACGCGTAGGCTTCGGTCGGCGGGGACGCCGCAGCGCCGCCCATCGGGCTGAGCACAGCGGCGCAGATGAGGATACCGAGGAAAAATAAAAAGAGCGGCGTAAGCACCTTGCCCACCCACGTTAGAATCCCGGACGGGCGAAAGGAGAAGCAGAGCGTGACGGCGAAGAAAAGGAGAGAGAAGACGAGGAGCGCCGCGCTTTGCCCCGCGGGGGAAACGAAAGGGACGACGCCCACTTGGAAGGAAACGGTCGCTGTGCGCGGGATCGCAAAGAGCGGTCCGATACATAGGTAGAGCGCGCAGGTGAAGAAATAGGAAAAGCTGCGGCCGACCTTTGCCCCCATGGCAAAGAGGTCTTCGCTTGCGGACAGGCTCATTGCAGTGACGGCGAGGAGCGGCAGCCCTACGCCCGTGATACAGAATCCGACGAGCGCGGGGATCATTTCGCTGCCCGCGGCCTGCCCCATCGCGGCGGGGAAGATCAGATTGCCCGCGCCGAAGAGCAAGCCGAACAGCATGGAGGCGACCAATAGATATTCTTTTTTTCTTAGGCGACGTTTCATAAATATCCTAACTTGCAATAAATTCATGCCATAAAGGAAGGCGCGTTTGGCTCGGAGCCTTGACGGAACTGAGGTAAGCGTCTATAATGAGCGCAGAAAAGGCGCTGTCGGCAGACGGTCAGCCCCATACGGTAAAACCGGAATGAACCGCCTAAAGTTGGCAGCTGGGGGCGGCTGCTTTCTTGTAAAAAGAGCGACCAATACGATAAAAAGTAACGGCGCGTTACATTCGTCTCATTCATGGCGCTCGCCCCATTCTTGCTGTTGGGGCAAGAGCCGACCGCCTACCGCTGTGCGTCTAACAGCGCCTTGCGGACATTATATCAGTGAGAAGACATGTTTGCAATGTGTCTTTTTTTATTGACTGAATCGGCGGATTTGCTGTAATATATTTTGTATCATGCGGTGCAGAAAGGAGTTGAGCGTATGCGCATTGCCCTGTTTGACTCGGGGCTTGGCGGGCTGACGGTGCTCGGCCATGCGCGTCGGGCGCTGCCGGACGAGGAGTTCCTGTTCTTCGCCGACCGTGATCATGTCCCCTATGGGACAAAGACGGTGCCCGAGGTGCGCGGGTTTGTCCGCGCGGCGTTCCGATTCCTCATAGACAAAGAGCGGGCGGAGGCTATCGTTGTCGCCTGCAATACGGCGACGTCGGTTTCTGCGGACGAGATGCGCCGGCTTTATGACATCCCCATCATCGGGATGGAGCCGGCAGTGAAAAAAGCGCTGGATGCAGACGGAACGCGCCGCGTTCTCGTTACGGGCACACCGATCACCGTGCGCGGGGAGAAGCTGCAGCGGCTGATCGATACGTACGATGCGAAACATCTTGTCGATCTTCTCCCGCTCCCGCGCCTTGTCGAGTTTGCAGAACATCGGGAGTTCGTCTCGCCGCGCGTGGAGGAATATCTGCGCGATGCGCTCCGTCCGTTCGATCTCACGCAGTATTCTGCGATGGTGCTTGGGTGCACGCATTTTAACTATTTCAAAGACACGCTGCGTAACCTCCTGCCGGAAACGATGACCTTTGCCGACGGCAACGACGGCACGGTGGAGGAATTGGCACGGCGCGCGGGGCTGACGACATTGCCCGAGGGAGCGCGCACGGCGCGCTGCACATTCTTCGAATCCGGCCGCCGGGTCGCGCGTCCGGAGGCGCTCGCGCGCATTGAGAGCTATATCGACCGTGCCGAGCGCATGGAATTGATTAACTGACGGAAAGGAGCATTCATGCCGATCAGTGTGGAACACCGGGTGAATTTCTACGATACGGACGCGATGGAGGTCGTACACCACGCGAATTATATTCGCTGGTTCGAGATCGGGCGGGTCGCGTATCTGCGCCGGATCGGCATCACGCTCGGCGCGTTGATGGACGCGGGCTATGTATTTCCCATCATCAAGGTCGGCGCGGCGTTTCACGCGCCGGGGCGTTTTGACGATAGGCTCATGATCGAGACGACGGCGACGGCGCTGACGAAGGCAAAGATGGCGTTCGCCTACCGCATTCTGAACGAGGCGGGGGAACTGCTCGTCACGGGCATGTCCGAAAACGTGTTTACGAAACGAGACACGGGGCGTATCACGCGTCTGCCCAAAGCGTTTTATGAGCCGCTTGAGGCGGCGATGAAAGCGGAGAAAGAAGGCCGGACGATTGTTATCTGAAATTACTTTCATCCTAAACTGTATTATTATCGTACTGCTCCTTGCGATTATCGGTCAAGAGGTATTATTTCGCTATCTCGGCACGGAGGAAATTGTGCCGAAGACGGACGAGATGACCGATTTCTCCGTTGTGGAGCATACGGCTGAGAGACTCGTCATTGCGGCGACGATTCCCTTTGCCAACGAGGGAAAGCAGTGCGGCACGATCATGGACGCGATTCTTCGCGTGCAGCTGCCCTATGAGCAGTATGACGGAGCCCTTGTGCGCGGCAAGGTGGAACTTGCGGGCGCGCCGCGTGAAGACGATTACTTCGAGGCGGTGCTCATTCAAAAACGCGAGCGTATCGATCTTGTGCTCAAACTCTCCGTTGAGCCGCGCGGCGGCCGCTCCCTCGAAGAGGCGCTTGCCAATCTCGTCGACTTCCGCATTGACCTCATCTATCAGGAGACGGGGAGGATACCGCAGCATTACGAGAAGGAAATTCTCATCGTCACAGCGGAGGAGATTTGTGCGCTTGCGGGCGTGACACATGTACGGGAAGGAGCGGTGCGAAATGTCTGAGCTGCGCATTATTCCCGTTCCGACGCGGATCCTGACCGAGGACGACGATATCGCGGAGGCAATCGCGTACTACGCCGGCGCGGAGGTGACGGGGGACGATCTCGTCTGCTGCGCCGAGAGCGTGGTCGCCATTACGCAGGGCAGATTCGTCTTTCCGGAGGAGCTGGATATCTCCGCGACGGCGGAGTTCTGCTGCCGCTTTATCCCGGACTACGGCAGCCTCGCGAGCCCGCACGGGATGCAGGCGCTGATGGATGTCGAAGGAAAATGGCGCGTTGCGGCGGCGCTCTTCGCGGGATTCCTCGCAAAACTCGTCGGCAAGAACGGCATGTTCTATAAATGGGGCGGCAAAGAAGCCGCGATGATCGACGACGTAACGGGGACGATGCCGCCGTTCGACAAGGCGATTGTCTACGGTCCCGCGGAGCCCGATCTTGTGGCGCGGAAGATTGCGGCGCGCGTCGGCGCGTTTGGCGCGATGGTCGCCGATGTCAACGATCTGAAGCGTTCGCGCGTCGTCGGCGTTTCGGACGGCGTCGACGGCGCGCCGGCGGCGCGGCTCCTGCTTGATAATCCGTTCGGGAACGCCTCGCAAAAGACCCCGATCTGTATCGTTAAGAATTACAGACAGTATCAAGAGGGGCATACGGCGTAAGCGTCGGATCGTGTCCCATGCAGGCGGCGGAACGCAGGAAGTATGTCCGGGAGATGATCTCGCGGGCAGCGCAGACTTCGGGCGTTTCGCTTTTTTGATGAAAGAATCGTTGAGGAACGAGAGGAGATATATTCATGCCAAGAAGGGATCTGAGACGCACCGATCAGATGCGCCCCGTGCGGATTGAACGCGGTTATCAGCGCTACCCGGCAGGCTCGGCGCTCATTGAGATGGGGCATACGCGCGTTGTCTGCTCCGCAACCGTTGAAGAGCGCGTCCCCTTTTTCCTGAAGGGATCCGGGACGGGCTGGGTGACCGCCGAGTACGCGATGCTCCCGGGCGCCGGGACGGAACGGACGGCGCGTGAGGCGATGCGCGGGCGGCAGACGGGCCGCACGCAGGAGATCCAACGCCTCATCGGACGCGCGCTGCGCGCCGTTGTCGACGTGCGGGCGCTCGGGGAACGGACGATTCATATCGACTGTGACGTCGTGCAGGCGGACGGCGGCACGCGCACGGCCTCTATCACGGGCGCGTTCGTCGCGCTCGTCGAAGCGTGCGCGACGTTTTATACGAAGCGCGGCGTATTTCCCGTGCGCGACTATGCGGCGGCGGTCAGCGTCGGCATCGATGCGGAGGATACGCCTCTGCTCGATATCTGCTACGAGGAGGATGCGCAGGCGATTGTCGATATGAACCTTGTCATGACGGGGGCGGGGAATTTCATCGAGGTGCAGGGAACGGGTGAAGGACGCGCGTTCTCGCGCAAGGAGATGGATGTGCTGCTCGATCTCGGAGAACGCGGGATTCGAGAGCTGATCGATTTGCAAAAGAGCGCGCTCGGCGAGACGTTGTCGTGGCTGCCGGGACGGGAGGGCTAAGGATGAGGACAATCCTCATAGCCACGTCGAACGCGGGGAAAGTCCGTGAGATGGAGCGCGCGTTTACGGGGCTTCCCGTTCGCCTTGTCCCGCTCTCCCGGCTGTGTGGGGTGCTGCCGGACGCGCCCGATATCGGGGAACCCGTCGAGGATGGGGAAACGTTCATGGACAATGCCCGTATCAAAGCACATTACTATAGAAAGGCTGCGGGGATTGCCGCGCTCGCGGATGACTCGGGCCTCTCGGTAGATGCGCTCGGCGGTGCGCCGGGGATCTATTCGGCACGCTATGCGGGCGTACACGGAGACGACGTCGCGAACAATGCCAAGCTGATCGCAGACCTGCGTGCGCGCGGCGCGGAGAATGCGGCGGCCGCCTATCACTGCGCGCTTGCGCTTGTGCTCGAAGACGGGCGAGAGCTGACGGCGGAGGGCGTATGTGCGGGAACTATCCGCCTGCAGGCGCGCGGAACGGGCGGGTTTGGCTATGATCCGTATTTTTATTTAGAGAACGGAAAGTCAATGGCGGAACTTTCCCTCGCGGAAAAATATGCCGTTAGCCACCGCGGCGCGGCGCTGCGACAGATGAAGGAATTGCTTGCGGAGATTTTGTGACATTATAGGGAAAGGCCGTGCCGTATCGGGATGCAGACGGGGGAGGATACAATGAGAATCGGCATTGTCAGCGACAGCCACGGCGATGTGCGTGTTTTTGAGGACATGCTTGCCGTGCCGGGCGCAGCGGATGCGGAACTCTGGTTGCACGCGGGCGACCATGCGGCGGATGCGGAGACGCTGCGTCTATTGACAGAGAAAACGGTCGTATGCGTCCTTGGCAATTGCGATTACGACGAGGACGGCGTCTATCACGAAACCTCCGCGGATGTGGGGGGACATCGCATCTTTTTGGCACACGGACATCTCTTTCGCGTAGAGTTTGGAACAGAGCGGCTTGTTGCCGCGGCGCGGGAGGCGGGCGCGGATATCGCGGTCTACGGGCATACGCATATCGCCCGCGAAGAGCGGGGCGGCGTGACCGTACTCAACCCCGGCAGCATTGCGCGGCCGCGTGACGAGCGGCGCGGCTCTTTCATGCTGTTGGATTTAGAAGAAGGCGCCGCACCGCGCGTGAAACTCATTCGTATAGGATAAAAAATTTAAGTTGCTTTTTGTATAAAATACGGATGATAAGATATAAACTTTCTATATGTAATTTAAAACACATAGCAATCGATAAAAACTTATTTATCGATTGCTATTTTTATGAGCAATAGAAATAAAGAATAATAATGAAATGCATAATTGATTTTTGTCGGAGTTCTCTCTCATAAATTGAATGAGATTCACTTTTCTCAAGCGTCGGCGCGGATTTTCAAAGCCTTGAAAGCCTGAAAAAAATGTGATATAGTCTACTTAACCTGTGTATAAGTTATATTTATAGGAGGGATTATTTTGCGAGAGCTAAACGCAAAAGAAATCACGGAGAACGTCGCCGAGATGTGTATGGAAGCGGCGTATTACCTCCCAAACGATGTGTACGAGGGGCTCAAGAAGGGGAGAGCAACGGAGGAGTCGCCCGTAGGGAAGGTTGTCCTCGATCAGATTATCAGCAACGCGGAGATCGCGCGCGCGGAGGACCGCCCGTACTGTCAGGATACGGGCATGACCATCGTGTTTGCAGAGATCGGGCAGGATCTCCACATCACGGACGGTTTGCTTGAGGACGCGATCAACGAGGGGATCGCCAAAGGCTATACGGACGGATACCTGCGCAAATCCGTCGTCGCGGAGCCTCTCTTTAACCGAAAGAATACGCAGAACAATACGCCCGGCGTCATCTATACGAAGATCGTCAAGGGCGACAAGATCGACATCACAATCGCGCCGAAGGGCTTTGGTTCGGAGAATAAGTCCGGCGTGAAGATGCTCGTGCCTGCAGACGGCGTCGAGGGCGTGAAGAAGGCGGTCATGGACATTATCCGCCACGCGGGTCCCAATCCGTGTCCGCCGATGGTGGTCGGCATCGGGATTGGCGGCACGATGGATCAGGCGGCGCTGCTCTCGAAGAAAGCGCTGACGCGTTCCATCGACGAGCGCCACCCGATGCCCGAGTACGCCAAACTCGAGAATGAGCTCCTCGAGGAGATCAACAAGACGGGCATCGGCCCGCAGCTCGGAGGGACGACGACGGTGCTTGCCGTTAATATCGAGTGGGGTGCCACGCATATCGCGGGAGTCCCCGTCGCGGTCACAATTTGTTGTCATGCGCTCCGGCATGCGCATCGTGTGCTGTAATCGCCTTTTTCTGTGTATTATAATAGGGAGGAATGCGCAATGGCCGAAAGTATTCGCATTACCACGCCGTTTACCGAGGAGATGTCCCGCAGGCTGAAGGCGGGGGACAGCGTGCTCATCACCGGAACGATCATCAGCGCCCGCGACGCGGCGCATAAGGCGATGACCGAAGCGCTCGCAAAGGGAGAGCCGCTGCCGGTCGACTGGCACGATCAGATCGTCTACTACCTCGGTCCTACCCCCGCAAAGCCGGGCGATCCGATCGGATCCTGCGGACCGACGACCTCCGGCCGCATGGACGCCTACACGCCGACGATGCTCGCGCAGGGCATCAAGGGGATGGTCGGCAAGGGCTCGCGCTCGAAGGAAGTCGTGGAGTCAATGAAGAAAAACGGCGTCACCTACTTTGCAGCGGTTGGAGGCGCCGCCGCGCTCATCGCAAAATCGGTGAAAAAGTACGAAGTCGTCGGCTATCCGGAGCTCGGACCCGAGGCCGTCGCAAAACTGACGGTCGAGGATTTCCCATGCATTGTGGTCATCGATTCCGAGGGCAACGATTTCTACGAGATCGGACAGAAACCCTATCGCAAGGAATAACGCCCGCCTATTGGCGGTTCTTATACTTCTGCGGCTTAAGTTTATGGGGATGGTTTGGCGCATGACAAATCATTTGGGTTTATATATTTAGGAGGTATGACATGTTCCACACAACCTTTTACATGCGGCGGCTGCATTCATTGGTCGGTCTTGTCGTCGTCGGCGTGTTCCTCTTCGAGCACGTATTTACGAACTCGACAGTGCTCGGCGGGGCGAAGGCGTTTAACGATGCGCTGGCCATGATGGATCTCATCCCGCGTCCGCTCTTTTACGGGCTTGAGATATTTGCCATCGCGCTGCCCATTCTCTTTCACGCGATCTATGGCATTTACATTGCGGCACAGGCGAAAAATAATCCGAGCAATTATGGCTATGTCCGCAACTGGCAGTTCGCCGTGCAGCGCTACACCGCATGGATCCTCATTCCGTTCCTCATCTGGCATGTCGGCTATATGCGCATTTGGGAGAAGGGCATTATGGGGACGCATATCAATTATGATCTCCTTTATAGCTACTTCGTCACAGGCGATTATGCCATCCTCCACACGGTGCTCTACACCCTCGGCATGATCGCCGCGATTTTCCACTTCTGCAACGGTATCTCGACGTTCTGCATGACGTGGGGCATCGCCAAAGGACCGCGCGCACAGACGGTCATCAACGCGATGGCGATGAGCCTCTGCACCCTGATGAGCCTCGTTACGCTCGCCTTCATGGGCAGCTATTTCATGTAAAAATCGCAGCAAAGGAGAGTAATAATGGCTAAAGTACCGGAAAATAAGGTAATCATCGTCGGCGGCGGCCTCGCCGGTCTCCTCGCGGCGATGAAGGTCTGCGAAGGCGGCGGCACAGTCGATCTCTTTTCCTACTGCCCGGTCAAGCGGTCGCACTCGCTCTGCGCGCAGGGCGGCATGAACGCCTGTATGGATACGAAGGGCGAGCACGACAGCGTCTACGAGCATTTCGACGATACGGTTTACGGCGGCGACTTCCTCGCGGATCAGCTTGCCGTGAAGGGCATGGTCGAGGCGGCGCCGCACCTCGTCAAGATGTTCGACCGCATGGGCGTTCCCTTTACGCGCACGTCCGAGGGCGTGCTTGATTTGCGTAATTTCGGCGGACAGAAGAATAAGCGCACGGTGTTCGCGGGCTCGACGACCGGTCAGCAGCTTCTCTACGCGCTGGACGAGCAGGTGCGCCGGTGGGAGGTTAAAGGGAAAGTCAAAAAATATGAGTTCTGGGAATACATCCGCGCGATCAAGAACAAGGACGGCATCGTCCGCGGCATCGTCGCGCAGAACATGAACTCGAACGAGATCCGGTCGTTCCCGGCGGACGTCGTCATGCTTGCGACCGGCGGCCCCGGGCAGGTGTTCGGCCGATGCACGGCGTCGACGATCTGCAACGGTTCGGCGGTATCCTCGGCGTATCAGCAGGGCGCGCATATTGGCAATCCCGAGTTCATCCAGATTCACCCGACGGCGATTCCCGGATCGGATAAGAACCGTCTGATGTCCGAGGCGTGCCGCGGCGAGGGCGGACGTATTTGGACGTATAAGGACGGCAAGCCGTGGTACTTCCTCGAGGAGATGTATCCGGCCTACGGTAACCTCGTGCCGCGTGACGTCGCGTCCCGCGCGATCTTTAAGGTCTGCGTCCATATGGGGCTCGGCATCAACAACGAACGCCGCGTTTACCTCGATCTCTCGCATATTCCCGCAGACTATCTCGAGCACAAGCTCGGCGGCATCCTCGAGATGTACTCCGAGTTCGTCGGTCAGGATCCGCGCAAGGTGCCGATGGAGATCTTCCCGTCCGTGCACTATTCGATGGGCGGCATTTGGGTCGACCGCAACCATCATACGAATATCCCCGGGCTCATGGCGGCGGGCGAGTGCGATCATCAGTATCACGGGGCCAACCGGCTCGGCGCGAATTCGCTGCTCTCGGCGGCGTATTCGGGCTATATCGCGGGTCCCGAGGCACTGCGCTGGGCGCGCAGCGGCGAGCTCGGCACGGCGCTCACCGAGGATGAGATGGAGGCGGCGCGCAAGGAAGCCGTCGAAGAGTTTGATCGGATCCGCAATATGGACGGCCCCGAGAACGCGCATAAGCTCCATCAGGAGATGGGCGAGATTATGTACGACTACGTGTCCATCGAGCGCGACAACAAGGGGCTCGATATCTGCCTTGAAAAGCTCAAAGAGATCCTGAAGCGCTGGGACGACATCGGCGTAACAGACCGCGGCGTGTGGGCGAACCAGGAAGTCATGTTCGTCCGTCAGCTTCGCAATATGATTCTTTACGCCATGGCCGTCACGAAAGCGGCACGCTGCCGTGACGAAAGCCGCGGCGCACACGCGAAGATACTGCTCGACGACAAGGGCGAACGCATGACGGATGAGGACGGCGAGCTCATGTTCTACGGACGCGACGACGAGCGGTTCATGAAGACCTCCATCGTGGACTACGATCCGAAGACCGAGGAACCGATCATCAGCTATATGGATTTCGAGCATTCGCTCATCAAGGCGCGTGCCCGCAACTACGCCGTTGCGAAAAAAGAGTAGGGGAGGACAGAAGCCATGGCAGAACAGAAAAAAGTACGTTTTATCATCGAGCGGCAGGACGGCCCTATGGAAAAGCCCTATACGCAGGAATTTGAAGTCGACTACCGGCTCGGCCTGAACGTCGTTGCGGCGCTCATGGAGATTCAGAAGAATCCCGTGACGGTTGACGGCAAGCGCGTGCCGCCCCCGGTTTGGGAGTGCAACTGTCTCGAGAAGGTCTGCGGCGCGTGCATGATGGTCATTAACGGAAAGGCGCAGCAGGCATGCTGCGCGCTGGTGGACAATCTTTCCCAGCCGATCCGGCTCCAGCCCGCGCGCACGTTCCCGGTCATTCGCGACCTGCTCATCGACCGAACGGTCATGTTCGAGAGCCTCAAACGTATCCACGGTTGGATCGAGGTCGACGGCACATGGGATGTCAAGGATGCGCCGATTCAGAATCCATATACCGCGGAGACTTGCTACGAACTGTCGCACTGCATGACCTGCGGATGCTGCCTCGAGGCGTGCCCGAACGTCGGTCCGCAGTCCGACTTCATCGGACCCGCGCCGACGGCGCAGACCCTGCTCTTTAACCTCCATCCGCTTGGAAAATTCGATGCGCCGACACGCCTCAACGCGCTGATGGAGAAAGGCGGCATCACGAGCTGCGGCAACAGCCAGAACTGTGAGCGCGTCTGCCCGAAGGGCATCAAGCTCACGCAGCATCTCGCGCAGCTCAACCGCGAGGTCAACAAGCAGGCGCTGCGGAACATGTTCAACCACTGATAGATCGTCGCATACAAACAAGGGGCTGACTGTGATTTTCACAGTCAGCCCCTTTTGCGTCCGTATAATTTCTCAGTGGGAATGTTTTCTCATCCTGCTTGAGAGATAATTTGCCGCAAGCGAACCTGAAATATTGTGCCACACGCTGAAGAGCGCGCCGGGGATCGCAGCGGCCGCGCCGAAGTGCAGCAGGGCGAGGGAGGCGGCGAGCCCCGAGTTCTGCATGCCGACCTCGATGGAGACGGCCTTGACCTTTGCGATGTCCATATGTAGCGCCTTTGCCACGGTAAAGCCGAGCGCGTAGCCGAGGAGGTTGTGGCATATGACGACGAGCATGATGAGCGCGCCCGTCTCCATGATACGCCCCGCGTTCGCCGAGACGACGCCGCCGACGATGAGCACGATGGCGACGACGGAGATGAGCGGGAGTACTTTGACCGCTTTTTGTACGGGTTTCTCGAAGAAACGGTTGATGAGCAGGCCGAGGACAATCGGCGCAATGACGACCTGCGCGATGGAAACCATCATCTTGCCCGCGGGGATGTCAATCCACTGACCCGCGAGCCAAAGAGTGAGGAGCGGCGTCAAGAACGGCGCGAGAATCGTCGACGCCATCGTCATGGAGACGGAGAGGGCGACGTCGCCGCGCGCGAGGTATGTCATGACGTTCGACGAGGTACCGCCCGGGCAGGTGCCGACGAGGATGACGCCCGCGGCAAGCTCCGGCGGCAGGGAGAATGCGTGCGCGAGGAGCCACGCGAGGAGCGGCATGATGCCGAACTGGGCGACGGTGCCGATGAGGATGTCTTTCGGGCGCTGCAAGACGAGCTTGAAATCCTCAAAACGGAGCGTCATGCCCATGCCGAACATAACAATACCGAGTAAAATGGTAATATAAGGCACCGTCCATAGGAACGTCCACGGCTGGAAGAGGGAAACGGCCGCGATGAGGATAACGAAGAACGCCATGAATCGGGAAACGAAAATGCTGAGCTGTTCTAAAAACTGCATGGATGAAAGACCCCTTATTCTTTATTGAGAGATTTTGATAAAGTCATCGAGTTTGCGCAGTGCGCTGCCGTCCGCAATCGTCCGGCGCGCCGCGTCGATGCCTGCGGCGATGGAAGGGGCCGTGCCGTAGATGTAGATAGCGGCTCCCGCGTTGAGGAGGCAGACGTCCGCGCGCGCGTCTGTGATCTCTCCCGAGAGAATGCCGCGCGTCACGGCGGCGTTTTCCTCCGGCGAACCGCCGCGAACGGCCTCTTTGTCTGCAATGGGAATCCCAAAGTCGGCGGGGCTGATCTCGTAGGCATTCTCACGGCCGTCCACGATCTCGCGGATCTTTGTCGGCGCGCCGATGGAGATCTCGTCCATGCAGTCCATGCCGTGCACAATGAGCGCCCGTTTTACACCGAGCGTCGGCAGCACGCGCGCGAGGGGGCGCAGGAGATGGTCGCCGTAGACGCCGAGGAGCATGCATTCGGGATGTGAGGGGTTCGTGAGCGGGCCGAGGATGTTGAACACCGTCCGAATGCCGAGCTCGCGGCGGATGGCGCCGACGTGCTTCATCGACTGATGATAGCGCTGGGCAAAGAGGAACGCGATGCCGACACGCTCCAGTTCCTCGCGCACCTTCTCGGGCGGCTGGTCGATGTTGACGCCGAGCGCCTCGAGACAGTCTGCCGTGCCGCATTTGGACGAGGCGGCGCGGTTGCCGTGCTTGCAGACCTTCAGTCCTGCCGCCGCCGCGATGAAGGATGCCGTCGTCGAGACGTTGATGCTGCCCGAGTGGTCGCCGCCCGTGCCGACGATGTCGATGACCTCCATCCCCTCGTGGATAACGCGCTCGGCGTGGCTGCGCATGGCCGCCGCCGAGCCTGCGATCTCGTCGATGGTCTCCATGCCGCTGCTCTTCGTGGAGAGCGCGGCGAGATAGGCGGCGTTCTCGACGGCCGTCGTCTCGCCCGACATGATCTCGTTCATCACAGCATACGCCTCGTCGTAGTAGAGATCCTTTTTGTCCACAATTTTTTTAATTGCTTCTTTGATCATTGTGCTGCCGCTCCTTGAAAAAATATCGTTTACCATATAAAATACAGTATCGTATTATACCATAAAAAATCTGTGAGGGAAAATTTTAGGAGCGCCTATGTTTGAACCACGCTTTACGGCGTTAAATATGAACGAGATATTAAAGTATCTCGGGTTCCGCGGCCAGGAACTGACCGAAGATATCGCGAAGCAGCTGCGCCGCTGTACGGACGAGGTTCTGCAGGCGGCAACGCCGCGCCTGACGTACCGACAGGCGCCTCTTGTCGACGGCGCCGTGCTCGGCGTCACGTTTGCGGGTAAGGATATCCCGACGATGCTCGCACCGTGCGAAGAGGCCGTTCTTTTCGGCGCGACGCTTGGCCCCGGGGTCGAGCGCCTCATGATGCGCTGCGAGGTCACGAATGCGGCGGATGCGGTCATTATGGACGCGTGCGCAAGCACGGCGATTGAGAATATCTGCAATAATTTTGAGAGCGATATGCGCGCGGAGGTTGAGGCGGGCGGGCGTTACCTGACGGATCGATTCAGCCCCGGCTACGGCGACCTGCCCATCTCCGAGCAGCCAAAATTCTTTGCGCTGCTCGATATGACACGCCGCGTCGGCGTCTCGCTGACGCCGACGACCATCATGGTGCCGCGCAAATCCGTGACGGCGATTATGGGCATCGCGCGCACGCCGCAGCCGCATCGGCCGCCCGACTGCGAGCACTGCCTCATGTTCCGCAACTGTCCGTTCCGCAAGGCAGGCCGCAGGTGCAGAGAAGGCGCGAAGACGGCGTAAATTCCATTTGTTTAGGAGAAATAGGGATGCAGGATATTATCATACTGGACGGAGGCATGGGGACGGAGCTGCAGGCACGCGGCCTTGCCCCGGGGGAGCGCCCCGAACTCTTTGGCATGGAGCATCCGGAGGTCATCGAAGAGGTACATCGCAGCTATATCGCGGCGGGCAGCCGTGTCGTCTACAGCAACACGTTCGGCGCGAACAGGCACAAGCTCGTCGGCACGGGGAAGACGGTTGCCGAGGTTATCGGTGCAAACGTTGCGATTGCGCGGCGCGCAGCGGAGAACTCCGGCGTCTCGGGCGTGCGCGTGGCACTCGACATCGGCCCCATCGGGGAGCTGATTGAGCCGCTCGGGACACTCTCCTTTGAGGAGGCCTATGAGCTCTTCCGCGAGATGGTTACGGCGGGGGAGGCGGCGGGCGCCGACCTTGTCGTCTTCGAGACGCTGACCGACCTCTATGAGGCGAAGGCCGCGGTGCTCGCGGCAAAGGAGCATACGAAACTCCCCATCTGGGTGACGATGACCTTTGAGCAGAACGGGCGCACCTTCCTCGGCGCGGCCGTGCCGTCTGTAGCGGTGACGCTCGACGCGCTCGGCGTTGCGGCGCTCGGCGTCAACTGCTCGCTCGGCCCCGTGGAGTTGCTGCCCATCGTCCACGAGATGATGGAGTGGACGGACCTGCCGATTATCGTCAAGCCCAATGCGGGGCTACCCGACCCGCGCACAGGGGCGTATGAGATGACGGCGAAGGAGTTCGGCACCGAGATGGCGGAGTTCGCGCGGCGCGGCGCCGTCATCATGGGCGGCTGCTGCGGGACAAATCCCGACTTCATCCGCGCGCTTACAAGGGCGACTGCGGCCGGTGCGGCGGAACGCCTGGCGCGCAAAAAGCGCAAGGGCGTCGCTTCGCCGGGCTGCGTTGCTGAGTACGGCAAGCTCAACGTCATCGGCGAGCGCATCAATCCGACGGGGAAGAAGCGTCTCCAACAGGCGCTCCTCGAAGAGGATATGGGCTATATTCAAAAACTTGCCATCTCTCAGCAGGAGGCGGGGGCAAATGTCCTCGACATCAACGTCGGCGCGCAGGGCGTGGACGAGGAGTCGATTATTCCGCGTGTCGTCAAGGCGGTGCAGAGCGTCGTCGACCTCCCGCTCCAGATAGATTCGGCAAATCCAAAGGTCATTGAGGCGGCGCTGCGCGTGACGAACGGGCGTGTCATCATCAACTCCGTCAGCGGCGAACGCGCGCGCATGGACGATATTTTCCCGCTCGCCAAGCATTACGGCGCGGCCGTGCTCGGACTTGCGCTTGATGAATCCGGCCTTCCGGAGTCGGCGGCGGCGCGTATCGCCATCGCCGAGCGCATCATAGAGGAAGCGGAGCGATACGGGCTTGACCGCGAGGACGTCATCGTCGACTGCCTAACGCTCACCGTCTCCGCACAGCAGGAGCAGGCGATGGAGACGCTGCGCGCCGTCCGCGAGGTGCATGACCGTCTCGGCCTGCACTGCGCGCTCGGTGTGAGCAACATTTCCTTCGGACTTCCCGCACGCGTGCATATGACGGAGAATTTCCTTGTGCAGGCGATGCACGTAGGGCTTGATTTCCCCATCGTCAATCCGAATACGAAGGAAATCATGGATGCGGTCGTCTCCTACCGCGCGGTCTCGGGGGAGGATGTGGACTGCGCGGCCTATATCGCGCGCTTTGCCCCCGAGCAGGCGGAGATGCGCCGCCGCAAGGAGCTCGGCCTCACGGGCGATGCGGGCGCGGATGCTGCGACGCAGACGGCGGCAGCGCAGGCGGGGGACGTCGACCCGCTCATGGACGCCATCATACGAGGGCTCAGCGACGACGCCGAGCGCATCACGCGAAGGCTCCTCACCGAGATGGCGCCGATGGACATCATTCAGGAAAAGGTCATTCCGGCGCTCGATATCGTCGGCGACCGCTATGAGAAAGAAATCATCTTCCTCCCGCAGCTCATCAACGCGGCCAACGCCGCGACGGCGGGACTCGAACTGATTAAGGTCAAACTTGCCGAGGCGGGGCAGGGCGTCTCGAAGGGGAAAATTATCCTTGCGACTGTCGAGGGGGACATTCACGATATCGGCAAGAACATCGTCAAAGTCGTGCTCGAGAACTACGGCTATCAGATCATCGACCTCGGGCGCGACGTCCCCGTGACGCGCGTCGTCGAGGTTGCCATCGAGAAAAAGGTCGGGCTTATCGGCCTCTCGGCACTCATGACGACCACTGTCACGGCAATGAAGCGGACGATCGAGGCGCTGCGCGAGGCGGGGCACGACTGTCAAACCGTCGTCGGCGGCGCGGTGCTGACGGAGGACTATGCGCGCGAGATCGGCGCGGACTACTATGCGGGCGATGCGCGCAGCATCGTGGAAATCGCCCGCCGCGTACTGGACGAGCAGGAGGACTGAAAATATGACACAGGGACGTGCAGATATACGGGAACATTTGAAAGCGGCGCCGCTCATCTTTGACGGCGGCATGGGCACCTATTACGCGCAGCGCATGCATACGCGCGGCAAAGGCGTCGAACTTGCGAACATCGAGACCCCGATCGTCGTCGGGGACATCCATACGGAGTATCTGCGCGCGGGGGCGCAGGCCGTCAAGACGAATACATTTGCCGCGAACCGCATCGTCTACCAAGGGGACGAGAAACTTGTGCGCCGCATCATCGGCGCCGGATGGGAGGTCGCGGTACGTGCGGCTGCGCCGTTTGACGCCTTCGTCTTCGCGGATATCGGCCCCGTCATGGGACTGCCCCACGCGGATATCGTTGACGAGTACCGCTTCCTTGCGGATAGTTTCCTTGCGCTCGGTGCGCGGCATTTCATCTTTGAGACCAACTCCTCCGACGAGGGGCTGATCGAGACCGCGGCGCATATCAAGCAAAAATGTCCCGAGGCGTTCGTTCTCAATTCATTCTCCGCCTATCCGGGCGGCTATACGCGGGACGGACGGTTTGTCGAGGACCTTGTGCGCGCCGTCGCGGGCAGCGGCTCCGTCGATGCCGTCGGCTTTAACTGTGTGAACGGTACGCGGCAGATGAAGGAGCTCATTCGTCATCTCGGGACGCTCCCGCTGCCGCTCTCGCTTATGCCGAATGCGGGGCATCCCGTCATCGTTGACGGACGCACCTTCTACGAGAGTGCGCCCGATTACTTCGGCTCGAGCCTCGCCGCCGCTCGGCGGGATGGCGTTGCCATCCTGGGCGGCTGCTGCGGCACGACGCCCGCACATATCAAGGCCCTCTGCGATGCGCTCGCGGCACAAGGCGATATCGCGCCGGAGGAGGACGAGGAAGCGCCGCTGCGCATCGCGGCGCTGCCGAAAAGCCCGTTCTACGAGGCGCTCAAATCGGGCGTGAAGCCCATCGCCGTCGAACTTGACCCGCCCGAGACCGGCAACGCGGACAAATTCATGGAGGGCGCACGGGAACTCATAGCGGCGGGCGTCGATGCCGTCACCATTGCGGACAATCCCATCGCGCGCGCACGTATGGATGCGGCGATGCTTGCAGGGCGGCTGCACAGGGAACTCGGCATTGAGCCGATTCCTCATATGACCTGCCGCGACCGCAACCTCAACGCCATCAAGTCGCTTCTCCTCGGTCTGAGCGCCGAGGGCGTGCACAACATCATCACCATCACGGGCGACCCCATCCCGACGGCGGAGCGGGACGAAGTCAAGAGCGTCTATCAGTTCAACTCGCGCAAGCTCGCCTCCTTTATCACGAGTCTCGGCAATCGCGGCGAAGTCGTGCCATTCCACATCTTCGGCGCGCTCAACGTCAACGCAAAATTCTTCGGCACGCAGATCAACCTCGCGAAGAAGAAGGTTGAGGAGGGCATGATGGGGTTCTTTACCCAGCCCGTCCTCAGCGAACATGCCAAGGAAAATATGCGCGCCGTGCGCGAGACCTTCCCCGAGGCGCTCCTCCTCGGCGGCATCATGCCCGTTGTCAGCGAGCGCAACGCGCGCTACATGGAGAGCGAGATCACCGGCATTCACGTCGAAGAGCGCATTATCGACATGTACCGCGGCCTTGACCGCACGGCGGCAGAGGAACTGGCAGTGAAACTCTCCCTCGAGATCGCGGCGGACATCGAACCCTATATCGACGGCTACTACGTCATCACGCCGTTCTCACGAACGGCGCTCGTCGCAAGGATTGTAAAAGAACTTCGACAGAGGAGGAATCGGACATGAATGAAGTTATTAAGGCGATGATCGAACGCCGCAGCATTCGGAAGTTCAAGTCGGACGCTGTGCCGAAGGAACTCATCGATCAGGTCATCGAGGCCGGTCTTTATGCTGCGAGCGGCAAAGGAAAGCAGTCGCCGATCGTCATTGCCGTCACGCAGCCGGAACTGCGCGCAAAGCTTGCACGCGACAACTGTCGCATCGGCGGCTGGAAAGAAGGGCACGATCCCTTCTACGGTGCGCCCGCGGTTCTCATTGTACTTGCCCCGAGGGATTGGGGCAACGGTGTCCGCGACGGCAGCCTCGTCATCGGAAACCTCATGCTTGCCGCCCATTCGCTCGGCCTCGGCAGTATTTGGATCAACCGCGCGCGCGAGGAGTTCGAGGAGCCGGCCTACCGGGAACTCCTGCGTTCTCTCGGCATCGAAGGCGACTACGAGGGGGTCGGACACTGTGCGCTCGGCTACATGGACTGCATACTGCCGAAACCGCCCGCGCGCAGACCGAACCGCGTCTATTACGTTGAATAGCGCGCGCCTGTTAAGAAAAGGCATTCTCAACATGTTATCCGTTGGGAATGCTTTTTATATGGGCACGGTTCCGTCTATGAAAGATAGATATTTTAATGGCCGCATGACATAAATATGTCGTGTGAAACAAGACCGTACTAACATAAAAGAGAGCGTCTGCCGGCTTTCTTTTTTTGAATGAATGCGTTAAAATAAACGTATGGGAGGTCTTTGTATGGCACGGCTGACATTGGAACAGGCGAAGGAAATCCTCGCTAAACATACGACGGAAGAGCATCTCTTTACCCATGCGGCGGCAGTCTCTGCGGCGATGGAGCGTATGGCGGAGCATTTTTGCGGCGATGCGGCGCACTGGGCGGCAATCGGCTGGCTACACGACGTGGATTATGAGAAATATCCTGACGAGCATTGCCGGCACGTTCGCGAGATGCTTGTGCCGGAGGGTGTCGACGAGGCGGATATCCGCGCGATCATCTCGCACGGGTATGGCATCACAACGGAGGAGTATGAGCCCGAGAGCGATACGGAGCGCAGTCTCTTTGCCGTGGACGAACTGACGGGAATCATACACGCCTATGCGCGGATGCGGCCGGAGGGGCTTGACGGTATGGAGGTTAAGTCTCTCAAGAAAAAGTTCAAGGATAAACGATTCGCCGCGGGATGCAGCCGTGAGATCATCACGCGCGGTATTGAGAAGCTCGGAATGGAGCCGGGCGAGGTGATGCGGCTCACAATAGAAGGCATGCAGCGGCATCAGGGGGAACTGGGCTTTTGATAGTTCCGACGCCGGCCTTCACGTCCAAAACGGAAAATTTAGGCAGGCGGATTGAAAAAGACGGCTCGTACCGCGTTTCAGATAGTACGGCCGCCTTTTTTATTCAAAAAGGGATTTGATCATATAAGAATTGGCAGCGATGCGAGGCTTTATTTTATGGGGGGGATTTGATATAATGGGACATATTTTTATCTGTGAGGAGTGGCGAAGATGAAGCTGGTTGTGACGATCGTCGGGCGCGATCAAGTCGGTATCGTGGCGATGGTGAGCGGGGTTCTCGCGGAGCAGCGTGTCAACATTGTGAACGTGAACCAAAACATCATGGACAGTTTTTTCAATATGGTCATGATTGCCGAGATGCCGGATGATTCGGACATTCGGCTGAAGGAACTGCAGGCGCTCCTGCGTGAAAAGGGCGCAGCATACGGCCTTGAAATCAAGCTGCAGCATCAGGAAATCTTTCAAGTGATGCACAGCGTCTAGGCGGGGAGCGGCAGAGTGATTACTTTTGAGGATATTCGGGAAACCAACCGAATGATTACGGAGAACCGGCTCGACGTGCGAACCATTACAATGGGCATCTCGCTGCGGGACTGTGCACATCCAAACATCGAAAAGTTTTGCGGGAATGTGTATGAGAAGATTACGCATGCGGCGGAGTTCCTTGTGCGTACGGGAGAAGACATCGAGGCGGAGTACGGCGTTCCCATCATCAACAAGCGCATCTCCGTGACGCCGATTGCGATTGCGGCGGACGCCTGCCAAACGGATTCCTTCGTGCCTGTCGCGGAGGCGCTTGACCGCGCGGGCAAGGCGGTCGGCGTGAACTTCATCGGCGGGTTCTCGGCGCTCGTGGAGAAGGGCTTCGCCCACGGCGACCGGGTGCTTATCGACTCGATTCCGCAGGCGATGGCGGCGACGGATATCGTCTGCGCGTCGGTGAATATCGGCTCGACGAAGGCCGGCATCAATATGGATGCCGTGCGCGAGATGGGGGATATGATTAAGCGCACGGCGGAACTGACGCGTGAGCAGGAGGCTATCGGCTGCGCGAAGATCGTCGTGTTCTGCAATGCGCCGGGAGATAATCCGTTCATGGCGGGCGCATTCCACGGCGTTGCCGAGGGCGACCGCGTGATTAACGTCGGCGTCAGCGGCCCGGGCGTCGTCAAGCATGCGCTTGAGGAGCTGAAAGGGGCGGACTTCACAGAGATCGCCGAGACGGTCAAGCGCACGGCGTTCAAGATCACGCGTGTTGGACAGCTTGTTGCCCGCGAGGCATCGCGCCGTCTCGGCGTGCCGTTCGGCATCATCGACCTCTCCCTCGCGCCGACCTCCGAGGTCGGGGACAGTGTCGCACGCATCCTCGAGGAGATGGGGCTGGAGGCGTGCGGCGCGCCGGGGACGACGGCGGCGCTCGCCCTCTTAAACGATGCGGTAAAGAAGGGCGGGCTGATGGCAAGCTCTCATGTCGGCGGCCTATCGGGGGCGTTCATCCCCGTGAGCGAGGATGAGGGGATGATTGACGCAGTACAGCGCGGCAGCCTCTCTATTGAAAAGCTCGAGGCGATGACCTGTGTCTGCTCGGTCGGCCTCGATATGATCGCGATTGAAGGCGATACGCCCGCCGCGACGATCGCAGGCATCATCGCGGACGAGGCAGCCATCGGCATGGTCAACAATAAGACGACGGCGGTGCGCGTCATCCCCGTGCCGGGGAAAAAGGTCGGCGAGGGCGTCTCCTTCGGCGGACTCCTCGGTTATTCTCCGATTGTGCCTGTGCGCAGCGCGTTCAGCTCCGCGGCGTTCATTGCGCGCGGTGGGCGGATTCCGGCGCCGACGCGTTCTTTAACGAATTGATATGACAGACTGATATTTATGAGAGTAACGAAAGCAATTAAGGCGGAACAGCTCCGCATTCTTCGCGAGACCTATCCGAACGCGCAGCCGGCACTCCACTTCGCTAGCCCGTTCGAACTGCTCGTCGCGGTGATTTTATCCGCGCAGTGTACGGATGCCCGCGTCAATATTGTGACGAGCCGTCTCTTTCCGCGCGCGAATACGCCCGCGGCGATTGCGGGGCTCGGACAGGCGCAGCTCGAGACGGCGATTCATGACTGCGGTTTTTTCCGCATGAAGGCAAAGCATATCCTTGAGACCTGCGACATCCTGCTGAGAGAATACGGCGGCGAGGTTCCGGCAGACTTCGAGGCGCTGCAAAAACTCCCGGGCGTCGGGCGAAAGACGGCGAACGTCGTGATGAGCGTCGCTTTTCATACGCCCGCCATCGCGGTCGACACCCATGTGTTCCGTGTGTCCAATCGGCTGCATCTCGCGGTCGGGAAGACGCCGCTCGAGGTGGAGAAGGGGCTGCAGAAGGCGATCCCCCGAGAGGATTGGAGCGACGCGCATCATTGGTTAATTTTGCACGGACGTAGGATATGTAAGGCGCGAAAGCCACTCTGCGCAGAGTGCCCGCTCGCTCCCGTATGTCCGAGCGCCGCTTAACGGAGATTGAGCGCCCGCAGTCCATAGGCTGTGATAAGGCAGTAGGAGGAATCTATTATGATTGTTGTTATGAGCCCGCGCGCGACACAGGAGAATGTGGACCGAGTCATGGCGAAAATCGAGCAGGCAGGTCTGCATATCCATCCGTCGCGGGGCGAAGATCGGCTGATCATCGGCGTGATCGGGGATAAAAAGGCCATCTCGGCTCTCGAAATGAACATGATGGAAGGCGTTGAAAAAACCGTTCGCATTACGGAAAAGTATAAGCTCGTCAGCCGCGATTTCCACCCCGCGAATACGATTGTCGATGTGGCGGGATTCCCTGTCGGCGGAGAGCAGCTCGCGATCATGGCGGGACCGTGTTCGGTCGAGAGCTACGATCAGCTCTATGAGGTCGCGGTCAAAGTGAAGGAAGCGGGCGCACAGTTCCTCCGCGGCGGCGCTTTTAAGCCGCGCACAAGCCCCTATGATTTTCAAGGGCTCGGGCTCGAGGGACTCAAGATTCTGCGCGACGTGGCGGATAAGACGGGGCTGCGCGTCGTCACCGAAATTGTGGACAAGGACGACCTCGAGATGGTGTCCGAATATGCCGACCTCCTGCAGATCGGCGCGCGCAATATGCAGAATTTCCAAATGCTCAAGGCGATCGGCAAGTCACAGAAACCCGTGCTCTTTAAGCGCGGACTGTCGGCGACCATCAGCGAGTGGCTGAACGCGGCGGAGTACATCGCCTCGGGCGGCAATGAGAACATCATTTTCTGCGAGCGCGGGATCCGCACGTTCGAGACCTACACGCGCAATACGATGGATCTCAATGCGGTCGCAGCGCTCAAGGAACTGACGCATTTTCCGGTCGTCGCGGATCCAAGTCACGGAACGGGGCGTTGGCGGATGGTACGCCCGATTGCCCGCGCTTCCGTCGCGGTCGGTGCCGACGGCCTCATCATCGAGGTACACTGTCATCCCGAACTGGCACTATCGGATGGCGACCAGAGCCTCATTCCGCGGAAATTCGAAATGCTCATGGACGAGGTCCGTCAGATTGCGCCCGCCGTCGGGCGCAGCGTATGAGTATGACGAACCTCGCCATCATCGGCGTCGGACTCATCGGCGGCTCGCTCGGGCTCTGTCTGAAGGATAAACGCGGCGACGCGATCCGTATTACGGGACTGTGCAGGACGGAGGAATCCATGCGCCGCGCGGTGGAGATGGGAGCGGTGGATGCGGCGTCTGCCGATCTTGCCTTCGTTGTCGGCGATGCGGATATCGTTTTTCTGAGTCCGCCCGTTCTGCAGATCGTGCCGATGGTGCGGCGTATTCTGCCGTTCCTCAAAGACGGCGCGATCCTCACGGATGCGGGAAGTACGAAGGGCTTCCTGTGCGAGGAACTGAAAAAAATTCTGCCGCCAAACATCTATTATGTCGCGGGACACCCCATGACGGGACGGGAGCAAAGCGGCGTCGCGGCGGCGACGAAGGAGCTTTTCCGCGGCAAGGCCTATGTGATCATCGATGATCCCGCGGTACCGCAGGCGGTGATGGAGCGCTTAATGAACGTCCTGCATGATACGGACGCTAACTTTACGACCCTCGATCTCGCGCGGCATGACCGCTGCGCCGCCGTGATCAGTCATGTGCCGCACCTCGCGGCCGCCGCGCTCGTTACGCTGCTCAACCGCAGCGGCGACGACCTTGATTCCTGCCTCAAGCTCATCGGCGGCGGGTTCAAGGATACGACGCGTATTGCCTCCTCCAATGCCGATATGTGGGCGGACATCTGTATGACGAACCGTCGGCCGATTGTCGACGCGCTGCATGAGATGCGGGCGATTCTCGGGACGGTTGCCGATGCCGTCGAAACGGGAGATCGCGCGGCGATTTACGATTATTTCACGGCGTCGAAGAAACGGCGTGACGGCATTCTGCATGATGCCGAGCAAAAATTTGATACGAATTGATGGGTTTTTGAATTTTTTTGCAGGAACCCTCTTTTTTTTAGAACGTATATGTGATACAATGACCTCAATAGTATGTGCGTGATTCTACGAGGGGGTATGGGCTGTGAAGAAAACGAGAATATCCACGAGACGTCAGTCTGAGATACTACAGTACATTAAGGACTTCTTGATCGACAAGGGATATCCGCCGTCGGTGCGTGAGATCGGCACCGCGGTCGGGCTGAAATCCAGCTCGACCGTGCACCGCTATCTCGCTATGCTCGAGGAGAACGGAGCGATCCGCCGCGATGCGACGAAACCCCGTGCGATTGACATCATGGGAGAGAATCCGTGGGGCAGAACCATCCCCATCCCTCTCGTCGGTACTGTGACGGCGGGCGAGCCCATCCTCGCAGAGCAGAACGTGGAGGAGGTATTCTCGTTTCCCCGTGCGCTCCTGGGCACGGCGGAGGATGTGTTCATGCTGCGGATCCAGGGCGACAGCATGATCAATGCCGGCATCTTTGACGGCGACTTTGTATTGGTGCGTCAGCAGCCGACGGCGAATAACGGCGACATCGTCGTTGCGCTGATCGACAGCGAGACGGCGACGGTGAAGCGCTTTTACCGCGAGAAGACCTGTATTCGTCTGCAGCCGGAGAACGACTCGATGGAGCCGTTCTACGAGAAGGATGTGCAGATCATGGGCAAGGTCATCGGTCTCTACCGTCATATATAAGAGTTCGTTCGGGAGCGTTGCGCGAAAAGCGCGGCGCTCCCTTTTCATTTTCAGGGAAGAATGTTATAATAATCCTGTTTTCTGGTAGAATGAGGCGGGATATGGAAAAGGCAGAACTTCGCAGCGGATATACGACCGGCGCATGCGCGGCCGCAGGGGTTAAGGCGGCTTTTTTATTCCGTGCAGGCGAGGATTGGCACGAGGTTGCGCTTACGGCGCTCGACGGCACGCCGCTCACGATTCCCGTTAAGGAGGTCGCTGTGACGCCGGACGGGATCCGCGCGGAAGTCGTCAAGTTTTCGGGAGACGATCCCGACATAACGAACGGCGCGTCCGTGTTTACGACGCTGACCCCGCGCGACGACCTCGACGGGATCGAGTTCCGCGCGGGCGAGGGGGTCGGTACGGTAACGAAACGCGGCATGAGTCTCCCCGTGGGGGAACCGTCCATCAACAAGGGGCCGCGCGAGCTCATTCGCCGCGTCGTGGCTGAGATGACGGGAACGGAAGATTTCGGCGCCGTGGTTACCATCTCGATTCCCGCGGGGGTCGAGCTCGCGAAGAAAACGCTCAATCCCGTGCTCGGCATCGAGGGCGGCATCTCCGTGATCGGTACGACGGGCGTGCTGCGTCCGATGTCGGAGGAGGCGTTCAAGGATTCTCTCGTACCGCAGATCGATGTGGCGCTCGCCGCCGGGATGGACACGCTGGTATTCGTGCCCGGCAAGATCGGGGAGCGCATCGCGCTGACCATCGGCGTGCCGCAGGAGGCCGTTGTTGAGACGAGCAATTTTATCGGCTTTATGCTCGACCGTGCGGCAGAGCGCGAGGCGAAGAATATCGTCATCCTCGGGCATACGGGCAAGCTTGTGAAGATTGCGGCGGGCGTGTTCCACACGCATAACCGCGTTGCGGACGCACGCCTTGAGACACTCGCCGCCTATGCGGCTGCCGAGGGCTTGAGCACCGAGGGCGTTCGTACGATTCTGTCCTCCAATACGACGGAGGACGCGATGGAATGCATCGCGGCGGCGGGGCTCTCGGAAGCCGTCTGCGCGGCGATTGCAGAGCGGGTTCACGTGCGTGCGGAGCGGTACCTTTTCGGAAAGGTGCGCGTCGGTGCGATTATGGTGAACTTTGCGGGCGATATTCTCGGTGTGGATGACGCTGCCCGTGCGATTGCCCGCGAACACGGCTGGAGGCTTTGAGCATGGAGCATAAGATTATCGTTGTGGGCATCGGCCCCGGAGATTCTTCCTATCTTTTGCCAAAAGCACAGAATTATATCGAAAATGCGCGTATCCTAGTGGGCGGGCGCCGCGCCCTCGCGGATTATTCGAACGGGCGGGCAAAGGAGTGCGCCATCGGCGCGGATATTCCCGCCGTGCTCGACTTCATCCGTACTTCGCTCGACGAGGACGATGTTGTGGCGATGGTTTCCGGAGATCCCGGGTATTACTCGCTGCTGGATGCGCTTAGACGCACGTTTCCCATTCGTCAAATCGAGGTCGTTCCGGGCATCGGCTCGCTCCAGCTTGCCTTTGCACGGCTCGCGCTGCCGTGGCACGGCGCGCGTCTCCTGAGTTTTCACGGGCGGGAGCCGCTGCCCGAAGAATTAAGATATGCGCCGTCGGCAGTGCTCGGTATGCTGACGGACGGGCAGAATAACTCGCGGACGATTGCGGCGCGGCTGCTTGACTCCGGTTGGCATGACACCGACCGCATGTATATTTGTACGCGCCTTTCCTATGCGGACGAGCATATTGAGGAAACGACGCTCGGTGCGGCAATGCACGAAGCGCCTGCCGGACATGGCGTTATTATTGTTTGTGCGGATGGGGAGAATACGTGATGAATATTGGAATCAAAGACGAAGCTTTCGTTCGCGGGAAGGTGCCCATGACGAAAGAAGAGATTCGCGTTCTAACGCTCGTTAAGGCGCGGATCGCGCCGGATGCCGTCGTCTACGACGTCGGCGCGGGGACAGGCTCGATCTCCATTGAGGCGGCACGGCTTGCACCGCAGGGGCATGTGTATGCGATTGAGAAGAATCCCGAAGGGATTGCGCTCATCGCGGAGAATGCCAATAAATTCGGCGTCGCAAATATTTCCGTGGTCGAAGGGACCGCGCCCGATGCGCTCGCGGGACTGCCGGAGCTCGACGCGGCCGTTATCGGCGGGAGCGGGCGCAAACTTGCGGATATCCTCGATATCGTCGGCGCGCGGCTGCGCCCGGCCGGACGTATTGTGGCGAATGCGATCACGATGCAGACGGTTGCCGCGTGTCTCGATTATTTCCATGCGCATAAGGATGTTTATTCCTATGAGGCGATACAGGTACAGATCAATCGGCTGGAGCGCGTCGGTCCCTACGATATGGCGAAGGCGCTCAATCCGATCTATATCATTACGGCGGAGAGAAAGTGAGGAGAGCAGATGATTCATATTGTCGGCGCGGGCCCCGGAGACCCCGAACTTATTACAGTGAAGGGATCGCGCTATCTTGCGGCGGCGGATGTCGTGATTTATGCGGGCTCGTTGGTCAACCCCGCGCTGCTGGACTACTGCAAAAAGGATGCGGATATTCATAACTCGGCGCATATGACGCTCGACGAGGTTGTCGAGGTCATCGCGCGCGCGGAGTCTGAAGGGAAGATGACAGTGCGTCTGCATACGGGGGATCCCGCAATCTACGGTGCGATCCAGGAGCAGATGGACGCATGGAAAAAGCGCGGATTCGAATACGACGTTGTGCCGGGCGTCAGTTCTTTCCTCGGGACGGCGGCGGCGCTCCGGCAGGAGTATACGCTGCCCGGGATCTCGCAGACGGTCATCATCACGCGCAACGAGGGGCGGACCCCCGTGCCGGAGCGCGAGAAGCTGCGCAGCCTCGCCGCGCACCATGCGACGATGTGTATTTTCCTCTCGATTTCGATGATCGATGAAGTTGTTGCCGAGCTTACGGCGGGCGGCTATGAGATCACGACGCCGATTGCGATTGTGCAGCGCGCGACGTGGCCGGAGCAGAAGATTCTGCGCGGTACGCTCGAGACGATTGCAAAGCAGGTGGCATCGGAGGATATCGACCGTACGGCAATGATCGTCGTCGGCGACTGTCTCAATACGGAATACGATCTCTCGCGTCTCTATGACGCCGGGTTCTCGCATATGTTCCGGGACGCGAAGAAATGAGAACGGCGCTCTTTGCGCTGACGACGGGCGGGATACGGCTTGCGCTGCATCTCTATGATGCGCTTGACAGCGCCGGAACGCTCTTTTTCCCCGAGCGGCTGCGGGGACATGTGCCCGCGGAATGCGAAGCGCAGTATTTCCGACGGCTTGCGGATGCGATACGGGATGCGTTTGGGCGTTATGATACGCTCGTCTGCGTCATGGCGACGGGGATCGTCGTCCGCATGATCGCGCCCTATATCGACAGCAAACTGTATGATCCCGCCGTGCTCGTATTCGACGAGCAGGGACGGCATGGGATTAGTCTCCTATCGGGACATGTCGGCGGCGCGAATGCATGCACACAAAAACTCTGTGCGGCGATCGGCGCCGATCCCGTCATTACGACGGCGACCGACGTGACCGGCGTGCGCGCTCCCGATGCGGTTGCCGCGCGGCTCGCGCTGCGTCCCGTGCCGAAAGCGGCAATACAGGTGCTCAACACCGCGCTGCTTGAGGGAAAGCATATCGACTATTTCCTCGATGCGGCGCTGACGCAGTGTGATTTTTACGAAGCGGAACTGCGCGGCGCGCATATCTCAACGGTACGTTTTCGGGAAGAACTTTCGCCCGTAGAGGAAGGGCGGTACCGCGTCATCATCACCTTGCCGGAGCGTGTTCCGGCGGAGGTGCCGGATCGCACGCTCTATCTGACGCCGCGCCGTCTCATTGCGGGCGTCGGGTGCCGCGCAGGTGTGCCGGAGGACGATATCCTCCGGGCGCTGAACGAGGCGTGCGGGCAGATTGGGCGGAATGTATCCTGCATTGACCTCCTTGCAAGCACGGAGGTCAAGCGTGAGGAAGAAGGCCTTCTCGCAGCCGCGCGGACGCTCGGGCGGGAGATTATCTTTTACACGCGCGGCGAGCTCGCGCATATGGTCGAACGATACGGGCTGAAAGAGTCCGATTTTGTCAAGCGGACGATCGGCGTCGGGAATGTGTCCGAGGCGGCGGCGCTCTGCGCGGCGGGAAATAACGGCGGGCGTATGGCGCTCGGCAGGACAGTATTAGGGAAAGTGACGGTGGCACTCTTATGGGAAAAATAAGTGTTGTGGGCATCGGCCCCGGCAGCCTTGACGACATGACGTACCGTGCGCGGCGTGTGATCGAAGAGGCTTCGGTCGTCGTCGGCTACAAGCGCTATGTGGATCTGATTGCGGAGATCGTTGAGGGCAAGAAGGTCCTCGATACGGGCATGACACAGGAGATTGACCGCTGTCGTGCGGCGATTCAGGAAGCGATGGACGGTGAGAACGTGGTCGTCATCTCGAGCGGCGATGCCGGCATCTACGGTATGGCGGGACTCGTGCTTGAACTGCTTGTCAAGATCGACGAGACGGCGCGTCCGGAGTTCGGCGGGATCGTTCCCGGCGTTTCGGCAATGAGCGCGGCGGCCGCGCTGCTCGGCGCGCCGATTATGCACGACTTCGTTGTGATCAGTCTTTCGGATTTGCTCACGCCGTGGGAGATTATCCAAGAGCGTGCGGAACTTGCGGCAAAGGGGGATTTTGTCGCGGCGCTTTATAACCCGCGGAGCAATAAACGCGTGGGGCAGATCAATGCGGTGCAGGATATTTTCCTGCATCATCGTTCTCCCGAGACGCCGGTCGGCGTCGTGACGGGCGCAAGCCGTGAGAATGAGGCGGTGCTCATCTCGACGCTCGGCAGCTTTACGAAAGAGGATATCAATATGTTCTCGCTCGTGATTATCGGCAACTCCAAGACGCGCTCCGTGGGGGATTGGATGATTACGCCGCGCGGCTATCAGAAACGGGAGCCGGGACTTTGATTTTCGTTGCGTCCGGCACGCAGGACGGACGGGAACTGGTACGACGCCTCTGCGCCGCCGGACACGACGTGGCGGCGTCGGTTGTGAGTTCCTATGGGGAACAGCTCCTTGCCGCGCAGCGCACCGCAGGCGGCGGGAATCTGATCATCAACGATACGCCGCTCGACGAGGACGGACTGCTCGATTTTTTTAAGGAGCACGACATTCGCATTTTTGTGGATGCGACGCATCCCTACGCGGTCAATGTCTCGCGTAACGCGATGGCGGCCTGTACGGCGGCCGGTCTGCCCTATATCCGCTACGAGCGCGATGTGACAGATATATCCTATGAGAACGTACATCTCGTACACAGCTACGAAGAGGCAT
The DNA here is from genome assembly GCF_000315545.1 of Selenomonas sp. F0473. GTDB lineage: Bacteria > Bacillota > Negativicutes > Selenomonadales > Selenomonadaceae > Centipeda. The sequence goes on along the minus strand of NZ_JH992902.1, from coordinate 479,193 downwards.
GTGAAACCGCTGCGTGTCTTGGGAAAACGGTGTTCCTAACCACAGGAAGCCGGAATCTCGAGCGCTTTGTGAAGGCACCGACACTCAAAGACCGTACGATTATTGCGCGCGTTTTGCCGACGGCGGAGGTGATCGCGCTCTGCGAGGACCTCGGGCTGACGCCCGCGCAGATCGTCGCGATGCAGGGCCCTTTTTCGCGGGAATTGAACCGCAGCATGTATGAGAAGTACGGGGCCGATGTCATTGTGACAAAGAACAGCGGTATGGTCGGCGGTACGGATGAAAAATTCCAAGCGGCGGAAGACCTCGGACTGCCCGTCATCGTCATTGACCGCCCCGTGCTGGATTATCCGAATCTTGCGCACACCTTTGAGGAAGTGCGGGAATTTGTCGATTCCATCAAGGAATCATAAGGAAGAATGGGAGAATAACAATGGATTTTATTAAAGAGCCGATGGCAATTGAAAACCGCAGTATGGAGCTGATCGTACCGCATCTCGCGGCACTCGGACTGGATGAGGCTGCGACGAAGGTATATTCGCGTCTCATTCACGCGTCGGGGGATGTGGGCTACGCGCCGATTATCCGCGTGCATCCGGAGGCAATTGCCGTTGCGATGGATGCGCTGCGCAAGGGAGCGCACGTCTACACCGACGTTGAAATGGTGCGCACGGGCATCAATAAGAAGAAACTCGCCTCCTTCGGCGGGGAGGTACACTGTCTCGTTGCCGATCCCGATGTCGCCGCACGTGCGAAGCGGGAGGGGATCACGCGCTCGATGATCGCGATGCGTCAATTCGGCAAGAATCTGAACGGCAGCATCGTTGCCATCGGCAACGCGCCGACGGCGCTCTTCGAGGTGCTGCGCATGGTACGTGAAGAGGGGATTCGCCCCGCCTGCATCGTGGGGATTCCCGTGGGCTTTGTCGGCGCCGCGGAGTCGAAGGCTGAGCTTGCGGCAAACGGCATCGTTCCCTATATCACGGTGGAGGGGACAAAAGGCGGCAGCCCCATCGCGGCAGCTGCGGTCAACGCGATGATGTATCTGATCGACAATACGCGTCCGTAATCGGGCGGGAGGAGCACGTATGGAGTGGAACATACCCCGTATCGTCGTTGCGGCAACGCAGTCGGGCGGTGGCAAGACAACGCTCGTCACGGGGCTCCTTGCAGCCCTTCGGGCGCGGGGGCTGACCGTGCAGTCGTTCAAGGTGGGACCCGACTATATCGACCTCGGCTACCACCGAATGGCAAGCGGTCGCGCGGGGCATAATCTCGATACATGGCTCGTCCCGGAATCTCGTCTCACAGAGATATTTGCACGCGAATGCGAGGGCGCCGATATCGCCGTGATCGAGGGGGTTATGGGGCTCTACGACGGCGGGCAGAGCGGCATCAGTTCGACGGCATCGATTGCAAAGGCGCTGCATGCGCCGGTGCTGCTCGTCATCGATGCAAAATCGGTCGGCGCATCGGCGGCGGCGACGGCGCTCGGGTTCCGTACCTATGATGCGGACGTCAATCTCGCGGGCGTGCTTATCAATCGCCTCGGGAGCGCGACGCATGAAGAGATGATACGCGCGGCAATGACGGGCATCGATATGCCCGTTTTTGGCGCGCTGCGGCGCGATGCCGCGCTTGCGCTGCCCGAGCGTCATCTTGGCCTCACGCCCGTCGAGGAAAATGAGGCGGCTGAGACAATCCGCGCGATTGGCGCACAGGTGGAGGCGGGGCTGGATATTGCGCGCATCATAGAGCTTACGCGCAGCGCGCCGTCGCTTTCGTATGTGCCGGCTGCGCGGCGGAGTGCAGAACCGTCCTGCCGCATCGGGATTGCGCGCGACGACGCATTTTCCTTTTACTATGCCGCCAGCCTTTCCGAACTTGAGGCGCACGGGGCGCAGCTCGTTCCATTCAGCCCGCTCCATGATGCGGAGCTGCCCCGGGTGGACGGCCTTATCATCGGCGGCGGCTTTCCCGAGATGTTTGCCGCGCAGCTCGCGGCGAATACGTCGATGCGCGCGTCCATCCGTGCGGCGGCGGGGCGGGGTATGCCCGTCTACGCCGAGTGCGGCGGCTATATGTATCTGATGGAGACGCTCGTCGACTTTGCGGGGACACCGCATGCGATGGCCGGCGTATTCTCCGGTACGGCACGTATGACAGAAAAACTGCAGACGGTCGGCTATGTGGATGCGGTGCAGAATATAGATACCGTATTCGGTGCGGCGGGGCTCTCGCTGCATGGACATGAGTTCCATTTCTCCGTGGAAGAGGGGGAGATCGAGGGAGCTGCGCGCCCCTTCACCTTTACCAAGATGCGCAGCAGGACGAAATATCCGGCGGGGCGCGCTCTTCATCGGACGCTCGGCAGCTATCTCCATCTGCACTTTGCCGGCTGTCCGACGGCGGCCGCGTCGTTTGTGGAGGCATGCCGCACATGGGACAGATGATTCTTGTGACGGGCGGCGCGCGCTCGGGAAAATCTACGTTTGCAGAGCGCTATGCGGCGCACTGCGCGGCACAGCGGAATACCTCCGTCGCCTATATTGCAACCTCGCAAGTCTACGATGAGGAGATGCGCCGGCGTGTGCGGCTCCACCGGTCCCGCCGCCCTGCGGACTGGACGACTTACGAGGCGCCCTATGAGGCGGCTGCGGCGATTCGTGAGGCGGGTGCGCGGCATGGGGTCGTTCTCTTTGACTGTATTACGATGTTCCTCAGCAACGATATCCTGCGGTATTCCGAGGAGGAGCAGCAGGCGGATGCGTTTGCGGGGCGTGTGCTCTCGCGCATAGACGAACTCATCTGCGCGGCGCAGGCGGCGGACGGTACGACCGTCTTTGTGACGAACGAGGTCGGGACGGGCATCGTTCCGGAGAACAGGCTTGCGCGCCTCTACCGCGATATGGCGGGGCTCGCGAATCAACGCTTGGCCGCACATGCGGACAAGGTTTATCTCGTGACCTGCGGGCTCGCCGTGGACATCCAGAAACTGGCGGAGGATATTTAGTATGGCCAAGAGCATCATGCTGATGGGGACGAGCTCCCATGTTGGGAAAAGTATTCTGACGACAGCGCTCTGCCGTATCTTTCGACAGGAGGGGCGGCGCGTCGTCCCCTTCAAGGCGCAGAATATGGCGCTGAACTCCTACGTCACCCTCGACGGGCGCGAGATGGGGCGTGCGCAGGTCGCGCAGGCGGAGGCGGCGGGGCTCGCGCCGATGGTCGATATGAACCCCGTGCTGCTGAAACCGACGGGAAACGCACAGTCGCAGGTCGTCATCATGGGCGAACCCGTCGGCAACATGAGCGCCCGCGAATATCATAAGGGATACTCTCTCAAGGCGTGGGACGCGGTGGAAGACGCGCTTACGAGGCTCCAAGACGAATACGAACTCCTTGTCGTCGAGGGGGCGGGCAGCCCCGCCGAAATCAACCTCAAGGCAAACGATATCGTCAATATGCGGGTGGCAAAGTATCTGCAGGCACCCGTACTGCTCATTGCCGATATCGACCGCGGCGGGGCACTCGCTTCTCTCGTCGGAACGCTCGAACTGCTCGACGAAGAGGAGCGGGCACTCGTTAAGGGGCTTGTGATCAACAAGTTCCGCGGCGATGTGACCCTCCTGACCCCAGCGCTGAAATTCCTTGAGGAAAAGACGGGCAAGCCCGTCCTCGGCGTTGTTCCGCATATCGAGCAGCTCGGCATCGACGAGGAGGACTCGGTATCGCTTGAGGAGAAGAGCTGCGGTTTAGGTAATACGGCGGCTGACAGGATCCGCATTGCCGTGATCCGCACGCCGAAACTGTCGAACTTCACGGACTTTGACGCGCTCGCAGACGAGCCGGATGTTGCTCTTTACTATGTGAGTACGCCCGCGGAGCTGGGGAGTCCCGATCTCATCCTCCTGCCCGGGTCGAAGAATACGACCGAGGATTTGCTCCATATCCGCGCGACGGGGCTTGAGACCGCGATTCGCCGTTGTGTATCTGCGGGGACGCCGCTCTTCGGTATCTGCGGGGGCTATCAGATGCTCGGGCGCAAAGTATGCGACCCGCTGCATACGGAATCGGCGCATGATGAAATCGAGGGATTCGGTTATCTGCCGATTGAGACGACGTTCGCGGCACACAAGCGGCTTCGTCAGGTGACGGCGGAATGCGCGGATTTCCCGTTCCTTGGAGAAAAAATCCCGGGCAAGAACCTCTCGGGCTATGAGATTCACATGGGGGAGACTATCTTTACGGAGGATGTTCACCGCCCGTTCCGGATTGTGGCGGCAGGCGGCCGGCCGGCAGATGTGCGCGACGGCGCGCTCTCGGCGGACGGACTTGTCTGCGGCACCTATATCCACGGTATCTTTGACGACGATGCGCTGCGCCGGGCAATCATCAACCGTCTGCGTGCGCGCCGGGGACTGGCCGCTCTTTCGGTGCAGTACCGCTACCGTGAGGGGAAAGAACGCGCTTATGACCGTCTTGCAGAGACGGTACGGGAGAGCCTCGACATGGCGAAACTGATGTCGATTGTCGGTATGGAGGCAAACGCATGACGAGTGCGACTATTGTCGCGATGTGCGCGTACGTTCTCGATACCATACTCGGAGATCCGCAGACAAGGTGGCACCCCGTCGCCCTGCTCGGACGTCTGATTGCGTGGCTGGAGCGTATGCTCTATCCGACGCATGGCGGGAATGAGCGACGACTTGCAATGGGCGCCGTGCTGACGGCGCTCATTCTCTGTTTTTCCTACGGTGCGGCCGAGTGTATTCTCATTGCCGCACGTCAGCTGCCCGTATCGTGGGGCGTCGATGCCGTCAGCGTTATCCTGCTCTATTTTACGATTTCGCCGCATATGCTCGGAAAGGCGGGGCGCGATATCTATGCGCTGCTCGCCGCCGGCAATCTGCCTGCGGCGCGGGAGCGCGTCGCCTGGATTGTGGGGCGCGACACGGCAAACCTCGATGAATCGGATGTTGCGCGCGCGGTGATTGAGACCATCGCGGAGAATACGGTGGACGGCGTGATTGCACCGCTTTTTTTCTTTGCGATTGGCGGCGTGCCGCTGGCCGTGCTCTACCGTGCGGCGAATACGATGGACTCCATGATTGGCTACAAAAACGACCGCTACCTCTATTTCGGGCGCATGGCGGCGCGTGTGGACGATGTGCTCGGCTTTGTCCCCGCGCGCATCACGGGGATGCTCTTTGTCATGGCAGCCTTCCTCCTCCGCTGCGACGCCCGCAATGCGATGTATATCATGGCGCGCGACGCTGCGGGGCACCCCAGCCCGAACGGCGGATACGCCGAGGCGCCCGTTGCGGGGGCGCTGCACATCCGCCTCGGCGGTGAGAATTATTACTTCGGCGAGAGACACTTCCGCGCCTATATGGGCGACGCGCATGTCGATATCAGGCCGAAACATATCCTCGGTGCGGTTCGTTTGATGAATACGGCGACGGTTCTTTATCTGCTCTTTTATTATATTTTTTCTCTTTATGTTTAGAGGCGCTTTATGCATTCCTTTTTGATCGGACTTCAATTCCTCACGCGGATTCGCCTTGTGCGGCAGACGGCATGGACGGCGGAGGACTTCGGGCGCAGTACGCGCTTTTTCCCGCTGGTCGGATTGGGGCTTGGCTTATGTTATGCGGCTGTCGCCTATGTGTTGCTCTATTTTATCGGCGCGCATACGCTCGCGAGCGTTCTGCTCATGCTCCTGCCGCTCATCTTAACGGGCGGGCTCCATGCCGACGGGCTGATGGATACGGCGGACGGCGTATTCTCGGGGCGCGAGCGGGCGCGGAAACTTGAGATTATGAAGGACAGCCGCGTCGGGGCGTTCGGCGTGGTAACCGTCGTCTCGATGATGTTCGTTCAGTATGCGCTGCTTGCCGATATGTTCCCTCTGCTGATTGTTCCGGCGGTCTTCGTGATGCCTGTGATTGGGCGGTTCGCTATGGTGCTTTCTATTGCATGTTTCCCCTATGCGCGCGAAGACGGACTGGGGAAAATCTTTGCGGATATGGCGGACGGCCGAACCCTGCTCATTGCCGTAGTGACGACCGTGCTGGTTGTTTTGCCGTTCGGCATAGGGGCATGGATTGCGCTCGCGGCGGGCGTAGCGTTTGCGATTCTGTTTTGCCGATTTATCACGGGGCAGCTCGGCGGCGTGACGGGCGACGTTTACGGCGCCGCGACCGTACTCACGGAGACGATTGTGCTGCTGGTATTTTCCGTGATATCGACGCAGCAGCATCTCGTCTCTCTGTCGCTGCAGACGATGTGTTTAGGATTGGAGCCATTATGGAAATCATTGTGAAAGCCCCCGCATCGTGCGGTGAATTGATCGAAGGCTCTCTTGCAGGGACGCCGTTTCTCGTGACCGCGCCTATCAGCGTGTACGCGACCGCGACCGTGTCCGACGCGTTCACGGGGACGCATGGTCTCGGGGCGAAGGCGCAGGAGGCGGTTATGCGGGCTCTTGCACTCATCGGCAAGGAAACGCTGCCGTGGGGGATGCGCCTCGAATCGGAAGTGCCGCAGGGCAAGGGCATGGCATCCTCCAGTGCGGATATTACGGCATGCGCCTATGCCGCGGCTCGTGCCTTCGGACGGGAACTGACGGCGTGCGAGCTCATGGACATTGCGATTGCGATTGAGCCGAGCGACGGCATCGCCTTTGAAGGGCTTTCCTATGTCAGCCACACAACGGGGGAGCTCTTCGGTCAGTACCGCAACGTGCCGCTCATTAGCATTTCCATTTTCGACGTGGGCGGAGAAGTGGACACGATCGCCTATTACCAGAGCAAGCGCGGCGGCGGGAATCAAGATGAGACATATCGGCAGCTCCTCAATACGGTGGACAGAGCCTTCCGGACGGAGGGGGACCGGCAGGAAATTCTCCTCGGCCGGGCGGCGACGGCGAGCGCGTGCATGAATCAGGAGCATCTTCCCAAAGAGGGCTTGGATGATTTTATCGCGCTTGCCAAAGAAAAAGGAGCCCTCGGCGTCAACGTCGCGCACAGCGGTACGGTCGTCGGCGTCCTTTGGACATCGGATATGCCCGCTGCGGATGTGGCGCGGCGGACGCGGCAGATTGCGGAGGCGTTTGCGGGGCGCTATGCGTACATGCAGACGGCACGCCTCATTTCGGGCGGCATTGTCTGCGAGATTAGAGCTTAAACGATGAAGGGGACCGGGAAATGACGGAAATTATCATCATTCGTCACGGGGAGACGGAGTGGAATATTACGGGGCGGTTTCAGGGCCATTCGGATGTTCCGCTCTCCCAGGAAGGACGACGACAGGCGGAGCTGCTCGGGCAGAATCTTGCGATTGATGCGGTCGATAAAATCTATGCGAGCGACCTCATACGCGCGGTGGAGACGGCGCAGCCGCTTGCCGCGCGGTTCGGTCTCACGGTGGAGCGGGACACGGCGCTCAGAGAACTGAACTTCGGCGCGTGGGAAGGGCGGTATTTCAGCGAAATCAACGAGGAAACGCCGGATATGATGAAGATGTTTTACAGAGATCCGGAGTCTATTGATATTCCGGGGATAGAAAACTTCCAGGAATTCCGCCGCCGCGTCGCGGGACGCGTCCGTACGATTGCGGCCGAAAATAAAGGAAAACGCGTGGTGCTCATATCGCATGGGGCGTCCATCCGCATTCTGTTTGCCGACATTCTCTCCATGCCCGTGCGTTCTATCTGGCACGTGTCCCAGTTCAACACGGCGGTCAACCGCATCCGCTTTGAGGACGACGGATTCGCAGCGATCACGCTGATGAACGATACGACGCATCTCTGCGTATGAGAGGAACCATACCTTGGATATCCTTGCACGCTTTTCCGCGAAGTATATTGTGCAGGGCAAGGATTGAACGGGGAAGGCGACAGATTACAGTAGCATCGCTATTGACAGCACATAGAGAGTGTGGTAATATCCTTTGACGTAGGTATTCCTGCATGTTCGGGCGCATGCCCGTTCCCAACCGCGCGGCGAGGTCTCAAATCGGAACTTCCGAACCGCAGCCGGCGAGTAACGATATAGGGAGGTGTTTTCATGTACGCAATCGTAAAGACGGGCGGCAAGCAGTACAAGGTCGCAGAGGGCGATACCATTTATGTGGAAAAGCTCGAGGCAGGCGAAGGCGAAGCCGTCGTTTTTGACGAGGTTCTGACCGTCGTTAACGGCGGCGACGTTAAGGTCGGCCGTCCGACGGTGGACGGGGCGAAGGTGACCGGCAAGGTGATGGCGCACGGCAAGGGCAAGAAGATTTTGGTCTTCAAGTACAAGGCCAAGTCCAACTACCGCAAGCGTCAGGGTCATCGTCAGCCGTTTACAAAGGTTGTCATCGAGAAGATCGAGGCGTAATCTTTGTGATTACAGTCGATATCTTTACCAATCAGGCAGGGCTGATTACGGGGAGCCGCGTTGCGGGACACAGCGGAACGGCGGCGCACGGACAGGATATTGTCTGCGCCGGCGTATCCGCACTGACCCAAGCCGCTCTCCTTGGCATCATGGAGCATCTGCATCGCGCCGTCACCTATGACATAGCGAGCGGGAATCTCAATATGCGGCTCAACGGGCCGCCGGATGCATGCACAGAGGCGATCCTGCGCACCATGTATATGGGGCTGCGCGAGATCGAAAAGATCAGTCCAAAGGGCATAGAAATTTACGAAATTAGGGGGTGAACATATTGTTCTCGTTTGATTTACAGCTTTTTGCCCATAAGAAGGGCGTCAGTTCGACACGCAACGGCCGTGACAGCCATTCCAAGCGTCTCGGCGTGAAGGAGCAGGCCGGTACGCATGTGACGGCGGGCAGTATTATCGTTCGTCAGCGCGGCACGCATTTCCATCCGGGACACAATGTCGGCATCGGCAAGGACGACACGATCTTTGCGAAGATTGACGGCAAGGTCGCTTTTGAGCGCAAGGGGCGCCATCAGCGTCAGATCAGTGTGTATCCGCTTGCGGAGGCCGCTGTTTAATTTGCTCTAATATGCGGATGCCTGTACCTAGGGGTGCAGGCTCTTTTCTATAGGGGGACGTATGCAGTTTATAGACCGCGCGCATATCACGGCGAAGGCGGGCGACGGCGGACACGGGAAATCGGCGTTCCGCCGTGAGAAGTTCATGCCCAAGGGCGGACCGTCGGGCGGCGACGGCGGCCGCGGCGGAGACGTGATCTTTCGTGCCGACCGCAATCTGAATACGCTCCTCTCGTTCCGGTTTCACCGGAAATTCACGGCGAAGAACGGCGAGAACGGCGAGTATAAAAATCAGTATGGGAAAAATGCGCCGCCGCTCTATGTCGATGTTCCGCCCGGCACGATTGTGACGGACGAGACGACAGGCGAGGTGCTTGCCGATCTCGCCGAGATCGATACGGAGGCGGTCATCGTACGCGGCGGACGCGGCGGACGCGGCAACGCGAAGTTCGCGAATGCGGCGAACCGCGCGCCGACATTCGCGGAGTTCGGCGAGCCGGGAGAGAGCCGTAAACTTGTCCTCGAGCTGAAACTGCTCGCGGATGTGGGGCTTGTCGGCTATCCGAGCGTCGGGAAATCCAGCCTTGTCGCCGCGTGCTCTGCGGCACGGCCGGAGATTGCGGACTATCACTTTACGACGATTACGCCCGTGCTCGGCGTCGTGCAGACGGATTATGAGAAGAGTTTCGTCATGGCGGACATCCCGGGGCTCATTGAGGGCGCGGCGGACGGCGTTGGCCTTGGACACGATTTTCTGCGCCATGTGGAGCGTACGCGTCTCATTCTGCACATCGTCGATGCCTCGGGCATCGAAGGCCGCGACCCCGTCGAGGACTACCATAAGATTAACGCGGAGCTGGCGCGCTACAGCGAAAAGATCGCGCGGCGTATGCAGATGCTCGTTGCGAATAAAATCGACCTGCCCTCCGCAGCAGAGCATCTGCCGCGGCTGCGCGAACTCGCTGCGCAGGAAGGACTCGAATTCTTCGAGATCTCCGCCGCGACGCGCGCGGGCGTGCAGACGCTCATCGACCGCGTCGCGGCGTGGCTGGATGCCTATGTTCCGGCGCCCGAGACGGAGGAAGAAGAGGTTGTCGTTTACGACCAAAATGCGGAGGATGACGAGAAAGTCACCATTTCACGCAACGATGCGGGGGACTTCATCGTCTCGGGCAAGGCGATTGAAAAGCTCGTCGCGATGACGAATTTCAACAACGATGAGGCGGTGCGGCGCTTTCAGTATATTTGGCGCCTCAAGGGGCTCGATGAGAAGCTGCGCGCGCGCGGCATCAAAGAGGGCATGACCGTTCATATCGGCGATATGTCGTTCGATTATCAGGACTAACGGAGGAAAACAATTTGCTGCGCAATTCGCTGACCGGTAAACAGATTCGCAAACTGCGCTCCCTCGGCATGACGGAGGATGCCGTCGTCATGATTGGCAAAGAGGGCGTGAGCCCCGCCGTCGTTGCATCCGCACGCGAGGCAATCAAGAAACGCGAGCTCATCAAGGTGCGCGTCCTGCAAAATGCGCCCGATACGCCGGTGGACGCGATTACCGTTCTCGCCGAGCGCGCGGATGCGAATCTTGTGCAGGTCATCGGCAGGAACGGACTGCTGTTCCGTCGAAACTTTGATCATCCGAGGATTGAACTGTGAATACGCGTGCGCGCCTGCGCGACGCGAAGCGCATTGTCGTCAAGGTGGGGACAAGCACGTTGACGCACCCCGCGGGCGGCATGAACCTGCGCCGCATCGAACACCTCGTCCGCGAACTCATCGATGAGGCGAACCGGGGCAAGGATATGCTGCTTGTCACCTCCGGTGCGATTGCGGCGGGCATGTCTTCGCTCGGTATGAAGGAGCGCCCGCAGCGTCTGCCTGCACGGCAGGCGCTCGCCGCCATCGGACAGGGGGCGCTGCTGCATATCTACGAGAAGTTTTTTCACGAGTACGGGCGCCCGATGGCGCAGGTGCTGCTCACGAAGGAGAACGCCGCGCGGCACCACCAGTACATGCACGCGCGCCGCGCGCTCTTGGAGCTGCTCTCGATGGGGGCGGTTCCCGTCATCAATGAGAACGACGCCGTCGCCGTGGACGAAATCAAAATTGGCGACAACGATACGCTCTCAGCCGTCGTTGCGGCGCTCGTCGACGCGGATGCGCTCATCATCCTCTCGGATATCGACGGCGTCTATACGGCGAATCCGCGGACAGATGCCGCAGCGGAGCTCATTGACGAGATTCCGGAGATTACGCCTGCGATTGAGCAGATGGCGGGCGGTGCGGGCTCAGTGCAGGGCACGGGCGGCATGCAGACGAAAATTGAGGCGGCGAAGATTGCCCAAAATGCCGGCGCGACGATGATTATTGCCCGCGGCGACGAGGACGGTGTGATTCGCGGGATTCTGCGCGGCGAGAAGATTGGCACGGTGTTTCCGGCACGCGAGGCACATCTGCGCACGCGCAAGAGCTGGCTGGCGTTTGGCAAGCATCTGGCGGGCGAACTGCGCGTGGATGCGGGCTGCCTTGCGGCGATGCGGAGCGGAGCGAGCCTCCTTGCGGTCGGCGTGACGGAAGTTTGCGGCGCATTCTCTGCCGGCGAGACGGTGCGTGTGCTTGACCCCGACGGGAGAGAGACTGCGCGCGGCATTGTCGCCTACGATGCAGCGGATATTGCGCGGCTGATGGGGCACCGCGCGGCAGAGTTCCCGGCGCTCGTACAGGATGCGGTGCATGAGGAGATCATTCATCGGGATAATATGGTGCTGATGGTATAAGGAGCGGCTATGACGATCGAGCAGGAAATCCGCGCGCAGGCAGAGGCGGCAAAGGCTGCCTCTGATGCGCTGGCAGCGCTCCCATTAGGCATTCGGAATGAGGCGCTGCACGCGATGGCCGATGCGCTGACGGCACAGACCGAGATGATTCTGCGGGAGAATGCGGCCGATATGGAGGATGCCGCAGCGGCAGGGATGCAGCCCGCCTATTTGGACCGCCTGCGGCTCGATGAAGCGCGCGTTGCGGGGATGGCGCAGGGGCTGCGCCTCACCGCGGCGCTGCCCGACCCGCTCGGGCGTGAGGATTACTCCGTGCGCCGTCCCAACGGGCTCGAGATACGGCGCCTGCGTGTTCCGCTCGGTGTGGTCGGCATCGTCTATGAGGCGCGTCCGAATGTGACGTCCGATGCCGTCGGGCTCTGTCTGAAATCCGGCAATGCCGTCGTCCTGCGCGGCGGCTCCGATGCGCTGCGTTCGAATTGTGCCGTCGCGGATGTACTCGCGCGTGCCGCATATGCGGCGGGGGTTCCGCACGGCACTGTGCAGCTGCTTGCGATGAAGGAGCGTGCCGCCGTTGACGTGATGACGCATCTGACGGGGCTGCTCGATGTGATTATCCCGCGCGGCGGTGCGGGGCTGATTCGCCGTGTTGTGGAGTCAAGTACGGTGCCTGTCATTGAGACAGGGGCGGGGGTCTGTCACGTTTATGTGGATCGCGCGGCGGACTTTACGATGGCGCGCCGTATTGTGCGCGACGCGAAGGTCTCGCGTCCCTCGGTCTGCAATGCCGCGGAGACGCTGCTGGTGCATGAGGAGATTGCGGCGGCATTTCTGCCGCGTCTCGCCGCGGCGCTTCGTGCGGACGGCGTCGAGCTGCGCGGCTGCGCCCGCACGCTTGCGATTTTGTCTGATGCCCTTCCCGCCGCGGAGGAGGACTGGGAGACGGAATACGGCGACCTCATCCTTTCGATTCGTATTGTTCCGGATGTTGACGCGGCAATCGCGCATATCAATCGCTATAACACGGGGCATTCGGAGACGATCGTTACGAACGATATCCGTACGGCACATCGCTTCCAGCATGCGGTCGATGCGTCGACGGTGTACGTCAATGCCTCAACGCGTTTTACAGACGGATTTGAGTTCGGCTTCGGCGCCGAGATTGGCATCAGCACACAGAAGCTCCATGTGCGCGGCCCGATGGGGCTCGATGCCCTGACGAGCACCAAGTATCTCGTCTATGGGGACGGCCAGGTGCGAAGTCTCGTGGATACGCCTTGATATGAGAACCGTCATCGGATGGCTGCGCACACTGCGGCAGTATCTTTCATCGCCGAAGGGGCGTCATGATACCTTGGATTATCTCCGCGCAGGAGCCTTCTTCATATTCATTACGGCGCTTGTGCTGATAATTCTCTCCGGTGTGAGGTGAGACGATATGAGCAGACGCATCGGTATTATGGGCGGAACGTTCGACCCCATCCATATGGGACATCTGATTACTGCCGAAATGGTGCGCGTGTCCGCGCAGCTCGACGAGGTGATCTTTATTCCCGCCGCACATCCGCCGCATAAGAACAGAGAACATGCCGCGCCGCCCGAAGATCGGATCCGTATGGTACGGCGCGCCGTGGAAAACAATCCGTTTTTCTCCGTGTCGGATATCGAACTGCATAGAGAGGGCCCCTCCTATACGGTCGATACGATTGCGGCGCTGCACGCGCAGCTTGGAACGGCGGAACTCTTCTTCATCATCGGGGCGGACGCGATGAATGATCTCTATCTATGGCATGAGCCGGAGCGCCTCCTGCAGTCGTGTGCGTTTATCGTCGCGACGCGCCAGGGCGTTCCGCTGGACGAATCTCTGCTCGCGGAGAAGTTTACGCCCGCCGAGCGCAGTCATATCCATACGGTACCGACGCCGCATCTGGAGATATCGTCGACGGCGATCCGGGCGCAGATCCGCGCGGGACACTCCGTCCGTTATCTTGTGCCGCGCGTTGTGGAAACTTATATTGAGGAGAGGGGGCTTTACCGTGCCCATCACGAAGAGCTATGACGAAATGCGGGCGATTTTGGAGCAGCGGCTCAGCCCCGGCCGCTACCGACATTCGCTCGGTGTGGCGGACACGGCCGCCGCGCTCGCACGGCGCTTCGGCATGAATGAGGAGCGGGCGCGCGTTGCGGGGCTCCTGCACGACTGCGCGCGTGCGTATGAGACGGCGCAGCTTCCGGCGGAGGCGCGGCGGCGCGGGATCCCCGTCGGGAAGATCGAGGCTGCGATGCCGCTGCTGCTGCACGCCTATGTCGGCGCATACCTCATCTATGAGGTCTACGGCGTCGACGACGCGGTCGTCGCCCAAGCCGTTTGGCGGCATACGGTCGGCGGGGAGAATATGACCGCGCTTGATAAGATCGTTTATTTTGCGGATATGATCGAGCCGTCAAGAGCTTATCCCGAGGTGGAAAAACTGCGTGAACTCGCACGTACGGCCTCGCTCGACGAGATGGTGCTGGCCGGGCTGACGGAGTCCGTTCGGTTCGTTATACAGAAGGGAGGCCTCCTTCATCCGGATACGATTGCCGCGCGAAACGAGCTGATTTTGGGGAAGCGGTAGCGTTTTGCTTTATGACGCCGGGGGAGAGGACGAAGTAATGTCGGAATATGATGCGGAGGAACTTGCGGCGCAGTTGGCGCGCGAAAGCTCGCGTGAGAATATAGAGAGACGGCGCAGTCAGCGCAGACGGCGCCGCCGCTTGGCGTTTTTCCGCGGGTTCTTCCGCCTGATCTTTACAATGGCGCTCCTCATCGGCGTTACGGTCGCGGGCTATTATTTGATCGGATGGGGCGTTCAGGCATACCGTGACATACGAGATATGTACGAGGCGTATCTTGTCCGTCAGGAGGAGAACCGCGGCGCGGTGGACGTGCGTTTCGACGGCTATACGAACGTCCTCGTGCTCGGCCTTGATGATGCGGTGAATGCGGACAATACGGCGGAAAAGCGCGCGGATGCGATTCTGCTGGTTAGTCTTGAAAATGCAACGGGGAAGGTGCGCCTGCTCAATATTCCGCGCGACACATGGGTGCAGATGGCGCAGGATAAGGGGGAAACGCGGCTTTCCAACGTCTATGCCGTAGGCGGGGCGCCGCTCATGGTGCGGACGATCAACCGGATGTTTGATATCTCTATTCATCAGTACGTTGTGATCGATCTCGATACCTTTGCGCGGATCGTGGATGCCGTCGGCGGTATTGATCTCTATGTCGAGCAGGATATGGACTATGACGATCCGGAATCCGGTCTTGCCATCCATATGCGGCAGGGGTACCGCCATCTTGACGGCGTCGGGGCGGAGCATTATCTGCGCTACCGCAGCGGGGATCTCGGCGATCTCGGGCGTACGCAGCGGCAGCAGAAATTTGTCAAAGCGTTCTATGCTAAGCTGCTGCGCGTGGACACGCTGCCTAAAATTCCGGAGATTGCCGATATTTTGAAGCGGGATGTTACGACGAGCGCAGAGCTCTTTGACTCCATGCATATCGGCAATGTTATTCGGAAACTAAGCGCGGAACCGCCGCGCACCATTATGCTGCCGGGGAATTTCTCCCGGGACGACGATACCGTGTGGATCATGGACCGTGCTGCGACGGATGCCGTCATACGGGAACTTTTCCCGCCGGAAGAGGCGGCAGGGGCAAATCAGTAGGAGGAATGAATTTGACCGAGCAGGAAAAATGCCGCGCGATCTGCAGGGCGGCCGATGAAAAGAAGGCGCGCGACATCGTGACGATGGACATGCGGGGACTGATGTCGACCAACGATTATTTCGTCATTTGCTCCGCAAACACCGCGACGCAGGTGCGTGCGATCGTAGACAATATTGAGGAAAAACTGGAAGAAGCGGGCGTCTCCTTCCTCCATAAAGAAGGATATCGCGAAGGCGAGTGGGTACTGCTGGACTACGGCGATACGGTCGCGCATATTTTTCAGCAGGAAGCGCGGGAGTACTACGCGCTCGAACGGCTGTGGGGCGACGCGCAGCTGACGCCGTACGAGGAATAGACGTTCATGCAGGACGAAACGGGAAAATGCGCCGTACGCCCGCCGCGACGCAAGCGGTACGGACCGAGCCAAGTGGCCGAGCTGCGCGCCGTGCGCGAAAGCGAACAGGGGCTGTTTCTCGATGCGGAGACGGGGAATACGAACGACGATATCCTGCTGCATATCTTGCAGCAGACGGCGCCTGTGAAGGTCGGCGACCGCGTCCGCGTATTTCTTTATCTCGATCCAAAGCGGCGTCTCACCGCAAGTATGCGTACGCCGCAGATGGCGGAGGGACAGGTCGCGCGCCTGCGCGTGATCAATGTGACGAAGGAGGGGGCGTTCCTCGACGTCGGGGCGGAACGCGGCATCTTTCTGCCTTATGCCGGTATGCGCGGGAGGCCGAAAATCGGAGAAACGGTCTGGGCGAAACTCTATACGGATAAATCCGGTCGTCTCGCCGTAACCATGGAGGTTGAAGACGAACTGCGCCGCGCTTCCCGGCCCGCGGAGGGCGTACGTGTCGGAGATCAACTGACGGGGTCCGTTTACAATATCACCGACCGCGGCGCATTCGTATTCACTGATGAGCGCCACATCGCGTTTATCGATCATAAGGAGATCTCCCGGCGGCCGCGTGTCGGCGAGCGGCTCACGGTCCGCGTAACTTATCTCCGCGAGGACGGCAGGCTAAACGCGTCGCTGCGCCCGCCGAAAGAAATCGCGCAGTCGGAGGATGCGGACGCGATATTTGCGCTGCTCAAGGCGCACGACGGTAAGATGCCCTATACCGACGCGACCTCGCCCGAGGTGATCCGCGACCGCTTTCACATCAGCAAGGCCGCATTTAAACGCGCATTGGGACGCTTGCTGAAGGAAGGCCGCATCACGCAGCGGGACGGATGGACCTATTTATCCGATGGGAAGAAAAATTCTTAGAAAATTTTATGAGACGGGGAGGAATTTTTTTCCAAAGGGCGAATAGAAACTTTAGCAAACAATGTTTACAGGTATGGGGGAGAGAAATAAATGGCAGATACGGTTACGGAAGAAAAAAAAGGTATCCTGCTTGAGACAGGGACGAACGAATTTGAGATTGTCGAGTTCAGCATAGGGAAGGTGAACTACGGCATCAACGTCGCCAAAGTGCGGGAGGTCATCACGCGTGCGCCGGTTACCGCAATGCCGGAGGCGCATCCCTATGTGGACGGCCTGTTCACCCTGCGCGGCAAGGCGATTCCGCTGGTGAACATGGCGCGCTGCCTCAATCTCCAAACGGAGGACGAACTTCAGAACATCATCGTTACCGAGATCAACAACTACGATATCGGTTTCCTTGTCGGGAGCGTCTACCGCATTCACCGCATTTCGTGGAAGAACATGGAGCCGGCGCCGAACGTCGGCGAGGGCTCGCGTGTCGTCGGCATCATCAAGATGGAGGACCGCATCGTCCTCCTGCTCGACTTCGAGACGATCATCGCCGAGATCAATCCCGAGATCAATCAGAAGCTCACGACGGTTACCGAGGCAAACCAAGGCGCAAAATCCAAGCGCGGCACGGCGCATGTCGTCGTCGCCGAGGACTCGAAGCTGCTCCGCGACCTCTTGGTCTCCACGCTGCATGAAGCGGGATATAAATTTATCCGCGACTTCGGCAACGGTCAGGACGCATGGGACTATCTGCAGGATCTTGCCCGCAAGAACGGCCCCATCGAGAACCATGTGCGCATCATCATCTCCGATATCGAGATGCCGAAGATGGACGGGCACCGTCTGCTCAAGCTCGTGCGCGAGGACAACCGTCTCGGCGAGGTTCCGCTCGTGCTCTTCTCCTCTCTCATCAGCGAAGAGATGAGGCGCAAGGGGGACAGCCTCGGCGCTTCCGGCCAGGTTTCCAAACCGGAGATCAACCAGCTCATCGATCTCATCGATACGCTCGTCTTCGGCGAGCCGCTTCACGATACCGCCGACGAACATTAAGACCATCTCCGAGGACTGCCGCATTGCCGGCAGTCCTTTTTGCATTCTATTGACATGCCGGAAAAATCTCGTTATCATAGAGCCTAAGGAGATGGTAAAATGAAGGTTGCAGTACTGATGGGAAGCGATTCCGACTGGCCGATCCTGAAGCCGGCCGTCGAGCTTTTGAAGCAGTTCGGTATTGAGCCGGTGGTGAAGGTTGCCTCGGCGCATCGGACGCCGTCGCTTGTTCGTGATTTTGTCCTGGAAGCCGACCACAAGAAGGAGTTCGCGGCATTCATTATTGCGGCGGGGGCGGCGGCGCATCTCGCGGGCGTTGTGGCGAGTTATACGATTAAGCCCGTCATCGGCATTCCCGTGAACGCGACGCCGCTGAACGGCATGGACGCGCTGCTCAGTACTGTGCAGATGCCCTCCGGCGTACCCGTGGCGTCGATGGCGGTCAACGGCGCAAAGAACGCCGCGATATTTGCCGCGGAGATTCTCGCGGTACATGACGCCGCGATTGCAAAGGCATTGATGGACTATCGAGAAAAGATGGTTCTGGACATTGAGGCAAAAGCGGCGCGCGTCGTGGCACAGCTCTAAAATTGACGGGCTGCGGCGTATGGCGAATGGCATGATGAAAGGCAGGCTGTAATGGAGCGGAAAGAAGCTCTTTATGAGGGCAAGGCAAAGATTATCTATGCGACGGATCGCCCGGACGAATATCTCGTCTACTATAAGGATGACGCGACGGCAGGAAACGGCGCGAAGAAGGGAACCATCGCGGGGAAAGGCGTCATGAACAATAAGATGACGGCGTTCTTTTTCGACCTGCTTGGAAAGGAGGGCGTTGCGCATCACTACGTCTCTATGCCGAGCGCGCGCGAGATGCTCGTTAAGAAGCTGACGATGATCCCGCTTGAAGTGATCGTCCGCAACGTGGCCGCCGGTTCGCTTGCACAGCGGCTCGGCCTTGCGGAAGGCGTTCCCATGCCGTTCCCCGTCATTGAATACTGCTATAAAAACGATGATCTCGGCGACCCGATGCTCAACCGCTACCATATCCGCGCGATGAAGATCGCGACGGACGCGGAACTCGACGAGATTGAGCGCGTATCGCTCAAGGTCGACGATATTTTGACGAAGTTTCTTAAGACGAAACGCGTCGACCTCATTGACTTTAAACTCGAGTTCGGTAAAGACGCGGCGGGCAAGATTATCCTTGCGGACGAAATCTCGCCGGATAACTGCCGTTTTTGGGACAGCGATACCAAAGAAAAACTCGACAAGGACCGTTTCCGCCGCGATCTCGGCAACGTGGAGGACGCCTATAAAGAAATGCTTCACAGGCTGACGGGAGAAGCATAAGAGTAATGTACGAAAAAGAGCCGAAATGGAAGGAAGAGTGCGGCATCTACGGGGTCTATTCCCGGACGGAATCGGTCTCGGAGATGACATATCTCGGTCTTTTTGCGCTCCAGCATAGAGGACAGGAAAGTGCGGGCATAGCGCTCACCGACGGTTCTTGGATCGATGTCAAAAAAGGCATGGGCCTCGTCAGCGAAGTGTTCCGCGAGCAGCTTCCGCATCTTGACAATGCCAAGATCGCCATCGGACATGTCCGTTACGCGACGACGGGGTTCAGCCTCGCCGCCAATGCGCAGCCCCTCCGCGTCAACTATGCGGGCGGGGCGCTTGCGCTTGCCCATAACGGGGATCTGACGAATGCCGCGATCATTCGACGTGAACTCGAGGACAAGGGGACGGTTTTTCAGACGACGATCGACTCCGAAGTCTTCGTTCATCTCATCGCGCGCTCGCAGTGTCGGACGATAGAAGACCGCATCCTAGAGGCTGTAAAAACGGTGCGGGGCGCGTTCTGCCTCACCATCATGACGGAGAATAAGCTCATCGGCGTCCGCGATCCGCAGGGCTTCCGCCCCTTGTGCCTCGGGCGTACGCCCGAGGGGAGCTGGGTGCTGGCCTCCGAGACGTGCGCCCTTGAGGTCAGCGGCGCGGATTTTGTGCGCGATATTGCGCCCGGCGAGATGGTCGTCATCGATGGGGAAGACGTGCGTTCGTTCCGGTTCTCCAACGGAGAGGACGTTGCCACCTGTATTTTTGAATATATCTATTTTGCGCGTCCGGACTCCGTCATCGACGGGCAGAGTGTCCATGCGGCGCGTTTTGAGATGGGAAGAGTGCTTGCCCGTGAGTCGGGGTTCCGCGGGGACGTCGTGATCTCCGTGCCGGACTCCGGGACGACTGCTGCGACGGGCTTTGCCTATGAGGCGGGGATTCCGTTCGCCGAGGGACTGATCAAGAACCGCTATATCGCGCGTACGTTCATCCAGCCGACGCAGCAGCAGCGCGACGCCGCCGTAAAGCTCAAACTGAGTCCCGTACGTTCCGTCGTTGCGGGCAAATCCGTCATTATGGTCGACGACTCGATCGTACGCGGGACGACGAGCGGGAAGATCGTACGGCTCCTTCGAAATGCGGGTGCCCGGGAGATCCATGTCTGCATCAGCAGCCCGCCGATTACGGATCCCTGCTACTACGGTATCGACACGTCCGTGCGCAAGGAGCTCATCTCGGCGACGAAGACGGTGGAGGAGATCCGTGCCTTTATCGGGGCAGATTCGCTGCATTTTATTTCGATTGAAGGGCTACGGCAATGCGTTCCGGCACTCAATCCGGATCACATGTGCTATGCCTGTTTCAACAACGACTACCCTGTTCCCGAAGAGGACGCCGCGCTCGACGAAGACGATAAGATCATTCTCGAACAACGGCGGATTGCGCAGCGCGAAAGGGGGCTGTAAAAGCCGATGGAGAAAATGACCTACCGCGATGCGGGCGTCGATATTGACGCGGGAAACAAATCCGTCTCATTGATCAAGGACTGCGTCCGCGCGACCTATCGCCCGGAAGTGCTGGGCGATCTCGGCGGATTCGGCGGACTGTTTGCGCTGAACATGAAGGACTACGAGGAGCCTGTGCTCGTCTCCGGAACGGACGGCGTGGGGACGAAGCTGTGCCTTGCGTTTATGCTGAACCGGCACGATACTATCGGGCAGGATGCCGTGGCGATGTGCGTCAACGACATCCTCGTGCAGGGGGCGGAGCCGCTCTTTTTCCTTGATTATCTCGCCGTCGGCAAACTCCTTCCGCAGCAGGTGGCGGAAGTCGTGACGGGCGTGGCGAACGCATGCAGAGAATCCGGGTGTGCGCTGATCGGCGGAGAGACTGCGGAGATGGCGGGCTTTTATCCTGCCGGCGAATACGATATCGCCGGCTTTTCCGTCGGCATCGTTGAGCGTTCGAAGCTTATCACGAGCGATCGTGTGCGGGCGGGAGACGTTCTGCTCGGACTTCCCTCCTCCGGGGTGCACTCCAACGGTTACTCGCTCGTGCGCAAGATCTGTTTTGAATGCATGGGGTTCAACGGCGGCGAGTACGTCGAGGAACTTGGCGGGACGCTCGGCGAAGAACTGCTGACCCCGACGCGGCTCTACCCGCGCGTCTGTCTGCCGCTCATTCGGTCGTTCGACATTCACGGCATGGTACATATTACGGGCGGTGGATTTTACGAGAATATCCCGCGCGCTTTGCCGGAAAATATGGGCGCGGAGATCGACGCTTCCGCGTGGGAAATGCCCGCTATTTTCCGCCTATTGCAGAAGTGGGGGAATGTGGACCGGACGGAGATGTACCGCACATTTAATATGGGCATCGGCATGGTGCTGATCGTTTCCCCCGGCGAGGCGGAGCGCATCGCTGCCCGGCTCGCGGAGGAGAGGGAGCGGGTATACCGCATCGGGCATGTTACCGAAGGCGCACACGAAGTCGTCGTTAGGGGCGGTGTATTCGATGCCTAAGGAGAAGCTCGGCGTTCTATGCTCCGGGCGGGGCTCGAATCTCGCATCCATCATCGAGGCAATTGAGCGCGGGGACGTCGGGGCGGAGATTGCCGTCGTCATTGCGGACAAAGCGGACGCGTATGCCCTCGAGCGGGCGCGGGCGCGGGGGATCCCGGCCGCCGCGGTTGTCCGCAAAGAATATGCGGATAGAGAGACTTTTGAGCGCGCGCTGCTCGACGTGCTTCATGGCCGCGGTGTGACGCTCGTCGTTCTCGCCGGCTTTATGCGCGTCCTTTCTCCGGTATTCGTGCATGCCTATGCCGGCCGCATCCTCAATATTCATCCCGCTCTGCTGCCAAGTTTCCCGGGCGCGCACGCGCATCGGGATGCGCTCGCGTACGGCGTGAAGGTCAGCGGGTGCACCGTGCATTTCGTGGACGAGGGGACGGACTCGGGACCGATCATTTTGCAGGCGGCAGTTCCCGTATTGGAGGAAGATACGGAGGAGACGTTGGCCGCCCGTGTGCTGGAGCAAGAGCATCGCATCTTTCCCGAAGCGATACGGCTCTATACCGAAAGGCGGCTGCAAACGGACGGGCGAACGGTACGTATTTTGCCCGCAGATGAAGGAGGACCATCATGAAGATCAAACGCGCCTTGATCAGCGTATCCGACAAAACGGGAGTCGTAGAATTCGCACGTAGCCTGCATGCGGCGGGCGTTGAGATCGTCTCTACGGGAGGAACGATGAATGCGCTGCGCGAGGCGGGGATTCCCGTCGTCTACGTCAGCGATGTGACGGGGTTCCCGGAGATCATGGACGGGCGCGTCAAGACGCTCCATCCGCTGATTCACGGCGGAATCCTCGCCGTCCGCGGCAACAGCGCGCATGAGAAGGCGCTGCGCGAACTGAAAATCACGCCGATCGATCTTGTTGCGGTGAACCTTTACCCTTTTAAGGAGACCGTTGCCCATCCGAACGTCACGCTTGCCGAAGCGGTCGAGCAGATCGATATCGGCGGCCCCGCGATGATCCGTGCCGCGGCGAAGAACTTCAAATTTGTTACGGTCATTACGAATCCCGCGCGCTACGGCGAGATTGCGGAGAAGATTACAAAGGACGGCGCGGTGGACGGCATGACGCGGATGCGGCTGGCCCATGAGGCATTTGCCCATACGGCGGACTACGATACCGCTATCAACGAGTATTTAGCGCGGCAGCTGGAAAAATGAGGACGACGACGTGAATATACTCATCATCGGCTCGGGCGGACGTGAACACGCCCTCTTTTGGAAACTCAGCCAAAGCCCGCGCGCGGATCGCATCTATGCCCTTCCGGGCAATCCCGGCATGGGGGAAACGGCGGGGATCTCCATTGAGGACAATACCGCCGTCGTTCGCTTTGCAAAAGAAAAGGATATCGGACTCGTTGTCGTCGGCCCCGAGGTACCGTTGGTACACGGACTCGTGGACGACCTCACGGCGGCGGGGATCCGCGCGTTCGGCCCCTCGGCGGCAGCCGCGCAGATCGAAGGTTCTAAGTCGTTTTCCAAGGACCTCATGAAGAAATACGGAATCCCAACGGCACGGTACGAGGCGTTCACCGAGCCGGAACCTGCGCGTGCCTATGTGCGCAAGATGGGCGCGCCGATTGTCATCAAGGCGGACGGTCTTGCGGCCGGGAAGGGCGTTATTGTCGCCATGACTGAGCGGGAAGCGATGGACGCCGTTGCCGACATCATGGAGAACAATTCGTTCGGCGCAGCGGGGAGCAGCGTCGTTATCGAGGAGTTTATGGAGGGGGAAGAGGCGTCCCTTCTTGCTTTTACGGACGGGACGACAATCCGCCCCATGATCAGCGCGCAGGATCATAAGCGCGCGTTCGACGGAGATCGGGGCCCCAATACGGGCGGCATGGGCACCTATGCGCCTGCGCCCGTGATGACAGAGAAAATGGCCGTGCGCGCAGTGGAGGAGATACTCAAACCGATGATTGCGGCTATGGCGGAGGAAGGGCGGCCGTACCGCGGTTGTCTTTATGCGGGTCTGATGATTACGTCCGAAGGACCGAAGGTCGTGGAGTTCAACGCGCGATTCGGCGATCCCGAGACGCAGGTCGTTCTGCCCCTTCTTGACGGCGATCTCGTCGAAATCATGTGCGCCTGCTGTGAGGGGCGTCTCGCCGACGTGCCGATCGCATGGAAGAACGGCGCGGCGGTCTGCGTTGTGCTCGCCGCGGGCGGCTATCCGGGGGCCTATGAAAAGGGGAACGAGATACGCGGTATTGCGGATGCCGAGGATGCGGGAGCCTTGGTATTCCATGCCGGGACTGCGGCGCAGGATGGAAAAATCGTCACAAACGGCGGGCGTGTGCTCGGCGTCGTCGGCAGGGGCGCGGATATTGCCGCCGCAGTGCGTGCGGCGTATGAGGCGGCGGAGAAGATTTCCTTCGACGGAATGTATTGCCGCAAGGACATTGCGCATCGTGCCCTGAATCGGTAAGTAGCATATGAAAAGGGCAGGAACGCTATTTCGTTCCTGCCCTTTTCGGATTTTTATATTTTGTCACGCAGCATCGCGCCTACGGACGTATATACGCCGCAGGCCGATTCGTGCATAAACGGCTTTGCGGAAGCCACCGTGTAGCCGTCGTATGCCTCGATCATGGGAAGGTCGTTGCGGTCGTCGCCGATGACGAACAGTTCGGCCTTTTCCCAACCTTTATAGCGGATCAGTTCCGCGATTCCGGTGCTTTTGTTCACGCCTTTACGGTTGAGATCCAAGAATTTTCGATTGATATTGCCTGCGAATATGCCGGGGAAATCCGCATCGATTGCCCTAAACGCGGCGACCGTCGCTTCCTGATCGCGGAACATCAATCCCATCTGTACAATATCGTCGAGCGCCAGCGCGTCGTCCAAATGAGAAAGCCGCGTCAGATGGGACGCGGGGGCGTCCTCACGGTGGCGGAAGGAATAGGCGCGCTTCGTCGTAAAGAAGAGCATGCCCTCTTTATAATTTTGAATATGGTCCGATCGAAAAAGCTCTTCCATCGCGTCATGGGGAAGCAGCGTACGCCCCAGCACCGTTCCGTCCCCGTCATGCCGAGAGGCGCCGTTGGCACAGATGAGAAAGTCAACGGGAATCCCATACACCTCCGTTTCCATGCGGATGAGACTGTGATCTCTGCCCGTCACGATGCCGAATTTATTTCCTGCGCCGCGCCATGTGCGAATGGCGGCGATCGTTTCGTCCGCAACGCCGCTGCCCGGAATGAGCAGCGTGCCGTCAAAATCACTGAACGCTATTTTCATCGATGGTTCCTCACTTATCAATCCGGTTGCCAATCTATATTCAACCTACATGATTTCATTTGGATTGTCAAATCCATTGATTCTATGTTGACATAAATTATCGTTCTGTGATAGGGTAGTGCGTCATACGGGGGATATTTTTACGGAGGGGATATCATGGTCACGTCGTATGACAAGATCTATCTGAGGGTAGGGATTCCCGCGGCCCTTGAGGGCGTTTTTATGATCCTCCTCAGCAACGCCGACATCATCATGGTCGGTTCCCTCGGAACGGCGGCAATCGCCGCGGTCAGTATCTTTACACAGCCGCGCATGGTGCTCCTCACCGTGGCGCGATCGGTGGCGGCCGCCGTGACGCTGCTCATCGCGGAGCGGTTCGGCAGACAGCGGAACGACAGCTACGGCGACGTGATGAAGAAAACGCTCTCGCTCGTCTTTGTCGTGCTCGGCATTGCGCATATTTTCTTCTTCCTGTACCTCCGGGATATCCTCATGTGGATGGGGGCGCAGGAAAATTATATTGCGGACGCGATGATCTATGCTTCGTGGACGCTCCCGGCCGTCTTTATCACCTCTCTTTCGGCGACGATGCAGGCGGTTATGCTCGGGCGCGGCGAATCCATGACCGTGCTCTCGATCAATCTGCAGGGCAATGTTTTGAACGTCATACTCAATGCCCTGTTCATTTACGGCATCGGCCCGTTCCCCGCGCTCGGCGTGCTTGGGGCGGCGATCGGAACGATCGGCAGCGCCGTTTGGTCGTTCATACTCAGCATACGCGTGCTGCGCCGCTGGGGGATCTTCGGGCAGGGAAGTTATGCTCTGACGCGCGACTACCTCAGGGAGTTCCTCGGCGTATTCGGCGGGATATTCAGCGAACAGGGCTTTGAGCGGATCGGCATGGTCGTCTATACGCGGATGGTTGCGGAACTTGGAACGATACCTTATGCCGTGCACGCCGTCGCAATGAACTTCTGCGACTTCTATTACAGTTTCAGCGGCGGACTCGGCAAGGCCAGTACCGTCCTTGCGGGGCATAACCGCGACCCGGAGAAGCGCGATGCGTGGAAACGGTTCGTATGGATCGGCATCACATGGGGCTTTGTGTTCTCTGTGATTGCATTTCTGCTGACCTTTGTGTTTCGCGGCGAAATTTTCGGCATATATTCGAGCGATCCGACGCTTTTTCCCCTCGGCAGCTTGATTCTCGTTTACGTTGCGGCGGTCAGCTTTCCCGAGGCGCATCAAATGATCTGCGCCGGCGTCCTGCGGGCGAGCGGGAAGACCACGCAGGTGGCGGCATATTCCTTTGTCAGCATCACGTTCCTGCGCCCTATCGTCACCTATGTGTTTTTGCATAAAATGCAGATGGGGCTCGAGGGCGCATGGCTCTCGCTTGCGCTGGATCAGACGATACGGGCGCTCTGTGCGACGTTCCTTCTGCGGCGGGTATATCGGAACAAATACGCGCCCAATGCGGGTGCTCCTTCAATCAACAATAGCAATTTTTGATTTGGTTTATCTCAAGAAAAGAGGGTGCGGCGATCGATGTCGCAGCACCCTTCAAGCTGTAAATTTGGTTCGACTCCCAGAAGCGGCTTAAATTTCAAACGTGAGCGTCGTATAATAAACCTCCGTATCTGCGCTCTTCGCCGCCGCACCTTCCGCCTTTCTCTCCGCCTTCGCCTTCAAGAGCCACACGCCCCAATGGGTGACCCGCAGATGGGCGATGCCGTCCCGATCCGTCAAGAGGCGTTGCGCCATGGCGTCTCCCGTAGAAAATCCGGCATAGGTTGCCGTCACTTCTTGATATGGAACGGGCGAGCCGTCCAAAAGAAGCCGGACGGGGAGTTCCGCACCGAAATAATTTTTTCCCGTCTGATAGGGATTTTCAAGCGGCACAAGCTCCAGGGTATTGCCCGCGCGCATCGGCTTTCCCGCCGCCCCGTTCCCCGCAAAGAAATGCGCGGTCGCACATTGCTGCGAACGTACGGCCCGCAAAGGATTCTTCACCGTATCGTGCGCCGCCTTCGTCTTCTTTTCAACGCCGTCTTCCATATAATAGGTGTAGACGGACGGTTTTCTTACGAGAGAAATCATGTATTCTCCGGAAGCGTTCGTCAGGATCGGCGCCGTTGAAATCCCTTCATGCTCAAAGGCAAGCGCCTCTCTTTTTCCGTTCGGGAGGATCAGCGTGCAGGATTCGAAATCCTCCGCTTTCGTCAAGCTGTCCACGGGGAAGGCGTGTCCCCATCCGATATACATTCGTGTCGACGGCTTCTCCGCCTGTACGGGAGTCTTCCAATGCGTCATATTCACCCAAAGAGAATGTGCCCCCGCCTGCAGGGGAAATGCAGAGGCGGCTGCCAGCAGAGCATAGGTTACGAACTGTTTCATCTTCATAGAATCTCCTCCTTGCGTTTAGAACGTATGGCTGTAGCCCAAACGGAAATTTCTGGGCATCTCCGGGTATTCGTATTTGTTGACGGGATTCTTTCGATCGAGGATATTATAGATCCCGAGTGTCAAGACGTCCCGATCCGTCATTTGATAACGGAAATTCATATTGAATTGAAGAACGTTCTCCAATCTGTGATCGACGCCCTTTTTTGAAGTGTATTCGCCGTCCGATCTGTAATACGGAGCTTCTCGATTCCCCATATAGAAGAGGCTTGCATTTGCCAGGAAGCGGTCCTTTTCGTAGGTAAGATCCGTTCCCGTCTGGAAACGGGATGTATCCTGCGCCCAGTTTCCTCCTTCATCCTTCGATTCCGGCTTTGAAATGCTTGCCGAATACCGCAAATGCCAATATTTGCCCAATTTCTTCGTATATTCCAGCTCCAAGCCGGTATTTCTGAATTTCGAACGATTGACGAGGACGCTTACGTTCGGATCTCCGCCCGGAATCAAGAGATTTTCCTTCGTCCATTCAAATTTATCCTTGATGTCCATATGGAAGAACGTCGCGCGGAATCCCTCGGTAGACGTAATGTGCTTGTAACCGGCTTCATAGGTCCATCCCGTCTGCGGTCTTAGATTCGCCCATGAACTAGAGCTGGAAGGCGTCGTAATCGAAGGCATGACGAAGGATTTTCCGACATTTGCATATAGGGAACTCGTCAGATTGAGTTTGTAATTCAGCTGGAACTGCGGCAGAAATACATTCTGAGCTTTCTCGTAGACGTTCTTTTTTACGAAATGCTCCCGTGCGCCGATCGTCATGGCAAAACGATCGTCGAAATCTATAGAATACGAAAGGAAGAGCGCGTACTGGTCGCGCCTCAGGCTTTTTTCTGTCGTATCTCGGCTCAGATACTTCTCCCGCTGCCAAGTTGTCCCTGCAATGAGATGCGACCGGTCGCCGACCCACCAGCCCTTCTGGATGTCGAGCGCATATCCTTCTCCTCGCACCAGCTTCTTGGTATCTTTCCAAACGCCGGCGTTTGCCTTTGCATGTTTTGTATAGTCCATCTTGTCGTTCAAATAATTCAGACTTACCTTGAACTCCCTGTCCGCATCGTCATAGATGAGATTCGCATCATGCTGGTTCCTTGTCTGACGATAGTGCGTTTCCGGCGAGCGACGCGAATATATATCCGTAAGGGTCGGTATTTGCCAAATCGTGAAACCGCTGTCGATCTCGTTGTAGATATAATGCAGGACGAGCTTATCGTTGAAGGCATAATCGAGGAAAATACCGTCCTTGATGCTGCGTTCCTTTGTGGAAAATTGATAATTTCTCCCCTTTTTAGAAACGCGGTTGAAGGGATCGACGCCCCGCCTGTATTCCTTTTTGTACTGGAAGGAGAATTTGCCGTCTCCCGTACGCACGAAATAATTCTTCTCCTTATTTCCAAACTCGGCGCCGACCGTCGTTTCCGTCTTGCCCGGTTTCTTCGTGATCACGTTGATGACGCCGCCCATCGCCTCCGCGCCGTAGAGGACGGAATTTGCCCCGCGAACGATCTCTATGCGTTCTACCGCGGAAACGGGAATCGCGCTCAATGCAGAATTCTGCCCCTGCATATTGATCGGCGATCCGTTCAGCATGACGAGCGTTCCCTTGTCGATCCCGCGCACATTCATGCGCAGCGGATGCCCGATATAATCTTCGCCGCCCGTCCCATAAGAGACTGCCGTAACGCCGGGAATGCGCGATATCGCCTCGAAAAGCGAATTTTCTCCGCGCTCCTCTAGTTCTTTCCCCGTAATGACGATGGTCGACGCGGGAGAATCCAGATCCGGACTCTCCATACGCATCGCCGTAACGACGACGGTTCCCGCATCATAGATCTTCTTCGATTCCGATCCCGTAGATTCGCCTGCGTATGAGATCCCCGATGCGCTCACAGCAAAAATACCTGTGAGTAAGGCTGCGTTCAGCAGGCGGTTGCTAATGTAAGTCTTGCTTTTCACATCACACACTCCTTTTCATTCGTTATTTTTCATATACATTCAATCCGTATTATATTCATTTATATTATTATTGTCAATATTTATACATAAACTATTGTCGCATTGCTGTTGGTGTATAATAAGCGGTGAGCGTTCTGGATGAATCTCTTGACAAGCATGTCAAACATAGATATACTACGCCTATACTATTGTAAAACTGTATAGCGAGTACGTTGCAAGTGTCGGAGTTCCGTCGAAAGTCTTACCGTGATATGAAGGTATGTGCGGAACTCCGAGCGATAAGAGGAAAACGGGTGCGATACCCGTGCTGTCCCGCAGCCGTAAGTAGGGAATGTTCTTCCACAGGCGCAGAGCCTGTGCCTGCAGAGTCACTGGTGACCAACCGGGAAGGCGGAAGAACATGACGATCTACGAGCCGGAAAGCCTGCTTGCAATAGGATTCATTGATTGACTCACGAGAGATGGGGAGATGGATGCACGGTTTTGATTCCCTGACGGGGAATGAGCCGCTTTATTTTTGTGCGTTCAGCCGCCTGTCTGTTCTGAGACGGGCGGTTTTATTGTGGAGAATTTGTGAAGGGGAAAAGGAGTTGGCGCTTTGACTGCTAAATTTTTGCTGACGCGTTTGGGGCAGATGGTTTTGACGCTGCTCGGCGTGACGTTCCTGACCTTCAGTCTGACGTTTCTCGCGCCGGGCGATCCGGTGGATGCGATTCTGGAGACGGGCGATACGATCGTTTCGCAGGAGACCATTGATCGGACGCGTCATGAGCTGGGGCTGGATCTGCCGTTCCACGAACAGTATATCCGTTGGCTGAACGGCGTGCTGCACGGGGATATGGGAAAGAGCTACTCGGCAAAGATTCCCGTTGCCGACAAGCTCGCGCAGGCGCTGCCGGGGACACTCGCGCTTGCGGGCACCGCGCTCGTCATGATGCTCATCATCTCGGTACCGTGCGGAATCCTTGCCGCCGTGTATCGGAACCGCTGGCCGGATTATCTGATTCGAGGCATCACCTTCCTAGGGGTTTCGATGCCGAGTTTCTGGGTTGGGCTTTTGCTCCTTTTTGTATTTGGCCTAAAATTAGGGTTATTCCCGATTGCGGGCGGCGAAGTAACGCCGGACCGCATGGTGCTGCCGGCACTCACAATCGCTATTCTCCTATCTTCGAAGTATACGCGTCAGGTGCGTACGGCGATTCTTGAGGAACTCGGACAGGATTACGTCGTCGGGGCACGGGCACGCGGGCTGTCGATGCAGCGCATCCTCTGGCGCCATGTGCTCCCGAATGCGTGTCTGCCGCTCATCACGCTGTTCGGTCTTGCCGTCGGTTGGCTGCTCGGCGGCGTGGCGGTCATCGAGATCGTCTTCTCTTGGCCGGGCATGGGGCGTCTCGCTGTGCGCGCCATCGAGATGCGCGACTATCCGCTGCTCGAGGGGTTTGTCCTTTGGATCGCGGTTCTCTATATGCTGGTCAATTTCATTGTGGATATTTCCTACGCATATCTTGACCCGCGCTTGAAGAAGGGGGCGAAGGTATGAGTGCAGACGCTAAAATTCTCCGCCGATACTCGATTATGGCAGGGATTATCTTTTTGATCGCGCTTCTTGCCCCGTTTGTATTGACGCAGGACCCCTATGTTTCCGTAATGCAAAACGCATTCCTGCCGCCGTCCTCGGAGCACTGGTTCGGGACGGACAAACTTGGGCGCGACCTCTTTACCCGCGTTATCTACGGCGCGCGTATCTCGATCTTTATGGCGCTCACCGTCGTCATTTTGATTGCGGGGGTCGGTTCGTTGATCGGCGTCGTCTCCGGCTATGTCGGCGGTAAGGTCGATACCGTCATCATGCGTCTGGCCGATATGTTCCTTGCGTTCCCGGGAATCGTGCTTGCGATTGCGATTGCGGGTATGATGGGCGGCAGTATTCTCAACGCGATTCTCGCGCTCGTCGCCGTCGGCTGGACAAAATATGCGCGTTTGGCGCGTTCAGTGGCGCTCAAGATTCGGCAGCAGGACTACATTGCGGCTGCCATTACGAGCGGCACGCGCCCGCGCGATATGCTGATCCGCCACGTTGTTCCGAACATCGTCCCCATTGTGCTGACGACGGCCGCAATGGATATCGGCGCGATGATGATGGAACTGGCGGGGCTGTCCTTCCTCGGATTCGGTGCGCAGCCGCCGACGCCCGAGTGGGGCCTGATGCTCAACGAGGGCCGTCAGTCGCTGCAGACTGCGCCCTGGCTGATGATGTTCCCGGGCGCGGCGATCGTGATCGTCGTTGCCGTCTTCAATCTGTGGGGCGACGCGCTCCGCGATTATTTGGATCCGCGTAAGGCAAACTAAGCCTTTTGGGATAGAGAGGCGGAAACGGTAAGACCGGCGTCCGTCGGATGGTTTGGGATATTATGAGGAGGTTTTTCTGTGAAAAAATGGAAGAAAATGCTTACGGCCGCGCTTGCCGTGTGCATGTCGGCGGCGGTCTTTGCGGGGTGCGGCGGCGGAAACAGCGCTGCGGATACAAAGACGCTGAAGATCGGCGTGACGAACTTCGCCGATTCGCTTGATCCGACCGAGAATTTCTTCGGCTGGGTCGTCATGCGTTACGGTATGGGGGAAGCGCTCGTTAAGTTCGACGAGAAGATGAACCCGTCGCCGTGGCTCGCGGAGAGCTGGTCGGTCAGCGACGATAAACTCACGTGGACGTTTAAGATCCGCGACAATGTGAAGTTCTCGAACGGTAAGGATCTGACGGCCGAGGCGGTCAAGTCGTCGATTGAGCGCTCGTTTGCAAAGAATAACCGCGCGCAGACGTTCTTCAAGTATACGGAGATGAAGGCGGACGGTCAGAACCTCATCATCAAGACGGAGAAGCCGACGCCGAGTATGCCGGGCTTCCTCGCGGATCCGCTCTTCCTCATTGTCGACACGACGAGCGAGGGCGAGCGCGACTTTGCAAAGCAGGGACCCATCTGTACGGGGCCGTATGTCTGCGAATCCTTCGTGAAGGAAAAGGCGGTCATGAAGAAGAACCCGAACTACTGGGGCGGCGAAGTGCCGTATGAGACGGTAGAGATTCCGTCCATCGACGATCCGAATACGCGCGCGATGGCGCTGCAGTCCGGCGAAGTCGACATGGCGGTCAACATTGCCGCGGGCGATATGGGGCTCTTCAACGATACGTCGAAATTCCATATCGACCGCATCGCCTCGCTCCGCACGGTGCTTGCACGCATTAACGAGAAGGGGATTCTCGGCGACCCGAAGGTGCGCGCGGCGTTCATCTCCATGACGGATCGCAAGTCCTACAACGAGGTTATCCTCAAGGGCACGTTCATTCCGGGCAAGGCTCCCGTTCCGCCCTCTCTCGACTACGGGTTCGATCAGCTTGTGGATCCGAACGCCTACAATGTCGACCGCGCCAATCAGCTCCTCGACGAAGCGGGCTGGAAGGATACGGACGGCGACGGCATCCGCGATAAGGACGGCAAGCCGCTAAGCGTCGACTTCATCGTCTACAACAGCCGCGCCGAGCTCCCCATCTATGCCGAGGCCGTGCAGGCAGATGCGAAGAAGGTCGGCATCGACGTGAAGATCAAGACGGTGGACTATAACCTCCTCGATAAGATCGGCATTAACGGCGAGTATGACCTCTTGATCTCGAACACGACGACTGCGAACACAGGCGATCCGGAGAGCTATCTCAGACAGTACTGGTATACCAATACGAACGGAAACAACCCGCAGAACGGATCGGGATACAGCAACCCCGAGTACGATGCGAAGTACGATGCGCTCGCAGTCGAGTTTGACCCGGCAAAGCGCCGTCAGCTCATGATCGACATGCAGCAGATTCTGCTTAATGACGCGGCAGCGCTCTATCTCGGCTACCCCGAGACGAACATTATCAGCTCGACCAAGATCACGGGCGCGATCATGCACCCGGCTGATTATTACTGGCTGACGAACACGATTAAACCGGCAAAGTAAACTTTTAGGATCAGCGAGCGGGAGCGTCGGGGGACATCCCCGGCGTTTCCCGCGTCATGAAGGGAAGGAGAAGCGCGGATGCAGATAGAGGTGAAAAACCTTTGCGTCGCTTATGAAGGCACGGAGACGGTGCATGATGTGAGCTTTTCGCTCGGCGAAGGCGAAGTGCTCTCCATTGTCGGCGAAAGCGGCAGCGGCAAGACGACCGTCATTCGCGCCATGATCGGATGTCTGCCGAGCGTCGGAGAAATTACGCGCGGGCAGATTCTGTTCGATGGGAAAGATATGGCCCAGGCGAGCGACGCAGACTGGCGCAAGGTCAGCGGCGGAACGGCGGCGATGATTTTCCAGGACAGCGGCAGTATGCTCGATCCGATTCAAACCATCGGCAAACAGTTCGTCGAATATATTCAGACACATGAGAACGTAGGGACGAAGGAGGCGGCGGAACGCGCGCAGGATATGCTCGCGCGGATGCACCTCAACGACCCGGCGAATGTGATGAAGAGTTATCCGTTCGAACTGTCCGGCGGTATGCGTCAGCGTGTCGGCGTGGCGATGGCGATGTTCTTCAGCCCCGCGCTGCTGCTTGCCGACGAGCCGACCTCCGCGCTTGACGTGACCACACAGGCGCAGGTTGTCAACGAGCTGACGGATATTTGCCGGAACGATGGCACGTCCATCGTCATGGTGACGCATAACCTCGGCGTCGCGGCATATATGTCGGATCAGATCATGGTTATGCGTCACGGCAAGGTATTGGAACACGGTACGGCCGAGCAGGTCATCGAACACGCGCAGAGCGACTATACGAAAGAGCTGCTCCTTGCCGTACCGCAGATTGGGGGGAAAAGCTATGCAGCCGGAGCGTGAGGAAATCCTGCGCATCGATCATATTACGAAGCGTTTCCCCCTCGCGGGGGGCAAGGTGCTCACCGCCTGCGACGATGTGACGTTCCCCGTCTACAAGGGCGAACTGCTCGGCATCGTCGGCGAAAGCGGCTGCGGCAAGAGTACGCTTGTGCGCACCATTATGCAGCTGCACGAGCCGTCGGAGGGGAAAATTTTCTTCCGCGGGCAGGAGATTACGGGACTCAAGGGCGAAGAGGCGCGCAACATGCGCCGCAACATCCAGATGGTGTTTCAGGACCCAAATACGGCGTTCAATCCGAAGATGAAGATCAAGGACATCATCTGCGAGCCGCTCCGGAACTTCGGCCTGCTCGAGGGCAGCGCGCGCGATAAGGCGGCGGAACTCCTGCGGCTGGTCGATCTGCCCGAGGACTTCGCGGACCGCTATCCTGCGAATATGAGCGGCGGACAGCGCCAGCGCGTGGGGATTGCCCGCGCGCTCGCGCTCGAGCCCGCGATCCTCGTCTGCGACGAGGCGACGAGCGCGCTCGACGTCTCCGTACAGGAGAAGATCGTCGAACTGCTCATCCGCATTCAGAAGGAACGGGATCTGACGATACTTTTCATCTGCCATGATCTCGCGCTTGTCTCGATGCTGTGCACGCGCGTCGTCGTCATGTACTTCGGCAAGGTGGTCGAAGAACTGGACGGAAAAGATTTGGCGCATGCGAAACATCCGTATACGCAGAAACTCTTGAAGTCCGTTTTCACACTCCTGCCGAAGGGCAAAGCGCCGCGCATCGACCTATCGGACGATGTGCCGAGCCCCGAGGAGGCGGCCGGTTAGATAAAGAATCAAAAAAGCGGGACAGCCGTACCGATGTGTATCGACACATGCGGGGCGGCTGTCCCGTTTTCTGTTGCATGAGACTTTATTCTAATCGATATGTTTTACTGAAGCGCTTCCTTAAGTGTGTTCATGTTCTTGCGCATCGTATCGATGTAAGCGTCTTTTGCCTCCGGCGTCGCTTCGCCCGTAACGACGGGATCGAGCGTGTAGATCTTCGCGCCCGTCTCGCGTGCGATCGTCTCCGCGGCGGCGGGAGAGTACTGCGGCTCGGTGAAGAGCACCTTGGCGGACAGGCCCTTGACCTGCTCGATCGTTTCCTGCAGCTCGGTCGGCGTCGGTTCCGTGCCCGGCTCGCGCTCGACCACGCCGATGATATTCAGATGGAATTCCTCCGCGAAATAGGGGAACGCCTCGTGGAAGGTAACGATGTCCTTGTGCGGCACGTTGTCGAGGGCCGCGTGCATCTCTGTCTTGAGCGCCGTGAGCTTATCTATGTAAGCGGCGGCATTCTTTTCATAGGCGTCCGCATGAGCGGGATCCGCTTCCTTCAGCTGGTCGGCAATGTTGCGCACCTGCTGGATGGCGTCAGTCACGCTCAGCCAGACATGAGGATTGTCGCCTTCTTCGTCATGAATAAGCTTGATGCCGCGCGAGGCGTCGATGACCTTGAGGTTTTTCTGCTGTTCGGTCACTTTATCCATGAAGTCCTCCATGCCGGCGCCGTTGATCACAAAGGCGTCCGCATTTTCGAGGGTCTTCATATCCTCCGTCATCAGCTGATAGTCGTGCAGACAGCCGGTCTGGGGCTTCGTCATATTGCGGACTTCGACGCCGTCGACGCCCTCTGTAATATTGATCGTCGCCACATACATCGGGTAGAAGGACGTCACGATGCGGAACGGCTGCGCCGCTTTCTTATCTGTCTGTTTGTCCGCCGTCTTTTCCGTACCGCCGCAGCCGACGAGGGCGACGGACAGGACGAGCAGCAGAAGAGAGAGAATCTTCGTTGTACTACGCATGGGTTACCGGTCTCCTTAGAGTTAAAATTTTGATACATTGGGTTAAGTCTCATGAAATGAATCATAACGACAATGAGATAAATTGTCAATAGAAATGAAAACATTCAATTATTTTCATATCAATATAGAATGCACGCCGTTTTTGTTTTTGCAAAAATTGAATCATCTGATTGAGTATGCTATAATAAAATCCATGATATACGGCGTGTGGAAACCGCTATTAGGGAGGAATTATTTTGAACGTTGCAAAGCCGATTTATGTGATCGGACACCGCAATCCGGATACAGACTCCATCTGCTCGGCGATCGGATATGCCCACCTGAAACAGGCGATGGGGGTCAATGCCGTGGCGGCGCGCGCGGGGAAAATCAATAAGGAAACGAAGTTCGCGCTGGAGTATTTTCATGTGGAGCAGCCGCTGCTCATTCCCGACCTCTATCCGCGTGTGAAGGATATCGCGATGGACTGCAAGATCGTCGTTCGTCAGCACGATACGCTGCGCTATTTGGGTGAGGTGCTGCGTCACAACGATCTGCGGTCGATTCCCGTAACGGACAGCAAGGGCGTCCTCGTCGGCATCGTTTCGGTCAGCGATCTTGCGAAACGGTATTTCCAAGAACTCGGCATGACGAATCTCTCGGATATGCGCGTGCGTTATCGCGACATCATCCATGCAACGGACAGCAACGTGCTCGTCTCCGGCGAAGAGGGGGAGACGATCAAGGGGCAGATTCGCATTGCCGCCGGCAGTGTGCATACGATCCGCAAACTCGTTAAGACGAACGATATCGTCCTGATCGGCGATCGTCGGCAGGAGGTTGTCCTTGCCTGCATCGAGCAGGGCATTTCCTGTCTCATCGTGACGGGAGACGGACGCATTCCCGCCGAGGCGATTGAGGAGGCGGAGCGGCGCGGTATCTTTGTACTCTCCACCCCCTATGATACCTACACGGTCGCGCGCCTCATCAATCAGTGCGTGCCGATTCGCCGCATCATGCACGACAATCCGATCTGCTTTAAACCGCTCGATCTGCTCTCCGATATCAAGGGGACGATGGAGGAGACGAATTTCCGCAATTATCCCGTGCTGGAAAACGGCCGTATCGTCGGTCTTGTGAGCCGCGATCGTATTGTGGTCTCCGAGCCGGTGCGCGTGATCCTCGTCGACCACAACGAGCGCAACCAGGCGGTCGAGGGCATCGAGGAAGCGAAGATTGTCGAGATCATCGATCATCATCGGTTCGGCGGCATCAGCACAAGCGAGCCGATTTATACCCATGCGGAGCCGGTCGGCTGTACGGCGACGATTGTGTCAAATATGCACTGGCAGAACGACGTCGATATCCCGCCGTCGATTGCGGGTCTCCTGCTCTCGGCAATTATTTCGGACACGGTGCTCTTTAAATCGCCCACCTGTACGCCCGCGGATAAGAAAGCGGCGGAGCGTCTTGCGGATATCGCGGACGTCGACATCAATACCTACGGCCTGGATATGCTCAAGGCAGGCTCGAGCGTCGGCAACATGACGCCGATGGAGATCGTGCGCAATGACCTTAAGGAGTTCACAATCGGCGCCTACCGCGTGATTGTCAGCCAGACCTCCGTCATGGGGACGAAGGAAATCATGGAGAAGGAGGACGAGCTGATTGCGGCGATGAAGTCCATCTGCGAGTCGGAGGGGTTCGACTTGAGCCTTGTCATGATTACGGATATTCTTGAGGAGGCGACCTATCTGCTCTTTACGGGATCGCCGCGGACGCTGATCGGGGAGGCCTTCCGCAAGGATACGAGCGGTACGCATCTCTATCTCCCCGGCGTCATGTCGCGGAAGAAGCAGATCATCCCGCCGCTCTCCGAGGCGGTCAAGCGCATCAAAACGTAAGGACATCGAGGACGATACGGGCGGCGTTTGCCATATGGCAGCCCGCCTTTCTTATTGGAAAAAGGAGGTTTCATGGATCTGTTTCAAGGGCTGAACGAGCCGCAGCGGCGCGCCGTCGCATGTCTTGAGGGGCCGCTGCTCATTGTGGCGGGGGCGGGCTCCGGCAAGACACGCGTTCTGACGTACCGCATTGCCAATCTCTTGGCGCACGATGTGCCTCCGTACCGCATCCTCGCCATCACGTTTACGAATAAGGCGGCGCGCGAGATGCGCGACCGCGTCGACACACTCATCGGCGATGCGGCGCACGATGTTTGGCTGAGTACGTTCCACTCGTTCTGCGCGCGGTTTCTGCGCATCGAGATCGATCATCTGAGCGGTTATGAGAAAAACTTTGTCATCTACGACGCGTCGGATACCAAGGGTCTGATCCGCGAATGTCTCAAAGAATTGAATATTGATGAGAAGCACACGGCGCCGGGCGCGGTGCAGTCTCATATCTCGGATGCGAAGAACCGACTGCTGACGGCGGCGCAGTTCGCGGCGGAGGCGGGCGATTTCTTTGCCGAACAGGTGGCGAAGGTCTATGAGCTCTATCAGACGAAGCTGCGCGCGAACAACGCGCTCGATTTCGACGACCTTTTGATGCTGACGGTTGCAGTCCTGCTGCAGAACGAAGAAGTGCGGAAGAAATATCAGGAGAAGTTCCGCTATATTCTCGTGGACGAATATCAGGATACAAACGGGGCGCAGTATCAAATCACAAAGCTCCTTGCGGACGGACATCGGAATATCTGCGTCGTGGGGGACGCGGATCAGTCCATTTACGGCTGGCGCGGTGCGGATATGCGGAATATCCTCAATTTTGAGCGCGATTATCCAGAGGCGACGGTCATTCTGCTCGAGCAGAATTACCGGTCGACAAAGAATATCCTCGCGGCGGCGAATGCGGTCATCGAGAACAATTTGGAGCGCAAGAAAAAGGCGCTCTGGACGGATAACGCAGAGGGCGACCCCATTGTCGTCTATGAGGGCTCGACAGAGAAGAACGAGGCGGCCTATATCGTGCGCGAGGTCGAGCGCCTGCACACGATATTCCATATGAAGTACGGAGATATCGCCGTACTCTACCGGACGAATGCACAGTCGCGCAACATTGAAGAGGCGTTCTATGCCTCGGGCGTGCCCTATTCGATGGTGGGAGCGGTGCGCTTTTACGATCGGCGCGAGATTAGGGACATCATCGCGTATCTGCGCGTTATCTATAATCCGCGCGACACGCTCAGTCTGCTGCGCATCATCAATGTGCCGCGGCGCGGCCTGGGGCAAACGACGCTCTCTCGTATGGCGGAGACGGCGGCGGAGCACCGCGTCTCCTTGTTCGATGTGATTACGGACAGCCGGATGCTTGCAATGATTCCGAAGATCTCGTCTAAAGTAAAGACGGCGCTCGAGGATTTCGCGGCGCTCGTCTTTACGTTCATGGGACAATTGGGAACGCGCCCCCTGCACGAGATTGTCGAGGATATCATCGAAGAGTCCGGCTATGCGGCGTCTCTCGAGGAAGACAAAAAGGTGGACAACAGGGATCGTCTCGAGAATCTGCGCGAATTCATCAGTGTGGCAAAGAACTTCGAGGACGGTGCCGCCGAGGGGGAGAACGGACTGGAGGATTTCCTCGCTCAGATTTCGCTGATTTCAGATGTGGATCAGACGGAACGGACGGACGGCAGCGTCACGCTGATGACGTTCCATGCGGCAAAGGGACTGGAGTTCCCGACGGTGTTCATGGCCGGTATGGAGGAGGGGCTTTTCCCGCATTCTCGCACACTGCTCGACGATACGGAGATTGAGGAGGAGCGGCGTACCTGCTACGTCGGCATCACACGCGCCGAGCGTAGGCTCTATCTTACACATGCGCATCAGCGGACGATCTATGGACGGACGGAGATATCACGGCCGTCGCGGTTCCTTGGAGAGATACCGGACCATCTCGTAGAGCACAAGCAGGCGGATTTCATGTCCGAAGAAGGGGCTCTGCGCGGCGGGCGTACCGACGTCTGGGCGCGCGGCGCGGGCGGCATACGTCGTCCCTATATGCCGCCGCCTCCGCAGCATACGGCGGCGGACGGAAGCGTCATCCGCCCCAATGCGGAGGCGAAGTTTGCCGCGGGAGATGCCGTGCGGCACAGCAAATGGGGCGACGGTCGCGTCGTTTCGATCCGCGGTGCGGGCGAGGATGCGGAGCTGACGATTGCCTTCCCGGGGGAAGGCGTTAAGAAATTCATACAGAAATACGCTCCGATTTTAAAACTGTGAGGATTGTATGAGCGATATCAACGCGATCAAAGCGGAACTGGCGGCGCTGCGCAAGCGGATTCGCCGATATTCCAAGCAATATTACGATGACAATGCCTCCGATATCTCGGACTATGAGTTCGACCAACTGATGCTGCGCCTCAAGGCAATCGAGGCGGAGTACCCCGAGCTCATTACAAAGAATTCGCCGACGCAGAAGGTCGGCGGATCGGCACAGCGGACAGCGGGCGTACTTGTTAAACACGACGTGCCCATGTTGTCTTTACAAGATGTATTCGATGAAGAGGAAATCCGTGGCTTTGTCGCGGGAATACGCGAGCACTTTCCATCGGCGGAATTTGTCGTCGAGGAGAAGATTGACGGCCTGTCGCTGGCGCTCCGCTATGAAAACGGCACCCTTGCGCGTGCGGTCACGCGCGGCGACGGGATCGTTCAGGGCGAGGATGTGACGGAGAATGCGCGCGCGATTGCGGATGTGGCGGAGCGGCTGCACAATCCGATTCCATATTTTGAGGTGCGCGGAGAGGTCTACATGGAGCGCGCGGCGTTTGCGGCCGTCAACGAGCGCCAAGAACTGCTGGGGCTGAAACCGTTTGCAAACCCGCGCAACTGTGCGGCCGGAACGCTGCGGCAGCTGGATGCCCGCGTGACGCGCGAACGCCGACTCTCCATGTTTGTCTTTAATCTCCAGCGTGCCGAAGGGCGGACGTTTGAGACGCATACCGCGGCGTATGATTTCATGCGCGCGCAGGGGATTAAAATCATCGCGGGCTATAGGGTCTGCCGGACGGCGGACGAAGTATGGGCGGCCATCGAGGAGATCGGCGTACGGCGCGGCAGTCTGCCCTATGACATCGACGGCGCCGTCGTCAAGGTCAACGATTTTGCGCAGCGCGCGGAGCTCGGGGCGACGGCGAAGGCGCCGCGTTGGGCGATCGCGTATAAGTATCCGCCCGAGGAAAAAGAGACGGTGCTCCGTGCCGTCGAACTATCCGTCGGACGCACGGGACGCATTACGCCGACGGCCGTCTTCGATCCGGTGCAGCTCTGCGGTACGCGCGTAGAGCGCGCGACGCTGCACAATCAAGATTATATCGCGGGGCTCGATATTCGCGTCGGCGATACGATCCTTGTCTATAAGTCGGGCGAAATCATCCCGCGCGTCAAGGCGGTCGTCATGGAGAAACGCCCCGCGGGAACCGTGCCGTACGTCATCGGCAATACTTGTCCCGTCTGCGGGCAGCAGGCGGTACGCGAGGCGGATACCGCCGATATGAAATGTCAAAATCCCGTCTGTCCCGCACAGGTGGAAAATCATATTCTACATTTTGTCAGCCGTACGGCAATGGATATCAAGGGATTCGGCGCCGCGGCAGTCATTGCGCTGACACATGCCGGATATCTGCATGATATTGCGGATATCTATGCGCTGCATGAACATCGTGACGAATTGATTGTCTCCGGTATCATCGGACGCAAAAAGAGCGTCAATAAGCTGCTCGAAACCATCGAGCACAGTAAGGGAAATCCTCCCGACCGCCTCCTCACAGGACTCGGCATCGCGGGCATCGGACGTGCGGCGGCAATTTCTTTGATGCGGGCGTTTCCGACGCTCGATGCGCTCGCAGAGGCGGCGCGCGGGGATACGGCGCAGATTCTTGCCGTCCCCGATATGGGCGAGATCAGCGTGCGGAATCTTGCGGAGTTCTTTGGCTCCACGGCGGGCAGAGAGCTTCTCGAGAAATTTCGTGCGGCGGGCGTGAACTTCGCATCCGCCCCGGTGGAACGCGCGGGAACGGCGCTCGACGGCAAATCCTTTGTCATTACGGGAACGCTCCCAACGCTGTCCCGTGAGGAATGCGCGGCGCTCATCGCCGCGTACGGCGGCACGGTGAAGGGCTCGGTATCGA
This sequence comes from Selenomonas sp. F0473, assembly GCF_000315545.1. Classification (GTDB taxonomy): domain Bacteria; phylum Bacillota; class Negativicutes; order Selenomonadales; family Selenomonadaceae; genus Centipeda. Next base: position 436,973 of record NZ_JH992902.1, on the reverse strand, counting down.
AGAAAACGGATTACCTCGTAGCGGGAGACGCGGCGGGCGGAAAACTCGCAAAGGCGGAGTCCTTGGGTATTCCCATCCTGGACGAGGCGACGCTGCGGCGCATGATAGAGACATAATTCTGGAATCCTATGGAGTGTGAGGGATCTCTATGCGTTTTATCCATACGGCAGACTGGCATTTGGGAAAACTGTTCGGACAGCGGCATATGACGGAGGACCAAGCGTATGTGCTCGACGAACTGCTGGCGCTCTGCGCGGATGTTCGTCCGGACGCGCTTGTCATCGCGGGCGACGTATACGACCGTGCGATTCCGCCGCCGGAGGCTGTGGCGCTCTTCAGCGAAACTCTTGCAAAACTCGCTGCGCGCAATATCAAGGCGCTCTTTATCGCGGGCAACCACGACAGCGCCGTGCGCCTCGGGTTCGGCGCGGAGCTGCTGCGCGCGTCGGGCGTGTATCCCGCCGGAACGGTGCGCGCCGCGCAGCCGCCCGTCGTACTTTCCGACGCGTATGGGGACGTATATTTCTCCCTGATTCCCTATGGGGACCCGCCGCATGTGAAGGAGGCGTTTGCTCTGGAATCTATGCCGTCGTTTGACGCCGCGCTCGGCGTGCAGATTGCGGCGGCGCGGGCACAGATTCCGGCAGGGGCGCGCAGTGTGGCTGTGGCGCATGCCTTTGTCGTGGGCGGACAGCCGTCGGAGTCAGAGCACGCGCTGTCCGTCGGCGGCAGCGACCAGGTGCGGACGGAGAATTTTGCGGCGTATAACTATACGGCGCTCGGACATCTGCACGCGCCTCAGCGGGCGGGGGCGGAACATATACGATATTCCGGTTCGCTGCTCAAGTATTCGTTTGACGAGGCGCGCCAGAAAAAAGGCGTCGAACTCGTCGATATCGACGGCGCGGGGGCGGTGTCCCATGCCTTTTATCCCCTTGCGCCGCGTCATGACGTACGCATTGTCAGCGGGCTGATGACCGAACTCCTGTCGGAGGGATTCGACCCTTTGCCGCATGACGACTATATCTGTGCGGAGCTCCTCGACAGCGACGCCGTCCTTGCCGCACATGAGAAACTGCGGCAGATATATCCGAACCTCTTTTCCATCACGCGTCCCAATATCAATATGGGGCGCCTTTCTTCGAATGAAAGGACATATGAGCGCGGGCAGTCGGATTTCCGTCTCTTTGCAGATTTTTTCGCGGATGTGACGAAGGAGGAGATGTCGCCCGAGGAGGAGCGTGCGCTGAGCCGTGTCATCGATGACCTGGAAAGAGAGGAGCGGGCGGAGTGAGACCACTAAAGCTGCGGATGCAGGCATTCGGCTCCTACCTCGAGGAACAGGTGCTGGACTTTGAGGCGGCGCTTGCGGGCGTGCCGTTCGTATTGATTCATGGGGCGACGGGCGCGGGCAAGACGACGATACTGGATGCAATCGTATTTGCATTGTACGGCGAATCGAGTGACAACGTACGCGAGGGTGGGATGCTGCGCTCCTCCGCCGCGCCGCCGGAGCGGGTGACGGAGGTGGAGTACGTATTTGCGCTGGGGCGGCGGCGCTACCGCATCGTGCGCTCCCCTATGTATGAGCGTATGTCGCGCGGGAAGATGACGCGCCGCGCGGCGACGGGGCAGCTGTACAGAATTCCGGATATCGGGGAAACGGGCGAAGAGATTCTGCTCGCTTCCAATGTGACGGAGGTCTCAAAGCGCATCGGAGAACTGATCGGTTTCGATGCGGATCAGTTTCGTCAAGTGGTACTCCTTCCTCAGGGGCAGTTCCAACGCTTTTTACTTGCCGAGGTCAAAGACCGCAGCGCCATTATGCAGCGCATCTTCCGTACGGAGCGCTATCGGCGGCTCGAGGAGGCCTTGGTGCGAGAGGCGCAGGAACTCGAACGGGAATCGGCAGAGATGCGGGCGCGGACGGCACAGATGCTCGAAACGGAGCAGCTCGGCTCGGCGAAGGAACTGCGCGAACGCATCGCGCGGCTTGAAGAAGAGACGAAACTGCATGCGGCGCGGCTCGATGAGATGGAGCGGCAGGCGCAGGAGGCACGCCGCGCGCGTGAGGCGGGGGCGGCTGCGGAGACGAAATTGCAAGAGCTTGCGGGGGCGCGGAAACATGCCGATGAGATGCGGGCGAAGGAACGCTCCGTAGAGGCGTATCGCGTGCAACTCGAGCGCGCGCGCCGTGCGCTCCCCGTGTGGTATAAAGAGCGTGAGGAACAGCAATCTGCGATACAGGCAAAGCGTAAAGAAGAGGAACGGACAGATGCGCAGCGCCGTTGTATAGAGGCACAGAAGATATACATCGCGGCACAGGAAGTGCTCCGACATGAGGAGGCACGCGAAGAGGAACGCACACGCCTCACGCAGCGGATGCAGGCGCTGTCCGCTTATGTCGTGCAGGCACAGCAGCTGGCGGAGTGCCGCGGCGCTGCGGAGCAGCTCCGCGCAAACGCCGTACAAGCACAGGAGCAGAAAGATGCGGATGCGGCGGCACTTCAGGCATTGAATGCACAAATACAGGCGGCGGAAGAGCGTATTGCGGCGCTTGATAAAACGCTTGTGGGCGCGGAGGCTGCGGCGCAGGAAGAAGAGCGGCTGAACCGCTGCCGAAGGACAGCGGAGGAGGCGGAGATACTCTCCGCACAGATGCCCCGACTGCATAAGGCAGAGCAAGAGGCGCAGGATGCATGCACGGCGGCGGAGCAAAAACGAACCGCCGCCAAAACAACGCGGCGGCAGCTGCAGATTCTCTATGACCTCGGCAGTGCAGCCCGCCTCGCCGAGACCCTTGCCGAAGGGAAACCGTGTCCCGTTTGCGGCGCCCTCGCGCATCCGCACCCCGCCGTTCATGCGGAGGATATCCCTTCTGCACAGGAGTTAGACACGGCTGCGCAGATGGAAGAAGAGGCGGAGCGTCATCTGCAGCAATGCCGTACGCGGGCGGAGGAATGCAGGGCGCAGCGGGAGCGTACGGAACAGGATATACGCCGCGCACAGAAGGCGTTGGCGGATGTTCTCGGCGCAGATACGCTGGAGGACCTCACGCGGCGCACGAAGGCGCGCGGCGATGCGCTCGCGCGTGCACGGACGGAGTGCGCAGAGGCGAAAACGCGCCTTGTAAAGGACAAGAAGAACCTCATGCAGCTGGAGGTGTCGTGCACCGAGAAAGAGAAGGCGGCACAGGCGGCCCACGATGCGCTGCGCCTGCGCGAAGGCGAGGTGCGGGCGCTTGAGGCGCAGCTCCCGGCGGAATATCGGGACGGCGCTGCGCTCGAGGAGGAGCTGCAGAACGTCAAACATGCGGCGGAGATGGCAAAAGCGGCATATCTTGCGGCACAGCAGAAGGAAAAGGACGCTGTCGCCGTTTTTGCGCGCGCGGAAACGGAACTGCGTGTGAAAGTGACCGCCGCCGAGGAGAGCGCAGAGACGCACCGCACGGCGGCGGAGGCGTTTGCAGCCGCGCGCACGGAGGCGGGGTTCCCGTCGGAGGAAGAATACCGCGCGGCGGTCGAAGGGGATTGGGCGAATCCGGCGTTCCATAAAAGAGTCGAAGAACGTATCAAGGAGCATACGGACAACTATACCGCCGCCGTAGAGCTGATGAAAAAGGCGGAGCGCGCCGCTTTCGGCGTGAGCGCGCCCGATATGTCCGCGCTCATGGCGGCGGAAACAACGGCGGACACGGCGGTCAAGGAGGCGGCGCGGGCACAGGGCAGCCGCACGGAACGACTGAACGGGCTGAACCGTATGATGTACGATATCGATGCCCTGCATAAGGCCGGAGAAGCCCATGCGGAGCGCTACCGCGTCATGGGGAAACTCGCGCAGGTCGCGTCAGCGAAAGCCCCGTATCAGGTACACTTTCAGACCTATGTGCTGCGCTCGATTCTGAGCGATGTGATTGAGGCGGCGAACGCGCGGCTCGTCGTGATGAGCCGCGGACGCTATCGCCTTGCGCACGGAGAGGGCGGGCATAAAAATAAGTGGTGGGGACTTGAAATCGACGTGTTCGACGAGTACGAGGGACTTCCGCGCAAATCGCAGACGCTCTCGGGCGGCGAGACATTCCTTGCCTCGCTCGCGCTTGCGCTCGGGCTTTCCGACGTTGTGCAGCACTATGCGGGCGGGATGCATCTCGATATGATTTTCATCGACGAGGGATTCGGTTCGCTCGACAGCGAGACGCTCGACGTCGCTGTCCGCGCGCTGCTCGAGGTGCAGCGGGAAGGCGGACGGCTTGTCGGCATCATTTCGCATGTGGAGGAACTGCGCGCCCGCATTCCTATGCATCTCCTTGTCGAGCGAACGGCACAGGGCAGCAGAGCGCATTTTGCAGCGGGCGGCACGGAGGCGTTATGACGGCGAAACTGGAATTTATCATCGGGCGTGCGGGTACGGGAAAGACCCATGCTTGTCTCGGCGGGATGAGAGATGAAATCGAACGGGCGCCGCTCGGCCGGCAGCGCATTCTCCTCGTGCCCGAGCACATGACCTATGCCGCGGAACGTGCGCTTGCCGAGACGCTGACGCACGGCGCGGGATTCCTCCAAGCCTATGTCTTCGGCTTTCGCCGCTTTGCGCATCAGGTTTTGCTCGAGACGGGCGGAGCGCATATGCCGCGTATCAGCGACATCGGGCTGCGGATGCTGCTCAAGGATATTCTCATCAAACGAGCGGAGGAGCTCCCCGCCTTTGCGCACTCCATACGCAAACGCGGTTTTACGGAGACGCTTGCGGGTACGATTGCCGAACTCAGGCGCTATCGACTGCGCCCCGACCTCCTCCGTGCGTCGGCAGAGCGGATGGGTACGGGAAGGGAGCGGCTGCCGCAGAAACTCATCGCGTTGTCCGTTGTGATGGACGACCTCGCCGCGCGTATGGAGGGGCGGCTCACGGACCATACCGACCGTATGGAGCGGCTTGCCCGTCAGTTGAAGGATGCGCCGTTTCTTCGCAGCGCCGAGATTTGGGCGGACGGTTTCGACTTTTTCAATCCGCAGGAGCTTGCCGTATTTCGCGCGCTCTTCGAGACGGCGGCGTCCGTTCATGTGAGTTTGACGATGGAGGGCAGGCTAGAGGGCGGCGAGATTCGTGTGAATCTGCCGGAGAATACGCTGGAGACGGGGCTGTTCTCCCTTGGGTACCGCACGATGCGCAGCTTGGAACAGGCGCTTGCGGAGGTCGACCCGCACGCAGAATCTTCGATTCGCCTGATGGAGGGACAGCGCAGAACGCAGCGGTCGTCTCTTGCGGCCGTCGAAACGGGGCTCTTCGGACATGGGCGGCTTGTGCCCGCGGAAGACGATGCCCTCCGGCTCGTTGAGGCGGCGAATCCGCGCCTTGAGGCGGAGGCCGCCGCGGCGGACATTCTGCGTCTGGTGCGCGACCACGGATACCGCTGCAGCGAGATTGCCGTTCTCGTCCGAGATACGGAGCGTTACGGACAGCTCCTGACTCTTGTCTTTGCCGATTACGGCATTCCGTGTTATTTGGACGCAAAGAGACCAAGCACGCATCATCCGCTTGCAGAACTCCTGCGCGCCGCCGCACAGACGGCATGGCGCGGCTGGGGGTATGAGACGATGTTCCGCGCCCTGCGTACGGGGTTCTTTCCCGTCTCGGAAGGAGAAGACGGGGGAGAAACGTCCGTATTTCCTTTGGGCGGAGATTGGCAGGAGGCGGTGGATTGCCTCGAAAATTACTGCTTGGCATACGGCATCCGCTCGGAGCGGCAGTGGACGGCGACGGAAGATTGGGACTTCGTGCGCCGCGGCGTCGCTGCGGCGGAACATTTAACGGAACAGGATGCGCTGCGCATTGCCGAGGAGAAAGCGATCGACGCTATGCGGCGGCGGATTGCCGCGCCCCTTTCCCTGCTCAAACAGCATCTGAGCCGAAAGGACGGAACGGCGCGCGCCCGCACGCAGGCGCTTTACGATTTTCTCGCCGAACTTCATGCCGCCGAGAGTTTGGAGCGCTGGCGTGCGGCTGCCAATGCGGATGGCCGGCTTGCCGATGCGGCGGCACATCGGCAGATATGGGCGTCCTGCATGAACCTATTCGATCAACTTGTCGAGATTGGCGGCGATGCGGAGATCTCTGCGCGCGACTATGAGGAAATCCTCTCCGACGGGCTTGACGCCCTCGAGATTTCTTTGATTCCGCCGGGACTCGATCATGTGACGATTGCCTCCTTCGACCAAAACAGCCTTGCGGGCATCCGCGCCGCCTATATTGTCGGGGCAAATGCGGGAACGATGCCGCGTGCCGGCGCCCCGCAGGGCATGCTTTCGGATGCCGACCGCCTCTCCCTCAACGAATCGTTTCGCGCGATGCATGCGGACGCGTCGCCGGCAATATTCGGCGGGGGCCGCGAGCAGAGCTTTTTGGAGCGCTACCGGCTTTACCGCGGTTTTACGGAAGCGCGCGACTATCTCTGGGTGTCCTATGCGCTTGCCGGGAGCGACGGCGCGGCGCTCGCACCGTCGCCGCTCGTAAGGCGGCTGCATATGCTGCGTCCGACATTTCTCTCCATTCCCCTTGCCGCGGTCGAGCGCACGGATGAACTCGTGCTTGCGGCGCCCTATCCCGCGCTCTCTTCACTGGCAGGCGCCCTGCTCGGGCAAAAGGAACGCGGCGAGATGTGCCCCTTGTGGCGGGATGTCTACAACTGGATGCGGGACAGCGAGGAGATGCGCGCGCCGCTGCGTCTCATGGTGGGCGGGCTCTTTGCCCATCTGCGCGAGAACGAGATTCCGCCGGCGCTTGCGGTGCGTCTATTTGCGCGCGGCGGCCGTATCGGCGGGAGTACGACGCGGCTCGAGACGTTCCGTCAGTGCCCGTTCCGGCATTTTGCGCAGTATGGGCTGGGACTGCGTGAGCGCGACCGTTACGAATTTCAAAGCAATGACTTTGGAACCCTTTTGCACGGTGTTCTCCGCGGTTACGGGGAATGGGTGCGCGCGGCGCATCAAAATGATTGGGCTGCGGCGGCGGAATATGGGGATCAGAAGATCGACGCACTGCTGTCGGAGATTGTGCCGCAGGTGCGCAGCGAGGTGCTGCTGAGCTGCGCAAGTTACCGGCACCGTATCGAGCGGATTCGCAGCACCGCACGGCAGGTGATTCGGCACCTTACGGCATGGGCGGCGGCGTCTTCGTTCCGGCCGTATGGGTTTGAAATCAGTTTCGGCAGGCATGACGACGGCGTACCGATTGCGGCGTTTCCGCTCGCGGGCGGCGTGACGCTCTCCCTGCGCGGGCAGATTGACCGCCTCGACGTATCGGAGGACGGGGCGTATTATATCGTTCTCGATTATAAGACGGGCGCGGTCTCCCTGCAGCTGCCGGAGATTCGTTATGGTCTCAAGATGCAGCTGCTGCTCTACCTCTATGTCGTCCGCGGCCTGCTGAGCGATATGGACAGTTTCCCCGCGGGGATGCTCTATGCGCCGGCAGTCAATCCGATTGTCAAGAAGGATACGCGGCTCGGCGACGAGGCGCTGCAGGAAGAGATTTCGAAAAAAATGCTGCTGACGGGCTTTTTGATTGACGACGCCGAGATTGTGCGGCGTATCGACGCGTTAGCCGAACATATTTGCGTTTCCGTCAATAAAAACGGCAAGGAGCTCTCGAAGAGCTCCGCAAAATATCTGCGCGCGCGGGAGGAGTTTGAGCAGCTGCTCGCGTTCCTGCCGATGCTCGTACAGGGGACCGCCGAGGATATTCTGCGCGGCGATATCGCGGCGGCGCCGTATCGGTTCAAGGAGCGCAATGCCTGTACGTTCTGCGATTACCGTGCCGTCTGCGGGTTTGCACTGGAGCGGGGGGATGTCTATCGCGATATCCCGGACGATGCGCAGGCGGCGATGGCGGAGATTGCAAAGGCCGTAAGAGAGGAGGGAGATACGGATGGCGAATGAAATGCGCTTTACGGCGGACCAACGGCAGGCGATTGAACTGCGCGGTCAGAATATCCTTGTCGCCGCGGCGGCGGGCTCGGGCAAGACGCGCGTGCTCGTGGAGCGCATCATCGCGCAGGTGCGCCGCGCGGAGATTTCGCTGGACAGGATTCTCGTTCTGACCTTTACGAAGGCGGCGGCGTCGGAGATGCGCGAGCGCATTGAGCAGGCGCTCAATGCGGAAATCGATGCAATCGCGGCGGAGCGGGCGGATAATTCCGATGCGGATGAGGAAATTGCCGCGCTTGAACGTCAGCGTATCCTATTGACAGGGGCGGATATCTCGACGTTCCACTCCTTTTGCCAGCGCCTTTTGCAGGAGCATATCGACGCGACGGATATTCCGCCGAATTTCCGTCTTGCGAGCGAGCAGGAGATGCGGCTGTTCAAAAACGATGTGTTCGAGGCGGTATTGGAAAAGAAATACGACGATGCCGAGGAGCATGGGGACGCGGACGGCTTTCTGGCCTTTGCCGACGCCTACGGCGGGGAGAAGGGAGACGACGATAAGCTCCAGCGCGAGACGCTCGCCCTGTATCATTTTTCGCTCAGCCAGCCATCCCCCGAGACATGGCTTGGCGCGCAGGGCAGCGAGCCGGACGATACGCCCTTTTGGGCACGCACGGGTTTCCATGTGCTCGCAGATGAACTCCGCCGGACGATCGCAAAGCTGTGCGCGGACTATCGCCGCGCGATTGAACTCTTAGCGGCGCAAGAGGAGGACTTCTGCGCGGCGGCGGCAAAATGCCGCGACATTCTCATTCATAATTTGGGCGTTAACGAGGAGCTGCAAGGCGCCGTGGAGGCGTTTGCGCAGGCGCATGACGATGCGGGATGGACGCAGTTTTTAGAAACTGCCGCGGCGGCGAAGAAGGCGCGGTCGAGCCTTCCGCGCAAGCAGGTAGAGGAGGCTAATACCGCGGTAGGCGCCGCATTCAATCGGCTGACCGGAAAAATTCACGCGGCTTGGGATGCCTGTACGGCGCAGCTCGCCCCGACGCCTGCGGAACTCTGCGCCGCGGAGAATCGGGCAAATGCGGCCGTTCGACGCTACGCGCAGTTGGCAATAGAGTTTCACCGTGCGCTTCGCCGTGAAAAAATTGCGCGCGGCCTCTTGGATTTCAGCGACCTCGAGCATGAGACGCTGCGGCTTTTGTGCGCGCATCCCGAGCGGCTACAGGAGAATCCGACCGTTGCAGACCCGACGGAGACTGCCCGCGCGCTGCAGGAACGTTTCGATGCCGTCATGGTGGACGAATACCAAGATACCAATGGTTTGCAGGAGGGGATTCTGCGGCAGATTGCGCGCAGCGACAACCGGTTTATTGTCGGCGATGTGAAACAGAGCATCTATCGGTTCCGGCTCGCGGATCCGACACTCTTCCAAGAGACGTATCGGGCATACCGCGGGGGGGCGGCGGAGGGCACGCTCGTCACGATGTCGGAGAATTTCCGCAGTCGTGCCGAGGTGCTCGAACCCATTAATTATATCTTTTCACAGGTCATGACCGACAGCGCCGTTGAGATTGCATACGATGAAAAGGCGCGTCTCAATCCCGAGCGCATCTTTGAGGACGCCCTCACGGATGGAAAATCTCTTGCGGGCCCCCTGGAGCTGAATCTGCTCCATGTAGATTATGCTGCGGAGACGGATGACGAATCCGCGGGGGAGGCCGCAGAACTGAAGGCCTTCGAGGTAGAGGCGCGATGGATTGCGCGGCGTATTCGTACGCTCACGGAAGAGAACTACATCGTGCACGACGGGCACGGCGGACATCCGCTTTCTTACAGAGATATCGTGATTCTTCTGCGTGCGGCAAAAGAGCGGGCGAATATCCTGCTCGAGGTGCTCCGCACGGAGGGAATTCCCGCATACGCGGACGAGACGGCGGGCTATTTCGAGTCGAGCGAGATACGCATGATGCTCGCCTTGCTTGCCTCGCTCGACAATGCGCGGCAGGACACCGCGCTCACGGCGGTGCTTGCCTCGCCGATGATCGGCCTGCGTATGGAGGAACTGGCATATCTGCGTGTCAACACGCCGCATGGAAGTATCTACGAGATGCTGACGGCAGAGGCGGGGGATGAAATACCCGCGGGCATTGTGACACGCGCGCACGCGGCGATCGACCGTATCCGCGCTTGGCGCAGCTATGCGCTCGTGCACAGTGTGCCGGAACTTCTTTGGATGCTCTATCGCGACACGGGATACTACGACTATGTGGGAGCGCTTCCCGGCGGCGTTCTGCGGCAGGCGAACCTGCGTATGCTCATCGACCGGGCGGCGGAGTTTGAACGCACGAACGAGCGCGGGCTCTTTCGGTTCCTGCGCTATATCGACGCGCTGCGCAGGCGCAATACGGATTTATCCGTTGCCCGTACGCTCGGCGAAAGCGAGAACGTCGTGCGCATCATGACCATCCATAAGAGCAAGGGGCTTGAGTTTCCTGTCGTCTTTTTGGCCAACATCGGCGGCGCGTTCAACGAGCAGGATATGCGCGGCGATCTTCTCTACCATGCGCGGGAAGGCATCGGCCTGCGCGTCTATGAAAATACGTCGGTGGGGCGGCAGAAATACGATACGCTATCGCTGCGCCGCGTTAAGGCGGCGATCAAGAGAGAGACCAAGGCGGAGGAAATGCGCATCCTCTACGTCGCCATGACGCGCGCACAGGAAAAACTCGTTCTGACGGGGACGCTGAATGTGACGCGCAGCGGCAAGGATAAGCTGGAACAGCTGCGCGAAAAATGTTTGGCATACGCGCGGGAGAAGGATGCCGCTTTGCCGGACGAGGCAATCCTCGCGGGGAAGTCCTATCTCGACTGGATTGCGCTCGCACTCATGCGCCATCCGGACGGTGCGCTGCTCTTTGGAAGCGCGGCGGACATTACACTATATCCGCCCGCTTCACCCGCAGCGCGGTTCGATGTCCGTATTTTAGAGGAAGATGCGCGCGCTGTGCAGCGGAAACCTGCGGACGAGAATGATTCGGTGCTTGCCGCCGTAGCTGCGGACGAACCTCTTCCGGAGAGCGTAGCGGCAGCGGATGTCGCGCGCATCCTAGACTGGCGTTACGATGCGCGCGGGACGGAGCATATCCACGCCAAGACCAGCGTCACGGAACTGAAACGGCAGCGTGCCGCCGTGGAGGAGGCACTGCCGCCTTTTGCGCCCGCCGTCAGCGAATCATCGGTTGGTGCAGACGCGTGGGAGACGCCGCAGTTTCTCCGCAGCGCGGCGCATACGTATCTCACGCCGATGGAGCGCGGTATTGCGATGCATACGGTCATGCAGCAGCTCGACCTCTCGGATGCCGCGGATATCGACGCCATTGTCCGGCAGGCGGATGCGCTGCTCGCGCAGGGGATTCTCACGGAGGCGGAACGCGATAGCATTCGAATCGAACACATATGGAAATTTGCAGCCTCTCGGCTCGGCCGCCGTATGCGTGCGGCAAAAGCCGTTTATCGGGAACTCCCGTTCGGGCGACTCTTGCCCGCGCAGAACTATTATACGGAGGCGCAGGATGCCGGAGACAAAATCTTTCTGCAAGGCATCATCGATGTGCTCTTTGAAGAAGAAAACGGCAATTATGTGCTGCTCGATTATAAGACCGATAGAAAAATCTCCGCGGATGCGGCGCGGGCACGCTATCGGTTCCAAATTGACCTTTACGGCAGCGCCGTGGAGACCATTCTTGGAAAACCCGTGAAAGAACGCTATCTCTTTCTCCTCGATACGGGACAGGAAGTGCGGATGTGGAACGACACATGACGGCAGGGGATTATTTTTATTTGGAGAATTATTTAAATGTGACGATATGAAAGGAAGTGTACACAATGGCTGATTGTATTTTCTGTAGGATTGCGCAGGGGGAGATTCCCTCGGCAAAGGTCTATGAGGACGATACGGTGCTCGCGTTCCGCGACCTTGACCCGCAGGCGCCGGAGCATGTGCTTGTGATTCCGAAGAAACATATCGGCAGCGTTTTGGCGTTCACCGATGCGGATAAGGAACTTGCCGGGCATATACTGACGGAGGTTGTGCCTGCCGTTGCACGCTCTTGTGGTATAGATGCCGGGGGGTTCCGCCTGGTGACCAATACGGGGGCGGACGGAGGCCAGACAGTCGGGCATCTGCACTTCCATCTGCTCGGGGGACGGTTGCTCACATGGCCGCCGGGCTGACGCTTTCTCAATGAGAATGAGTATTTTATGAGAATTTCAGTTCGACGATTGACACAGATTATCCCCATAGAGTATAATGTATTCGTGTCATTTATTGGCGCGATATTACTCCGCGTGTGGAGGGAGGGGAAATGCATGGCAAATGAAATCAAGGTCGGCAAAAACGAGTCGATCGACAGTGCTCTCCGCCGCTTTAAGCGTATGTCACAGAAGGCCGGCACTCTTGCAGAGGTGCGTAAGCGTGAACATTACGAGAAACCGAGCGTTCGCCGCAAAAAGAAGTCTGAGGCAGCGCGTAAACGCAAATACAGAGGCTGATTGCAAAAGGCATCCGTGGACGCTGTGTCACGGATGCTTTTCTTTATTTCGGTATACTTATTTCCGGGATTATGGAGAAAGGAAGTCATAATATGTCGCTCATGGAACAGCTGACCGCAGATATGAAGGCAGCGATGAAGCAAGGGCAGAAAGAGCGCCTGTCCGTTATTCGGCTGGTGCGCGGCGCCGTTCGGCAGGCAGAGATCGACGGCAAGAAAACCCTTACGGACGACGAGGTCCTCGGCGTCATCGGCAAGGAGGTCAAGATGCGCCGCGATTCCATCGAGGAGTTCGCGCGCGGCGGACGGACGGATCTTGTCGAAAAGACGCAGGCGGAAATCGAGATCCTCATGCCTTATTTGCCGGAACAGATCGGTGCGGACGAAGTTCGAAAGATCGTCGAAGAAGTTATTGCCGAAGTCGGCGCGGCAACCCCGAAGGATATGGGAAAGGTGATGGGGGCGCTGATGCCGCGTGTCAAGGGCCGCGCGGACGGGAAACTCGTCAATGAAATCGTTCGCTCGCTGCTCAAATAATATATGTCGGTACGATATAAAAATCCCCCGTGTTTTCTTTGACAAAATACCGGGGATTTTCGTATAATTAGTAGGACTTTATTGTATACAAAGGAGCGGACGACATGGCGGAGAAAGAAAAAAAGGACACTAAAAAAGACGGCCGTACGGCGCGGGAAGAAGCGCTCGAACAGGCGCTCAAGCAGATTGAGAAAACGCACGGCAAAGGCTCTATTATGCGTCTCGGCGAGGCGAAGGCCAATATGAATATCGAGGTCATATCGACCGGTATCCTGCCGCTCGATATCGCGCTCGGCGTCGGCGGTATCCCGCGCGGGCGCATCATCGAGGTGTTCGGTCCGGAGTCCTCCGGAAAGACGACCGTCACGCTGCATATGATCGCCGAAGCGCAGAAAGCCGGCGGTATCGCGGCGTTCATCGACGCGGAGCATGCGCTCGATCCGGAGTATGCCAAGAGGCTTGGCGTCAATATCGAGGAACTGCTGATCTCCCAGCCGGATACGGGAGAGCAGGCGCTTGAGATCGTCGATGCGCTCGTGCACAGCGGCGCGGTCGATATTATCGTCGTGGACTCCGTGGCGGCACTCGTACCGAAGTCCGAAATTGAAGAGGACATGGGCTCGTCCCATGTCGGGCTTCAGGCGCGCCTCATGAGCCAGGCAATGCGCAAACTCACGGGCATTATCAGCAAGACGCGTACGGTTGCCATATTCATCAACCAGCTGCGCGAGAAGATCGGCGTTACCTACGGCAACCCGGAGACGACGACGGGCGGACGCGCGCTGAAATTCTACGCGTCGGTGCGTATCGACGTGCGCCGTATCGATGCCATCAAGCAGGGAACGGACTCGCTCGGCAACCGTACACGTGCGAAGATTGTCAAGAACAAGGTCGCGCCGCCGTTCAAGACGGCGGAGTTCGATATTATGTACGGAGAGGGCGTCTCCCGGATCGGCAGCATCATCGATATGGGCGTTGATCTGGATATTGTCGATAAGAGCGGCGCATGGTACTCCTACGAGGGCAATCGTCTCGGACAGGGGAAAGAGAACGCGAAGATCACGCTCGAAAGTCAGCCGGAACTCATTGCGGAAATCGACGATAAGATCCGGGCGGAGCTGCTCGCAAACCGCGACTCCGAAGGGGGCGGCGGGGCGAACAACGCAAAGGCGGCGGAGACGGAGGCGTGAAAGAGGCGCGAAGCGAGCCCCGCCGGAAACGTACGCCTGCGGAGAAAACCGCGCTTGTCACTGCCGTAGACTATCTTGCGCGTCAGGCGCACAGCGAAAGAAAACTGCGTGAAAAACTTGAGCGCAAGGGCTTTCCGCAGGAGGAGATCGACGCGGCCATCGCGCGTCTCATCGAACGGCGTTATCTCGACGATGCGGATCTTTGCGCGCAGCAATTCATGTATCTCTATAACGAGAGCCGTAATTCCGTGCGGCAGATTTTTGTGAAACTCATGCAGCGCGGCTTCGATAAGGAACTCATCCGCAGCGTCGTTCCGGACGATACGGCGGAACGCGAGACCGCGGCTGCGGAGCGCGTGCTCGCGATGAAATTCAAGCCGACGGATGTGCGGCAGAAAATGATGGCGAATCTCTATCAAAAAGGGTTTTCCATAGACGCAGCGCATGCCGCCGTTCGAAATTTTACAGAAGGCGCAGAAGAATAACAGCAGAAAGGGCTTTCCACTATGAACAGATCCGATGCCCCCGAAATGATTTTGGTGCTCGACTTCGGCGGTCAGTATAATCAGCTCATTGCCCGCCGCGTGCGCGAGAACCATGTCTACTGTGAGGTGCATCCGCATACGCTATCGCTTGCTCAGATTCGGGAACTTGCGCCGCGGGGCATCATCCTGACGGGCGGACCAAACAGCGTGTACGGTGCAGGCGCCGTGACGGCGCCGCGGGAACTGTTTTCCATGGGCATTCCGGTGCTCGGTATCTGTTACGGCGCGCAGCTCATGGCACATCTGCTCGGCGGCACAGTCGAGACGGCGCCGACAAGCGAGTACGGCCGGACAGAAGTGGACATCGTCGGAACGGATTCGCCGCTCCTTCGCGGGATTCCGGCGAAAAACGTCTGCTGGATGAGTCATACGGACTATATCAGCGCCCCCCCTGCGGGATTCTCAGTGACGGCGCGTACGTCCGTCTGTCCGATCGCGGCGATGGAGCATGCGTCGAGGCGTCTCTATGCCGTTCAGTTCCATCCTGAGGTTATGCATACGGAGCACGGTACGGAGATTCTGCGGAACTTCGTCTACAATGTCTGCGGCTGCACGGGCACATGGCATATGGGGTCTTTCGTCCGGAAAACGATCGAGGAACTCCGCGAAAGGATCGGCGGCGGACGCGCGCTTTGCGCCCTCTCCGGCGGCGTGGACTCCTCCGTGGCCGCGGTACTTCTCTCCAAGGCGATTGGAAGGAACCTCACCTGTGTCTTTGTCGATCACGGACTCCTGCGCAAGGACGAGGGGGACGAAGTAGAAGCCGTATTCGGCAGTTCCGGCACCTACGACGTCAACTTTATCCGCATCAATGCGCGGGAACGCTTCTATAAAAAACTGAGGGGCATCACGGAACCCGAGGAGAAACGCAAGATCATCGGCGCGGAGTTCATCCGCGTATTCGAAGAGGCGGCGCATGAGATCGGTGCGGTCGATTTCCTTGTGCAGGGAACCATTTACCCGGACGTGATTGAAAGCGGTCTCGGGAAATCGGCTGTGATCAAATCCCATCACAATGTCGGCGGTCTGCCCGATCATGTGGATTTTAAGGAGATCGTCGAGCCGCTGCGTCTCCTTTTTAAAGATGAAGTGCGTGCGGCCGGGCGTGAACTTGGAATTCCCGATGATCTTGTCGATCGGCAGCCGTTCCCGGGACCGGGGCTTGGGATCCGCATCGTCGGCGAGGTGACGGCGGAGAAGGTTCGCATCGTCCAGGATGCGGACGCCATCTATCGCGAGGAGATTGCAAACGCGGGGATTCAGAGGGGGCTCGGACAGTATTTTGCGGCGTTGACCAACATGCGTTCCGTCGGCGTGATGGGAGACGGGCGCACCTATGATTATGCCGTCGTCCTGCGTGCCGTTGCGACGAGCGATTTTATGACTGCGGAAGCGGCACAGATCCCCTGGGATGTTCTCTCCAAAGTGACGACGCGAATCGTCAACGAGGTGCGCGGCGTCAACCGCGTTCTGTACGACTGCACCGGGAAACCGCCCGCAACCATAGAGCTTGAGTGAGAAAAAAAAATAAATTTCATTTGCGCGGGCGGGATTGCCGTGTTATACTGTTAAACAGATTGTATGGCTGGGATTATGTTTGTGTGCGTTCATTGAGAATGATTACACGCTATGGTGAGGTCTATGGAGGTTATCTTAGCGGAGCATCTGGGCTTCTGTTACGGCGTTAAGCGCGCCATTGAGATTGCCAGGGAGAACGCCTCCGCGGACGGTACGTCCAGTACGCTCGGTCCGATCATCCATAATCCGCAGATGGTGGAACGCCTCAAGAACGAAGGGGTCGGCACTGTCGATTCGCTCGAAGAGATGGATGACGGACTCGTCATCATCCGCTCCCACGGTGTCGGTCCAAAGGTATACGAGGAGGCGGAGTCACGCGGGTTAGAACTGGTAGATGCGACCTGCCCCCATGTCAAGAAGGCGCAGCTTTCGGCAAAGCTTTTATCCGACGAAGGATATACGGTCGTAATTGTCGGGGAGAAAAATCATCCGGAGGTCAAGAGCATCTTCGAATGGACGGGATACGGTGCGCATATTATCGAGACCGAGGCGGAGGCGGAGGCCCTGCCGAAGTTCGGGAAACTCGGCGTTGTTTGTCAGACGACATTTTCGAGCGATCGGTTTCGGAGCATCGCCGCGTGTCTTTTGGAAAAGTCCCGTGATATCAAGATTCTCCGTACCATATGCACGGCGACGGACATGCGTCAGGCCGCGGCGTTGGATCTTGCCGAACGGGTGGACACGATGCTTGTCGTCGGCGGCAAGAACAGCGCGAATACCTCGCGTCTTGCGCAGCTGTGTGCGGAAAAATGTAAAACATACCATATCGAAACTGCAGCGGAACTGCAGGACGATTGGATAAAAAATGTTAATAAAATTGGTATTACAGCCGGTGCGTCTACACCGGACTGGATTATCAAGGAGGTTTATAAACAGTGTC
Source organism: Selenomonas sp. F0473 (assembly GCF_000315545.1). GTDB lineage: Bacteria > Bacillota > Negativicutes > Selenomonadales > Selenomonadaceae > Centipeda. The sequence continues at coordinate 419,765 of NZ_JH992902.1, read as the reverse complement.
AGAACAGAGCATGAAAGAACTTTTGGAACAGGAAGAAATGCCCGATTTCCAGGAGCGCACCGTCGTCAAAGGAGTTGTCGTACAGGTCTCCCGCGACGAGGCGTATGTCGATATCGGGTACAAACAGGAAATTCCTGTCTCTAAGAGGGATCTTGCCGTTCCCGCCCCGGACGATGCCCGCGATGTCGTGAAGGTCGGAGATGAGATTGACGTCTACATCAAGTCTCTCGGCGGCGACAACGGGGGCAGTTTGTCCAAGGTTGAAGCAGATAAAATGGCCGCTTGGAAGGATATTGAGGTCATTCAGGCGAATGGCGATACGGTTGAGGCAAAGATTGCGAAAGAGGTCAAAGGCGGTCTTGTGGCCTATGTCATGGGCCTGCGCGGATTCATTCCGGCCTCGCAGATGGAGCTTCACTTCGTAAAGGATCTCTCGGTCTATGTCGACCAGACGGTAGAGGCCGAGATCATCGAAGTGGATGTTCAGAAGCGCCGTCTCGTGCTCTCGCGCCGCAAACTCCTCGAGCGCGACCGCGCCGAGAAGGAGGAGGCCGTGTTCTCCGCCATCGAGCCGGAGCAGGTCGTACGCGGTACGGTCAAGCGTATCGTCGATTACGGGGCGTTCATCGATATCGGCGGCGTAGACGGTCTGGCACATATCTCCGACCTCGCGTGGCACCGCGTTAAGCATCCGTCCGAGGTACTCGAGGTCGGTCAGGAACTCGACGTCTATGTGAAAAGTGTCGACCGCGATGCCAAGCGTATCTCTCTCTCCGTTAAGGATACGCTTCCGGATCCGTGGATTGAGAAGGCCGAGAAGTATGCGGAAGGCGATTTCATCGAAGGAAAGATCATCAAGCTGACGGATTTCGGTGCGTTCATGGAAATCGAGCCGGGTTTTGACGGCCTGATTCCGATGGGCGAACTTGCCGAGAAACGCATTGAGCGTGCGGATGAGGCTGTCCACACGGGCGATATCGTCACGGTCAAGGTGCTCCGCATCGACACGAAGCGCAAGCGTATTTCGCTTTCGATCACCAAGGCGAAGCGCGATGCGGATGCTGCGGAAGTTAAGAAATATATTGACGAAACCCAGGCCGAAAAGGCCGAATCCAGCGAGAATACCGAAGGTCAGGTTGAAGCACATCTTGATTGGCTGAAGTAAGAAGCTGAGAAAATTTACATAACTTCATAAAAAACGAAGGAGTGATGTTATGTCACTCCTTTTTCATGGAAAGGAGGGGAACTGTGGCAAAAATCTATCCGGGCGTTATCCTGCGCGTGCTGAAAGGCAGCATTGCCGAAGAATTGGAACTTGTACCGGGGGATAAGATTCTCAAGGTAAACGGTGCGGCAATGCGCGATATCATCGATTTCAGCTTCGCGATGGCGGACGAGGAGATCGAACTTCTTGTGGAACATCCGGACGGAACGCAGGAGATCGTTGCGTTCGATAAGGATTACGATGAAGAACTCGGCGTTGAATTTGAACGCGCCGTGTTCGACGGTATACGCGAGTGTGCAAATCACTGTTATTTCTGCTTCGTCGATATGATTGGGCCGGATATGCGCCACAGCCTATCCGTCAAGGACGACGATTACCGCCTCTCTTTTCTGTATGGGAACTTCGTCACGCTCACAAATATGGGGGAGGCGGACTTTGCCCGTATCAAGCGGCTCCACTTGTCTCCCCTCTACGTATCGGTACAGTGTACGAATCCGGCCCTGCGTGCGGAGATGCTGCGCTATAAGGGGGCGGGCGATATCCTGGGAAAGCTGGATTGCCTTGAGGCGGCAGGTGCGGAATACCATACGCAGGTGGTCCTCTGCCATGGGCTGAACGATGGAGAGGAGTTGGAACGCACGATTAGCGATATCGCGGCGCGGCGTCCGCATGCGTTGTCCCTCGCCATCGTTCCGGTCGGCCTCACAAAACACCGCAGCGATCCGTTCCCACTCGTGCAGTTCGACCGCGCGGGAGCAGGTGCTGTGATCGATCAGGTCGAGGCGTGGCAAAGGAAGATACGCGCCGAGGAGGGGCGGACGTTTATCTATTTGGGGGACGAGTTCTACTTCCTTGCCGGGCGCGAGGTACCGCCCGCGAAGATGTATGACGGTTTTCCGCAGCTCGATAACGGCATCGGACTGACGCGGAATTTTATCGAAGAGTGGAAGCGTGCGGAGAAGAATCTTCCCGGACGAGAGGATGATACCGTGCTCTGCGTGATCAGCGGTACGGCCGTCGCGCCTGTGATGGAACGGCTCGCACGGGAACTCGACCCGGAGAAACGCCGCATCCATGTTCTGCCGGTTGAGAATCGTCATTTTGGTACGACGGTCAACGTATCGGGCCTGCTGACGGGGCACGATATCATTCATGCCCTGCACCTTGCGGATTTCGGCGCAGACGGGGTCCTTATTCCGGCCTCGGCGCTGCGCGAGGGAGAAGACATATTTTTAGATGATATCTCTCTCTCCGATATGCGCCGCGCATTCCCGCATACGCGCATCGAGCCGGTGGCGACGGGCGCCGACTATCGGGAAGCGTTGGCATTTTTCGGCGGGTACCATCGAGACCGTGCCAGCGGCGGCTATACGTGGCAGAGTAACGCAGGGTATACGAAACCCGTTGCGGGAGTCAGTCGCCGCGCCGGCGCATAGAGGGGAGTGAAAATAAGATGAGTAAACCGATTGTTGCCGTTGTTGGGCGGCCGAATGTTGGAAAATCGACGCTGTTCAATCAGATCGGAAAGAAACGCGTTTCTATTGTGGACGATATGCCGGGGGTCACGCGCGACCGTATCTATATGGATGCCGAATGGCTGAACCGCGAGTTCACTATCATCGATACGGGCGGCATTGAGTTTGACGACAGCAATCACATTCTGCGCTCCATGCGCAGCCAAGCGGAACTTGCCATGGAAGAAGCCGATGTGATCCTATTTCTTGTCGACGGACGTGCGGGCTTAACGTCTTCTGACGAGGAGGTTGCTCGGCTGCTGCGCCGAACGAATAAGCCGGTCACCCTTGCCGTCAATAAGATTGACAGTTTTGACCGTGAGGCATTGATCTACGATTTCTATGCGCTTGGACTCGGAGACCCGATTGCCATTTCCGCGTCGAATGCGATGAACCTCGGGGATCTTCTCGATGCGATTGTGGCTGCGTTTCCAACGGAGGCGGGAGATGGCGGGGAATCCGATGAGATTGCGATTGCCGTCGTGGGGCGCCCGAATGTGGGGAAATCCTCGCTTGTCAATCGACTGCTCGGCGAGGAACGCGTCATTGTCAGCGATGTGCCTGGAACGACGCGCGATGCCATCGACACGCACTTTACCCGCGATGGGGCGAAGTATCTTTTGATCGACACGGCGGGGATGCGGCGCAAGGGCAAGATTACACTTCCCGTTGAGCGCTACAGCGTCATGCGTTCTCTGCGTGCGATCGACCGTGCCGCCGTCGTCCTGGTGCTCATTAACGCCGCCGAGGGGATTCTCGAGCAGGATACGAAGATCGCGGGGTATGTGCACGAATCGGGGAAGGGCGTCATCATCATCGTCAACAAATGGGATATTTTTCCGGAGAAGAACGATAAGTCCACGCTGCGGTTCACGGATGATCTGCGCGAAAAGCTGGGCTTTCTCCAATACGCGCCCGTACTCTATACTTCCGCGCTCACGGGGCAGCGTGTCGATCGCGTGACGGAACTTGTTAAATATGTTGCGGAGCAGCAGTCGATGCGGATCAGGACGAGCGTACTCAACGAATTGATCCGCGATGCGGTTTCGGTCAATCCGCCTCCAACTAAGAAGGGAAGGCAGCTCAAGATCCTCTTTCTTACACAGGTGGGGATTATGCCGCCAACCTTTATTATCTTCGTGAACGATCCGGAACTCATGCATTTTTCTTATCTGCGCTTTATCGAGAATCGCCTGCGTGAGAGTTTTGGATTCGAGGGGACGCCGCTGCGCCTGATCGTGCGCGCGCGGAAGGAGGAAGAGTGATGGGCATGTACTTGCTGGCGGCAGCGGCGGCATATCTGATCGGTTCTGTTCCGAGCGGGCTGATTCTCGGCAAACTCCTATGGCATACGGATTTGCGCCGATACGGGAGCCATAATATCGGTGCGACGAATGCGTGGCGGACGCTTGGCAAGATTGCAGGCATCATTATATTCCTCGCGGATAATTTCAAAGGACAAGCGGGCGTGTGGATCGGGATTGCACTTGTCGGCACGCCGCTTGCGGCTGTTCTTTGCGGTTTTGCCGCCATTGTGGGGCACAGTTTCTCACTTTTCCTTCGTTTTCATGGAGGAAAGGGAGTGGCTACCTCGCTCGGTGTGCTGACAATGCTGATGGGAAATGTGACCCTTATCGTCTTTCTTGTGTGGATCATTGTCGTATATATGACGCGCTATGTGTCGCTTGGATCGGTTCTGGCGGGAATTCTCACACCGATCCTGACCGCGGCCTTCGGCTATCCGCTCGAGTATCTGTTTTTTACCGTTCTTGCCGCCGCGCTAGTGATTGTGCGCCATCGCGAGAACATCGAGCGGCTCGTGCGCGGAACGGAGAATAAAATTTAATTCCGCGCGTTTATTGTGCAATTCGTTTTCGGTATGATATACTTGCTCTGTCTACGCTAAAGGGCTTTTTATCCATTGGAGGAATCATTATGGGGATCGACATGAACGGCGTCTATCTCGTACGTGAAGAGATTTTACCGAAGTCCATCAGAAAGACCATTCTTGCCAAAGAGATGATTCACCGCGGAGAAGTTCTGACTGTCAATGAAGCGGTCGCCAAGGCGAACCTCAGTCGAAGCGCCTATTATAAGTATAAAGATTATGTCTTTCCATTTTTCGAAGCGACGCGTGACAAGATCATTACATTATCCTTGTCGATCCGCCGTCAAAGCGGCGTCCTGCGGGACGTCCTCGGCGTTATTGCCGCGGCCGAAGGAAACGTGATGACTGTCAACCAAGGGCTGCCAATGCAGGGAACGGCACGTGTTGACATTGCTGTGGAGACGATATATTTGAAGGGCGATTTACAAGCTCTTATGGATGGGATCAATCGTGTGGCGGGGGTAGAGCGCCTCGAAGTTATTGCGCAGTCGTAATAGGGGGAAGGGATTCTGTGAGTCAATCAATCAAAATAGCGCTGCTCGGAGCGGGGACCGTCGGTTCCGGTGTTGTCGAAACCCTTTCGATCAATGCGGATGTGATCGAAGGGCGTGCGGGCGCTGCCATTGAGATAAAAAAAATCCTCGTGCGCGATGTAAAAAAATATCGCCCGGAACTTGAGGGGATTGCCTTAACGGATCATTTTGAGGAAATCATAAACGATCCGGAAATCTCCGTCGTCGTGGAGGTTATGGGCGGACGGACGCCGGCGAAGGAATATATGATGCGCGCGATGACGGCGGGAAAGCACGTTGTCACGGCGAATAAGGACGTTATTGCCGAACATCTGAGCGAACTATATACTGCGGCGGATGAGAACGGCGTCGATTTCCTCTATGAGGCGAGCGTCGGCGGCGGCATCCCCATCATTAAACCGCTCAAGGAATGTCTTACCGCCAACCGCATCACGGAGGTCATGGGCGTCGTCAACGGCACGACGAACTACATGCTGACGAAGATGACAGAGAAGCATATCAGCTATGACGCCGTACTGCGGCGCGCGCAGGAGAAAGGGTATGCCGAGGCGAACCCCTCGGCGGACGTGGACGGGCTCGACGCGGCACGCAAGGCGGCAATTCTCGCATCCCTCGCCTTTGATACTGTGGTCGGATTCAAGGACGTCTCGGTCGAGGGCATTTCGCATATCACAGAGGATGATATCGAGTACGGTCTCAACCTCGGCTATGTGATCAAGCTGCTTGCCGTTGGGCGCGATACTGAGGACGGGCTTGACATCCGTGTGCATCCCGTATTCCTGCCGCAGACGCATCCGCTCGGATCGGTCAGCGGTGTATTCAACGCCATCTTTGTGCGCGGCAACGTGATCGGCGACGTCATGTTCTATGGGCGCGGTGCAGGATCCTTGCCAACCGCATCGGCAGTCACTTCCGACATCATCGAAATCGCACGCGACATCGTATCCGGTACGACGGGACGCATGAAATATAAAATCGGCGAAAAGAAAAGGCTTTGTCCGCTTGAAAAGACAAAGTCCTCCTATTATCTGCGCCTTGTCGTCGCCGACGAACCGGGCGTACTCGGCGAGATCGCAACCACCTTCGGCCGCGCGGATGTCAGCCTCAAATCCGTCATTCAGGCGCGCCGTACGGAGGACGGACACGCGGAGATCGTCGCCGTCACGCATGTGGTGCCGCACGCGGCGGCATCCGCTGCGGTTAAGGCGCTCGAAGCGCTCCCCGTTGTGCGTGAGGTGCGCAGTCTCATCCGTGTTGCAGACGGCAGGGAGGACACGTTATGAATGAGAGAACCGTCCGGGTACGCGTTCCTGCAACGAGTGCGAATCTCGGCCCCGGTTTTGATGCGTTCGGCATTGCCTGTACCCTTTATAACGAGACCACACTCACACTGACCCGTGCGCCGGGACTTGAGATCACCGCGCGCGGCGAAGGCGCGGCTCATATCCCGTCCGATGAACGGAACATCGTGTGGAAATCAGTGCGGTATCTTCTGGATAGAGCGAACCGGGATGACGAGTTCCGTGGAGCCAAGATCCACATGAGCAACCGCATACCGCTGTCACGTGGTCTGGGCAGCAGCGCCACGGCGATTGTCGCCGGACTCAAGGCGGCGAACGCACTTCTCGGCAATCCGTTCAACCGGAATGAACTGCTCCAGTTTGCGACCGATATTGAGGGGCATCCCGATAACGTTGCGCCCGCGATCTATGGCGGATTTACCGTCAATACCGTCACAAACGGCGTCGTGGACTGCTTTTCCTTTTTACCGCGTATATTTATGCGGTTCGTTGTCATGGTGCCGAACTTCTATCTATCGACTAAAGCTGCACGTCAGGTACTGCCGACCGAGATTCCTATGAAGGACGCGATCTTTAACATCAGCCATGCGGGCATGATGGCCGCGGCGCTTGCACGCGGCGCAGAAAAATTCCTCGACCACGCATTTGAAGATGCCCTGCATCAAAAATACCGCGCAGAACTCATTCCTGGCATGTTCGACGTATTCGCGGCGGCAAAACGGGCGGGGGCATACGGCGCAGCGCTCAGTGGTGCCGGACCCTGCCTCGTCGCCTTTGTTCCGGAGAGTAAAAGATGCATCGACGCCGTCGCCGATGCCATGCGCGATGCGTTTCGTGCACACGACGTTCAGGCGCGCCCGCTCTTCCTGCGGCTCGATACCAAGGGCGCGCGCATTGTTAATGAAAAACCTGCGAATTAAATAGAATATCCGATACGCTAAAATAAATTTTGTTTCAGATACGAATCAAGGCTGTCGCATCCATCCGTGTGGCGGTCTATTTTTTTGTATAATTTCTCAAAAAAGACTTGAAAAATATGCGAAATAGATGTATATTTATAAAATGTTTTTACAGAGAATGGGAGGAGACGAGATGAGAGTAAGTATTATCGGCGCGACGGGATACGCGGGAGAAGAATTGATTCGCCTCCTTCACCGACATCCGTCAGCGGAGATTGTGCATATGACTTCGGAGCGTCACGCGGGGGAACGCATCTCCGAAGCATATCCACATTTGATGAATATTTATGAGAATAAACTGGCGTCCATTAAACACCTCCGAGAGATCGCCGCGGCCGGTGATGTGCTGTTCATCGCACTGCCGCACGGTCATGCGATGAAGATTGTGCGTGCAGCGGCGGGGATTCCCGTGCGCATCATCGACCTTGGCGCGGACTATCGCTTCGACGATACGGCGGTGTACGAGGCGTGGTATGGGACGGCGCATACGGATCACGATGCGGATCGCGCCTATGGGCTTTCGGAGCTGTACCGCAGTGACATTGCACATGCGCGTGTTGTTGGGAATGCGGGATGCTATACGACGGCGAGCATCTTGGCGCTTGCCCCGCTCGTCAAAGCGCATTTGATTTTGTCGGATTCCATCATCATCGACGCCGTTTCCGGCGTGTCGGGCGCGGGGCGCGCGCCGAAGGAGAGCACGCATTTTCCGGAGCTTTATGATAATTTTACGGCGTACGGCGCCGTGCGCCACCGACACACGCCGGAGATCGAGCAGGCTCTTTCCGCGCAGGCGGGAGAGGTCGTCACCGTTAGCTTTACCCCGCATCTCGCGCCGATCTCGCGCGGCATCCTTGTCACCTGTTACGCGACGCTTGTCGCAGGCGTGACGGAGGATCAGATTGACGCTGCGTTCGAAGCCCTGTATGCGGATGAACACTTTATCAGGCTCAGGGGGCGCGGCGCGTACCCTGCCGTGAAACATGTGCGCGGGACAAACTACTGCGACATTGCGTGGCATTACGATCCCCGCACACACCGCGTGATCGTATTCGCGGCGATTGACAATCTTGTCAAGGGCGCGGCGGGGCAGGCAATCCAAAATATGAATATCGTCATGGGACTCGACGAGCGCACGGGGCTTGACCTCGTGCCGATGTACCCGTAAGTAAATAATGGAGGAAATCATCATGTTCAGCGAAGCAAGTGCAAAAGCCGGAATTACCTATCCGAAAGGATTTCTCGCCGCGGGCGTCAAAGCGGGGCTGAAAAAGAGCGGCAATCCCGACATTGCGCTCATTTATACGGAAAAGGAAGCCGCCGTCGCAGGGACGTTTACAAAGAACGCGGTCGCCGCGGCGCCCGTCCGGGTTTCGAAAAAAGTGGTCGCGACGCATACGGCGCACGCCATCATCGCCAACTCCGGCTGTGCCAACGCCTGCACGGGTGCGCAGGGCGAGGCGGATGCCGCCGCCATGCAGGAGATCACTGCCGATGCACTCGGATGTACGGCGCAGGATGTCATTGTCGCCTCGACGGGCATCATCGGCAAGCTGCTCCCGATGGACAAGGTGGCGCAGGGGATTCATGCCGCCGCACAGGCGCTCTCGCCGACCGGGAGTCCCGATGCGGGAAACGCCATTCTCACGACGGACACCTATTCAAAGGCGGGGACTGCGACCGTCATACTCGGCGGGACGGAAGTCCGGTTCGGCATCATCGCGAAGGGCTCGGGGATGATTCGTCCCGATATGGCGACGGTGCTCTGCTTCATTACGACGGACGCCGACGTTGACGCCTTGCTCCTGCAGGAAGCGCTCTCGGAGGTTATGGAGCACAGTCTCAATATGATTTCGATTGACGGCGACATGAGCACGAACGATATGGCGATCGTCCTTGCCAACGGTGCGGCAGGGAATCCCAAAATCACGGAGAAAAATGCGGATTACGAGGCGTTCAAGGAGACGCTGCTCGCGCTCTGTCAGGGCATTTCGGAAAAGATCGCGGCGGACGGCGAGGGCGCGACAAAGTTCCTCACGATCCATGTTGTCGGCGCGCGGTTCTTTGCCGACGCAAAGACGGTCGGCATGAGCGTTGCGAACAGTCCGCTGGTCAAGACGGCGTTCTTCGGCGAGGATCCGAACTGGGGGCGCGTCATATGCGCCGTCGGCTATGCGGGTGTGGCGATGGATCCGGAGCGCACGACGGTGAAGTTCGGCGGTATTCCCGTCTATGCGGGCGGCGTCGGCGTGCCGTATGACGCTGAGGCACTGCACGATGTAATGAGCGGACATGATATTGTGATTGAAATCGATTTGAACGACGGCGATGTCGAGGCAAAGGTGTGGACGTGTGATTTCTCCTACGAATATGTGAAGATCAACGGAGAATATCATACCTAAAGGAGGCGGCGTATGTTTTCCGATAAGGACAAGGCGGAGATTCTCGTCGACGCGCTTCCCTATATCCAAGAGTTCTACGGGACGACCGTCGTCGTTAAATACGGCGGCAACGCGATGATCGACGAGCGTCTGAAGGAAAATGTCATGCGCGATGTGGCGCTGATGAAATACGTCGGCATCCGACCCATCCTAGTCCATGGCGGTGGTCCCGAGATCACAGACTTCCTCAAGAGAGTCGGCAAAGAGACGACGTTCGTCTCGGGGCTGCGCGTGACGGATGAGGAGACGGTGGAAATCGCCGAGATGGTGCTCGTCGGCAAGCTGAACTCCGAGATCGTGAGCCTGCTCAACCTGCGCGGCGTGCGTGCCGTCGGGCTCAGCGGAAAGGACGCGGGACTCATCCGTGTGCGCAGGAAACATGCCGTCGTCTATGAGGAGGGAACGGCGCGCTCGGTGGACATCGGCTTGGTCGGCGAGGTCACGGCGATCGATACCGAGATTATCATCGATCTTTTGAATCGCGGCTATGTTCCCGTCATTTCCCCCATCGGCATGGGGGAGCGCGGGGAGAGCTACAATATCAACGCGGACGATGTGGCTGCGGAGATTGCGGGCGCACTGCGCGCGGAGAAACTGCTGCTCCTCACGGATGTGGAGGGGGTCTATCGGGATGCTGCCGACCGGGACAGCCTCATTTCACAGCTGCATTTCGCAGAGGCAAAGGAATATATCCGCAGCGGCGTCATCGCAGGAGGCATGATCCCGAAGGTGCAGGCGTGTCTGCGGGCGCTTGAGGCGGGGGCGCATAAGACGCACATCGTCGACGGACGTCTCGCGCATTCGATTATTTTGGAAATTTTCACATCGCACGGCATCGGAACAATGGTGCTTCCGTGAGGAGGGGCAAAGATGAGTCAAATATATGCATCGGAGATTATGGCAAAGGATGATGCCGGCTATCTCCCCGTGTTCAGCCGTTACTCGATCGTGCTCGATCACGGCGAAGGGGCGTACGTCTATGATGTAAACGGTCGCCGTTACCTCGACGCGCTCGGTGGCATCGCCGTCAATGTGCTCGGGCATAACGATCCGGCGCTTGTGGATGCCGTCGCCGCACAGGCGGGGCACCTCATCCATGTGTCCAACCTCTACTATACGGCGGCGCAGGCGGAGGCGGCGGATCAACTCTCCCGCCTCACGAACGGCGGCAAGGTGTTCTTCGGCAACTCTGGCGCGGAGGCGAACGAGGGGGCAATCAAGGCGGCGCGCAAATACGGGCATACGATTTCTGCGGACAAGGTGCAGATCGTCACGGCGCGCGGCAGTTTTCACGGGCGCACGCTCGCGGCGCTGACGGCAACGGGGCAGGAAAAGTTTCATAAAGGCTTTGAACCCCTGCCGCAGGGCTTCGACTATGTGGATTTTAACGATATTCATGCATTAGAGCGTGTCGTCGGTGAGAGCACCGCCGCCGTTATGCTCGAACCGATTCAGGGCGAGGGCGGCGTGCGGATGCCTGCGGAGGGCTATCTGCGACGCGTGCGGGAACTCTGCGACGCGTACGACGCACTCTTGGTTTTCGACGAGATTCAGACCGGCATCGGGCGCACGGGGACGTTCTACGCGTATGAGCAATACGGCGTAACGCCCGACATCGTGACGCTGGCAAAGGGGCTTGCGGGCGGCGTCCCCATCGGCGCGTTCGTCGTGACGGAAAAGGTCGCGCAGGTATTTCACCCGGGCGACCACGGCTCAACCTTCGGCGGCAACCCGCTGGCGTGCGCGGCGGCGAACGTCGTCCTCGATACGGTGACACGGGAAAGTTTTCTTGCGCATGTGCGGGAAGTCGGCGGATATTTTAAGCAGGAACTCGCGGCGCTCAAGGAGAAATATCCAAAGTATGTGAGCGATGTGCGCGGCGCCGGGCTGATGCTCGGCATGGAGATGCACAGCGCCGCCGCGGCGGCAGAGATCGTGCGTGCGACGCTCGCGCATGGGGTGATTGTGAACTGCACGGCGGGGAGTGTCCTCAGATTCGTCCCACCGCTCATCTTTACGAACGAAAATGTAGATGAAGTCATTCGCGTTTTAGATGCGTGCATCCTTGACATTTGTGATACAGGGGGACTATGATGAAGAGCGGCATGGATTTGATTTCTATTCACGATCTCAGCGCAGACGATGTGGAGGAAATTCTCGTGTTGGCGTCAGATCTCAAGGCGCGGCAAAAGGCGGGAATCCCGCATCCGCTGCTCGCGGGCAAGACGCTCGGCATGATCTTTGAGAAATCCTCGACGCGCACGCGCGTTTCGTTCGAGGTCGGGATGTACCAGCTCGGCGGGCAGGCGCTCTTTCTCAGCGGCAGAGATCTCCAGCTCGGGCGCGGCGAGCCGATCGCGGACACGGCGCGCGTGCTTTCGCGCTATCTCGACGGCATCATGATCCGCACCTATGGGCATGAGCGCATCGAAGAATTTGCACGCTATTCGGATGTGCCGGTCATCAACGCGCTCAGCGATCTCCTGCATCCATGTCAAGCACTGACCGATTTGCTGACCATTCGCGAGCACAAGGGGCGGCTTGCGGGACTGAAGATGGCGTATGTCGGCGACGGGAACAACATGACGCATTCGCTGATGTATGCGGCGGCAAAGGTCGGTATGCACTTTGCGGCGGCGACGCCCGTGGGATACGAGCCGAACGAGACCGTTGTGCAGAACGCCCGGGCGGATGCGGCGGAGACCGGGGCATCCATGACGCTGACCCATGACCCGAAGGACGCGGTGCAGGACGCCGACGTCGTTGTGACGGACACATGGGCAAGCATGGGACAAGAGGCGGAGCACGGCGCGCGCACGGCGGTGTTTCGCCCGTATCAAGTGAATCGGGATCTGCTCGCGGCGGCGGATCGGCGCGCTGTCGTGATGCACTGCCTGCCCGCCTATCGGGGCGAGGAGATTACGGCGGAGGTGCTCGAATCCTTCGCCGATGTGATCTTTGACGAGGCGGAGAACCGTCTCCATGTGCAAAAGGCAATCATGGCGCTCGTTATGGGCGGCTGATATATTTTTAAGGAGTTGTTTTTCATGGCAAAGCAGATTAAAAAAGTAGTTCTCGCGTATTCCGGCGGTCTGGACACTTCGGTCATCATCCCGTGGCTCAAGGAGCATTACAACGGCTGCGAGGTCATCGCCGTCTGCGCCGACATTGGGCAGGGGGAGGAGCTCGCGCCCGTGCACGACAAGGCGCTTGCCTCCGGCGCGTCGAAGGTGCATATCGTCGACCTCACGCAGGAGTTCCTGGAGGAGTATGTGTGGCCGACGCTCAAAGCGGGGGCGGTCTACGAGGGAAAATATCTGCTTGGTACCTCGTTTGCACGCCCCGTGATCGCAAAGGCGCTCGTCAAAATTGCGAAAGAGGAGGGCGCAGATGCGATCGCACACGGAGCGACGGGCAAGGGGAACGATCAGGTGCGTTTCGAGCTGACCGTGAAGGCGCTTGCGCCGAACCTTGAGATCATTGCGCCGTGGCGCGAGTGGGATCTCGATTCACGTACGGCGGAAATCGAATACGCAAAGAAACACGGCATCCCCGTTGCGACAGAGAACAAGACCTACAGCATGGATCGCAATATCTGGCACCTCTCGCACGAAGGTTCCGACCTCGAAGACCCCGCCAACGAGCCGAAGAACAGTATGTTCCTCATTTCGTGCGCGCCGGAGGACGCGCCGGATGCGCCCGAGTACGTCAGCGTTTCGTTTGAGAAGGGCGTCCCCGTTGCCGTGAACGGGGAAAAACTCGGCGCCGTGGAGCTCCTGACGAAGCTCAATGAAATCGGCGCGCGCAATGGTGTCGGCATTATTGACATCTGCGAGAACCGTCTCGTCGGGATGAAGTCGCGCGGCGTCTATGAGAATCCGGGCGGATCGATTCTTTACTACGCGCATCGGGAACTGGAATATCTCTGCCTCGACCGCGCGACGTTCCATTACAAGGAGAGCGTCGCCATCCGCTACGGCGAGCTCGTCTACGACGGCATGTGGTTCTGCCAGCTGCGCGAGGCACTCGCCGCGTTCGTCGACAGCACGCAGGAGACCGTGACCGGCGAGGTGCGTCTCAAGCTCTACAAGGGCAACATCATCTCGGCGGGCGCGACGTCGCCGTACTCGCTCTACAGCAAGGAATTTGTCACATTCGAGCATGACGACGTATACAATCAGGCGGACGCAACGGGCTTCATCAACCTCTTCGGACTTCCGCTTAAAGTTCGCGCGCTCATGCAGGAGGCGCAGGGCAAATGAGTGAAAAGCTCTGGGGCGGACGCTTTGCCAAGACGACGGACGAGATGATCAACGAATTTCAAGCGTCCATCGCCTTTGACCGCCGCATGTACCGCGAGGACATCGCAGGTTCTATCGCCCATGCCGCCATGCTCGCGCACGTCGGCATCATCTCCGAGGAGGATCGCGCGTCCATTGAAAAGGGACTGCGCGAGATTCTTGCACAGATCGACGCGGGGACGTTCGAGTTCAGTACGGCGCTCGAGGATATTCACATGAATATCGAAAAGCGGCTCACAGACGCGATCGGCGATGCGGGCAGCCGTCTGCACACCGCGCGCAGCCGCAACGATCAGGTCGCGCTCGATACGCATATGTTCGTGCGCCGCGCCGTCGTCGAGGTACTGGGGCACATCCGGGAATTGCAGGAAGCGCTCACCGAGTCGGCGGAGCGCCACCGTACCGTGATCATGCCCGGCTATACGCATCTCCAGCGCGCGCAGCCAATTCTCTTCGCGCATCATCTCATGGCGTATTTTGGGATGCTCGCACGAGACTTTGAGCGATTCCGGGGCGTCTATGCGCGGGCGGACATCATGCCGCTCGGCGCGGGGGCGCTCGCGGGAACGACGCTGCCGATCGACCGTGCCTTTGTCGCGCAGAAACTGAACTTTGAGCGCATCTACGCCAACAGTATGGACGCCGTCAGCGACCGCGACTACATCCTCGAATTTCTGTCGGCGGCGTCCATCCTCATGGTGCATCTCTCGCGTCTTTCGGAGGAGATTATCCTATGGTGTTCGCGTGAGTTCTCCTTTGTCGAGCTTGACGACGCGCACTGCACGGGATCGTCCATGATGCCGCAGAAGAAAAATCCGGACGTCTCCGAGCTCGTGCGCGGCAAGACGGGGCGCGTCGTCGGGCATCTCATGGCGATGCTCACCGCAGTCAAGGGATTGCCGCTCGCATATAATAAAGATTTGCAGGAGGACAAAGAGGGGCTGTTCGACGCGATCGACACGGTGAAGTTCAGTCTCTCCGTCTATGCCCGGCTTATTCGGGGCATGAAGGTGCGTGAGGAGGTTATGCGGCGTGCGGTGGAAGAGGACTTCTCGAACGCAACCGATCTTGCCGACTATCTCGTGCGCAAAGGACTTCCGTTCCGGCAGGCACATGCCGTCTCCGGCAAGGCGGTCGCAGAGTGCATCGCGCGCAGCATTTGGCTCGGCGATATGGCGATTGAGGACTACCGGACACTCTCGCCGCTCTTTGACGAGGACATCTATGACGCGATCCGCCCGGAGACGTGCGTGGCGGGGCGCAATTCCTATGGCGGCACATCCTATGAGCAGGTCAACCGTCAGCTCGAAGCGGCGCGTGAACTCCTTGCGGAGGAGCGGCATGCGTGCGGCAGACTTGCAAAAAAGCAGAATATCTTCTAAATCATAGAGAACTTTTATGATGAGATGCTAAATATATGTAAAATATAATAATTCATTAAGAACTATCTAAATAACACGAAGGATAATGAAATAACACATAGAAAGGAGGATTCACAATGAAGAAATATGCATTCCTCACCGCCGTCATGGGACTCTCGCTGACATCGGTCGCAGCGGCGGCCCCAATCAATCACATCGGGACGCATCACACGGCCGTCGGAGTCGGCACAAAGGAAGCGTTCATCGAGCATAAGGCGACGGACGAACTCACGGTCGGCGTCGCGCGTAACGATCGGGACGAATATGGAAATCCGAAAGACGTTTACCTCCAGTACAATGTCGTCGGAGAAAACCTGCGCCTGATCGGCGGGTATCGATGGGATATGAAGCAGACGGGCGAGAACAATGCCTTTGCGGGCGTAGGACTCAGCACGCCCACGGTGCTCGGATTCAACGCATATGCCTCCTATGTGGCAGGCAAGGATTTCAACGAAGCGCAGGTCGGCCTCAATAAGTCGCTCATTGCAAATTTGGATCTTAATGTGAACTATCACAACTTCAAGCCCGATCACGGCAGCCGTGAGAACGGCGTCGGCGTCGGCGTTACGATGCATTTCTAACATCGGAAATTATTTTTATAAAAGGCATGTCCCGATCAGGGACATGCCTTTTATAAATTTTATTTGCAATGTCGGTATCGTAATGGTAAAATAATAACTAAGTGAATGGATCGGATTATTTTATCTGTCGGTTTTATTTGCTGCTATGCGGACGTCTTTTTTCGTAGCAGTAAGGAACGGGCTTTCTCCCATCTGTGGCGACAAATGGTGGAAATATTTAACTTGTCGCTGTCTTTTTTGTGCGGACGAATTTTGATTTTATGATCGATGCATGCAATTGTATAATTTTAATTCATGGGATAATATGAACGGAAATCCCATATTTTGGAGGTGCTTTTTTTGTCGTTGAATCATAATGGCAGTCATGGGAAAAATGTACAGAAGGTACAAATCATACCGCTCGGCGGTCTCGGTGAGATCGGAAAGAATATGACCGCTATCCGTGTGGATGATGAGATCATTGTTATCGACTCCGGACTGATGTTTCCGGAAGAGGATATGCTCGGGATCGATCTCGTCATTCCGGACATTACCTATCTGATCGAGAACAAGGATAAAGTCAAGGCGATTGTCCTCACGCACGGACACGAGGATCACATCGGCGCGCTGCCGTACGTAATGAAGCAGATTCCGGCGCCCGTCTACGGAACGCGGCTGACGCTCGGCATTCTGGAAGGACGCCTAAAGGAAAACGGTGTGGATTCGAGCAATCTGCATTCGGTGATGGCAGGGGATATCATCAATATCGGCTGCTTCAGCGTGGGCTTTATTCGCGTCAATCATTCTATTCCCGATGCGGTCGGACTTTCGATTAAGACGCCGGTCGGCATGATCGTCCATACGGGCGATTTCAAGCTGGACTATACCCCTGTGGACGGGCAGATGACGGATTTCCGCCGATTCTCCGACCTTGGCAACAAGGGGGTTCTGCTGCTCCTTGCGGACAGTACGAATGCGGAACGCGAGGGGCATACGGCGAGCGAACGGACGGTCGGGGCCGCGTTTGACAAGGCGTTTCACAATGTGCGTGGGCGCATCATCGTCGCAACCTTCTCGTCAAATGTCCACCGTATTCAGCAAGTCATCGATACCGCGGTCAAATACAAGCGGCGTGTTGCCGTACTTGGCCGCAGCATGGAAAATGTCGTAGGAATTTCACTCGAACTGGGTTATCTTACTGCGCCGGAAGGGACGATTATCAGCATCGACGAGGTCAACAATTTCCGTCCCGATCAGATCGTCGTTGTCACGACAGGCAGTCAAGGCGAACCGATGTCCGCGCTCTCGCGCATGTCGATATCGGAACACCGCAAGATCACGATCGTCCCGGGCGATACGGTCATCATCTCGGCGACGCCGATTCCGGGCAATGAAAAGCTCGTCTCTAAGACCGTCGACAATCTCATGAAGCTCGGTGCAAACGTGATCTACGGGCGCGATAAGGGCATCCATGTATCGGGACACGGCAGCCGAGAGGAACTCAAGCTGATGCACAATCTTGTACGTCCGAAGTTCTTCATGCCGGTACACGGCGAGTATCATCATCTCGTGCAGCATGCGGAACTGGCGCGTGAACTCGGTATGCCGAAGGAAAATATATTCATCAGCGAGAACGGTCAGATTCTCGAATTTACGAAGGAAAAAGGTCAAGTTGTCGGACGCGTGCAGGCAGGTATGGTCATGGTGGACGGCCTCGGCGTCGGCGACGTCGGAAATATTGTCCTGCGGGACCGCCGTCAGCTTTCCGAGGACGGTATTCTCATTATCGTGGTAGCGATGGATCGACAGTCCAACCGCGTCGTCTCCGGTCCCGATATCGTTTCGCGTGGATTCGTCTATGTGCGCGAATCGGAGGCCCTGATGGACGAAGCGCGCGCACGCGTGCAGCAGGCGCTTGACCGCTGCGAGGATGAGAACGTGCGCGAGTGGTCGGCGATCAAATCCAATATCCGCGATGCGCTCAGCCGCTATCTCTTCGATAAGACCCGCCGTCGTCCCATGATTCTTCCAATCATCATCGAAGTTTAAGAGGAGGAAAACCGTCTCTCAGATGAGGCGGTTTTTCTTTTTGTAAAAAAACGACGGATATTGTATCAATTTCATATCTTGCATCCGCCTGTAAAAAGCGATAAAATCGAGTGTAAATACATTGTGCTGTTATTCTTGACGGAGGAGGAGTTTTATGACGCCAACTGAAAAGAAAGATCTGCGCCTGTTCGCGGTAAAGGTCCGCGAAGGCATTCTGCGCGGCACACATGCGGCAAAGAGCGGGCATCCCGGCGGGTCGCTCTCATCAACAGAGTATTTTACATATCTGTATAACAAGGAACTGCGCGTCGATCCGAAGAACCCGAAGGATCCGAAGCGCGATCGGTTCGTCCTTTCAAAAGGACACGTTGCGCCGGGGCTCTACGCGACGCTCGCAAATCGCGGATTCTTTCCTGTGGACGAGCTTTTGACGCTCCGTCATATCGGATCGCGTCTGCAGGGACATCCGAATATGAATCTCACGCCGGGCGTCGATATGTCTACGGGATCGCTCGGGCAGGGGATCTCGGCGGCGGCGGGCATGGCAAAAGGCGCAAAGTATCTTGGTCGGGACATTAACGTCTATGCGCTCCTCGGCGACGGCGAACTGGCGGAGGGACAGGTGTGGGAAGCGACGATGTTCTCCGCGCATTACGGTCTCGATAATCTCTGCCTGGCCGTAGACGTCAACGGGCTCCAGATCGACGGCGCGACGAAAGACGTGATGAATACCGCGCCGATTGACAAGAAGTTCGAGGCATTCGGCTGCCATGTATTAACGATTGACGGGCACGATTACGATGCCCTCGAGGGCGCATTCCGCACCTTCCATAAAAACCATGGCAGCGGGAAACCGACCGTGATTCTGCTACGGACAATAAAAGGGAAGGATATTTCCTTTATGGAGAACAATGCCGCATGGCATGGCAAGGCGCCGAACGACGAGGAGCTTGCCAAGGGACTGCAAGAACTCTCCGCAATTCGGAAGCGCATCGAGGAGGAGGCATGACGATGGCGGACATAAAGAAAATCGCAACGCGCGACAGCTACGGCAATGCACTCGTTGAACTCGGACAAAAACACAGAGATATCGTTGTGCTTGATGCGGATCTTGCGGGGGCGACGAAGAGCGGGACGTTCAAAAAGGCGTTTCCCGAACGGCATTTTAACTGCGGCATTGCCGAGTGCAACATGGTCGACGTCGGCGCAGGGCTTTCCACGATGGACCTCGTGCCGTTTGTCTCCACCTTCGCGATGTTCGCGGCGGGGCGTGCCTACGAGCAGGTACGCAACACGATCGGATATCCTCATCTGAATGTAAAAATCTGTGCCACACACGGCGGTATTTCGGTGGGCGAGGACGGCGCATCGCATCAGTGCTGTGAGGATTTCGGACTTATGCGCACCATTCCGGGCATGACCGTCATGTGCCCGTCAGACGACGTCGAGGCGCGCAAGATGGTTCACGCGGCTTATGAAACGGAAGGCCCCGTCTACATTCGTTTCGGGCGTGCCGCAACGCCGGTGTATCATGACGAATCGTTTGCTTTCAAAATTGGCAAGGGGGAGGTCCTGCAGGAAGGAACGGATATTGCGATCATCGCCACGGGCATCCTGGTTCCGGAGGCGATCGAAGCCGGCAAACGTCTTGCTGCCGAAGGCATCAAGGCACGCGTGATCAATATGGCGACGATTAAGCCGCTCGATGAGGCGCTTGTCATCAAGGCGGCACGCGAATGCGGGAAGATCGTCACCGTCGAAGAGCATAACATCATCGGCGGCCTTGGAGAGGCGGTCTGTACGGCGGCTGCCGAACACTGTCCCGTCCCCGTGCACCGCATCGGGGTGAACGACGAGTTTGGACATTCGGGTCCTGCCGCAGAACTTCTTAAGCAGTTTGGGCTGACGGCAGAGCATATTACGGAGCGGTCAAGGATGCTGTTCAAAGAATGAAATATCGTTATGACGATGTTTTTGCAGGACGCAAAGACATCGTTTTTTTTGTTGTGATTCAAGCGTCTCATGAATGCCGACTTGTATATTGGGACCGAATTGTTTATAATGTAAACGGGTGAGTATCGTGAGCGCAAGAGAATTTTACATGAGGCGAGATTCGCTCCTTGTCATGACGACGATTTTCCTCGCGACGCTTATTGCTCTTGTGTCGGTATATCTATCATCGCATTCACGTGGAGCGGAACGCCGTTCCATGAGAGAAATTACGGCGTATACCTCTCTTCCGACAGAAGCGGCATTGGCGCTGTCCGAGGCGTATGAAACAGAATATGGCGTCAGAGTAAATTTTATTCAGTTGGATTCCGAACAGATATTGAAGCGCCTGAAGGAACAGGCACAGAGCACGGAAAATGGAAAAATCTCCCTCGTATTAGCGGAACGGGAGACGCTGGACCGTGCAGCGGCCGCGGGTTATTTAGTGCCCTATGTATCCGAAAAAATCGATCAGGTGGCGGAGTCTTTTCGGCACGAGAGCGGCTATTGGACAGGCGTATGGTATGATCCGATGGTCTTTGCCGTGAATCAGGACTATCTTCGTACCCATCTAGATTTGCCGAATTCTTGGCAGAGACTTATACAGCAGCGCGATATCCGCATTGGAACCACAGATTTTATGGCGGCGGATGCGGCTTCTAATCTACTCTACAGCATGATTGCAGAATATGGCGAACAACAGGCCTTCGATATATGGCGCAGTATCCAGCCGAAAATCATACAGTATTCGAGATATCTGCATACGCCTGTGCGCCAGGCGGGGATGGGGGAAGTAGACCTCTCCATTGCCGTTTTGAGCGAGACGCTGCGTTATGTCCGCGACGATTATCCCATCCGCGTTCTCTATCCGACCGACGGTACGTCCGCCGTGGTCTTTGGTACGGGGGTAGCCTTTCGTGCGGAGGATCGAGATGTCCATGCGGCGGAACAGTTTGCAGACTGGCTGCTGACGGATGAGGCCCAGATTGCTTTAACACAGCACAGCTTCTATTTCTTGACGACGAATCCGGCGACGCTGTCCTATCAGTTGTTTGCAGGGAAAAACGTCGCTATTTTCAAAAGTCGTCCGTATTTTACCAAGGAAGAAAAGGGAAAACTACTGGATCGCTGGGTGAAACAAGTACGGCTCAACGGGGAATAAATCGGTGAAAACGGAGGAGTTTTGTCAGTGAAAGCAGGTTTTATCAGTCTCGGCTGTGCGAAGAATCTGGTAGATACGGAAGTCATGCTCGGCATCATGCGGGAGCATGGGATCGAAATCACGAACGAGCCGGCAGAGGCGGATATCCTGATTGTCAACACGTGCGCGTTTATCCGGTCGGCAAAGGAAGAGTCCATTACGACAGTCCTTGGGATGGCGGATTATAAGGAAACGGGCCGTTGCCGCAGCCTTATTGTCGCGGGCTGTCTCGGGCAGCGCTATGGACAGCAGTTGCTCGACGAGATCCCGGAGGCAAATGCGATCATTGGAACGGGCGCGTGGAGCCGCATTATGGAGGTCGTTGAGGAGACGCTGAAGGGGCGTCGGCTCGTGATTGCGGGCGAGGACGATACCATTTATGACGCCAACACACCGCGTCTGCGGACGACGCCGAACTATACCGCCTATGTAAAAATCGCGGAGGGCTGCGACCATCGCTGCGCATTCTGTGCGATCCCGCTCATCCGCGGCGGATTCCGCAGCCGCGCGATGGAGGACATTGTGTCGGAGGCGCGAGAACTGGCGGAGAGCGGCGTGCGGGAGCTTGTGTTGATTGCACAAGACAGTGCAAACTATGGATTGGATGTCTATCATAAACCCATGCTTGCCGAGTTATTGCGCAAGCTTGCAAGAATTGAAAAAATATCCTGGATTCGTGTCCTCTATAGTTATCCGAAATACTTCAGCGACGAATTGATCGAGGTTTTTGCAACTGAGCCGAAGGTGGTCAAATATGTCGATCTTCCTCTCCAGCATGCACATGATGCGGTGCTCCGCTCGATGAACCGGCCTGATACGCGTCAGGGGATTGAGCAGCTGCTAAAAAAACTGCGCGATCGTATCCCGGGGGTCACTATTCGTTCCACGTTCATCGTCGGTTTTCCGGGTGAAACGAACGCACATTATCAAGCCCTGCGTGACTTTGTAGAGACGCAGCGCTTCGATAAGGTCGGCATCTTCACTTATTCCGAAGAGGAAGATACACCGGCGGCGGTGATGCCGCAGAAAGTGTCCGAAGAAGTCATGCAGGAACGTTATCACGATTTGATGAGCTTGCAGAGCAAGATTTCAGAGGAGATCAATATCTCGCTGGAAAATAAAGAAATCGATGTTCTCATTGAAGGACGTGATGCCGAACAGCAGGGGATTGCCGTCGGACGTTCGTACCGTGAGGCGCCTGAAGTTGACGGGCAAATTTACATAGAGGGAGATGCAGAAAGCAGCGTCGGCGATATTGTTCGGGTTCGCCTGCTGCAAGGATTTACTTACGATATCGTCGGGGAGAAGGTCGGCTGATGAACCGAGAAGTTGAAAAATGTGCCCGAGATATCGGCAAATTGCTCAGCGAGAAGAATCTCACGATTTCCTGTGCAGAATCCTGTACCGGAGGGTTACTTACCAGCGTATTGACGGATGTGCCCGGCAGTTCATCCTATCTCATCGGCAGCGTGGTATCTTATGCGAATGATATAAAGTCTCGTATTGTGGGCGTATCGGAGGAAAGTCTTGCCTCATATGGAGCCGTCTCCGAGATCGTTGCTCATGAGATGGCGGCGGGGATCCGATCCTTAATCGGTACGGATATCGGCGTCGGTATCACAGGAATCGCAGGCCCCGGCGGAGGGACGGATGGGAAGCCTGTCGGATTGGTATATATTGCGGTCGCACTGCAGGAACGTACAATTGTTACGGCGAATTATTTTTCAGGAACACGTACGGAGAATAAGACCGCGGCAGTGCAGCGAGCGATCATGATGATCGAAGATATGATAAGGAGTATAGAATGACAAAATTGACGAAGAATTGGATAATGGCCGCGGGCGTATCGCTGCTGCTGTTTGGGTCTGCCCACGCAGAGCCGACAAATGTGTCCGAGTCCGTAACGCAGCTCGCCGCTAAAGATGCAACGCAGAAACAACCGACACTCACGTACCGGTACGAAAGCAAGGCGTACGACTATAGCATCATGTGCCCGAAAGCGCCGGTCGGTGTGATTCCCGCCGAGGCGCTTTTTGAAAATCGTAAGGGTGAAATCCTCATTTTTGAGAATGAGGAATATAACATCAAACACGCATGGGTCGTACTCATCGACGCATTTTCCGATATGTCCGTACCCAATCTCAATACCATCAATCCTGACGAGGCAACAAAGCTTCTTAGCGGTATTATGGGGAGCAACGGATATGAGGGTATCATGCTTGTCAATTTAACGGAGAAGAATAAGGCCATATTCGCTATGACGGCGAAAGAAATTGAAATTGACGAGGATGGAGACGGTGTCGTCGATGCAACGGCAACGGCGGATAATCAAATGGCGGTGTTGTTTTTCCGCGGTACGAAGGGAGAGCGGTACGGATTGGAGCTGATCGATAACCCGGCGCTTCGTGCCGATGCGGTATCCGAGTTTATCGCAGGCGCACGGACGCTCGCATCTAAATAAAAATGTCGAGGATAGAGAAGAAGAATAAAGGAGAAGATTCCAAATGAAGGGTTCGTCGAAGAAAACGATGCTCACGGCGGCGGTGCTTATGGCGCTCTCTTCCGCTACGGCATCAGCGGCTACGTCGGGTACCGTGGATTCGCAGGAGTTGTTTCGCTCAAACCGGCTGGTAACGGATCACGCGCAACAGCCAAATGTCGAAGAGGCCGCGGCAGAGGACAGTTATTCAGCTTCTATTTCCGAGCAGAAGAAGCCTGCGGCTGCCCCTGTAAAGAAATCGGCAGAATCTGCGGCGCCGCAGCGTTTGGCGCCGCTTCATTGGGATAATGTAGATGCGCGCATCGCGGCGCGCAACGAGAGTCCGGCGTTTACGCTTGCGGCTCAGAAGGCGAAGCCTGTGATCATAACTGCCGCGGATGTGAAGCGTGAAGAGCGTCGGGCGGAGAAAGAGGGGCGCGAGCCGGAGCAGTTGGTTGGAAAGACCAATAATATCCGGGGAGAGGGACTTCCGCACGTACAGGTTGTGCCTCAGAATGAACAGCCGCGCGTGATGCCGCCCCCCCCTCCCGTACCGGCGCCGCCGGATATGGGGATGCAGCCGTCTCAGAACCAACAGCCGGCATTACCGGCAGCGGAGTCGGTAAAAAGTATTCAGCCGCCCGCACCGCCGATGACGCAGCATACTGCGTCAGAGCGGCAGATGGGGACTCCGACAGAAAACAAAGTATTTGATGCGGAGCAAAGTCTGCAGCGCCCCGCCGCCTCCCCTCGGCTTCCTCGTGAAGCGTTTTCTTTGACGGCGCCGGCCGACGCGCCGGCTCCCGCGAAGCGGCCGGATCAATTCGACACGTTGAGCGTTTCTCCCCAGAGTGCGGTTCATGCGCCTGTGAAAACGATACAGCCCGTGCCGGAACATTCAATTCGCCCGGAGGGGGTTCCGGAATTTCATTCGGATCCCGGCGCATATCCTCCCGATGAGGGATTGAACGGGATTTCGGATGAAGTACGCCGCCATATCCTCGCCGGACAACTTGCAATGGAAATTCAACTGAAAAAAGATCCGACTGTTGGAGGGATGCGTGCGCTTACGCATGTACTCCGTGAGAACACAACTCTTACGTGTCTGCAGAAAATCGACTTCCTTATCGGATTTGGACGAGCGTTGCATCGGAGCGGTCTTCCGCGTCAACAGCAAGCTTTGCTGATTAAAACGGTTGCGGATTCGTTTTAAGCTTCGCCGTATTTTTGATGTCATATCGCTTTACAAGGAGCGTACGAGATGAAACGCTTTAACGTTGCGGTAATTGCGGGCGACGGCATAGGGCCTGAGGTTATCGCGGAGGGCAAGAAAGTATTCTCCGGTATCGCGCAAATGGATGGGAATTTTACCGTAACATTTGAGGACTTTCCTTGGGGCTGCGAATATTATTTGAAAACCGGAGAAATGATGCCTGCGGACGGACTGGATACACTTCGCATATTCGATGCGGTTTATCTCGGCGCCGTCGGATATCCCGGCGTGCCGGACCATGTATCGCTGGGAGATCTGCTGCTGCGTATTCGCAGAGGATTCGATCAGTATATCAATCTGCGTCCGGTCAAGCTGCTTAGAGGTGCGCCGTGTCCTCTTGCCGGTACAGAGCCCGGGGATATCGATATGATTGTCGTGCGGGAGAACACCGAAGGAGAATACGCGAATGTCGGCGCACATCTTTATCCCGACACAGAGCGGGAAACGATACTCCAAACGGGTGTATTCTCTCGTTACGGCTGTGAACGCGTCATTCGCTATGCCTATGAGTTGGCGCGGCGGGAAAAAAGGACTTTGACATCGATTTCCAAAGGGAATGCCCTGCGCTATTCTATGGTATTTTGGGACCGGATCTTTGCAGAGATCGGTAAAGAATATCCCGATGTGGAAACGCAGACACTTCTCGTCGATGCGGCGAGTATGTTCTTTGTCAAAGATCCAAAGCGTTTTGAGGTTGTCGTCACAAGCAATCTCTTCGGCGATATCCTAACGGATCTCGGCGCTGCAATCACGGGGGGGATGGGTCTTGCCGCAGGAGCCAATCTCAACCCGGAACGCCAGTTCCCATCGATGTTTGAGCCGATTCACGGGAGTGCTCCGGATATTGCGGGACAAGGACTTGTAAACCCGCTCGCTGCGATCTGGTCGGTGAGTCAAATGTTGGACTTCTTCGGCGAACCTCTTTGGGGAGAGCGGATTCTCTCGGCGATTGAAATCCTACTCACAGAACACAGGATGGTGACATCGGATCTTGGCGGAACGGCGCACACGTCCGATATTGGCGCAGCCGTGCTGGAGATCCTGGCACGCGCATAAAGGAATTTTGCAAAGAAAAAGGCGCGAGGGATTAAAACCTCGCGCTCTATTTACATCATGACGGCAGGAGCAAAAAGTATGCAGAACAGACATCCCATACGAAAGGCAGTGATTCCCGCAGCGGGCTATGGAACGCGGTTCCTCCCCGCGACGAAGGCGACGCCAAAGGAGATGCTCCCCATTGTGGATAAGCCGACGATCCAATACATTATTGAGGAGGCACTCTCCAGCGGAATCGAGGATATCCTAATCATCAGCGGTCATGGAAAGCGCGCTATTGAGGATCATTTCGATTCCGCGCCGGCGCTCGAACAGGAACTGGAACGCAAGGGAAAACGGGAACTCTTAGATATCGTTCGGGAAACGACGGATGTGAACGTACATTATGTGCGGCAAAAATATATGCGCGGGCTTGGAGATGCCATTCTGTGTGCAAAGAGTTTTGTGGGGAATGAGTCTTTCGCCGTCCTACTCGGCGACGATGTGGTCTATCATCCGCAGCGATCCGCCCTGCGTCAGCTCATGGATGTCTATGAGAAGACAGGAGGCTCCGTACTCGGTTGTCAGGTTGTGCCGGATGAGCAGGTGTCCTCCTATGGTATCGTCGCGGGGAATATTACGGAAGACAAACGCTTAATGCGCGTCTCCGATATGGTCGAGAAACCGTCGCTTGAAGAAGCGCCGAGCCGAATGGCCGTTCTTGGCCGTTATATTATTCGACCCGAGATATTTGATATCCTTAGCGATACGACACCGGGGAAGGGGGGGGAGATTCAGCTGACCGATGCGCTTAAGGTTTTGGCACAGCTTGAGGCGGTCTATGCCTATGATTTCGAAGGCAAGCGCTATGATCTCGGGGATAAATTGGGATTTTTACAGGCGACGGTAGAGTTCGCGCTGCGCCGTCCGGATCTCGGCGCGTCGTTCCGCGATTATCTCAAATCCCTCATACCGACACTCTGAATGAGATGAGAGGCGAATTCCCGTGCAAAAGGAAAATCAAGCAAATCTTGCACTCGCGTTTAGTGTGCTCGGCGCCATAGGGACCGCAGGTCAGGGGAACAGCTTTTTGTTGACGACCGTGCATCACGGATTCCTAGCCGCAACAATCGGCGGACTTGCGGATTGGTTCGCGGTCAAGGCTATTTTTGGACGGCCTCTTGGTATATCGCATCGGACGGATATCTTGCGACGAAATCGCACACGCATCATGGACGCGCTGGTATCGTTTTCTTCCGACGACCTTTTAAGCCGGGACAACATTATGCAGGTTGTGGAGCGGGAACAGATCGGAACGCTCCTTATGGAATATCTGGAACATCGAGGGGGCCGCGAGCGTCTTGTCAATGCGGCAGTTGAGATCCTGGGGCATATTGCTTCGGATGTGGATAGTCGTCATATTGCCCGGGAACTGACGCCCTATATCGTACGGGCGCTTCATGATCTGCCGTTAGAGGACAGTTTTGTTGAATTCCTATCCGTCCTTGCAGAGTATCCTCACGCGGAGCGTATCTTCAACCTCCTAATACGTATGGGACATCGCATCTTACAGACTCAGGCGTTTCAGGAACTTCTGCGTGAGAATATCGCCTCGATACGCACGGAGTATGAGCGTGACGGAATGATTCGCGCCTTCGTTTTGTCTTTTTTTGACGATGAGACGATTGCTTCGTGGTTCACAACGCGCGCGGATGAGATTTTGCAAACCGCATTGGATCCCGAGAATCGGCGGCACATCGACGGAGTGGAAGCGTTCGGCGCATTTATTTCCGGCATAAGCGCCGATTCCTCATTGCGGGATATCTTGTATCACTATAAGATTCGTCTCGTTCAAAATATTGATCTTGAAGCAATAATTGCAAACTTTATCGATACAAGAATCCAGGGGAATCATCCGTTTTGGCTTCCCTACGTCAAGGAACTCCTCAACGATAAAGTTGACCGTTTCGTTCATTCTGCAGCTTGGCAGAGCCGCGCGGATCGCTGGGTTAAGGATCTTATTTCTGCAGAAATAGAGAAACACCATGAACTAGTGGCAGTCTTTGTCCGAGATTATCTCAACCAAAAGTCTGACGATGAGTTGATTGCGTTCCTTGAACGAAAAATCCGTACTGATCTGCAAATGATCCGCATCAACGGTGCCGTTGTCGGGGCTATCGTCGGCATAGGACTTTCACTTCTTGTAACGCTTGCGGAAAGGATGTGGGGCTTATGATAGGCCCGATCAACAACGCGGATAGAGCGTTGATTCTTTCCTTTCTTCTTTTTCTCACGGCGCTCTATCTGCATTTGTTATTTCCTATGGCGATATGGGCCGAGGGAGTCCTAGCAATCGGAGAAGCCGCGCTTGTCGGCGGCGCGGCGGACTGGTTTGCCGTAACGGCGCTCTTTCGGAAACCGCTTGGTTTTCCTTATCACACGGCTATCCTGCCGCGTCGCAGAGATGGTTTTATCCATGCCGTCACAATCATGGTGCAGAAGGAATTCTTTTCACGGCGTAAGATTTTTAATCATATTGAAAAAATGCATCTGGTTCCTCTCCTGCAGACCTATCTGCATAGAAGCGAGACAAAGGAACAGACGACAAATACAGTTATGCATTTTCTTCGCGGTTCATTGCTCCGCAGGAATAACGGAAAGATGATATCGTATCTGTCTATGCGTATGAAGGAGATTGTCTTACAGGAGGACGCCGCGGGGCTTATAGATCGGCTGGTCGATGTATTCCATACAAACTCATGGGATCGAAAAGCTTTCGTCAAGCTGGCTGGATTCCTGAAGAAGGAGGCTGCCGCCGAGGAAACATGGCATTCGATTCATGATTCGCTTGGCCGGATAGAGTATGAGAAAATCGGCGGGGGCTTTCTGTCTCGTCTTCTTGAGATGACGAATACGGTCAATCTGAACGAGGGGACGGATCTCATTCAGCGCCACATATGTGCGGCGTTGGATGAATTGGGAACAGACGGCTCCCCTTTACAGGAACAGGTGCTTTCTTTATGCCGGTCATATCTTCTGAATCTGCGCAGAGATGATGAAATTCTATCGCTTACACGTGAACTACAGGAACGCATGGCCGGTGAACTTCCAATAGAGGAGACGTTAGTCCGCCTCTTTGATGAGATGCGGAAGCATTTTGAACGGGATCGTGAACGGCATGTGAATTCCATCGAGGAACATATGCCGGAACTCTATACGCATCTGCGCAGGATTATTCATGTAGAATACGATCATATGCGCTCTCTCGTAGAAGAGCGTCCGGAACTTCAAAAGATCATTGCCAAGGTCTTGTATGACCTACTTGCTCGATCGGCGCTGCACGCACAGACGCTCGTCGGAATTGTCGTTGGGAACGTTCTCTCTCGTCTCACGGATGACGAATTGAATCGGTTGATTTACGATAAGGTGGAAGAAGATTTCCTCTGGATTCGCGTGAACGGG
Source organism: Selenomonas sp. F0473 (assembly GCF_000315545.1). Taxonomy (GTDB): domain Bacteria; phylum Bacillota; class Negativicutes; order Selenomonadales; family Selenomonadaceae; genus Centipeda. The sequence goes on along the minus strand of NZ_JH992902.1, from coordinate 390,134 downwards.
TCGCTAATCGGCGGATGTATCGGTGGAATCATCTTCATCTGTACGCGTGTCATTATGTAAAAAGCCGCTGAATTTTCAGCGGCTTTTTACTTCTAGCTTAAATAAAGTACATTAGAGTTTCGTCCGTCTCTTCGCTGTTCAACGCAGTGAGAAGATCTTCCAAAGTGATTGCACGCAGTGTGTCTAAGATACTCTGATCCAATACGGAAAAGACACGGCGCGAGAGCATGCGGTTGAGCGTTTCCATTCTTTCCGTCGCAGGGCCTGCCTTTTCAATCAAGGAGATTTCAATGGAGGAGAGAATATCGTATGCGGTAATCTCGCGCGGATGCCGAGAGAGCTGATAGCCGCCCTGCGACCCTTTGATGGAATTGACGAGTCGGCTCCGCTTGAGCAACGAGAAGACCTGTTCCAGGTATATTTTGGAGATGCCGAGATGCTCGGAGATGCTAATGATGGTGATAGGAGACGAGGCATCGTAGTTGCGGGCAAGAAAAACCATTGCGGCGATGCCGTACCGTCCTTTTGCAGAAATCTTCATAACGAGGGCCTCTTTTCAAAAGCATATTTTTTCTATATATATAATATGTTAATATTGCGGAAATGTCAATAAAAAATCCCTTCTTCTCTGCAGAAGAGGGGATTTTTGCATTTGTACCATCCGGCATTAACGCTTCGAGAACTGGGAAGCCTTGCGCGCTTTCTTGAGACCGTACTTGCGGCGTTCCTTCTCGCGCGGGTCACGTGTAACAAAACCTGCCTTCTTCAGTGCGGGACGAAGCTCCGCGTCCATCTCGATAAGGGCGCGCGTGATGCCGTGACGAATCGCACCTGCCTGACCGGATGCGCCGCCGCCCGCAACATTGGCAATGACATCGTATTTGTCAACCGTTTCGGTCAGATTGAGCGGTTGACGAACAATCAACTCGAGCGTTTTAAGCCCGAAGTATTCCGCCATATCGCGACCGTTGATCGTCACTTTGCCGTCGCCGGGAACGAGACGAACGCGGGCGACCGAGGTCTTGCGTCGTCCCGTGCCGTAGTAAGTAACTTGTGCCATTGAACAGATTCCTCCTTTTTACGAAACTCAGCGAATGTCAAACGCCAGCGGTTCCGGCTTCTGCGCCGCATGGGGGTGTTCGGAACCGACATAGACGTTCAGCTTACGGAACATCTGAGCACCGAGGCTGTTCTTCGGCAGCATGCCCTTGACGGCATGCTCAATAACGCGGGTGGGGAAGCGCCGGAGCATTTCTTCGGCGGTTGTAAAGGTCGTGCCGCCTTGATAGCCGGAGTGACGGAAGTAGGTCTTTCCCGTCAGCTTCTTTCCCGTGAACTTTACTTTCTCAGCATTGATAACAATGACATAATCGCCGGTATCGACATGCGGTGTGTAAATGGGCTTATTCTTACCGCGAAGAACTTTCGCAATCTCCGCCGCGAGGCGCCCGACCGTCTGATTCTCGGCATCTACAACGTACCACTTGCGCTCAATATCGGTGGCTTTTGCCATAACCGTGGTTTTCACGTAATTCCCCCCTAGAGAGTAAGAGTATTTTCGTTATGAATTGATGCGATATACACTCACGCCTCCGGGGCTAATGGATACATGAAAAATATCACACGTCGCTATTCTATGAAATTTTGAATACAATGTCAAGAAATTTTATCCATTGCACGCTTTACTTTTTCCGCAACACCGTGCATTTTCTTCTTAGGAACGGAACATGCCGCGATTCGTACGCCCATTTTAAGCGGCACCGCGAAGATAAGGTCCTCATGAAGAAGATCGCAGACCGTCTGCGGATCGTGTGAGGGAACGGCAAGGAAGAAACCGCCTTTGTACGGGAGGGCGGAGAGACCGCATGCCGCCGCTTCCCGCATGAAGATATCGCCGCGCTCTTGTACGAGACGGTAGAGCGCGGCGCGTTCCGTTTCATAAGAGGCGTACGCGCTCTTGTTCTGCTCAATGCGTGTCAAAAGCGTCATCGCACCGCGGTTGATATTCGACCACGTCGCGCGGGCGGAGTATTTCGTAATTTCGCCGAACTCTTCGACAACGGATTGATTCGAGGAGAGGGCGATGAGCGCACCGCAGCGCTGTCCGTAGAACGTATACGCTTTGGACATGGAGAATGCGAACAAAACGAGAATGTTCTCGGAGAGCCCTGTGAATTTCTGCATGAATGCCCGCGCTGCGATTTTTTCTCCGGCAAAGTCAATGTAAGCGATATCGACCAGCAATTGGATCTTTCTCCCTGCCGAAGCATATTTCTTCACGACGTTCAGCACATGATCCCAATCGGATGCCGAGAGACTGTATCCCGTCGGATTATGCGCGGGGGTATTCAGGATGACGAGGAGGCTTTCCTGTACGCGCAGCAGTTCGTCTACCGAGGCGGCAAAGGCTTCATGATTGAAGTTGTTATGCGCATCGAACAGCCGGAAATTCGTAATGGAGCAGCCGATCTCCTGACAGATGACACCGTAGGTTCCCCAAAACCAATCGGAGGTGAGAACCTTGTCGCCGCGTTCCACATAGTTGGCGACGGCCAAACGTAATGCACCCGTACCGCCGGCAGAGGCGATGGCACCGAGATACCCGTCCGGGCGATTTCCGGCAAATGTAATATCGATGACCGCATCGAGATAGGAAGGAAGACCAGCGATCGGAGCATAGGCAATATAATCTTCGATGGGGAGGGAGCGGAAGATCCTTTCTACGGTCGGCAGATGCGCCAGCTTTCCCATATCGTCCATGACCGCGCCGATCGTTGCATTTGTGACGCGATCCTCGCCGTATTTTTCACTCGCTGCGCGACATGCGGCGCTTGCACCGAAAATCGCATCCTTTAATCTCTTTGAAGCTGCATGGGATGCCGCCATTTGAAATGCCATTTCAATACACTCTCCTTTTTATACGACCCAGGAAATCATAGCGCTTTATGGGTACGGTGTCCACGCAATCAAAGGGTGTATACAAGTATTCTTCATCCGATTTTCGTATTTGAAACAAGCGGTTGTCATTGAGATTCGGCAGGGAAGAATTCGTCATGGATTGCATTGACCGCTTCCTTCACGCTGCCTCCCTTGATAAGGCAGGAGATGCTGATTTCGGAGGTGCTGATGATCTCGATGTTGATTTTCGTACGCGAGAGTGCGCCGAACATGCGCGCCGCGATCCCGGGGCTGCCGAGCATCCCTGCGCCGACAATGGAAACTTTTGCCACATCGTTATCGATGAGAACGGAGGAGGCGTCAATTTTTTCTGCAATGCGTTCCACCACATGTTTTGCCTCCAGGGCGTCGATCGAGGCGACGGTAAAAACCATATCGGTGATGTTCGACTCTGCGCTGCGCAGGCTCTGCACAATCATATCGACGTCGATGTTCGCGTCCGCCAGCGCTGAGAAAATCTCATGCGCGACGCCGGGAACATTGGCAACGCCCAAGACGGCCACTTTCGAAACGTGCTCGTCATGCGTTACACCGCGAATGATAAAGGACTTCTCTTCCACTGTATATTCCTCCCTAATGATCGTACCCGGCTCAGAGTTAAATGTGGAACGGACGTGAATGGGGATCTTATAGAGCTGTCCCATTTCCACAGAGCGCGGCTGCATCACGCCGGCGCCGAGACGCGCCATTTCGAGCATTTCATTGTATGTAATCTCGCGCATACGTCGCGCACCCTTGGCGATACGCGGGTCGGCGGAATAGATTCCGTCGACGTCGGTATAGATTTCGCAGGCATCCGCGCCGATGGCGCCCGCAATGGCAACGGCGGAAGTATCCGAACCCCCGCGGCCGAGCGTGACGGGATTACCGTCGGGATCCGTTCCTTGAAATCCCGCGATCACGACAACATTTCCCTTGGCAAGTTCCTCATGGATGCGTGCCGGGGCAATACCGGTGATGCGTCCTTTTGTGTGCGCGCGATCCGTTTTCATCCCTGCCATCGCACCCGTAAGCGAGACAGCGGGCTGCCCCATGGAGCGAAATGCCATTGTGAGAAGCGCGATGGAAACCTGCTCTCCCGTGGTCATCAGCATGTCCATTTCACGCGCATACCGGTACGGGGTGTCTACTACCTGCTCCGCAAGCGCAATCAGATCGTCCGTCGTGTCGCCCATTGCGGAGACGACCATGACGATTTGGTCATCAGGGGCTTTTTCGCTCAGAATGCGCTTTGCAACATTCTTTATCTTTTCAGGCGTCGCAACGGAACTTCCGCCGAATTTCTTTACAATGAGTGCCATATCCTGTCCCCCTAAGGATCAATTTTTTGCTATAGTAAATTGCTGAACAAATTATACACGGAAGAGCGTATTGTGTCTAGTAAACGCTTTAAATGATGGTCCCGCAGGGACTATTCCAAAACGATCGCCGTTCTTCTGCATATAGAGGCAGATAGAAATAGGGGGTTATTCCGCATTCGCATGAATAATCCCCTATGGTAGTTTGATGCTGTGCGCTGCTTTTATCCAAAATAATTTTAGATAACGGCAGTTATAACCCTTTGTTTATTTCCGGTCGAGAAGGGCCAGGATTTCAGGCGCTTTTCCGTCTGAACCGAGGACTTCTTTGATCTTATGAGAGACCAATTCCTTAATGTAACTGCGGCCGTCAGTGAGATATTGACGCGGATCGAAGTGAGCCGGCTCCTTCCTGAAGTGTTCGCGGATGCCGGCCGTCATCGCAAGACGCAGATCCGAGTCGATATTAATCTTGCAGACGGACGACTTCGCTGCGCGGCGGAGCTGGTCTTCGGGGATTCCGACGGCATCCGGCATATGTCCTCCGTTCTCGTTGATAATTTTCACATATTTAGGAACGACGGATGATGCGCCGTGGAGAACGATGGGGAATCCGGGGATGCGCTTTTCGATTTCCTCCAGAATATCGAAGCGAAGCGGCGGCGGTACGAGAACACCGTCTGCATTGCGTGTGCATTGGTCCGGTGTGAATTTAAACGCACCGTGCGAGGTGCCGATTGCGATGGCAAGGGAGTCTACGCCGGTCTTTTCCACGAAATCCTGAACCTCTTCGGGTTTTGTATAGGATGCATCCTCTGCCGAGACGTTCACATCATCTTCAATACCAGCGAGCTGGCCAAGTTCAGCCTCAACGACGACGCCATGTGCATGCGCATATTCGGCAACGCGTTTTGCGAGAGTTACGTTCTCATCGTAGGGGAGATGAGAGCCGTCAATCATAACGGAGGTAAAACCGCCGTCAATGCAGGCTTTGCAGATATCAAAGTCCGCGCCATGATCGAGATGGAGTGCAATGGGAATGTCGTTGATTTCAAGAGCGGCCTTCACAAGGTGAATGAGATATTCATGACGCGCGTATTTGCGGGCACCCGCAGAGACCTGCAAGATCAGCGGAGAGTTGAGTTCGCCGGCAGCGTCTGTAATACCCTGGACGATCTCCATGTTGTTGACGTTGAAAGCGCCGATAGCGTATCCGCCGTCATAGGCTTTCTTAAACATTTCCTTCGTTCCGACAAGTGGCATGTGATTCCCTCCTAAAAAGTTAACCGCAGATAAACGATTTCATTGTAACATAATTTATTTGTACTGAATACCGTTTTTTGAAATTTCGCCGCCGTTCTGCTATAATGAGTGGACTCATTTGTAAAGGAGGTGGCAGAGCGTGCAGTTAAAACGATTGGAAGCGTATGGCTTCAAGTCGTTTGCCGAGCGGATCGTCGTCGAATTCGACCGGGGAATTACGGCTGTCGTAGGACCGAACGGGAGCGGAAAAAGCAATATAACGGATGCCGTTCGCTGGGTTCTTGGGGAACAGAATATCCGTATGCTGCGCGGGCTTCGCTCCGAGGATATTATCTTTTCCGGTTCCGCCGCACGCCGTGCGCTCAGCGTTGCCGAAGTTGTCTTGGTATTCGACAATCGTGATAAAACGCTGCCCATCGACTATGAGGAGGTTGTCGTAAAGCGTCGTCTTTATCGCAGCGGAGACAGCGAGGTGTATCTCAACGGTTCTCGCTGCCGGATCAAGGATATCTACCGGCTCTTTGCCGATACGGGGATCGGCCACGACGGAATGAGCATCATCGGACAGAATCGGCTGAACGATATCCTTGACAGCCGCCCCGAAGAGCGGCGCGTTTTTTTTGAGGAGACGGCGGGAATTACAAAATACCGTACGCGCAAGCAGGAAGCGCTGCGTAAACTGCGGGATAATGACAGCGATCTCGTTCGACTCAGCGACATTATGTACGCTCAAGCTGCAGAACTGGAGCCGCTTGCGGCTCAGGCTGAAAAGACAAAGACATATCGCACGCTTGAAGCAGAACGGCGTCAGTATCTGCTGACGGCACTTATACAAGAATATGATAATCTTTTAACCGAACGGGAAAGCCTTGACCGAACGCTACATTCCTATCGTGACGAGGAGGCGTCTTTGATCGGGGAGCGTATGCGCGCCGAGGAAAAAAAAGGCACGATCGAGGAAAAAGTGCGGCACATCGACGACGATATCGAAGAACTAGAAAAGAACAGCACAAAGACGCGGGAGGCTCTTGACGCGCTGCAACAAGAGTCCGCAACGCTTGCGGGACGGCAAGATCAAGGAATCAGACGAAAAGAGGATATTGAGCGGCTGCAGCAATCCAGCCGTACTAAAATTGATGCAACGCGGCAGGAAATTACACAAATCGAACATTCATTATCCGGAAAAATCGCGGCTCGCGATGTGAAACAACAGGCATGTGCGCGGGCGCGGGAAAAATTGGATGAAATTCTCCGTCAGCATGCCGCATATGAGGAGCGTGCATCTCGTGCCAAATATGCGTGCAGCGGCGTCGCGCGTACCGTTGCAAGGCTGCGTGAGGAACTTGCCGTTGTTTCCAATAATTTCGAGCGTGAAGACGAGGGGGGGACGCGGCGCCGAGAGGAACTTGCGCGCAGGAAGGCGGTGCTTACAGAGACTCGAAATACGCTCAAAAAAGCAGAATCTCATGTGCGGGAGTTGGAAGAGAAACATCAACGTCTTTTGCATGAACGCGATCATCTTGCATATGTGATTGAAGAGAGTCAATCGGAGACACACGCCGTTGAAGATCGTATTCTCCATTCGGACGAAGAGCTTCGCCGCACACTGCAGCGCTTTGATTTTGTTCGAAAACTCCAAGAGAGTTATGAGGGGTTCGGTAAGGACGTCCAGCTTGTTCTTCAAGCAGATGAAAAATGGCGCGACGGCGTTTTCGGTGTTGTCGCCGATCTGATCGGTATCCCGCAGCGCTATTTGACCGCAGTGGAGGCTGCGCTCGGCGGAACCGTCCGCAATATTGTCACAAAAGATGCGCGCATTGCGAAAGAGGCAATATCCTATCTCAAACAGAACAGCGGCGGACGCGTTACTTTTCTTCCGCTTTCCACAATTGCCGTGCGGCAGCCGCGTGAGATCAATCTCCGACGCATGCGGGGGGCGGTCGGCTGGGCGAATACGCTCGTTACAGTCGAGGAGAGCTTTCAAAAGGTTGCGGATCATCTTCTTTCTCAAACGTTGGTCATGGAGACCTTAGAGGACGCCCTTTTGGCAGCGAAGGAAAACGGCTACCGTATCCGCATCGTAACGCTGACGGGCGAACTTCTGAACCCGGGAGGATCCCTCACCGGGGGAGGGCGGAGACGACAGCAGTCCTTTTTACTGAATCGGCGCCATGAGATGGAGACGCTGGAGACGGCGCTTAACGCTCAAAAAATACAATACGGCGAGCTTCAGGAACAACTGAAAGAGCGGAAAAGCCTTTTAGAGGATAACCGAGCACGTTATTCTTCCATTCATGAAGAAGAAGAGCAGTCAAATCGTGTTCTTTTGGAGGAGCGGGGAAAGTGTGACGTGCTGCGCGCGCGCCTCATGGACCAAGAGGCATCGGTATATGCCTTGGAATGCAGCGAGCATGCGGAGCGGGAGAACAGCGCCAAATTCGAGCGGGAAAAAATAAGGCTCGAGCGAAACTTGGCACAATGCGGCGTACATGAAGAGCGCTTTTCTAAGGAACTTGAAGAAGCAGAGAATCGGATTACAGCGTTATCATCTGACGTGCAAGCACATGAAAAACAAATTCATGAGCTCGAAGTAGAATGTGCCGCGCTCAATGCGGAGATTCAGACGGGGACGGATCATGTAAAGACGCGTGAATTAGAATGCCGTGAGGCGGCGGAGATGCTCGGCGGTTTTACCGAGCAAATAGCGCGGCTGAGCGAAGAGTTGTCCGAGGCCGGAAAACGTCTCGATATCCTTGAAGTTGCCATAAGTGAAAAAGGCGCTACGCTGCAGGATTATAGCATGGCCGATCGGAGTTTAAAGGACCGACGCCTTCAGTATGAGGCGGAAGCCCGCCTCTTGGATGGATCGATTAAGGACAGCATTGCTCGTACAGACAGCGTACGCGGAAAAATCCACGAAAGCGATAAACAGTTGGATCGCATCCATGTGCGCATTTCAGACTGCCGAGAATCGCTGCTTTCGGAATTCGGCATGACACCAGAAGCTGCGGCACAGGAGACGGAAGCGGTTGATGGTTCGCTGTTAAGCGAGCGCCTTAGAGAACTCGGCGACGCGATCCAATCGCTTGGCTCTGTGAATCCGAATGCGGTGGAGGAATATGCGGAGAAAAAGGCGCGCTATGAAGAGGAAGAGGCACAGATTCGCGATCTCCAAACGGCGAAAGAGGATATAGAGCGCATCATCCAAAAAATCGATACGGATATGACGCGGACATTTCGCGATGCATTTCAACAGATTCAAGGTTATTTTAACGAGACATTTGTACGACTCTTTGGCGGCGGAGCGGCGGAACTGCGTCTTACAGACCAAGACGATATACTCTCCAGCGGTGTGGAGATTTTGGTCACGTTACCCCATAAAAAGCGACAGAACCTATCGGCCCTCTCGGGAGGGGAACGCGCCCTTACGGTCATTGCGCTTCTATTTTCCTTTTTACGCTATCGCCCGTCGCCTTTTTCCATTCTCGACGAGATTGATGCGCCGCTCGATGAGGTGAACGTATCACGCTTTGGCGATTTCTTACAGGAGTTTGCCCATGATACGCAGTTCATTGTGGTAACGCACCGCAAGGGAACGATGCGGGCCGCAGACAGTATGTACGGTGTTACCGTTGAGGACGCCGGCGTATCGAAGGTGCTTTCTATTAGGCTGAAAGACTATGAAGAGGGTGCGAGCGCTTAGATTTTTGACGAAAAGGAGCAATCATGGGATTTTTTGATCGACTTAAAAAAGGGCTCGGCAAAACCAGGGAAAATTTTACACAAAGTATAGAACGACTGATCATCGGGTATGCGAATATTGATGACGATCTCATCGATGAACTCGAAGAGACGCTCCTTACGGCAGATGTGGGGGTAAAGACTACGGAGACGCTGATTGCTGCGGTGCGCAAGGGGATCAAACAAAAAGAAATTCGTAGTCTCGAAGATATTATTCCTTTTTTGGAGAAAGAGATCGTTCGTATCCTGGAAGCGGGAGACGACAGTCTGCGGATGGCGGAAAACGGACCTACAGTTCTGCTTGTGATCGGTACCAACGGCGTTGGAAAAACGACGACGATCGGAAAACTAAGCGCCTTTTATCGCGGACAAGGGAAGTCGGTGCTGCTCGCCGCAGCGGATACCTTTCGCGCGGCCGCGATAGATCAGCTGGAAATTTGGGGTAAGCGTACGGGCGCACAGATCGTCAAGCATGTCGAAGGGGCCGATCCGGCAGCGGTAGTGTTTGACGCTATGCAGGCGGCAAAGGCACGCGACATCGATATTGTCCTTGTGGATACTGCCGGCAGACTGCAAACAAAGTCCAACCTTATGCAGGAATTAGAGAAAATCTATCGGGTGATCGGGCGTGAAATTCCGGGTGCGCCGCATGAAACGCTGCTCGTTCTCGATGCGGCGACGGGGCAGAATGCGATTAGCCAGGCAGAACTGTTTACACAGGCGGCACCCGTTTCAGGGATTGTGCTTACCAAATTAGACGGCACGGCAAAGGGGGGCGTGACCGTCGGTATCAGATCGCAGCTTTCGATTCCGATTAAGTGGATCGGCGTGGGAGAAGGCGTCGAAGATCTTCGTCCATTTCATGCCGTGGATTTCGTCAATGCGCTATTTCTGAAAAAAGAAGATGCAGCAGAACCGCTATAGCGGAAAACGTGATTTGTAGATGAAGCGGAGGTTATACATGTACGAAGATCTCATAGAATCTCGGATCAGAAGTGAAGAAATCTTTGATGGAACATTGCTGCATGTCCTTAGAGATACAGTGAGACTCCCTAATGGGAAAGAGGCGGTCCGTGAATGGATTCGTCACCCGGGGGCGGCCGCCGTTTTGCCCGTTCTGCCTAATAGAAATGCGATCTTGGTACGGCAGTATCGCTATCCGATTGGAAAGGTTACTTTAGAAATACCCGCCGGGAAATTGGATGATGAAGGAGAGGATCCTCTGCACTGTGCGCAGCGTGAACTGTCCGAGGAGACGGGCTATACGGCTGAGAGATATGATAAGCTGACAACGATCGCGACGACGGTAGGATTTTCGAACGAATACATTCATCTTTATCTCGCACGTGGGCTTTCCTCCGGTAAGCAACATACTGATGAAGATGAGTTTGTCAATGTCGTACAGATACCGTTTACACAGGCCGTTGATATGGTAAAAACGGGAGAAATCATAGACGCCAAGACCGTTATATCCTTGATGATGGCGTCAGAGTATTTACAGATCTGCTGATATATATGGGAGAAATTTATGTTTGGATTTAACTTTACGGAGATGTTGTTGGGAATCCCGGGACTGATCATAGCAATGACTTTCCATGAGTATGCACATGCGCGTGTTGCTGTTTCACTTGGGGATTTTACGCCGCGTCTTATGGGGCGTCTGACAATTGACCCGAGGGCACATATTGATCCCATTGGACTTATCATGCTCTTTCTTGTACGGTTTGGATGGGCTAAACCTGTCATGATTAATCCGAGTAACTTTAAGCATCCGAAAAGGGATGATATCCTTGTCTCTTTAGCAGGGCCTGCAATAAATTTTATTCTTGGTTTCATTTCATTTTATATATTGTATTTTATTCGATTCTATAATATAGAAATTTCGTCGATTACATTCAGTATCATACAAATGATATTTATCTATAATGTCAACTTTGCTATATTCAATATGTTGCCGATTCCGCCTTTGGATGGTTCCCATATTTTACGGAATCTTTTACCGCCGCAATTTGCCTATCGCTACCAGTCAATCGAGCGGTATAGCATACTGATCATGATCGTATTCATTGCAACACCGGTGCTGGGGATTGTTCTCATGCCGTTGTTTCAATTTATTTACACTATATATAAGGTGCTTGCTGGTATTCTTGTGTTTTAACGGAGCATATGAAATCAACTTATCTTGTGAAATTGGATGCGTTTGAAGGTCCTATGGATCTGCTCATGCATCTCATTGAAAAGAATAAAATCGATCTTTACGATATTCCAATCGCAGAATTGACAAGACAATATCTTGCATATATCGATACGTTGTATGAGTTTGATATCGAATTTGCAAGTGAGTTCTTGGTTATGGCAGCAACCCTTTTACGAATCAAATCGCGGATGATGCTGCCGAAAACTGTCGTAGACGAGCCGGATGCAGAAGATCCTCGTATGGAACTCGTAATGCGTTTACTCGAGTATAGACGCTTTAAAGAAGTGACGCCAACGCTTTACTTAATGGCGGATACGCAAAATGCATATGTGGAGCGCGCGCCTATGCCTCTTCCCATACATCGCTTGGCGCCCGAAAATTTATCGGCAGATTCTCTGATGAAAATTTTTTGTACATTGCAGCGTATGAATGAAGAAGCTGCAATACCGACTATGGTGATTGCGTCGGAAGAGTATCGTGTGCAGGATAAAATGTCGGATATCCTATCATTGCTTGAAAAACGCCATGGAACGATCGGCCTGCGCGATGCATTTCCGACCGGAACGCGAGGAGAGTTGCTGGCTGCATTTTTGGCACTCCTAGAATTGATAAAGATGCAGGTTGTTGTTGTATCTCAAGATCATCTGTATCATGATATACAAATTGAGATGAAGGAGGGCATCCGTGGCGTCTCTTAATCAGACCTCTGTTTTAGAGGCGATATTATTTGCTTCCGGTACGCCGCTCTCCGCACAGAAACTCTCTGAAATCATCGAAGCTCCGGTGTGGAGTGTCCAAGAATTGCTGGCAGAGCTTGAGAAAACTTTAGCGGAACGATCCAGCGGTATCGTTTTGCGTCAGTCTGCGGGAGGCTATCAGCTTGTCACGCATCCGGAGACCTTTTCGTTTGTAAAAAAACTATCGGAAGTCGTACGGCCGACCCTGTCCGCATCGGCAATGGAGACGCTTTCTATTATTGCCTATAAGCAGCCTATTACAAAACAGGAAGTGGAGTATATTCGCGGGGTAAGAGCAGAACGATCAATCGGGCGGCTTCTCGAATTAGAGTTGATCTATGAGATGGGACGTAAACAGGTCGTCGGACGTCCTATTCTCTACGGAACGACAGATTTATTTTTACGCGCCTTTGGCCTAGATAGTCTTGACTCCTTGCCCATGCTTCCTGCGGTGGAGGATGTGAAGTCTACCTTGGACAACGACCAGCTGCGCCTGTTTGAAGAGATGCGCACGTCATCTGATTTACCCGAAGAAAATGATATACACGAGGAGTGACATTTGTTACGGTAGGTATGTTGTTCCGTAGGTATTGCTTCCATAATATGCAGGAGGGCGAATAATCACACGTGGGCACTATTTCTGCGGCGTTTTATAATTTGAGGTAGGGATCATGGACATAGAGGCGTTCAAGGTTTTAGAATACGAAAAAATTAAAAAAAGATTGGCATCATTTGCTTTCTCTATACGGGGGAAAGAATTATGCCGCACGATGATTCCCTCAGCAGAGTTTGATACTGTCACACGACTTCACGAAGAGACTGCGGAAGCTGTGAGGGTACTGCAAATACAGACGCCGCCTTTTGGCGGTATTTGTGATTTGCGGCATATTCTGCAAAAAGCAACGCTCGGTTCCGTCCTCGAAGTGGAAGAACTGCGCGAGATTATGAGCACGATGCAGGGCATGAGAAATATAAAATATTTCTTTCGTGATGCAGAGTTTGAACTTCCGCTTCTGAAAGAGCAGACGATACGCATTGAAATCTTGGGGATGCTAGAGCGTCGCTTGCAGAATACAATCGATGAACATGGCAACTTCCGCGATGATGCAAGTCTCGAACTGCGGCGTGTGACGCGTGAGCTGGTTTCTGCGCAGGGACGCGTGAAGGAGAAACTCTCCGCGATTCTGCATGATGCGGCATACCAAAAATGTTTTCAAGAGCCGATTATCACCGTTCGCGACGAACGTTACGTTATTCCCGTTAAGCAAGAGTACAGAAATCAATTCCCGGGGGTCATTCACGATCAGTCTGCGAGCGGTGCAACACTATTTGTAGAGCCGCTTGCAACCGTAGAACTCAATAATACCGTGCGTCAAATGGAAATTGCGCGGGAGCATGAAATTCAGCGGATTTTACAGCAGCTCACACAAGAAATAGCGAGCTCTTCGGATATTTTGTCCGAAAACTGCACCATATTGGCGGGGCTGGATTTCATCTTTGCACGCGCAGGATTGGCACACAATATGGATGCCTACGCGCCGGTATTCAACCGCTCCAGATATGTTCGTTTGAGAAGAGCACGGCATCCGCTTCTCCCGAAAGAACAGGTCGTTCCAATCGATATTGAGCTCGGACGAGATTTTTCTGTTTTATTGATTACGGGCCCCAATACCGGCGGGAAAACCGTAAGCATGAAAACGCTCGGCATTTTGGCGCTCATGGCACAGTCCGGCTGTTTTCTACCGACTGCGCCTGGGGCAGAACTCCCTGTTTATGGGAGTATCTATGCCGATATTGGGGATGAACAGAGCATCGAGCAAAGCCTCTCCACCTTTTCGGCACATACGAAAAATATCGTACGGATTCTTCAAAAGGCAGGGGGCGAAGACCTCGTTCTTCTAGACGAAGTGGGCGCTGGAACTGATCCTGATGAGGGAGCTGCTTTGGCACGAAGTATTATCGAATACCTTTTGCATAAGCATATCAGTGTCGTTGCAACGACACATTATGCGGCACTTAAGACATATGCCTACGGCAGGAAGGGGGTTATGAATGCCAGTGTGGAATTTGATATAGCAACACTGCGTCCCACCTATCGTCTCTTGATTGGTACGCCGGGGGCGAGCAATGCCTTTTCGATCAGTCGCCGGCTTGGACTTTCTCAGGAAATTGTAGCGCGTGCACAGCAGTATATTAACGAAGATCATGTTCGGTTTGAGATCATTGTAAACGAACTTGAACAGGAAAAAAGAGAATACGAAAAAAAACACAATGAGCTGCGTGTACGAGAGCAGAAATTTTCCGTACTAGAGGAACGGCTACATATAGAGCGTGACAAATTTATCCATGCCCACAGGGATCTCCTGCATAAAGCGCGTGAAGAGGCAAACAACATTGTGCGCGAGGCTAGGCGCAATGCGGAAGAGACCATCAAAACTCTCAAAGAACAATTTGACGATCACGGCGTAAAAGAACGCCGTAAGGTGATCCAATCCGTTCGGGAACAGCTGAAGGATGCCTATATTCCGCAATCTATGACGGCCGGTATTTCGGTCGGGACAAAAATTCGTGCGGAAGATATTCAAAGGGGCGATATCGTCTACATTAAGAACCTCGCACGGGAAGGAACTGTTCTTTCGGTTCACGAGAATGAGCTCACAGTGCAGGTCGGCGGACTGCGGACAATTGTTAAGATAAACGCATGCACATTTATTTCGAAGAAGAAACAAAAACGGCGTGTTGAAAAAGTCAATATCGCATCTTCGATCTCTCAGAAATCGGCTCATATTCGACCGCAGATTGATGTGCGTGGAATGACGGTATCTGAGGCAGAACTCAGCCTTAGTAAATTTATTGACGATGCCGTATTTACAGGATTGTCAAATATCCTCATCATTCATGGAAAAGGGACAGGGGCGCTTCGTTTGGGTATACGGGATTATTTAAAACGTCACAAATCTGTTTTATCCTTTTCATTTGCCGATATTTCCGAAGGGGGAAGCGGTGCAACCGCCGTGAAACTCAAATAAGTATTTTTATTCGGTTCTGTTATTCATAATCTTGATGAAATGACCTTACAAATTATATAATTTATGTTACAATGAGGGCACAAGACATACGAGGAGAAGATAATGCAGAAACATCCGGATAAGAACGAACCTATAAAAAAGAGAACGGAAAAGGGAAGATCGAAGAAATCAACTTCAGGATCCATCATAGGTAAAACAATTCTTGTGATAGGGCTGATTTTGTTCGTTATGGTCATAGGTGTCGGATGCGGCTTCTTAACGGCAAGTTTAAATACAAAACCTAACTTAGCGGAGGATATTGTCCCTCCTGCATCTTCACAAATTTATGACATTAACGGTAATGAAATCGCGAATATCCATGCGACAGAAAACCGTATGCCAGTTAGTATCAATGACATTCCCAAAAATCTTCAAAACGCATTCGTCGCCGTGGAGGATAATCGATTTTACGATCATGCGGGGATCGACCCGCGCGGGATCCTACGTGCCATTTGGGCGAATATTCGCGGGCGTACTGTCACGGAAGGCGGGTCTACGATTACCCAGCAGCTCGCCAAGAATGCCTATCTGACACAGGATCGCACACTTAAACGGAAGATTCAAGAAGTATTCTTGGCGTTGCAGCTCGAACGCCAATATACAAAGCAAGAGATTTTAGAACTTTACTTGAACCAAATTTACTTTGGTCAGGGGGCTTACGGCGTTCAGGCAGCCGCTAGAACGTATTTCGGGAAGGATGCCAAAGATCTTACCCTCAACGAATGTGCAATGCTTGCGGGTATCCCCAAAAGTCCGAACTACTATTCACCGTCGAATAACTTGGACGCCGCAATGCAGAGGAAAGCCGTAGTTCTTGACCAGATGGCAAAATACGGCTATATCAGCGACAGTGAAGCGAATACGGCAAAGAAAGAGGAATTGGCTATTGTTAAGACATCCAACGACGGTGTCAAAGTAGCCAGCTATTTTGTCGACTATGTATTGCAGATTCTCGTCGAAAAGTACGGAGATGATGCAATATACAAAGACGGGTTAAAAATCTATACAACGATAGATATGGATATGCAGGCAGCGGCGGAAGCTGCCATGCAGAATCTTCCCAACTACTATACGGATGCAAATGGAATTCTTCAGCCACAGGGGGCGTTGGTTGCCATTGATCCGCATAACGGCTACATCAAAGCGATGGTGGGGGGAAGAGGAACCGATCAGTTCAATCGTGCAACACAGGCCGTACGGCAGCCGGGATCAGCATTTAAGCCGTTTGTCTTTGCGGCAGCGCTTGAGAATAATTATACACCTGATTCCGTGATTGAAGATAAGCCGCTCAAAGTCGGCGGATGGGAACCGCAGAATTACAGCCGTAAATTTTCAGGAAAGGTACACCTTCGAGATGTTGTACGTTGGTCACTTAATGTCCCGACCGTTCGCATTGCGCAGGATATCGGTATTGATAAAGCCATTTTTTATGCGCAGGAGATGGGAATATCCACTTTCGTTCTTGACGGGGCTACGAATGATCGCAATTTGGCGACTGCACTGGGCGGTATGACGCGCGGTGTGACTCCTCTTGAGCTGACAAGCGCATTTGGAACATTTGCGAATCGTGGGATTCATGTAGAGCCGGTTGCCATCGTACGCGTCGTTTCGCGTACGGGGAAGGTTTTGGAAGAAGCAGATCGCCGGGAAAAAAGTGTGATGTCTGCGGCGAACGCGGCAACGATGACCAATATGTTATCCGATGTTATTCGCAGCGGCACGGGAACGAGTGCAAATATTGGAAGACCGGCAGCGGGAAAGACCGGTACGACAAGTGATTATCACGACGCTTGGTTTGTCGGATATACGCCGGATCTTGTTGCAGGTGTGTGGATTGGCAACGATAGTGTAAGTGATCTCCATGGAATGTCGGGAGGGACAACTCCCGCCGTGATTTGGCGTGAATTTATGATAAAAGCCCATGCGGGACTTCCCGTGTGCAGCTTTGAAGGAAGCGTATCCTATAAACCTGCCTCGGAACTCGACGACTTAGACGATTCAGATAAGGATGAAGAGGATAAGGATACCGCAGAAAAGAAAGAGAAAGGGCAGGAAAAGCGCAGTAAAACAAAAGGTGCGAATAAAACATCATCTGAAAACGCAGGAACGTCCTCTAAAACAAAATCAACTCCTGCAGATAGTGGAAATGTGCCGGAGCGAGGTGCAGGTGTGGAAAAAGGACGAAATTAACGAAAGAGGATTTTATGCACAACGCTATTGATCTTTTAAAAGAGCGTGGATTCCTTGCTCAATGTACCGATGAAGAGACTCTGCGTGAGGCGTTGGATCAAGGCCCCGTAACCTTCTACGTTGGCTTTGATCCAACGGCAGATAGTCTTCATGCGGGACATTTTATCGCATTGATGGCAATGTCCCATTTGCAGAAGGCGGGGCATCGCCCAATTTGTCTTGTCGGTGGCGGAACGGGGACTGTAGGCGATCCGTCAGGGCGTACAGACATGCGTAAGGTTATGACTGATGAGACCATTCGTTATAACTGTGAGTGTTTTAAAAAACAAATTGCTCGATTTATTGACTTTACAGATGATCGCGCAATTATGGTGGATAATGGGGACTGGCTTCGCAGTCTAAATTATATTGAACTGCTGCGTGATGTGGGAGCGCACTTTACCGTTAATCGCATGCTTGCAGCCGAAAGCTATAAACAGCGCTGGGAAAAGGGGCTTACGTTCCTTGAGTTTAACTATATGATCATGCAGGCATATGATTTCCTCGAACTCAATCGCCATTATGGATGCCGACTTCAGATGGGCGGCGACGATCAGTGGTCTAATATCATTGCTGGCGTTGAACTTTGTCGTCGAAAGAGTAATCAAACCGTATTTGGCCTTACGAATAAACTCCTCACGAAAAGCGATGGGACAAAGATGGGGAAAACTGCGGGCGGAGCACTTTGGCTCGATGCGAAAAAAACTTCGCCGTATGAGTTCTATCAATATTGGCGAAATATCGACGATGCAGATATAGAGAATTGTCTCTCACTGCTTACTTACCTTCCGATGGATGAAGTAAGGTCTCTTTCTGCGGCAGAAGGTCGGGAAATTAACCGTTCAAAGGAGATCCTTGCGTATGAAGCGACAAAAATTGTTCATGGAGCACAGGCAGCGGATCAGGCAAGAAATACGGCCCAGATACTCTTTAGCGGCGGTACATCGACGGATATACCTCAAGTCTCCTGTACATTGGGAGAGAAATTGATCGATGTATTAACGCGTGGCGGGGTACTTTCCTCCAAAGGGGAGGCCCGTCGTTTGATTCAGCAAGGCGGACTCACATTAAATAATATTCGTATTACAGACGAGCACTATGTACTCAACTCCTCAGATTTTTCCCATGGAGAAGCATTGCTGAAAAAGGGGAAAAAGAAACATTATAAATTAACATGTTGCCGATAAGGAAATATAGAAGGGGGATTTATTACATGTCCGGACATTCAAAGTGGGCAAATATAAAGCGTAAAAAAGGCGCAAACGACGCCATCCGAGGAAAGATCACGACAAAGATCGGTCGTGAGATCACAATCGCCGTTCGTATGGGCGGCGGTGACCCTACGGGAAATATGCGTCTTAAGCTTGCGCTTTCAAAAGCAAAGGCGAATAATATCCCGAAAGATAATATCAATCGTGCAATCCAAAAAGGGCTTGGCGCAACCGAGGGAAGCAACTATGACGAAGTTGTATATGAGGGATACGGTCCCGGAGGCACGGCAGTTTTGCTCGATATTTTAACGGACAACCGCAATCGGACCGCGGCAGATGTACGCCATCTCTTCTCAAAATACGGCGGGAATCTTGGACAGGACGGTTGCGTTTCATGGATGTTTAAGAAAAAAGCGGTATTTATCGTTGAAAAAGACTCTTTTAACGATGAGGATGCGCTATTAGAACTTGTCTTGGATGCGGGCGCAGAAGATATGCGTGCCGAAGAGGATATATTCGAGATTATCGCGGCACCGGATACGTTCGAATCTATCGAAACGGCGCTCGGTGAAAAAGGCATTGAAACCGCTTCGGCAGAGGTTACGATGGTACCGGATACGACGGTCAGCCTATCGGAAAACGATGCGGAGAAGATGCAGAACCTAATTGATGCGCTTGAAGATAATGATGATGTGCAAAACGTATACAGCAATTACGAGATGGATGAATAAGGAGGAACTTCTAAAAAAGTGCAGACTTATCCGTCTGCACTTTTTAGAAACGACATATGTTAGTTCTCGGTATAGATCCTGGGACGGCGATTTGCGGTTACGGTTTTGTAGAGCAGATTGGCACTCGTCTGGTTCCACGTGCTTACGGAGCGATCACGACCCCATCTAAAATGCAAGTGGAAAAACGTCTGCTTAAGATTTATACGGAGCTGGAGGCGTTAATCAAGGAGTATCATCCGGCGGCAATGGGGATTGAGCAGCTTTTTTTCAACCGAAATGTAACGACGGCAATCCCTGTGGGACAGGCGCGCGGTGTCGCACTCCTGGCCGCGGCTAAAAACGATGTCCCTATCGTTGAACGCACGCCTCTGCAGGTAAAACAGGCAGTTACGGGATATGGAAAAGCGACAAAGGAGCAGGTTATCTACATGGTGACGAAATTACTCCGCCTCGATGAATCTCCGCATCCGGATGATGCGGCGGACGCACTCGCCGTCGCGATTTGCACCGCTCATTGTGTGGACAGCATTGCGTGGCGCAATCGCTTTTGAATATGAGGAAAGGAAATCAATGATAGGTTTCTTGCGCGGTTCTGTGGCACACATTGCAGTCGACCATTGTTTGCTTGACGTACATGACATTGGATATCGCATATTTATTTCTCGACAGACGGGGGCCCATATTGCGCTCGGAGAAGAAGTTTTGCTCTATACTCATACACATGTGCGCGAGGATGCGATTTTGCTCTATGGGTTCTTCTCACAGGAAGAATATGATCTTTTTCATCATCTGATCGGTATTTCGGGCATTGGGCCAAAAGTTGCGCAGAGTATTCTGTCAGAGGTAACTCCGCACGATTTTTACCGCTTAATTGAGCGGCAGGATGTCAAGGGAATTACAAAACTGCCCGGGATTGGCAAGAAGACGGCAGAACGGATCGTTTTGGAGCTTAAAGATAAATTTAGCGCGTATACAGATATCGATACGAATAATGCCGACGCCGTTGTCCGGAGCACATCGGATTCCATGATTGCCGAAGCAATAGAGGCGCTCACGAATCTAGGATTTCAGCAAAATGAAATTCAAAATGTTTTTCAAAGAAAAACAGACTACCAAAGTACAGAAGAACTAATACGATATGCACTATCGGAGTTACAGCGGTTCTAACGTTGCAGGAGTGAGGACGGAGTTATGGACATGCGCGACGAGGAGGAACTCGTTTCATTTGAAGAGCAAAGTACTGACGGCTGGCAGTATAGTCTGCGCCCCCGCCGCCTCAGCGAGTACATTGGACAGGATAAAATAAAGGATAATCTATACAAATTCATACAAGCGGCGTTATCGCGCAATGAGGCGCTCGATCATGTTCTGCTCTACGGACCTCCCGGACTTGGAAAGACGACGCTTGCCGGCATTATTGCGAATGAGATGGGAGCGAACTTTCGTCAAACCTCGGCGCCTGCAATCGAGCGGCAGGGGGATCTTGCTTCTCTGCTGACCAATCTGCAGGAACATGATGTTCTCTTTATAGATGAAATTCATCGATTATCACATCATGTGGAGGAAATCCTCTATTCGGCAATGGAGGATCATGCGATTGATATTATTATTGGTAAAGGACCCAGCGCACGCTCCATTCGGTTGGATCTTGCTCCGTTTACCCTTGTCGGCGCAACGACAAAGACGGGGGCGCTGTCGGCACCTCTGCGCGATCGGTTCGGGATTCAGGCGCGTCTTGAATACTATACGCCGGAGTCTTTGCTTCTCATTATTGAGCGTACCGCAGAGATATTATCGGTGACGATTGAACATGACGGTGCGCTTGAGATTGCACGGCGTTCAAGAGGAACACCGCGTGTGGCAAATCGTATTCTCAAACGCGTGCGCGATATTGCCCAAGTGGCCGGTGAACACGTTATCTCTCATAGTACGACATTAGAGGCCTTGGAGGCACTTGAGGTAGACGAGTGCGGGCTGGAAAATAAGGATCGCTACATGCTTGAAGTAATGATTCATAAATTTTCCGGAAGACCCGTTGGGCTGAAAACACTTTCGGCCGCACTTAGCGAGATGCCGGAGACCATCGAGGATGTTTATGAACCCTATCTCATACAACTCGGCTTTATTGTGCGGACGGCACGAGGACGCATCGTAACGCGCGGCGGATACGAACATATGAAAATTGCCTATCCGCAAACAGATTATCAGCAGGGAGATTTACTTTAAAATGAAACTTCTGATGCATATGTGCTGCGGACCATGCTCTTGTTATCCGCTGAAAAAACTGCGCGAAGATGGGATCGAGCCGACGGGATATTTTTTTAATCCCAATATCCACCCCTATATGGAATGGGATGAGCGTCTGCAGAGCGCTGAAAAATTTGCGGTACTGTCCCATATGGATTTTATTGCGGATCGGGAATATCGCATACGGGATTTTCTCAAGAAAGCGCTTCCGGCAGAAAATATGCGCTTCGGACGTTGCCATATGTGTTACACATGGCGCCTGGAAAATGCTGTACGCTATGCTTCTGACCATGGATTTGACGCGTTTACGTCCACATTGTTTTATAGCATCTATCAACAGCATGAGATGATACGCTCAATTGCGCAGAGATATGCCGATATATATGGGATTTCCTTTTACTATAAGGATTTTCGCATCGGCTGGCAGGAAGGAATCGATATCAGTAAGGAGCTGGGGCTGTACCGACAGTCTTATTGCGGATGTATCTTTAGCGAGGAAGAGCGGTATAGTCGTACCTTGCGTAAAATTCAGCGTAAGGAAAATAAAGAGAAAAAACGTCGCCGCCTCATGGCGCAGGCATAGTAAAGAAAGTAGAATATTTATGATGGTACGGATGCATCGATTTTTTATGTTTCTGGCCTTAATTGCGCCTTTGTTGTTTTCGATGCCGTTCACATATGCGTCATGGCAGCCGGAGATATCCATCGGGCTGATGAACGGGCAGACGAGCGTAACACTCTTAGGACACTACGGTGCACTATCTATTTATACATCCCTTGAAGAAAAATCCTTTCTGACCGTTCCAAAGGAAAAATCGCTCCTAATTGAGGTGAGAAACGGTACTTTTTTAATCAATGGCAAAGAGAAGAAAATGGAGCGCTTGATTGTGGAGGTATCCGATGGAGGCGTCATTCAAGTAAACGGAGTCTCCTATCGCGGATATATTACATTATTTTTAAAAAACGGCGTAACAGTCGTCAACAATGTCCCTGTCGAGGATTATCTATATGGCGTAGTCCCAAAGGAAATGCCCGCCTCATGGAACATGGAAGCGTTGCGTGCGCAGAGTGTCGCCGCGCGCACATTTGCTCTGAAAAACAGAGGGCGTCATCGTGCCGAAGGATACGATCTCTGCAATACCGCCGAATGTCAAGTATATGAAGGAATGGGAGCCGAGACAAAGGCTTCCACGGAGGCTGTCGATTCTACGCGTGGAGAGGTTCTGTTTTATCAAGGTGAAATTTCGGACGCACTCTTTCATACGGATTCCGGCGGTATGACAGAATCTAGCGAAAACGTGTGGGGCAGCCGCGTTCCTTACCTTAGATCCGTTCCCGAAGTGCAAGCAAAAACACTTCCGTGGAACCGCTCCATATCATTAGCGCGCTTTGTTCAAAAAATAGAAACAGCTGAAAAAAAGATAGGCAGGCTCAAAGACATCAAACTCTCTCCCTTGCAGATCGGAAAAGGGAGAGGGGATCGTAGTATCTCGGGACGAGTTTTGACCATGCGAGTCGTTGGGGATAAAGGAAATATAATCCTTACGGGTAATAAAATTCGCTCCCTCTTTGCGCTCCCCAGTACGCTCTTCAGTGTTCGGATTTTAAAATCGAACGTAGAATTTAGCGGATACGGCTCCGGACACGGTCTCGGCATGTCGCAGTGGGGGGCTAAGGCGTTTGCGGAGCGCGGTAAGAACTATAAGGATATACTTCGTTATTACTATACAGGTGTCTCTGTGGAGAAATTATACTGAAAAAGGGGATGCCGCATATGGATATTTTTGATTTTGACTATGATTTACCGCCGGATCGTATTGCACAAACACCTCTTGAACCGCGTGATTCGTCACGGCTCATGGTATTAGACCCAGCGGCGAAGACGATAGAACATCGATATTTTTATGAATTAGACGCATTATTATATCCCGGCGACGTTCTGATATTTAACGACACGCGCGTAATTCCGGCACGGCTGATCGGTGTGCGCGATCAAACGGGCGCAAAGATGGAAATTTTATTACTCCGACAAATAGACGGAGTGCAGTGGGAGGTCTTGGTAAAGCCCGGAAGAAAGGCCCGGATTGGAGAACTCATTCGATTTAGTGAAGAGCTTTCCTGTGAGATTATATCCGATACGGATTTTGGCGGTCGTATTGTAAAATTTATTTATCAAGGAATATTTGAAGAAATTTTAGATCGTCTGGGTGAAATGCCGCTTCCTCCGTATATTCATGAAAAACTGTCCGATGAAGAGCGGTATCAAACAATATACAGCCGCGAACGGGGATCGGCTGCCGCTCCGACGGCAGGTCTTCATTTTACGGAGTCGCTCTTAGGGAGACTCACGGAAAATGGCGTTATATTCGGCTTTGTTACCCTTCACGTCGGATTGGGGACATTTCGCCCCGTACAGGAACAGACGATAGAAAATCATGTCATGCATCGGGAATATTACGCTATTCCGGAAGAAACGGCAAAAATCATTTGGAAAGCAAAAGCGGAAGGCCGCCGTGTCATTGCCGTAGGAACAACCTCCGTTCGTACGCTCGAATCAGCCGCCGCGGACACCGGTGAAATTCATCCTATGAGCGGATGGACTGATATATTTATTTATCCTGGCTATCATTTTAAGGTCGTGGATGCGGTCATTACTAATTTCCATCTGCCAAAATCTACGCTCATTATGCTTATCAGTGCGTTTGCTGGGCGTGCATTTACCTTACGTGCATATCACGAAGCCGTTGATACCGGATATCGTTTTTTTTCTTTCGGCGACGCGATGCTGATTCAAGGCAGTAAAAAAAGCAACGAGATCTAGGATCATGTTGCTTTTTCTCTTTTTTCGAGTTATGGTTGTGCGGTCAGTTCATCCATATGCTGTAGGATGATTTCGGCCATCATGCGCTTTCCGTCGATATCAGGGTGCAGTCCGTCTGTTGAAAGCAGAGGACTCAAGATGCGGTTTGATGCGTCGTAAAAAAATGGCTCCATGTCGATATAGTATTTTTGTGAACGGATCCATGTATTGACGGCATTGAGTTTCCATTGCCATAGAGGATCCGTTTCGGAGTGGAAGGAAAGCGTAATGCGTTCCGGGTTGAGTGGAAGCAACGTTAGGAAAATGGGGCGAATATCGTGCGCAATACATTTTCTTTGTATGGCGTCAAGATCCTGAATAATATCCCGTGCTGTTGTCATGTCTGCGCGTAGACTATTGGAGCCTGTGAGAATAAGCAAATTTTCGGGATTCGCCGGAAGAACATCCTCCTCAAAACGTTCAAGTGTCGTATGTGCCGTATCCCCGCTTCGTCCAAGATTGATACATTCAAATGGGAGATAGGTCGTGTAGCTGTATTCGAGAAACGCGGGTGAGTTTGAAATTGCACCGCCGCCGTGTGTGATGCTGTCCCCGAGCGCAGCGGCATATAAACGATGATGGTGTTGCGTATCCACTGTAAAGGAGGCGATATCCGACCACGTACCTACTGTGTTATTTTGTGGATCGAGCCCGCGCACACGCCAATAATAAATCCCGGCATAGGGACGAGGATATTCGTCATAGATGGCATTGGCGGAGTTAGTCGTTTCTGCCCATACACGATTTGGATCAGCCTCCGTTCCGTTCTCTTCCACGGGAGGTGTTGTGAGGAGTTCTACTTCGTAACGCGTTACGCCATGGAGGGGGATCCATTGGTATACGGGATAGAGCGGCTGTCGGAAACTTGTCACTTGATCAAAAGTATCTGGAATCGGACGGTTAGGAATTTCCTGTTCATCGCTGAGCACAATCGGTTCTGCTGCTGAAAATTCGCCAATAGCCTCATGGTTCATCCCTAACGCACGAACGCGCCAATAGATTACCTCGTAGGATTGAAACGGCCGCAAGTCTGCTTGCAGGCCATTTGTGAAGACCCTTTTCGTACTGTTCAGGTGGGTGGTCTGAGATAATGTGGTCCCGCCTTCTTTTTCTGGAGGGGCGGAAAGAAATTCGACCTCATATAGGACTGCATTTGCCATGCCATGCCATATAAGAAAAGGCATCAGGCTAGCGGGATTCGCGGTTGTGTATTTGCTGATATGAATAGGAGATGTCGTTTCAAAGTACGGATTTGCTTTTGGCGTCGAGGGAGGAGTAATAGCGCCAAACATTCCATAAGCGGTAACACGGTAATAGAAGGGAATTGGAGCCGAGGTGATATGATATGACGGTGTTGTTGTGAATTCTGTCTTAACACGCTGGTAGAATGGTTCATCCGATATTTTTTCGATCGTTTTGATGTATGTATCGACACGATAATAGCAGGGATATGGGACTCGCTCCCATGTGAGGATACTTTCACCGTTCTCCTCATGAACATTTACCGCTATGTCAATTCGGTTGAAATGGAGTATATCTTTTTTTTCGACGAGGAAAATACACATCATAGAAACGAGAAAAATAATTGCCGTAAAAAAAATATAATGTTTCATAAAACCACCGTGTATATAAATTTTTTGTTGAATCATGAGGTGATAGAAATGGATAATCGCACCGGACTCGTCATTGTTCACACAGGAGAGGGGAAGGGGAAAACGACCGCTGCGCTCGGCATGGCAATCCGCTCGTGGGGGAATCATCTGCGTGTATTGATATTGCAGTTTATCAAAGGGAGTTGGACCTATGGTGAACTAAAGGCAATCGAAACATTGAATGCCGTTGATGGACGGATTGAAATTCGTCAAGGCGGGTTTGGATTCACGCGCAAAGGGAATACAGGAGAGGCAGAACATCGTATTGCCGCCGAAGAACTCTTGCACAGTGCTCTGCGTGAAATATCCGGTGGAACATGGGATATGGTCATTCTAGACGAATTTAACTATGCCTATTCATTCGGGCTCATCCATAAAGATGAATTGGAGCAGATTCTAAACGCGCGCCCTCCCCAAACACATCTTGTTTTTACCGGAAGGAATGCCTCGGAAGAACTCGTTGATAGAGCTGATCTTGTGACCGAAATGCGTCTTATTAAACATCCTTATCAAAAAGGAATCAAGGCACAGCGCGGCATTGAGTTTTAAACAAATTATAGCATATCTGTGTCTACGATGCTATGATTCATAAATTCCTCTATGATCCTTTAGCTATTGAAAAAAAGGGAATAATAGGCTAAAATCTCATGCATGTGTTTTATGTTTTATTTATGCCTGTGCCTTACCGGTATAAACTTTGTTCAGAGTAGGAGAGCTTAGTATGAGAAGTGATGTTGTAAAAAAAGGGGCGACACGCTGCGCGCATCGCTCTTTATTTCATGCGAATGGATACGGATCCGATGATCTTAGAAAACCTCTGATCGGCGTTTGTAATTCATTCAATGAAATCATTCCGGGCCACTTTCATCTAAATACAATTACCGAAGCCGTTAAATTGGGTGTGGCAGCTGCCGGTGGAACCCCTATTGAATTTCCCTCGATCGGTGTTTGTGACGGCATTGCGATGGGGCATACGGGGATGAAGTATTCTCTTGCAAGTCGTGAACTCATTGCAGACTCTATTGAGGCGGTGACAATGGCTTCTGGTTTTGACGGCTTGGTGCTCATTCCAAACTGCGATAAAGTCGTACCGGGCATGCTTATGGCTGCGGCGCGCCTTAATATCCCGGCGATTCTCGTCAGTGGAGGACCAATGCTTGCGGGACGTTATCATGGAAGAGATATTAGTGTCAGCCAGGCATTCGAGGCGGCGGGTATGTATGCTGCCGGAAAGATGGATGCCAGTGAAATGATGGAGATTGAAAACCATGCTTGTCCCAGCTGTGGTTCTTGCGCCGGGCTCTTCACTGCGAATACGATGAATTCCTTAACGGAAGTACTCGGTATGGGACTTCCCGGCAACGGTACGATCCCCGCGCCCTATACGGGAGAGCGCCGTCTTTTGGCAAAACAGGCAGGCGCGGTGATCCTCGACCTTGTCCGCAAAGGAATCTGCCCGCGGGATATTATGACACAGGAAGCATTCGAGAATGCCATTACGGTAGATATGGGGATCGGCGGCTCCTCGAATACCGTACTCCATCTTACGGCGATTGCTCACGAAGTTGGTATTGAACTGCCGCCGCCGCTCTTTGATGAAATCAGCAGGCGGACGCCCTATATTACAAAGCTCAGCCCTGCGGGAACGCATCATATGCAGGATCTCAATGAAGCGGGCGGCATCTCTGCCGTTATGAACGAACTTTCTAAAAAGAATTTGATTCATCTTGACGCATTGACGGTAACCGGAACGATTCGAGATCGTATTGAACATGCCAGAGTCCTTGACCCGGCCGTGATCCACAGCGTAGATAATCCCTACCGCCCACAAGGCGGACTTGCGATTTTACGGGGAAATCTTGCGCCGGATTGTGCCGTTGTGAAAGCGTCAGCCGTTGCCGATGATATGCTTACATATCGTGGAACGGCAAAGTGTTTCAGTTCGGAGGAGGAAGGTGTCAACGCCATCATGGAGGGGAAAATCCATGACGGAGATGTTGTCGTTATCCGATATGAAGGACCTAAAGGCGGTCCCGGCATGCAGGAAATGTTGAATCCGACAGCTGTCATCACAGGTATGGGGCTCAAGGTAGGATTAATTACCGACGGGCGATTCAGCGGCGCTAGTCAAGGCGCTTGCGTTGGACATATCTCTCCGGAAGCGATGGCAGGAGGACCTATTGCGCTCATTGAGGACGGGGATATGATTACGATTGATATTCCAAATCGAAAATTGGAACTTGAGGTCAGCGATGAGGAACTTGCCGTACGACGCGCCCGCTGGATACGGCCGGAAGCAAAGATCAAGACAGGCTATCTTGCACGCTATGCAAAACTCACATCGTCTGCAAATACCGGCGCTGTGTTAAGCTGAAGACAAAATTCAACTCACGGGAGACGAGGCTCCTGTGGGTTGTTTTTATTGTATCGATTCGGTATAATAACGATGCCTTTACTATAAACGTATAGGGGAGGGACGCGACGAGTGCATATTGTTCTCGTAGAACCAGAAATTCCGGGGAATACTGGAAATATTGCCCGGCTATGTGCGGGTACGGGAATTGAACTTCATCTTGTTAGGCCGCTTGGATTCTCAACAGACGATAAACATTTGAAAAGAGCGGGTTTAGATTATTGGCATTTGGTGACAGTATATTATCATGATGCATTTGATGAAGTTTTAGAAATGTGCCCCCATAACCCGTTCTATTTTTGTTCAACAAAAGCCTCTCGAACACATTGTGACGTTGCATATACCATGAATACCGTCTTGGTATTCGGCAAAGAAAGCGCCGGACTTCCCGATGATTTGCTTGCTGCACATAGTAAGCAGACCATCCGAATACCGATGTATCGCGATGCGCGCTCGTTGAATTTATCAAATGCAGTCGCTATCATTGCATATGAAGCGCTGCGGCAAAATAATTTTTCTACGCTGTTATGTAGCGGTACCGGATTTTCTGCGGCAAAATGAGAAGGGAAAATGAGATGAACGGGGAATTTATTGAGGCTTGTCATAAGACGTTTGACCCGGAACGGCTCTTTATAAACGCACCCATGCGATTCCATACGACCTTTTGTATTGGCGGTCCGGCAGATCTGTTGTTTTATCCGGCGTCTATAGATGAAGTACGGAAGATTATTCAAACCGCTAAATTATACGATCAACCGATTACATTATTAGGCAACGGCTCTAATATTTTGGTGCGCGACGGAGGGATTCGTGGACTTGTCATCCGCTTTAATCATACGATGGGAAAAATTGTTGCAGATGGTACAATTATTACGGTAGGAGCGGGCGCTCTGTTGAAAGAGGTTGCCTCGTTTGCACAGCAACAGGGGCTCAGCGGCATGGAGTTTGCATCGGGAATTCCGGGCAGTGTCGGCGGTGCAATTTTTATGAATGCGGGGGCTTACGAAGGAGAGATGAAGTATATCGTTACGCATGTGAGGACAGTCTCTTCCGATGGAGAAATCCATTCATATTCGTCGAGTGAACTGGAATTTGGTTATCGTCACAGCGTATTTCATGAACGAGAGGAAGCAATTTGTGAAGTGCGGATCCATTTACGCATGGGAGAACCTTCTGAAATTCTCCGGAAAATGAATGATTTAAATAGTCAGCGTAAAAGCAAGCAGCCGCTTGAATATCCAAGCGCAGGGAGCACCTTTAAGCGTCCTCCCGGATACTTTGCCGGTACATTGATCGATCAAGCCGGATTAAAGGGCTTTACGGTCGGCGGCGCACAAGTATCAAGAAAACATGCGGGATTTATCGTTAATATTGGAGGAGCAACGGCAACCGATGTGCAGCGCCTCATTACGACAGTGCAGGAGCGCGTTTATGCAAGCCGTTCAGTACCTCTTATTCCGGAGCTGCGCATTATAGGTGAGCCTTGATTGCTTTTTTGAGAGCCGCGTATTTTAGGAGCATGTTTCTTTGCAATGGAAAGTTATAAAAAACTAGTAGAGTTTTACGCATTATACCCGCGCATAGTGATAGCTCTTGGTATGTTTGACGGCATTCACTTGGGACATCAGCGTATTATCAAGACGGCAGTGAAGAAGGCGCATGAGATCGGCGGTACCGCGCTCGTCTTTTCTTTTTTGAACCATCCACGCTCTGTTGTAGACCCGGAAGGAAGCCCACGCCGTATCGATAGCGATATACTCCGACAGAAGATATTAAAGAATCTAGGCGTCGATGTGTTAGTAGAAATTCCATTTACACCTCATTTTGCAAAAACAGATGCCTTAGATTTTGTCGAGTTTCTGCATCGGAATTTTGCTCCCAAATATATCGTAATCGGAGAAAATTATACCTTTGGAAGATACGGGAGGGGAACCCCCGTTCTTCTTCGGCAAGAGGCAGGGCGTTATGGTTTTCAAACCATAATATGTCCTCCGGTCATATGCGATGGAGAAACTATCAGTAGTACATGCGTTCGAAAACTTATTCAACAGGGGAATATCGCTAAAGTAAATGAGTATCTTGGATATCCGTTCTCTATTATGGGAATAGTTGTCCATGGCAAGGCACGCGGACGCCAGCTCGGATTTCCCACTGCAAATATTGAACTCCATCAAGAGAACGAAATACTGTCAAACGGGGTTTATGCAGTAACAGTTCAACAAGGAACGGTAAGATATGGAGGGGTCGCAAATATTGGAAACAATCCGACGTTTGAAGACTGTAAGCGACGCTTAGAGGTTCATATTTTTGATTTTTTTAAGGATATTTACGGAGAAAATCTCACGGTATCATTTTATGCACGCATACGAAAGGAGCGGCGATTCTCGTCCATAGATTCTTTAATTGCACAGATCGAATGTGATAAAAAGGCCGCGATTAGTCTGATAGCGGAAAATTTTCATTTACAAGAAAATATTTCTATGATAATATGAACGACGTCATGGAGCCCCGACTCAGATAACGATTAATCCGACGTTTTCTTGGTCAGCGGCCGATATATTTTAAAGGAGGATTTTATATGCTCACGCAAAAAAGAAAACAGGAAATCATTAAGGAACACGCTACTCACGAGGGTGATACCGGATCTCCCGAAGTTCAGATCGCTGTGCTGACGGCACGTATCCAGTATCTTACCGAACATTTGAAAGAACATAAAAAAGATCACCATTCGCGCCGCGGACTGTTGAAGATGGTTGGACATCGTCGCCGTTTGCTGGGCTATCTATATAAAACAGATATTGAGCGTTATCGCGCTATCATAACAAAGCTCAATCTGCGTAAATAATATTTTTCACGGAGATGAAAGAGCGGGGTGTTCCCCGCTTTTTTATTATAGGGAAAAGGATTCTAAGATATTTTGTCGAATGCTTTTGTCATGTAACGCATGTAAGAGACCTAGGAGGATAAATGTATGCAGAGTTTCGAAATCGAACTGGGCGGACGAAACCTAATCGTAGAGTACGGAAAAATGGCGAAGCAGGCAAACGGCGCAGTATTGGTGCGTTACGGGGACACGGTTGTGTTAGTTACAGCCACCGCATCTAACGCACCAAGAGAAGGCGTCGACTTTTTCCCTTTGACTGTAGATTATGAAGAGAAAATGTATGCGGCAGGAAAGATCCCCGGCGGCTTTATTAAGAGAGAAGGCCGCCCTAGTAACGATGCCGTACTCTGTGCACGTTTGATTGATCGCCCGATTCGCCCGCTTTTCCCGGAAGGATTTCGAAACGATATTCAAATTGTCGCAACGGTTCTTTCTGTCGACCAAGATAATCCTCCGGAGATTGCGGCAATGCTCGGGGCTTCCTGCGCATTGACTGTATCCGATATTCCGTTTATGGGACCGATCGCAGGCGTTCGTGTCGGCTACATCGACGGTTCGTTTGTCATCAATCCGAAGGAGGAGGAACGTGCCGTTTCAGAGTTGAATCTCACTGTCGCCGGCTCCTATGACGCGGTCATGATGGTCGAGGCAGGCGCAAACGAGTTGTCGGAGGAGATCGTCTTAGACGCAATTTTGTTCGGACATGCCGAGATCCGACGACTTGTTGAATTTCAGAAAAAGATACAAAGCGTCTGCGGAAAAGAAAAACAAATTCCTATCATCTACGCCCTCTCCGAAGAGCTTGAGGGAGAAATTCGTGCTTACGCGGAGAAAAGGCTTGATGCCGCGACTCGCAATGATGATAAACTTGGACGTGATGCCGATATCGCGGCGATTAAATCTGAGACGCTCGAACATTTTATCGTTGCGTATCCTGAGCAGGCGAAAGAGATTTCGCAAATTCTCTATAAGATTGAGAAGGGCATTGTGCGTCATATGATTACGCACGAAAAGATACGTCCCGACGGGCGTGCCCTTGATGAAGTGCGCCCTGTCAGCTGTGAAGTTGGAATTTTGCCGCGGACGCATGGTTCCGGGCTCTTTACCCGCGGTCAGACGCAGGTTCTCACGGTGACGACACTAGGCTCTATCGGTGATGAGCAGATTATCGACGGGCTGGGCCCCGAGACGACCAAACACTACCTGCACCACTACAATTTCCCTGGATATAGTGTCGGCGAGGCGCGTCCCATGCGCAGTCCGGGACGCCGTGAAATTGGACACGGTGCGCTGGCCGAACGCGCGCTGTTCCCGATGATTCCGTCCATTGAGGATTTCCCCTATACGATACGTCTTGTTTCAGAGATCCTAGAGTCGAACGGCTCGAGTTCGATGGGGAGTGTATGCGGCAGCACGCTCTCGCTGATGTGCGCGGGGGTACCGATTAAGCGTCCCGTTTCCGGCATTGCTATGGGACTTGTCAGGGACGGCGAAGACTATTCCATTCTGACGGATATACAGGGGATGGAGGATGCGCTCGGCGATATGGACTTTAAGGTCGCCGGAACCGCCAAGGGCATCACCGCCATTCAGATGGATATCAAGATTGCCGGCATCACGCGAGATATTCTAGCCTCCGCCTTGGCACAGGCGAAAGAGGGGCGTGCGTTTATCCTTGGCAAGATGCTTGAATGCATTGACAAGCCGGCAGAAGAACTCTCTCCGTATGCGCCGCGCGTGGAGACGATCATCATCGATGTGGATAAGATTCGCGATGTTATCGGCAGCGGCGGCAAGGTGGTTCGTAAAATCATTGATGAAACCGGCGTGGATATCGACATCCACGAAGACGGCAACATCTTCATCACATCTCCGAACACAGAGGCTATGGATCATGCGCGCAAGATGATCGAGGATATTGTCCGCGACGTTGAGGTAGGAGAAATTTATACCGGTCGCGTGACTCGTTTCTTGAAGTTTGGCGCTTTTGTAGAGCTCCTTCCCGGAAAAGAAGGACTTTGCCACATTTCCCAGCTCGCAAAGCACCGCGTGGAGAATGTCGAGGACGTTGTGCATATCGGCGACGAGCTGCAGGTCAAGATCATTGAAATCGACGAGAAGGGTCGTATCAACGTCAGCCATAAGGTATTGCTCTCATGATTCAGGTCTACACGGGAAACGGGAAGGGGAAGACGACCGCCGCGATCGGCTTGGCGATTCGTTCACTCGGCGCGGGGCATCGGGTGTATTTGATGCAGTTTATGAAAAGCCTTGCCTACAGCGAACAGGGGCTTTTACGTACACTCCCTCATATGATGCTCGAAACAACGGGGAAACCTTTCTTTATCGCCGAAGACGGTATGATGGATGAAAAAACCAAAGAAGCGTTTGGGGACAGCGTCGTCATCTTTCCGAAAGGGCATCCGCCGGCAGACTATGTCGCGCTGCTCTCGGAAGGATTGCTCCGTGCGATAGAGGCTGCCGCAACGAGGGAGTATCAACTCATTATCCTAGACGAGATCAATGTCGCGTTGGCGTTTGGCGTATTGCAAAAAGAGCAGATGGAGCATTTTCTTGAAATGCTGCCACCCGAAACAGAGCTCGTCTGTACCGGGCGAAACGCCCCGCAGTGGCTGCTGGATCGTGCCGACCTCATTACAGAGATGAAGGAAATACGACATTATTATGAACGGGGAATCCCTGCACGGAAAGGGATTGAGAATTAAAGGAGATAGAAGGAGACTGCATGATGGAATCCATGATTCGCGATATTAAATTAGCGCCGTCCGGACACGCAAAGATCGACTGGGTGAAGCGCTTCATGCCGGTGATGGCGGCTGCGGATAAGGAGTATTCCGTTTCAAAGCCCTTCGAGGGCATTAAAATGGTGATTACGCTTCATCTCGAGGCGAAAACCGCTTATATGGCAACGATATTCAAACATGCGGGCGCAGAGGTTGCCGTGACCGGCAGCAACCCGCTCTCGACGCAGGACGATGTTGCAGCCGCGCTCGTTGAAGAAGGCGTTCATGTATTCGCATGGCATGGATGCACAGAGGAGGAGTATTCCGTATTCCTCAATAAAGCGCTCGATATCAAGCCCAACATTGTCATTGACGACGGCGGGGACTTGGTGGATATGCTTCATACCTCTCGTCGGGAGCTGCTGCCAACGCTCATTGGCGGCTCCGAGGAGACGACCACGGGGGTTCATCGTCTCTATGCACTAGAGCGTCAGGGGAAGCTCGAATTTCCCATGATTGCGGCAAATGACGCATACTGCAAGTATCTCTTTGACAACCGTTACGGCACAGGGCAGTCCACATGGGACGGGATCATGCGGACAACCAATCTTGTGATTGCGGGCAAGACCGTCGTTATTGCCGGCTACGGCTGGTGCGGCAAAGGCGGTGCGATGCGTGCACGCGGTCTGGGCGCTAACGTCATCATTACGGAGGTAGATCCGATTAAGGCGATCGAAGCCGTGTTCGACGGATTCTATGTGATGCCGATGGACGAAGCTGCCAAGGTCGGCGATATTTTCCTGACACTGACAGGGAATAAGGACATTCTTCGCAAACATCATTTTGCCGCGATGAAGGACGGCGCGATGATGGCAAATTCCGGACATTTTGATGTTGAAATCAATATACCAGAGCTCGACGCAGGCTCCGTATCTCATCAAACCGTACGAGACAATATTGAAGAATACGTTCAGCCCGACGGGCGGCACCTCTACTTACTGGCAGAGGGAAGACTCGTAAATCTCGCGGCGGGGGACGGACATCCGGCAGAGATCATGGATCTTTCTTTTGGCGTTCAGTTCTTCTCCGCCCTGCATCTTCTACGTCATGGGAAAGAGATGAGCAAAGGCGTTCATCTGATGCCAGAGGAAATCAATGTTGAAATCGCAAATATCAAACTCAATTCGCTTGGCATCTCTATCGATACGTTGACCGCGGAACAAAAAGAATACCTTGGATTGGCATAAGGGGGCTTCCCGTGAATATACTGATTAAAGATGTCATTGCTCTTTTGCCAGATGGGACGACTCCGAAGACTGATATTGTAATTGTAGATGACCGTATTCTCTCAATCGGAAGCATTCCGGATGATTTTCATGCGGATAAAACGATAGATGGAACTTGTCAGTTTGCGATTCCGGGATTTGTCAATGCACATACGCATGCCTCAATGACGCTGCTCCGCAGCTATGCGGACGATATGAAGCTGATGGATTGGCTGCAGCAGATGATTTGGCCGATTGAAGCAAAGCTGCATTCTGATGATATTTATTGGGGGGCTATGCTTGCCGCAGTGGAGATGATTCGCAGCGGTACCACGGCTTTTGCAGATATGTATGGCCCCGATATGGAGCGTGTTGCCGAAGTCGTCGAGATTTCTGGACTACGAGGCGTTCTCTCGAGAGGATTGATAGGCGTTGCGCCTGATGCGGAGAAGAAACTCGAAGAAAATGCTGCACTTTATGAGAACTATCACGGGACTGCAGACGGGCGCATCACCGTGATGTTTGGACCGCATGCTTTATATACGTGTCCTCCTGCATATCTAAAAAAGATTGCACGAAAAGCACAGCAGTTTGGCGCCGAAATACATATACATATGTCCGAGACGGTAGGAGAGGTAGAGTCTTGCATCAAAGAGTATGGCAAACGCCCTTTTGCACATGTGGCGTCTACCGGTTTGTTTGAGAACGGAACCCTTGCCGCACATTGTGTGCATCTTGATGATGAGGATTTTTCTATCATCAAGAAATATAATATCCGCATTGCCCATAACCCCGGCAGCAATATGAAACTTGCCAGCGGCATAGCACCTGTTCCACGGATGCTAAAAGAAGATATCTGCGTAGCGCTGGGGACAGACGGGGCATCCAGCAATAATAATTTGGATATGGTAGATGAAGTGCAATTGGCTGCACTTTTACATAAAGTAGACACACGTGATCCGCTTGCCATCCCCGCGCTCACAGCCGTCAAGATGGGGACAGAGTATGGTGCTCAAGCACTTTCATTAAAAGATGTCGGACGCCTAAAAGAAGGGCAGAAAGCAGATATTGTCCTCTTCTCCATGCATAGTGCCGAATGGACACCCTGTTATAATCCGGTATCGTTGCTTGCCTATTCCGGAAAATCCTCATCCGTTGATACCGTGATTGTTGATGGCAAAATCCTCATGGAAGACAGGCAGCTTAAGACCCTAGATGAAGAACGAATTTTATACGAAGCAAAACGTACTGCGGATCGTCTCACAAAATAGTGTATTCGTGCTCCGATAAAGTTTAATGAAGAGATATCAGCTTTCCTATGCCTCCTTCTCTTTGAGATGGAGGCATAGTGTGATATGGAGGGATTCTCATTGAAAAAACGAAGTTCCGGCCGACGGACATCGAAAGCCCGTGGGAGTGCCCCGGCGAAAGGTTCAGGACGAAAATATGAGTTTATAGGGCTTGTACTTCTAACATTTTCCTTACTCTCAGGTGTTGGCCTTCTTGGTTGGAATGTCGGTTTTATCGGCATTTTTTTTGCAAATATATTTCGCTACTTATTTGGCTGGGGGGCCTCATTTGCGATTCTCGTCATTGGAATTGTGAGTTTGCAGTATATTCTGCATCATAGAGGCTTATTATATACGAAGCGTTTTTTTGGTGTGATCGGATTATTTATATCGATCCTTGCGGCATGGCATCATTTTGTCGTGCCTATCGGGGAGGAAATACTGCCTCAAAACCTCACGGATGGGGGAGGGCTTTTAGGCGGGAGTGTTCTTTTAGCCCTGCGATTCTTCGTTGGCGTAGACGGCGCCATTATTCTTCTCATAACGATTATTGTCGGATCGGTTCTTTTGGCGACGACATGGTCGTTTGCTTCCGGATATATTCGCACGAAAGAACAAGCAAAAAAAGGAGCCGCTGCTGCCGGTACAGTTGTCAGTACAACATATGAGAAAATGAGCGCAGTCGGAGAGAAAATTGAAGAGAAAGCAGCGAATATCGTAAACGAAGTGCGTTCCTCTGTTCCATATAATCAAGAGAACGATCATCTTTTTTCTGAAAAAGATGTGGCTCGGAATGTGATATCTGTTGCGGTTGCAGCGGAACAGATACCTGCCACCCACCGGCAGTCGATCTTTCCAATTAAATACGAAGAAGAGGCGGGAGAAGGAAACGGGGATACCTCTGCACCCGTTTTATATGATCATGAAGAAGACGTTTATAGCTCTGAGGGTATAGATATACATAAGGAAGGTGCGGTAGTCGAAGAGAGAGAAACGACGGAGATTGACTCTATGCCGACTTCTCATAGGATGAAAAAGTCGACGCATACACGAGAGAGCGAGGAAAACTTTTCTTTACATACCGGAGAAGAACACTCCTACGAGCTCCCCAAAGTTACTAATATACTTTCAAAGCATATAAAACAGGAAAATGAGTCTTTAGCACAGGAGATTGAGGACAACGCACATATCCTACAGCAAACGTTAGAGAACTTTCACGTTAATGCAAAGGTAATTAGTGCTTGTCACGGCCCCGCGGTCACACGCTATGATCTAGAGCCTGCCCCCGGCGTAAAGGTAAGTAAGATCGCAAATCTAGCGGAGGATATTGCGCTCCAACTGGCCACTTCTTCCGTCCGTATCGAGCCCGTTCCGGGCAAGGCGGCCATCGGCATTGAGATACCGAATCGAATCCTCGAGGGGGTTCAGTTGCGGGAGGTTTTAGAAAATCCACAATTTCAAGAAGCAAAATCGAAGCTTACTGTCGGACTAGGAAAAGACATCAGCGGACAAGCGATTTTTGCCGATATCGGGAAAATGCCGCATCTATTAGTCGCGGGCGCGACTGGTTCAGGAAAATCCGTCTGCATTAACACCTTAATCTCGAGTATTCTGTTTAAAGCGGCACCGGATGAAGTAAAATTTATCTTGATTGATCCTAAGATGGTGGAGTTGTCAAATTATAACGGTATCCCACATCTCATGGTCCCGGTGGTGACAGATCCTAAAAAAGCCTCTTCCGTATTAAATTGGGCCGTGCAGGAGATGGAAAAACGATATACGATTTTTGCGAATCATGGTGTCCGTGATATTAAGACATTTAACCGTCGGTATGTGGAAGAAAAAATTCCGTTTATTGTCATTGTGATCGATGAGTTGGCCGATCTTATGATGATTGCTCCGCGTGATGTTGAAGATGCCATCTGCCGTATTCTGCAAAAAGCACGCGCAGCAGGAATCCATATGATTCTTGCGACACAGAGACCTTCGGTGAACGTTATCACCGGTATCATTAAGGCAAATTTGCCGTCGAGGATTTCATTTGCCGTGTCGTCGCAGGTTGATTCGCGCACTATTCTGGATCGCGGTGGTGCCGAGACATTGCTTGGGAAAGGAGATATGCTGTTTTCTCCACAAGGCGCTTCTAAACCAATGCGTGTTCAAGGCGCATTTATCAGCGATGAAGAAGTTGAGTTCCTATTAGATTTTATCCGTGCGCAAGGACAGGAAGTAAGTGAAAATGAAGAGCTCGTCAACTTTATAGAAAATGAAGCAAAAGAAAACGAAGAACTAGGCGAAGATGAATTTCTTGTGAAACAGGATAAACTTCTTCCGGATGCCGTAGATCTTGTCATGTCAACCGGACAAGCATCATCCTCAAGTATTCAAAGAAAATTCCGTGTCGGCTATTCACGAGCAGCGCGTTTAGTCGACGCGATGGAGGAACTCCACATTATAGGTCCCAGTGCGGGAGGGAATAAACCGCGTGAGATTCTCGTAACAACGGAACAGGCGCAAGAGCTTGTGAAGAGTATTATGCAATAGGGTGTAATTTTTTAAATTCTATGATATACTTACGCTCAATCGGTATTTCCCCACGATACTTTTAGGAGGGTGTCTAGATTGAAATATATGACCGGTAACGAGTTACGGGAAGCCTATCTTCAGTTCTTCGCAGAAAAAAAAGGCCATCTTCGTCTGGCAAGTTACTCTCTGATTCCTGAAGATGATCCGTCTCTTCTTTTAATAGGCGCCGGAATGGCTCCTTTGAAGCCCTTTTTTACAGGTAAAATGAAACCGCCGTGTCCCCGTATCACAACGTCTCAGCGTTGCGTTCGCACAGGCGATATAGAGAATGTCGGGCGTACGGCGCGGCATCAGACGTTCTTCGAAATGCTGGGGAACTTTTCCTTTGGGGATTATTTTAAGAAAGAGGCAATCCCTTGGGCTTGGGAGTTTTTAACGGAGGTGGTAGAACTTCCGAAGGAGAAGCTGTGGATCTCCATTTATCCGGATGACGAGGAAGCGAGCTCCATTTGGCTTGAACAGCCGGGGCTGCTACCGGATCATATTGTTCCGTTAAAGGACAATTTTTGGGAGATTGGTCCCGGCCCCTGCGGCCCGGACTCCGAGATCTATATCGATTTGGGCGAAGAACGCGGCTGCGGAGAACCTACCTGCGGCGTCGGCTGCGACTGCGATCGCTTCCTTGAAATTTGGAATTTGGTCTTTACACAATACGATCGTACCGAGGACGGGGAATACAACCTTCTTGCACATAAAAACATCGATACCGGCTGCGGCTTGGAGCGGCTTGCTTCCGTCGTTCAAAATAAAGAAACGAACTTCGAGACGGACCTTCTCTACCCGATCATCGCCTATGCGTCGAAGATTTCGGGTATCGCATACGGCGCAGACAAACGCAAAGATATTTCGCTCAAGGTGATCGCGGATCATGCACGTTCTATCTCCGTCATGATCATGGACGGTATCCTGCCGTCCAACGAAGGGCGCGGCTATGTCCTGCGCCGCACGCTGCGCCGTGCGATCAGGCACGGACGTATGCTTGGCATTACGGAGCCGTTCCTTGACGGTGCAGTGGATGCTGTCGTTGAGATTTTCCGCGGTGCGCCCGATTTCAGCGAACTCACAGCAAAACAAGAATACATCAAACGCGTGATCCGTGTCGAGGAGGAACGCTTTGCATCGACACTTGCGCAGGGCATGGAGCTGCTGAACGGTGAGATCGATCGTCTTAAAGAGGAAAACAAGCTTGTCCTGCCGGGAGACGTCGGATTCAAACTCTATGATACCTATGGATTTCCGCGCGAGTTAACGGAAGAAATTCTGCATGAACACGGCATCACACTGGACGGTGTAGATTTCGACAAAAAGATGGAAGAACAGAGAAACCGTGCGCGCAGTGCGCGTGCAGAGAATCAGGCGGTTGCCGTACCTGATCTGTCAAATATTGATACGAGTGCCCTGTGTTCCGACCCTACCGCCAAAGAAGCCGTCGTCGCAGCGATTTGGCATGAGGGCGAAATTGTTGAATCACTTCATGACGGTGAGAGCGCGGGGATCATCCTCGATAGAACACCGTTCTATGCCGAGGGCGGCGGGCAAGTCGGAGATGAAGGGATGCTACGCAGCGATCTCGGATATATTTCGATCAGCAATGCAAAAAAACTTCCCGACGGTACGATTTATCATATTGCCTATGTGGAAGAAGGAGAAATCCATCGTGGCGACCGCGTGGACATTACGGTGAATAGGGAGCGAAAACTCTCCTCTGCGCGTAACCACACGGCGACCCATCTTCTCCAAGCGGCGCTCCAACGTGTTGTGGGCGCTCATGTCAAACAGGCAGGCTCCTTGGTGACACCGGAGCGGTTACGCTTTGACTTTACTAATTTTGAACCCGTTACGCAGCAGCAACTCCGTGATATTGAGGAGTTGGTAAACGCAGAGATTTTGCGTTCTGTCGATCTCGATATCTCTATGATGCCGATTGCAGAAGCCAGGAATATGGGCGCCATGGCGCTCTTTGGCGAGAAATACGGCGATGTTGTCCGTGTGGTCAGCGTTCCCGGGTTCAGTATCGAATTGTGCGGCGGATCGCACGTCAGCAATACTGGGCAGATTGGACTCTTTAAGATCGTTGGAGAATCCGGTGTCGCGGCAGGTGTACGCCGTATCGAGGCTATTACAGGAAAAGCGGCGTTTTCCTACGTGTCTACGCTTTATCGTACCGTACAGGAAATATCCGGCAAATTAAAAACAAGACAGGAAGAGCTATCCTCTCAAATCGATAAAATCCTTGACGAGAGAAAATCTATGCAAGAACAATTGCGTCAATTTGCTGATTTTAGAGATAAAGCCGATGCACAGAAACTGCTTATGGGAGTCCGCGAGATTGGATTGTTCCATGTTGTCGTTGGAAAAGCTAATGTCGATTCCATAGATGAACTTCGTATCATCGCCGATCTTACCTGTGAAAAACTGGATCACGGGATTGTGATTCTTGCCGCAGTTATTGATGATAAGGTCAGCCTTGTCGTTAAGGCGGATAAGAGTGCCGTAAACAGCGGAGCGCATGCCGGCCATATTATCAAAGAGGCCGCGAAGGAAGTAGGCGGCGGCGGCGGCGGACGTCCGGATATGGCACAGGCAGGCGGAAAATTTCCCGAAAAGATTTCGCAGGCATTTGATGCGGCAATTGCCGTTATTCATCGCCAGATAAATATTTAAATTTTCTTGGATGGCTGTCACATATGTTGACAGCCATTTTTTAGAAAGGCATACGGATGGATGTTGATATTACAATAGCGCTAAAAAAATATATAAGACGCACCTGCGCAGTGTTATTCATCTTGATAGTCTGTATTTTTTATATCATCATACGGACGGCTCAGACTAATGATGCGGTGATCGTCGTTGAAGGACAAATAATGCACCGTATAGATAATATACTCGCGCCGAACAGCGGTACGATAGAGGCACTTATAGTTGAAGATGGAGGCTTCGTTGAAGAGGGGACTAAGTTAATGACCATCCGGAATACATTATCCGACGAAGATCTTTTTCGTTTACAACAAAATGTAGATCTATCAAAAAGAAATCTTGAGCAACTTCAAAACGGTTCCATTGGAAGCGCGCAGAGAAGTATTCATGTAGATGAAAATAATCGGGATCTTCTTGAAGCACAGGATCGAATGGAGCGTATGAAATCCCTCTATGAAATGGGCGCAATTAGCGCTGCGAAAAGAGATGAAGCTATTGCAAATTACGAAGTTATCAAAAGCACATCATCTTATTCATCTCCCGTGTCAATGAAAATATCTGCCGATGCAAAAAGCATTGAAGTTGCAGAACGACAAGTTAAAGCAGCCGAAGATGCGTTAAAGAAAGCAAAAGCCGGAACAGAAACAGTCAATATTTTTTCATCAAAAGCCGGAATGATCATAGAACTTCCTATTTCGTCAGGAGATCATGTTCAAGCGGGAGATGTCCTTTTACAGATGAACATTGCAGAACATCCGTGGATTGAGGCTGAAGTTAATGGTGAAGATGTAGATAAAGTATACTTGGGGCAGTTGGTACGGTATCGACTAGCACGCATGGAAGTACGGGGAACGGTGCAGGAAATTTCAGATATGGAGGGGGACAACGATAGAAAACGTGTTGTGATATCTATACCGCCGGACGAATCGAATCTTGGGGAGGATGCAGATCATATCAAGCTGTATTTTATGCCGTGAGATATCTCGCCGGTAGGATATGTCACTTTACTTTTCGAATAAAGCATTTTATACTATGACATAATAAAGAGTTATCGTGTGAAATGACTTTTGAGGGAAAATAAAAAATGCCAAATCATAAACTTAGAGATCATCTGACAGATCAATTGTGCGATGCTACAATTTTATTGAATACGAGAGAAGAATGTTACCGGTTCTTTGAAGATATATGCACAATTGCCGAATTAAAAGCTATTGCGCAGCGGCTGGAGGTTGCACATATGCTATACGAAGGAAGAACATACGAAGATATTGTAGCGCA
Source organism: Selenomonas sp. F0473 (assembly GCF_000315545.1). GTDB lineage: Bacteria > Bacillota > Negativicutes > Selenomonadales > Selenomonadaceae > Centipeda. The sequence goes on along the minus strand of NZ_JH992902.1, from coordinate 346,786 downwards.
AACAGGAGCAAGCACGGCGACAATCAGCCGCGTCAAACGCTGCCTGAATTATGGGGCCGACGGATATTCGCTTGTTCTTAGTAAGCTCTTTCCTCATGTACCTCAAACAGAGGACCGCTATGTGTAAATCCAGTTGAGACTTTTCATGATACAGCGTATACGACAATTTTATTGGGCGATATTCGGGAAAATAGATGCGCGTTCTTATGCATTCATTAGGTGCTATCTGACCGGCGACGAGCAAACTCTTTTTTATGCAATGCATCCTTCAGATCGACTTCATTCGCTTTATGTGGCAGTTACTGCAAAAGAGATTTATCGAAAGGAACGGATCTTATCCTCTGATGAATATATCTTTCTCATTCGCTGTGCATTACTTCATGATATAGGAAAAACCAAAGGAACGATTGGTGTTTGGGGGAAAGTTCTTTCTGTTCTTGTGTCCCGTTTCTATCCTGCGATAATACCTATCTTCATCGCAAAAAAAGATTATAGGGGAATCCGTGGAAGGATCGGAACAGCCTTTTATGTTTATTGCCGTCACCCCAAAATTGGTGCTGAAAAACTTCGTGCGATAGGATGTAATAAAGAAGCGGACATTGTAGAGCAGCATCAAAAAAAAGAAGTACCGCAAGATTCTCCGGTACTTTCCATTTTGAAACGGGCGGATTCATATAACTAACGATCAATATCCTCGCAGCTTGTCTACGACATTCATCATACCAATACGCTGTGGGAATATCTGGAGGTTGTTGCGAAAGATCTTGAGAGAACGGTCAAGATACATTGGCGAAACCGATGAATAATGCGGCGTGATATATAAATTTGGAATATCCCATAACGGAGAATCCTCCGGTAACGGTTCCACTGCAAAAACGTCAAGAGAGGCCCCGCGAATACGGCCTGAGGTAAGGGCTTCAATGAGATCGCTTTCGTTTACCACGGCACCTCTTGATACATTGATGAAGAAAGCCTCTTTTTTCATGAGGCGGAATAAATCTCGGTTAAACATGTTTGTTGTTTCCGGTGTCAGCGGAAGTGTGACAATGATATAATCTGCGCAAGAGAGTGCTTCGGAAAGATGTTCTATCGGAAACAGCTGATCTACAAACGGCTCGGTTGTTTCTTTTTGCTTTACGGCAACAACGCACATCCCCATATTTTTCAAATGTTTTGCGACCTCTCGTCCGATACTTCCGAGTCCGATGACAGCCGCGGTTTTTCCGTATAATTCATCAGGGGAAGTTAAGCGGCTCCACCGATGTTTTTTTTGATTTTCCCACGCTTCGATTAACCTGCGGCTCGATGCGAGCATTGTCCCAAGAACATGCTCGGCCATAGGAATACCATGGATACCGCGCGAGTTTGTGAGAAGTATATCTGAACGTCGGAAAGCTTCGCTTGCAAGAAGCATTTCGACGCCCGCGCTAAAGGCATGAATCCACTTTAGTTTTGGCATCTGTTTCAGGAACGCATCTATATTCATTTGTGAATCATATCCTAATAATATATCGATATCGGGCATAACAGAAACAGCTTGTTCCGGATGCCGGCATGTAACACTGCAGCCGGGGGCGGCATGATGCAGAAGTTCAATCTGTTCATCACTCAACCTGACAAAGGAAAGAAGATGCAGCTCCATATATAAATCCTTTCTGGCGGGTAATAAAGTTTATACAGCATTCGCTAAATATTAATTATTCGCTGAAATAGTAGAAAACCCTTTTATATTTTTATTTTAACTATCCATAATGGTAATTATGGATAGTTAAAGGATATGTGAATTTTATAACTTATGATTGACAATACTGTGCTTTAATTCTATAATTTAGATATTCGGTTATATAATTTTTAATTATACTTTTTAATCGAGGAGTGAGTTCTTTTATGGCAAAGAATCCAGTAAAAATCACTGAGACCGTTCTCCGCGATGGACATCAGTCACTGGTGGCAACCCGCATGAGAATCTCGGACATGCTCCCACAGCTTGAGGCACTTGATGCTATCGGGTACAATGCGCTCGAAGCTTGGGGGGGAGCGACGTTTGATTCATGCTTGCGTTTCCTTGATGAAGATCCGTGGGAACGTTTAGATACCTTAAAAAAGCACTTAAAAACGCCGATCCAAATGCTCCTGCGCGGACAAAATCTTCTCGGTTATAATCATTATTCCAACGATGTTGTAGAAAAGTTTGTTCAAAAAGCTTCGGCACATGGTGTCGGCGTATTTCGCATATTCGACGCACTCAACGATATTCGTAATTTAAAAGTAGCGATTAATGCCGCACTTCATTGCCCTGAAACCCCTCATGTCCAGGGATGCCTCGTGTATACCATCAGTCCAGTTCATACCAATGAAATGTTTGTTGAATTAGCCGTTAAATTAGAAGAGATGGGATGTCATTCCGTCTGCATTAAGGATATGTCAGGCCTTCTGAAACCTTATGTCGCCGAAGATCTTATAACTAAACTTAAGGCTGCTGTGAAAATCCCCATTGATTTGCATACGCACTGTACCTCCGGCTTCGGTCATGCAACATATCTCAAGGCTGTTGAGGCCGGAGTCGATATTATTGATACGGCGCTTGCCCCCTTCTCCAGTGACACCTCGCAGCCGTGTACGGAGACGATGGTTGCGATGCTTGAGGGCGAGGAACGCGACACGGGGCTTGATCGTCAGGCAATGACGCCAATTTCCAAGCATTTCCTCAAGGTGAAGCAAGATCTGATTAAAACCTTCAATCTAAAAGGATATTTCGACATCAATCCGAATGTCCTTGACTTCCAGATCCCGGGCGGTATGCTTTCCAATCTTGCAAATCAACTCAAAGAAGCCGGCATGGAAGACCGATATCAAGATCTCCTTGATGAGATGCCGCGCGTTCGAAAGGACATCGGTTATCCTCCGCTTGTTACGCCGTCCTCGCAGATCGTTGGAACGATGGCAACCTTTAACGTCATGACCGGTGAGCGGTATAAGATGGTTCCAAACGAGTTTAAGGATCTTGCGCGTGGAAAATTTGGCAAGACGCCGGTCGAGATCGATCGTGCATTCTTAACGGATACCTTGAAGATAGATCCCAAGGACATCATCGAGGACTGCTCCATCGAAGACGCCAAGGCGAAGACGTTTGCAGAATTTAAGGAAGAACTCAAGGGTAAAGGATATCTGAATCCTTCCGACGAGGATGTTCTGTCCTATGCGCTTTTCCCTCAGGTCGCAGAAGAGTTCTTCAAGGCGCATTACAAGCCCATCACCGCATATGTAAAAGAATAAACGCTTCCTAAAATAATTTAAGGGGACAGATTGTTTTGCCGTCTGTCCCCTCTTCGTATTCAAGAAAAAAATACTGATTTTCCGATGAACTCCCGTAAAATAGAGTTGTTCGGTATCTCTTCCACGGCCGTTATCTCGTTCACATACTGTAAGAATCGGAGAATTAAGGCGGCTTCCGTATAGCCGTCGTCCCCTTTCTTAATCTCTTTGAGTAGCGGAACCGCGTATTTCTTTAACACTCCGACCTCATAAATCAATGCGGAATTGAAAAGAACATCGGCATCCTCTTGAAATGGGAATATATATTTTTCCTCTCCTGCTCTTACATCCGGCCACTGTTTGATGCTTTTAATGGCTTTTGACCCACGAAATTGATAGTCTCGTACCAAACGGCGTAAAAAGCGTATGTCTGTCGTTGGAATCCTATTATGAGCATCAATATTCAATTGGGTTAATGCGCTTATATATATTTTATACTTATTTTTTCGTGGAATATCCTTTGTAAGGGCTTCATTTAGCCCGTGAATTCCCTCTATAATAATGGGCTGATTCGATCGAATTGATATGGGGGCGCTCATGCCCCATTCCCTTTTTCCGGTAACGAAATTAAATCGAGGCAGGAGGACTTCTCTTCCGGCAAGAAGATCGACCATATTTTGATTGAAAAGCCCTGTATCAAGCGCTTCCAGACACTCGTAGTCATATTCTCCGCGTTCGTTGCGCGGTGTGTCTTCGCGATTGAGAAAATAGTCGTCTAGAGAGAGCATGATAGGATGCATTCCGTTGACACGTAGTTGTATGCGCAATCGCTGTGCAAAAGAAGTCTTTCCGGAGGAAGATGGACCCGCAATAAGAATGAGACGTGTATCATCACTATTAGAGGAAATATGGTCTGCAATCTGTGCTATTTTCTTTTCTTGCAGCCCCTCTGAAATCCGAATAAGTTCCCCTATCTCATGGCTTTTATTAATTCTATTGAGATCGGAGATATAACGACAGTCCAAAATGTCAGCCCATGTTTTAGATTCGGATAGGATCAGTTCAAATTTTGGCTGGCGTATTCGTTTGCGTATTTTACCATTTGTCATCTCGTCCGGAGTACGGATTAGTACCCCATTTTTTTCATAATCCAGTTCAAAGTGATTTAATCCTTTTGTTTCATGAAGCATTGGGCCGTACAGATAATCTGAGTAAGATTTACATGTATATAAACTAATATAAGACTGTGGAAGTTCCGATATAAGGTTCACTTTCCCATATCTACCTTCTTTGCGAAAAAGATCGAGTGCTTCTTCTCGCGAAATAGAGTACTTGAAAAAAGATAGATTTCCGGCAATCATTTTCCGCATTATCACATCAATTTCTTTTACGAACTGGGCGTCGACGTTCTTTTTTGAGCATTGTATTTCACAAAATAATCCCTTATTCACTGTAAATTTTGCAATTACCTCTGCATCTCTGTCTAATTCATGTACGGCTACGATTAAAAGAAACAGTATAGACCGCCGATAGATTCTCCAACCAAGACGAGAATTTAGCTCGATGAATTTAATATCATTGGTTTCATGATGTGATGATTGCAGGTCTCGAACCTCTCCATCAACGATAGCGGCAACGATTAAACTAGAGTATTCATTTTGTTTTTCTTTTGCCATTTCAAGTAGTGTTTTCACCATTTGATATACCCTCCTCATCTCATAGTCGATAGAAACAGTCTTGCGTTTTTTATGTCCCTACGCTCATTACATACATAAAAATCCTGCCTATTTATAATGCAGGATTTTATTTTGTATAGGTATTTAAGTATCTAAATTAGAAAGGTGACTAGTTTATATGTCAATGCACCCATAACGGCGGTGCAAGGGATCGTCAATATCCATGCAATAACCATTTGTCTTGCAACTCCCCAACGCACGGCATTGATGCGCTTTGCGGCGCCGACCCCCATAATTGACCCGGAGACCACATGTGTCGTACTCACGGGCAAATGGAGAAGCGTTGCACCAAATATGATAATAGAGGAATTGAGATCAGCTGCAAAACCTGAAATCGGCTGGAGTTTAAATATTTTCCCTCCGATTGTTTTAATAATGCGCCATCCGCCTGCCGCGGTACCACATGCCATTGCCGTTGCCGCTAATACCTTGACATACGTCGGCACTTCAAATGCATCGATATATCCTCCGGATAATAAGGCAAGCGTGATAATGCCCATAGACTTCTGCGCATCGTTTGACCCATGAGAAAATGACATTGTCGCAGCCGACAATATCTGCATCTTTTTAAACTTACCGTTGATGGATGTCGGTCGAAAGCGACCGAAGAATCGAAAGAGAAACGACATGATAATACACCCGGATACCAATCCGATCAATGGAGAAAGAATCAATGAAAGAATAATTTTGCCAATTCCATAAAAGTTTAGCCCATCAGCCCCGACAGAAGACATGAGAACAGCCCCTATGACACCGCCAATCAGTGCGTGTGAGCTGCTCGATGGCATAGAAAAACGCCATGTGACAATATTCCATATAATAGAGCCAAATAATGCGGCAATAAGGACATGTTCATCAACATGTCCCGCAGATTTCACAATATCAGAGCCGATAGTTTTTGCAACCCCCGTACTATACATAGCACCGAGAAAATTCAAAACAGCCGCCATGATGATGGCATGCTGCGGATGAATTGCCCGCGTTGAAACGGAAGTCGCTATCGCGTTCGCTGTATCATGGAAGCCATTGATAAAATCGAAAATCAATGCCAAAAGAATCACTAAAAAAATTAAAAGCTGCAAATCAGGCATATTTCATTACCACTCCCCGCAGCATATCGGCAATGAGTTCACAGTGATCGAGCGTATCTTCTAATTGTTCTAAAATATCCTTCCATCGTATGAGTTCAATCGCATCCTTTTCATGCTCAAAAAGGTATGCTACTTCTTGACGGTAGATGGAATCACCTTCGCTTTCATAGCGTTCAATTTTATGTGAAGCATCCAGAATTTGAACTTGATTTTTTCGTATATTATCCAAAAACGAAATTGCACAAACTACTTCTTCAGTGGCCAAAATGAGTAATTCGGTAAGTTTGATCGCGCCCTGCATCGGTTTGCCGACATGATACATATTGTATCGCTGTAATGTTCCTTGCAGTAGATCTACCCCGTCGTCTAAATTGTTCGCAAGAGCATAAATATCCTCGCGATCAATGGGTGTAATAAATGTAAGATTTAACTTATCAATAATACGATCGTTTACATTATCCGCTTCATGTTCAATACGATCGATTTCTTCGACTTTTTTACTTGCACATGTATAGTCTTTCATCACTTCATTCAGAACTAAAACACCTTCATGAAAAAACTTAGCACTTTCTAGGAAGAGACTGAAGAACTCGCCGTCTTTTTGTTTGAAATTAAACATAATATAAAGATCCTTCCTACAATGTGCAAGTTTAGAGGCACATATCAAAAGTCTACGATGCAATAATATCATTATTTAGCATTGACAGCAAGACAAAATTCAAACACATATATAGAAACAATTTTATTATTATTTTTTACGAAAAAGCTTTCAATCAGCAAGTATATTTTTGCATGATCGAAAGCTTTTTAAAGTACGGCAGTATTTTTATGTCGTCGTTCACGGAAGAATTGTTTAATAATAGAAGAACATTCATCAGCTAATACATTAGCACATATCTCCGGTTGATGATTTAGCGCAGCACACCCAGGAATATTAAAAAGGGACTCACAAGCTCCGGCTTTTATGTCCGGCGCGCCGTAGACGACACGACTGATACGGCTCATGACAATTGCTCCGGCGCACATGGGACAGGGTTCAATTGTGACATACAAGGTCATACCATTTAGTCTCCAGCGTCCCAATTTATGACAGGCACGTTGAATTGCAATAAGTTCAGCATGCGCTGTCGCATCGTGTGTGGTTTCACGTAGATTATATCCGGTAGAAATAATTTCTCCCGAACAGTCTAAAATAACGGCGCCTATTGGAACTTCTCCAAGTGTGTAGGCATGTTCTGCTTCTAGAAGAGCTAACCGCATTCCGGTAATATCATCCGGCATTGGTTAATTTCTCCTGTACGTTAGAAATATCAGCTTTCCCTTCATAAAAAAGAGATTGTGTAGGCCGTCCGACTTCAAGAGAATATGCCTCGTTTGTTTTGTGAGGTTTATCCCCTATGTCTTTTTGTTTCTTTTGTATTTCATCTTTGAATATAGACGAAAATGTTTTACGCCGATCATTTTCTTCATACCCTTTTTTTCGTTCAAAAAGCTCATCACTACTGAATTTCAATTGCTTTACGCGCGTAATTCGACGAATACGTTCAAGCATACTCTCCACCTCCTACTTTGATATTAACATACTATTCTTTCTTCTATAAATAAAATCGTTTTCTTTATTAAAAACTTAAATAAAAATGACCTCCGCATTTATTTACAAAGGTCATTTTTCAGTACACGATGAAAATAGTATTTTACTTTAGCGCATCGCCTAACTGTGCATTGACTTCCCGTGCAGCTTGCACGCTTTCACCAAATTTTGTTTTCTCTTCACCTTCAAGTCTTACATTAACGACTTTTTCAAAGCCGGTTTTTCCGAGTACGATGGGAACGCCAACACAAAGTCCCTTTTCACCATATTCGCCCTCGAGATAAACACAACAAGGAATAACTTTTTTTGCATCCAAAGCAATTGCTTCTACGAGCGTGGCTGCGGAAGCCCCGGGGGCATACCATGCGGATGTACCGAGAAGTCCGGTTAGAGTGGCCCCCCCCACCTTCGTTTTCTGAACGACATCATCTAGCGTCTCTTTTGAAAGCAACTGGGTCACTGGAATCCCTCGTAGTGTTGCAATGCTGACAAGAGGAACCATTGTCTTGTCATTATGTCCGCCAATAACCATTCCGTCGACGTCCGTCGGTGTTGCAGGATGACCGGCCTCATTAAGCGCTTCGGATAAATAATAGCGGAAACGGCTGCTGTCAAGCATGCCTCCCATGCCGATGACTCGATTACGAGGAAGTCCCGTCGACTTCAACGTGAGATAAGTCATTGCATCCATAGGATTAGAAATAATGATGAAGATCGCATTTGGAGAATATTTCAGAGCCTGTTCGACAACTCCCTTAACAATCTTTGCGTTTACTCCGACGAGCTCTTCCCGTGTCATTCCAGGCTTACGCGGCAACCCAGATGTAACAACGACGACATCAGAAGCGGCCGTTGCGGCATAGTCGTTTGTAACACCGATGACAGTTGTGTCATAACCTAAAGCATGCGAGGACTGCATCATGTCCATTGCTTTACCTTCAGAGACGCCTTCTTTGATATCAATAAGGACAACTTCGCTCGCAAACTTTTTCAGCGTAATTACATTTGCTACTGTAGCGCCTACATTACCGGCGCCAACCACAGTCACCTTCATAAGTATTTCCTCCTTAAAAAATATGCTTATGCCCCATTTTGTAATAAGTTATATGATGGTAGACAAGATATATCAATAGATAATATCTATGGAATCATTATAGCATTCTCTCTCAAAAAAATCAATTATGTTTGTGAAAAAGTTCACGAAAAACTTCATACCAATTAAATAAAAGAGTAGCTATAAGTAGCTATATATACAGTGGATTCTGGTAGCATAACGGCCATTTTTATTATACGCCTCAGTGAGAATATTATTATTCTGCGACGGGCTTCATGGTCGGGAAGAGGAGGACGTCACGGATGGAGGGACTGTCCGTGAGCAGCATGACGAGACGGTCGATGCCGATGCCGAGCCCGCCCGTCGGCGGAAGTCCGTACTCGAGCGCCGTTACATAGTCGCGATCCATGACATGCGCCTCCCCATCGCCCGCTTCGCGCTGGGCGAGCTGTTCGATGAAGCGCTGTTCTTGGTCGATGGGATCGTTCAGCTCGGTGAAACCGTTTGCAAGTTCACGCCCGTAGATGAAAAATTCAAAGCGATCCGTGATACGCGCATCGTCCGGATTGCGTTTTGCGAGCGGCGAGATCTCCGTCGGATGCCCGGTGATAAAAGTGGGCTGAACGAGCCTCTCTTCCACCTTTTCCTCAAAGGCGGCGTTGAGTATCCCGCCGATGCCGTGCCGCTCTTCGAACGGGACGCCGATCTCCTTTGCCATGGCGCGCGCCTCATCCACGGTCTTGCAGGAGAGAAAGTCCTTGCCGGTGGCTTCGCGCACCGCGTCGTTCATGCTGACGGTACACACTGTGCCGAGGTCGATATCAACACCTTGATATGTAATCTTCGTTGTGCCGAGCACGTCCTCTGCCGCGCGGCGCACGATGCCCTCGGTGATCTCCATGAGGTCGCGGTAATCCCCGAATGCCTGATAGATCTCGATGGAGGTGAACTCCGGGTTGTGCCGGACATCCATGCCCTCGTTGCGGAAGATGCGTCCCATCTCGTAAACGCGGTCGAGTCCGCCGACGATGAGCCGCTTGAGGCTGAGTTCCGTCGCGATACGCAGATAGAGATCGATGTCGAGCGCGTTGTGATGCGTGATGAAGGGACGTGCCGCGGCGCCGCCCGCGATCGTCGAGAGGACGGGCGTCTCGACTTCGAGGAAGTCGCGCTCATCCAAATAATTGCGGACGGATTGTATGATTTTCCCGCGTTTGCGGAAGGTGTCGCGCACCTCGTGATTGACCATGAGGTCAAGATAGCGCTGACGGTAGCGCGTATCGACGTCTTTGAGTCCGTGAAATTTTTCGGGCAAAGGGCGCAACGATTTGGACAGCAGATCAAAATCCTCGACGCGGACGGTGACTTCACCGCGCCGCGTCTTGAACACAACGCCGCGAATGCCGATGATGTCGCCGATGTCGAGCCGACAAAACTCCTCTTTGTACTTTTTCTCGCCGAGGATGTCCTGCTTAAAATAGATCTGTACGTTGCCCGTGCGGTCGTTGAGCGTGCAGAATGAGGCTTTGCCGTGCCCACGGATCGCCATCAGACGCCCCGCGATGCGCACCTCGCCCCCCTCCTCGTCCTCGCCGAGATAGTCGTACTTCGCACGGATCTCCGCCGCGTAATCCGTAACCTCGAACCGATGTCCGAACGGAGCGACGCCCATCTCTCGGAACGCATCCATCTTTTCGCGGCGCACGCGCATCATCTCGTTAAGATCCTGCTCTCTCTCTTCTGCCATAGGTGTTCCTTTCACTTCTTAATGTCGACGATCTTGTATCGGATCATGCCCGCAGGAGCGCTCACGTTGATGATTTTGCCGATTTTCTGTCCGAGAAGCGCCATGCCGAGCGGCGACTCGTTGGAAATCTTGCCCTCGTCCGGATCTGCCTCCGTCGAGCCGACGATGAGGAAGGTCTCGTCCTCGTCGAACTCGATATCTTTGACCGTGACGCGGCTCCCGATCGTCACCGATTTCCCGTCGCCCGCCTTGATGATGTCGGAATTGCGGATTTTATTTTCCAGTTCCTGAATCTCGCCTTCGAGAAACGCCTGCTCGTTTTTCGCGTCGTCATACTCGGAGTTCTCGGACAGATCGCCAAGGGCGATCGCTGCCTTGAGCCGCTCCGCCACTTCGATGCGGCGAACGCTTTTCAGATAGTTGAGCTTTTCGACGAGCTTATTGTACCCGTCTTCCGTCAGCATGACTTTCTTTTCCGTCATTCAAAATTCTCCTTTGCTCTGCGTCTTCCGTGTTGATATGTGACAGCAGCGCCGCCATATCGGCACGACGCTCTCCTGCGCGGACGAGTGAGAGACGCTCACTGCGCCGCATTTTTTTGATTTCGTATTCTCTCTTTTGCGCTTCTTCCTTGGTCGAAAATGCTTCCGCATACACGAACTTCACCGGACGGCGCGCTCTCGTATACTTTGAGCCGGTGCCGTCGTTGTGCGCGGCGAGCCGCCGCCGGAGATCGTTCGTCCACCCCGCGTACAGACTATCGTCCGCACAGGCGAGGAGATATGCATAGTTCATTATTCCGCGTCTTTGAGCGTGATTTTTTCGATAACGACGTCATGCACGGGGCGGTCGCCGTAACTCGTCGGCGTATGCCCGATCTCGCGCACAACGTCCATGCCCTCGACGACCTTGCCGAATACGGCGTGATGATTGTCAAGCCACGGTGTCGGCGCGAGCGTGATGAAGAACTGACTGCCGCCCGTATTAGGGCCTGCGTTCGCCATCGACAGGATGCCCTCGTCGCTGTGTTTGAGCTCCGGGTGGAACTCGTCGGGGATATGGTAGCCGGGGCCGCCCGTGCCATTGCCGCTCGGGTCGCCGCCCTGAATCATAAAGCCGTCGATGACGCGGTGGAAGATCAGCCCGTCATAGAAGCCTTTCTGCACGAGATCAATAAAGTTCTTTGTGGTAATCGGCGCGTTATCTTCAAATAATTCAACCTCAAAAGTTCCCTTGTTGGTCGTAAAAACTGCAATACGGTTTGCCACGATTCCGTTCGCTCCTTTTCCTTTATCCTGATCCAAAAGCATATTGAACGACATCCCCGCACTGCCGTTGTGCGCCGCAAAAAATATGCCGGCAGCCACAACGACGAGACAGAGCGCAAGGATATAGAAATTCTTCCCCATTCTACCGAAAGCCACCTCATATTTCAATACATATTTCAAAAAGATTGCATTTCTCCCGAAATGCGCGGCGACCACACGGGAATCTCCCGCCCCGGTGCGAAGAAATTCGCCGGCGGCTGCCACGCGGGATAGCCGACCGAATGCATGGTCACGAGCGCGCCCGGATTGGTCTCTGCGCAAAACTCCTTCGCCCCGCGATCCATCGACGCCTCAAGACGCCCGTCCACGGGAAAGAACGCAAGATCGAATGACAGCCCTTTGAGCCGCTTCATCTGCTTACGGAAGCCGTTTTCCGCGAGTTTTCGATTCTCCGCGGTATCACCGAGCCAATCCCACCAATTGAAATCCCCCGCATGGAAGATCCTGCGTCCACGCGTCTCAACGAGAAACGACGTCCCCTCGTCGGTTGATGAAAACGAGGTCACGGCAATCGTATCGTCCTGCCACGCGTCATAGATCGGCATCCAGACGACCTTGTCCTGCGGGATGCGGGATGCCCCCGGCACGCTGCGGATGTCCGCACTGAGGATATAGCGCGTCGTCTCCGCTCCATACTGCGCGATATGCGGGCTGAAATGGTCAAAATGCGCATGCGAGGATAGGAAATATACCTTGTCATAGCCGCCCTTTTTGAGTGCCTGCGGAACGACGCCCGCAGGATCGTCAAAATCATCAAAGATGAGCAGTACATCGTCCACGTGGACGAGAAATCCGCTGTTGAGCAAATAGGTCACATCAATCGTGTGTGCATCCGCCATACAGTTCACTTCCTTTCGTGTTCATTGTCGTCCTCGTCGGAGGCGGACGCGTCGTTTTGATTGATGCGCCCGAATCCGCGCCCCATGACCTCGTTTGCGGACATGATAATGACGAACGCATGAGGGTCGACGTTGTGAACGATGAATTTTAATTTGCCCACCTGCGTCGTCCCCACCGCCACAAAGACGACGTTTCGTTCCCTGCGCGTATAAGCGCCCTGCCCGTGCAGGAAGGTGACGCCGCGGTGCATCTCGTCGATGATGTTCTCCGCGATTTCGCGGTATTTATCGGAGACGATGAGCACCGCCTTGCGGTGGTTGAAGCCTGCGACGATCTTATCGACGACCGTCGCGTTGATGAACATATAGATGAGCGTGAACATCGCGGGCGCCATGCCGAACAGGAACGCCGCGATGAGCATGATGAGACAGTTCATTGCAAAGAGGACGCCGCCCATATGCAGGTCGTAGTATTTTCGAACAATGGCGGCAAGGATGTCAAATCCCCCCGTACTGCCGTTCATGCGGAATACGAGTCCATAGCCGAGCCCCGCGAACACACCGCCGTATACGGTCGTCAGCATCATGTCGCTGACGGGCGCATACGCGTTCAGCGGGCGCGTGAGATCGAGAAACGCCGAGAAGATCGCCGTGCCGATGATGATGTCGACGGTATAGCTCCGCCCCATGAGTTTCCACGCCATAAAGAGCAGAGGAATATTGTAGAGAAAGGTCTGAATACCGATTGGCAGTCCGAAGAGGTAGTAGACGATCATCGCGATGCCGGTCGCACCGCCCGTGAGCAGATGCGCGGGAATCAAGAAGAGGTTGATGGCGGAGCTCGCGATGAGACAGCCGAGCGCGATGCCCATATAGCGCATCACGCGGTGCCCAAGGACGCGCATATGCACATGATGCATCATTTCGCATATCCTCCGATCCGCACGGGCTGCTCCTTCGGCAGTGCGGACACATCGATGCTCTTTGCCGCGATGAAGCTGCTGCCGAGATCGAGCACATCGGCGTCGCCATCGTTTGCAAGCGCCATCTCATCCGCCTCCTCATCGCTGAGCGGCAGCATCGTGATGCGTGCCGTCGTGAGGAAGCCGCCTTCGGGGTCAATATTCAGCACGAGATGCCAATGAGGATGTGCCGGATGCGCATAGACATAGCAGGTATTGTCGTCGAGCAGCTGCCGGGACGCCTTGCCGTATGTCTTAAAGATATAGCCGGCGGTCGCGCCTCTTCGTATATTTTTCCGCAGACGGTACGCATCGCCGGCGAGGGCAATATCCGCAACGCGTCCGCTCGCCGCCGCAACGGAGACAGTCACATCTCCGTAAGTACAGGCGTTCAGGCGGATGCCGCGCACATAGACCGTCTTTTCAAAAGTAGGAGCGCCCCATTTTTCACGCAGCGTCTGCTCCGTATTCCCCAATGATATGCCCCGGTAGGAGAAATCGGCGTCTACAACGCTCCCTCCCGCCTCCGCGGGTACGGTGCGGAAAAGCACAGCCACGCATATGACAAGGAGACAACGAACGTACTGTTTCAAAATATCCTGCATCGCTCATACCTCTATGACTTAGAATGCGAAATTCCCGTGTTCCATCACGCGGATCGTCCTGCCGTCCCGCGTGCGCCCCACAACGGACAGATCGTCGGTGCCGATCATGAAGTCCTCGTGGACAATAGAATCGTTCACGCCCGCGCGGCGGAGTTCGTCCACCGTCATATCCTCGCCGCCCCTGATGCAGGTCGGATATGCCTTGCCCAGTGCAAGGTGACAGGACGCGTTCTCGTCGAAGAGTGTGTTGTAAAACAGAATATTGCTCCGTGAAATCGGGGAATCGTACGGTACGAGCGCAACCTCGCCAAGGAACAACGCCCCCTCGTCCGTCTCGAGCAGCTTCTTGAGGTGCTCCTCCCCGCGCGATGCCGTATGCGCGACGACTTTCCCGCCGCGGAAGGTCAGCCGAATGTCGTAAATCACGTTTCCGTTAAAATGGAGCGGCTTTGACGCCGCCACCGTTCCGTTCACGCCGCCGCGCCGCGGGAGCGTATAGACTTCCTCCGTCGGCATATTCGCGGCAAAGAGCACGCCGTCCGCCGACAGCTCCGCGCCGCCCATCCAGAGGTGCCCCTCGGGGAGTTCGATGCGCAAATCCGTTCCGAGACCGTTTGTATAATGCAGTTCGGCGAAATCGCATTGATTGAGAAATGCCGCTCTGTTTTGCAGCGTATCGATGTGAGATTTCCATACTGCCACGGGCTCGTTCTCCGGCGTGATACGCACAGCCTTTAGAATCTCCTCCCAAAGCCGCGCGACCGCAGCATCCTCCGCAGCCTCGGGGAACACCTTGTGCGCCCACGCGGGCGTTGGCATTGAGACGACGCACCATGTATTTCGGTTGCTCATCAGTCGGTTGCGGTAGTCGGCGAGGGTTTTGCCCGCCGAGAGGTGCGCTGCCGTTAATTTTTCCGGCGCAATATCGGAAAAAATATCCGGATCGCTTGCGGCGATAGAGATAAAAGCCGCGCCACGCCTCGCATGATCGTCGTAAAAGAGTTTTCGCCACGCGGGGAACTCCTCAAAGCGTTCCACGGGCGCGTGTTGGTAGCGAATGTGCTCTAACTCCTCGTCACTCCAATGCACAGCGACATCGTATGCGCCCGCGGCAAACGCCTCCGCTGAGAGCGCGCGGGCAAACGCCGCGCACCCGATCGGCGCGCGTATGACGAGCGGTTGTGACGGCTGCAAATTAACGCCGACGCGGACGACAAGAGCCGCGTATTTCTTTAGAATATCCTCCCTCATCTCACACCTCATCCGTATCAAACAGTAACGTAACGGGCCCGTCGTTCACCGAGGAGACCTGCATGTTTGCGCCGAACACGCCGCATTCCACGGGAACATCGTGCGCCGCCATGCACGCGATGAACTTTTCATACAGCGGAATCGCCGTCTCCGGTTTTGCCGCACGG
Source organism: Selenomonas sp. F0473 (assembly GCF_000315545.1). Lineage (GTDB taxonomy): Bacteria > Bacillota > Negativicutes > Selenomonadales > Selenomonadaceae > Centipeda. Next base: position 331,160 of record NZ_JH992902.1, on the reverse strand, counting down.
GAAAATCCGGGACGCCGCTTTTTCAGATCGGCATACAGCGTAAATTGGGAGACAATGAGCACACTACCGCCAACGTCCGCGAGCGCGAGATTCATCTTGCCCGCCGCATCGGAAAAGACGCGCAGATGCACGATCTTCTCCGCGAGACGCATTGCCTCTGCCTCCGTATCCAAAGGACCGATGCCGAGGAGAATAAAATACCCGCGACCGATTTGACCATTCACTTCACCGTCGATGCGGACAGCCGCTTCGCTGACGCGCGTCACTACCGCACGCATATGACCGTCTCCCTTCCCGTCGTAATGTGCTTCATTATAACACGTTCAGCGCGAACTGTCCTATCTCACGCAGAAAAAAAGGCGGTGAGGAGATGCGTCAGCGCATATTGGTCGCTCCGCCCCATCGTCTCGCGCGCGGAATGCATCCCGAGAATCGGCACGCCGATGTCCATGGTCTTCATCGGGAGCAGCGTCGATAGGATCGAGCCGAGCGTCGCACCGCCCCGCGCATCCGAATGATTCGTAAACACCTGATGCGGAATATTTTCACGCAGACAAATATCTTTCACCGCCGCGAACGCCTCCGGGTCGCACGCATAGGACTGACTTGCGGCGACCTTGAGCACGACGCCGCGGTTCAGCAGCGGGCGGTTCGTTGGATCTGCCTTTTCGGGCGTATTCGGGTGCAGCGCGTGGGCAACGTCCGCAGAGATGCAGAGCCCGCCAAGCACCGCACGCAGATACTCGTCCCGCGCGAAGCCGAGTGCCAAATAAACGCGCTCCAAAATCATGGACAGCGCCAAAGATCCCGCGCCCTGCTTTGTCCGGCTGCCGACCTCCTCGTTGTCAAAGAGCGCGGCGACAGAGACCCCCTCCTCCGGCACCTGTGCGATGGCGTCAAAACACGCTTTCACTGACGAGAGATTATCGAGCCGCGGCGCGGAGAGGAACTCCTCCCCGCTTCCCAAGAAACAGCCGCGCTCCACCGGATAGACGTTCAAATCGTAGAAGAGAATATCCTCCGCACACACGCCGAGGTGATCCGCCAATAGAGCTTCCAACCTTCCCCTGTCGTCTACGGAATCCCCCACCGCATCCGTTTGGAACAGGAGCGGCAGGAGATCTTTTTGCGGCTTTAGCTCGACACCCTCGTTCACCTTACGGTTCATATGGATCGCGAGGTTCGGAATAACGGCGAGTGGCCGTCGAAAATCCACAAGACGCAGCTCCGGAGTAAAGGAATCCGCGCCGCGCAGGGTAACCGCGCCCGCAATGGAGAGCGGCCGGTCAAGCCATGTATTGCGAATGAGACCGCCATAGGTTTCTACGTTGAGCCTGCCGTATCCTTGGTCGCACATGACGGGATTCGGCTTGATGCGCAGACAGGGGAAATCCGTATGCGCGCACGCTATCCGCAGCAGCCCGCGCGGATTTTTCCCGACGGAGACGATCACCGCCCCCGTCCGAAAGAGCGGCAGGTAGAACATCTTGCCCGGGCGGATGCGATCCATCGTATCGTGAGAAAGTCGCTCCCATGCGGGATTTGGGTTTTGCGCCGCGTGGTACGGCGAGGGCGACGCCTGAATAAAATCGATGAGCGCCTCAGCACAAGATTTTTCCGTTACTGTCATAGCTACACCTTCTCTGTGGTATAAACAGAAAAAGACCTGCCCATCGGCTGGTCTTCGTACTGCTAAATAAATGGTCGGGATGACAGGATTCGAACCTGCGGCCTCATCGTCCCGAACGATGCGCGCTACCAAACTGTGCCACATCCCGACAACGGTAGTTATTTTAGCAATTTTTTTTAGAAAAATCAAGCTTTAATTTTTATATAGTCTAACAGGGATGCAGAGAGTTCTTCTTCACTGTGTACCTCAATGTTTGGCATAATTATTGACCCATTCGGTTTGTTCCGATGTCGGTGATTAAACCATAGTGTGTGCCAACCTGCATTGTTCCCGCCTACAATGTCAAGACTAAAAGCGTCTCCAACATAGATTAGCTGTACTGCAGGGAGAACCAGTCTCTCCTCCATTTCATGAAAGATACGTGCATCAGGTTTATGGAATACATGATCTCCCGACACGATAATATGCTCTTTCGGAATCCAGTGAGAAATGCCGAGTGAATTGATTTTTCGACGTTGATGAACGGAATCCCCATTTGTGATTATACCGATTTTTACGTTATTTTGCAGACGATCGAGAAGATTCTTCATCGTATCCGTCAGTTGGATCCGATATTGCAAATTCATATAAAGACGTTGAAATTCCAATGCCTGCTTATCAGTTACGGGAATACCATATTCACGCATGGTCATACGGAAACGATAGATATAAAAACTCTCCATTGTCATCTTTCCTTTTTGCGCGTCATCGAATCGTTCGTCACTATATCTACGAAAGGAAAGAAATACATTATGCATTGGTAAATGACTCTGACCGCTGTATAATGCTTGGTAGGCACCGGAAAAAGGTATGGACATGTCATACAGTGTATCGTCAACATCAAAAACTACGCCGCAATTTTTCATAATATCCTTACTCCGTATGGTTGTAATCCCAGTAATCATTATAGATAAAAGTAAAAAAGTACGCAATGTGCTAGTGTAGAATCCGTCCGGCAGCATAAGTTTCTAAAGTTAATTTCTTTCCATCGGTCCGGAATACGATAGCCCCGTCTTTATCTGTTCTCAGTGTTTTAGCACCGATATGTTCGTAGCGATCCACGACCGAAGATTTCGGATGTCCGAATGAATTATCCGCTCCTACAGAATATACTGCATAGATTGGATGTGTTGCTTTGACGAACGCTTCTGAACTGGAGGTCTCGGAACCATGGTGCGGCACTTCAACAACTACACTTTGAATATTAGGCCGAAGCTTCAATAATTTTTCCTCATGTTCCTTTACCAAATCACCGGTAAATAAAAAACTTACATCTCCATAGCGAACAAGATAAACATTTGACACTTCATTTCCCGTTGCGCTGTCCGCTTTATCATAAGACGGCGCATAAACGGTGTCGACTGTAACGCCGTCCACCGAAATGGTCTGTCCCATTTCCGATTTACTGAATTTTAAAAGCAACGGATTTCCGTCGCTCATACGCATACTTCTGGCATATGATGCAATTCCTTCATCAGCCATGAATACGTGCTTTACGGGAATACGCGAGAGAATAGCCCCCGCTCCTGCCGCATGATCAGCATGTGCGTGAGATAAGAAGATATAGTCGATTTCATGAACCCCATAGTGTAAAAGATACGGCACATCCACGCGTGCTCCAATATCAAACTTATCGTCTCCTGTTCCGCCGGTATCAAACATCATTGCGTGGCCATGCGGCGTAATCAAAAGAACGGAATCTCCTTGTCCAACATCAATAAAGTGGACGGACATCTCCGCCGGTTGGACAACATATCGAAAAATAAAAAATATACATAGTGCGGAGACGCAGACTCCGATTGTTTTTTTCCTTATGCGAATAGACGAAATGAGGGACTCTCTCATTTCTTTTGGAGAAAATATAAAGAAAAGCGTAATAACATAGTCCGGTGCCAATCCCCACCGATGGCACCCAAATCTTGGATGCGGGAAGCAGTGCTATCCAACGAGTTAATTCAAACGTTATACCAAGTAATAAACTGTCAAAAGCAAAGACCAGCTTCCCTAAGATAGGAATAAGCCATGCTGCGATCCCTCCTAAAAGCCCAAAAACGATGATAATATCCACAAGCGGTACAACAATTAGGTTTGATAGCAGCGACGAAAGCGATATCTGGTTAAAATACCATGCGAGAACCGGAAATGTCGCAAGTTGTGCAGATATTGTGATGGATAGGCTGGCTGCGACAAATACGGAACAGCCCTTCATCCATCGAAATAGTATGGGGGCAATAAAAAGGAGTCCCGCCGTTGAAAGAAATGATAGTTGGAAACTGATATGAAAAAACAATAGAGGTGAAACAAGCAGCATCATAAGCCCAGTAATAATGAGAATACGTTGTGCATCGCGGTCTCGCCCAATGACGAGACCAACAAATGCAACGCTGCCCATAATTCCGGATCTTACGGCCGGCGGAACCAATCCTGCTAATACGACGTAAGCACCAATGACCGTAATGACAGAAAATGCTCTCACCCACGGAGACAGCCGTAGGATGGTAACTAACCAAGCCGTCGCCGCGGCAATCAAACTGATGTGCGATCCGGAAACCGATAAAATATGGATGATCCCGGTAGTCGTAAACGCCTCCAATAATTCGGGACGAATTCCTTCATATCCACCGAACAACATGGCGAAGATGGCTGCGGCATCGTTATGCGGCATCACCTTTGACATGTTTTCAATATAGTGTGTTCGAACGGTATCCGCAAAGCGCATTATTTTTTGAAAAATTGACGGTTTTTCTGTAGGAGTCAACGAAACGACGCCTTGGCTAGCATGCAATGTTGCGGTAATCCCTTGACTTCGCAGGAGAAATACAGTGTCGATCTGCCCCGGATTTCGATAGCCGTGCGGGCGGCGTATTTTCCCTTCTGCAGTAATCTGATCCCCGATATGTGCCGACGGCAGTTCATCCATAGACTGGATGTGTGCGTATATAAATAATCGCCCACTTCCGACATGCTCTTTTCCATGAGCATATATTGTTTTTACTTCTGCCGTATATCGTATTCGTTGGCTGCCGTCCGTATCCGAGGTAATACGTGGAGGATCTGTAATAATACCGGTTACTTTCACATCGTTTCCCACATTATTTGAAATGTCGGAAGCCGGAATTTCATATGCGGCGGAAAACCGAAACATTCCTAATATGAAAAAAAGCCCGACGAAAACAATCCATGTCGTTGGGCTTTTTTTCAAGATTAGAATAACAGAAGCAACGCCGCCTAGGAGTAGCAATATTAAAAAATATGGAAACGCTATGGAAAAATGGACATCAAAGTACGCGCTGCAAAGGATACCAAAACTAAGGGCTAGCAAGAGTACAATAAGAAACGAGAGCTGCCGCTGCCCCGTTTTCATATTGTCACCTTGTCCTTTAATTTTTCAAATTTTGCATTACCGATTCCGCGCACCTTTTTAATGTCCTCAACCTTTTTAAAATCGCCGTTTGCTTCGCGGTATTCGATAATACGAGCAGACATTGCGGGACCGATGCCGGGCAATGTCTGCAGTTCCTTTTCGTTCGCTGTGTTGATATTGATCTGCCCTTCCGTATTTTGACCAGCAGCCGGAACTGCATGATTCCCTGTTCCTTGGCGTTCCGGAACACGGATCTGCATGCCATCTTCAAGCAGCGCCGCCATATTCACGCGGTCGATATCGGCCGTCTCAATGACGCCTCCGACTTCGTTCACCGCATCGGCAACGCGCTTTCCTTCAGATAATGTGACAAGTCCGGGTTTCTTAACCTCTCCAGAAACATATACCGTTACCGAACGCGGCGTTTCCGCCTGCACGTTCGTTCCTGCATCAAGCGTCAATGTTTCTTGTTCGGAATAATACCCGTACATCGTACCGCCCAAAGCGGCAGCCACAAGAATGAGAAGTACCGCAAGTGATTTCTTGAACATTGGCATATGAACATCTCTCCTAATAGACGTTCCGTCCGCTAAAGATCTCGATCATCTCGCGCCGCAGGCTTGTGCTGATGAGCAGGCGCGTTTTCGGCGGAATCTCGTCCACATCGGTGTTAAAGAGATAATTCTGCAGCTGCGGTTCTTTGATCAGCATGCGTGTGTGAAAGAGACTCGCTTGATAGAGATTGATATCCACCGCATCGTATTCGTCGAGCGTCTCCTGTTTGATAAACTCCTGAATCGACGTCATCTTGCTGTCCATGAACAACTTGCGGCCGTGCAGATCGCGGGTGAATCCGCGTACACGGTAATCCATCGTAATGATATCCGAGTCAAACTGGCTGATGAGATAGTCCAGCGTCTGCAGCGGCGTAATCTCTCCGCAGGTCGCAACGTCGATGTCCACGCGGAAGGTCGCGATGCTCGTATCGGGATGGAACTCCGGATAGGTATGGACCGTCACATGGCTCTTGTCGAGATGCGCAAGAATCGTTTCCGGTGCATTGGATGCCTTCTTGACAGGGGTCTTGCTGCCGGAGACAACGGCGGCCTCCTCCGCAATCAGCATGGTCACACTGGCGCCCTGCGGCTCATAATCCTGTTTGGCAATGTTGAGAATCCGCGCGCCGATCATGTCGGTCACCTGGGAGAGAATTTTGGTGAGACGGTCGGAATTATACTGCTCGTCAATGTATTTGATGTAATCCTGCTGCTCGCGCGCCGATTTCGCATAGCAGATATCGTAAATATTAAAGCTCAGCGCCTTGGTGAGATTATTAAACCCGTATAATTTCAGCTTTCCATCCAACGCCGGAATTCCTGCCTTTCTGCTTTTAAAAATCAATCCGTCAGCCGTTCAAAAAGTATTTGCCGTCTGTCATGGCGTTCCTCTATTTTCGTCTACTGCTTCGGTTCATTTTTCCCGCACGGCGCATGCTCCGCCTTCCACTTCTTGATCCACTCCAGCCGCTCGCGAAAGCGTCCTTCGATCCCTTGCTCTGTCGGGCGGTAATAGGCTCTGCCAAGGAGCGTATCCGGGAGACACTGCATATTGGTGATATGTTCCTCGGAATCGTGCGCGTACTGGTACCCCTTGCCGTAGTCCAAGTCTTTCATGAGCCTTGTCGGCGCATTTCGGATGACCAGCGGCACGGGGTCGGCGAGCATCGTCCGCGCGTCTGCCGCGGCAGCCAAATAGGCGGCCTCCATCGCGTTGGACTTCGGCGCCAGCGAGAGGTAGATCACCGCCTCCGTCAGATGCACGTTGCATTCCGGCACGCCGATGTAATGGCACGCCTGATATGCCGCAACGGCAATCTCCAGCGCCCGCGGGTCGGCAAGGCCGACGTCCTCCGCCGCAAAGCGCGTGACCCGCCGCGCGATGTAGAGCGGATCCTCCCCTGCCTCCAGCATGCGGGCAAGCCAGTAGACGGCCGCGTCGGGATCGGAGTTGCGCATCGATTTGTGCAGCGCAGAGATCAGATTATAATGTTCCTCTCCTGTTTTATCGTACAGAAGGGATTTTCGTGAAATACATTGGGCAAGATTCTCTTCCGTGACGGATATTTCGCCGTCTTTCTCGTCTGCGTTGAGGATCAGCATTTCGAGTGTCGAGAGCGCGCTGCGCGCATCGCCGTTGGCAAAGGCTGCAACGGCCGCCAGCCCCTCGTCCGAAAGCCGGATCTTCAGGCCGCCCAGCCCGCGGGACAGTGTCATGGCCCGCCGCAGCAGTTCCTTGATATCGTCGAGCGCAAGTCCCTGCAGGACGAAGACGCGGCACCGCGAGAGAAGCGCGCTGTTGATCTCGAAGGAAGGATTCTCTGTCGTCGCGCCGATGAGCACGATGCTGCCCTTTTCTACGAACGGCAGGAACGCATCCTGCTGCGCCTTGTTGAAGCGATGAATCTCATCGACGAATACGATGATGCGATCTCCGTAGGCGCGCCGGCGCTCCGCCTCCTGCATGACCGTGCGGATGTCTTTGATGCCGCTTGTCACCGCAGAAAACGTGATAAATTTTGCCTTCGTATGTGCGGCGATGATTTGCGCGAGCGTCGTCTTCCCGACGCCCGGAGGCCCCCAGAAGATCATCGACGTAATCTGATCACTCTCGATGAGCCTGCGCAGAATCTTCCTCTTGCCCAAGAGATGTTTCTGTCCGACGAAGTCGTCCAAGGTATGCGGGCGAACGCGCTCTGCCAACGGCTGATGGGCCGTCTGTTCAAAAAGTCCGCGCTGTTCGTCCATGCGCCTCACCCCCTGCACAGTATCCCTCATACTGAATTATCGCACAAAAATAAGTTTGAGGCAATAGAAAAAACGATTCAAAGAAAATGTCCGAATCGTTTTTCTGTGCCTATTGATTTTATAGGATAAAGCGCGCCACATCATGATCCACGGCAATGTCCGCAAGCGTTCGGTCGACGTATGCCGCGTCGATCACGACTTCTTTGTCCGCGAGATCGGGCGCGTCAAAGGAGAGTTCTTCAAGCAGTTTTTCGAGGAGCGTATAGAGACGCCGCGCACCGATGTCCTCAGTCTGCTCGTTGACCGTCTCTGCCAGCTCTGCCAGCCGTGCAACCGCATCGTGGCGGAAGGTCAGCGCAACGCCCTCTGCGGCGAGCAGGGCGCTGTACTGCTTGATGAGCGCGTTCTTGGGCTCCGTGAGGATGCGTTCAAAGTCCTCTTTGACGAGCGACTTGAGTTCGACGCGGATCGGAAAACGCCCCTGCAGTTCCGGAATGAGGTCGGAGGGCTTCGCAATATGGAATGCGCCCGCCGCGATAAAGAGAACATGGTCCGTCTTGACGGGACCGTACTTCGTGACGACAGTGGAGCCCTCGACGATGGGAAGGATATCACGCTGAACGCCTTCGCGCGATATATCCGCGCCCGCGGTATGCCCGCTGCTGACGGCGACCTTGTCGATCTCGTCGAGGAAGACGATGCCGCTGTATTCCGCCGCGTGCACCGCCTCCTCTGACACGACATCCATATCGACGAGCTTGTCTGCTTCCTCTGCGGCAAAGATTTTGCGTGCCTGCGCGACAGTCACCTTGCGCTTGCGGCGGCGTTTCGGCACGAGCGATCCGATCATGGACTGCAGATTGTCGCTCATGCCCTCGAGGGAGGAACCCGCAAACATGCCCGCCACAGGACGGGCGGATTCCTCGATCTCAATCTCGACGATCTCGTCTTCGAGCTCTCCGGCATGCAGGCGTTTGCGCACCCATTCGCGTCCCGCTTGATATTTCGGCGGCTCCGGATTTTCCTGCGGTTCTTCTTCCTCGGAGCCAAAGAGCTTGCCGAGCGGGTTGGACGACTTCTTCGGCGCGGGAACGAATACGTCGATCAGCCGTTCCTCTGCGTTCTCGGCGGCCTTTTCCCGGACTTCGTCCAGTTTTTCCCCGCGCACCATGCGCACGGAGGTCTCGACGAGGTCGCGTACGATGGATTCGACATCGCGTCCGACGTATCCGACCTCTGTGAACTTGGTCGCCTCCACTTTCAGAAAGGGGGCGCGCACGAGCCGCGCGAGACGGCGCGCGATCTCGGTCTTGCCGACGCCCGTCGAGCCGATCATGAGGATGTTCTTCGGTATGATGTCCTCGCGCATGTCTGCGTCGAGGCGGCGGCTGCGCCAGCGGTTGCGCAGGGCAACGGCGACGGAGCGCTTCGCCTCCTGCTGCCCTACGATGTATTTGTCGAGTTCGGCAACGATCTCGCGCGGCGTCTGTTCGTTGACCCCGATTCTGCTCATGATTCCAAGACCTCCACCGTGATGTTGTGATTCGTGTAAACGCAGATATCGGCTGCGATGGAAAGGGATTCCCGCGCGATGGCGGAGGCGTCCATTGCGCTGTGGGCGACCAGGGCGCGTGCGGCGGCAAGGGCAAAGAACCCGCCCGATCCGATCGCCGTGCAGTCGCCGTCCGGTTCAATGACTTCGCCGCTGCCGGAGATCATGAGGATGCTGTCCCGGTCCGCGACGAGCAGCAGCGCCTCCAGCTTGCGCAGCACCTTGTCTGTGCGCCAGTCCTTTGCAAGCTCCACGGCGGAGCGCTGCAGGTTGCCGCCGTAGGATTCAAGTTTCGTCTCAAATTTTTCAAACAGTGTAAACGCATCCGCCACCGATCCAGCAAACCCGGCAAGGATTTTCCCGTGATAGAGGCGCCGCACCTTGCGTGCGGTGGCCTTCATGATGGCGCGTTCCCCGAAGGTCACCTGCCCGTCGCCCGCAAGGGCGACTTGGTCCCCCTTTTTGACGGCGACGATGGTGGTCGCATGAAATGTCATAAATATTGCCTTTCCGTTATGCTGTGCAGAACTGCTCCAGAGCCGCAAGCGCGCGCTTTGCCATGAGAAGTTTTTTCTCGGGCTTGCGCGTGCGCCGCGGGAGATGTGCAAGCGGAGGCAGCAGTCCGAAGTTGATGTTCATGGGCTGAAAGTGTGCCGGATCGCAGGATGTGATATAGTGTGCCAACGCACCGTGACATGTGGTTCGCGGGAATACGAGGGGCGTGCAGTCCGCCGCAATGCGGGCGGCATTGCGGCCCGCTATGAGCCCTGATGCCGCCGACTCGACATAGCCTTCGACACCCGTCATCTGTCCGGCAAAGAGGAGCCGATCCTCCCCTTGCAGCTGGAAGGTCGGGCGCAGGTGCCGCGGCGCGTTGATAAACGTATTCCTGTGCATCACGCCGTACCGCAGGAATTCGGCATGTGCGAGGCCCGGGATCATACGGAAGACGCGCCGCTGTTCCGGCCATGTCAAGCGTGTCTGGAACCCGACGATGTTGTAGATCGTTCCCTCCGCGTTGTCCTGCCGGAGCTGCACGACGGCATGCGGTCGCGTCCCCGTCTCCGGATGCTCCAGCCCCATGGGCTTGAGCGGCCCAAAGAGAAGCGTATCCTGCCCGCGGGCCGCCATAACCTCGACGGGCATGCAGCCCTCAAAGAAAATCTCTTTCTCGAAGTCGTGCGCCGCCGCTGTTTCCGCCGCTATCAGCGCCTGCCAGAACGCCTCGTATTCCTGCGCGTCCATGGGGCAGTTGATATATGCCGGTTCGCCTTTCCCGTAGCGGGAGGCGCGGTAGGCCCGCGTCATATCGATGCTGTCGAAATCTACGAGCGGCGCGGCCGCATCGTAAAAATACAGGGCGTCATCGCCGAGCATGGCGTGAATCTCATCGGCTAGCGCGCCGTCCGTGAGCGGGCCGGACGCGATGACCGCAACGCTGTCCGCAGCGCGGGGGATCGCCGTGACCTCCGCACGGCGCACCTCGATCTGCGGATGCGCTGCGATCTGCTCCGTGATATATTGACTGAACCTCCGGCGATCTACGGCAAGAGCGCCCCCGGCCGGTACGGCCGTCGCGTCGGCGGCCCGGATGATGAGAGAGTCGAGCCAGCGCATTTCCTCCTTGAGCACGCCGACCGCGTTCTCGAGACCCGCACCGCGCAGAGAGTTGCTGCATACGAGTTCCGCAAAATCCGCGGTCCTGTGTGCGGGCGATGTGCGCAGGGGACGCATCTCATAGAGCAGGACCTCCGCCCCAAGCGCCGCCGCCTGCCATGCCGCCTCGCTCCCCGCAAGCCCCGCACCGACGACGATGACATCTCTCACGTATTTGTTCCTTTTTTGGGGGATATTTTTTTCTGTGCGGATGTCCGTTTTGATTTAGACTTGCTCTTCCTTTCCTTTTGTTTCACACCGTTTCCTTTAGCCGTTTCCCCGGCTTTTTTCTGACGGGCAAGCTCCTTTTCGATCGGACTTCCAATCCGCGAAGTGCATCGTTCGTTGCTGCAGTAAAGAATGGCGCGTCCCGTGCGGTAACGATGTTTCTGCATGAAGGCGCCGCAAACCTTACAGGCCTCCTGCTGCGGCTCATCCCACGTTGTGTAGTCACAGTCCGGATAGAGGTCGCAGCCGTAGAATGCGCGGCCGCGCCGACTCTTGCGCTCGACGATTTTTCCGCCGCACTTCGGGCACTGCACGCCTGTGTCGCGCAGCAAGGGCTTTGCGTTGCGGCACTCTGGAAAACCGGGACATGCCAAGAACTTTCCGAAGCGTCCCTGTTTGACAACCATCATTCTTCCGCATTTGTCACAGGGGATATCGGTCACTTCTTCCGGCAGATCGACGGTCCCGATGGCATCCTCTGCCTTTTTGAGCGTTTCTTCAAACGGCGTATAGAATTTTTGGAGCAAATCGTTCTTATCGAGCGTGCCGTCGGCCACCTCGTCGAGTTCGCCCTCAAGATTTGCAGTGAATTTTATATCGACGATATTCTTGAAATACTCCTCCAGCATATCGGTGACGATAAATCCGAGCTCTGTGGGGCGGAACTGCTTTTCTCGGCGTTCTACATAGCCTCGTTTCTGTATCGTTTCAATAATAGGCGCATAGGTACTGGGACGCCCGATCTCCATCTCCTCGAGTGTCTTCACCAAAGATGCATCGTTATAGCGCGGCGGCGGTTCGGTAAAATGCTGCTCCGGATCCAGCGCGGTGAGATCTAACGTATCGCCGACAAAAAGTTCGGGAAGCAGCGTATCCTTTTCCTTTTTTATACTCTCGGCCCCCGCATAAACCGCGGTATAGCCTTTAAATTTAATCTTGGAACCGCGGGCACGCAGCCGATAGTCTCCTGCTTCGATTTGGACAGAAACCGTGTCATAGACTGCTTCAGACATCTGACATGCAGTGAATCGCTGCCAAATCAGCGTATAGAGACGCTGCTGATCCCGATTAAGATATGGTTCCACCTCTGACGGCAACCGTAAAATACTTGTTGGACGAATGGCCTCATGAGCGTCTTGTGCCTTTTTCCCGCCGGCATAGATGTTGGGGCGTGCGGGAACATATTCCTTCCCATATTCTGCACGGATATAACCGCGTGCCTCGTCGATTGCAAGGTTTGAAAGACGTGTCGAATCGGTGCGCATATAGGTAATAAGTCCGGTCGCACCATGGCGTCCGAGAATCACGCCTTCATAAAGCTGCTGCGCGATCATCATCGTACGTCCGGAGGTAAAGCCCAGCTTGCGCGCGGCATCCTGCTGGAGAGAGCTTGTCGTAAACGGCGGGGCAGCTTTCTTTCGGCGCCCACTCTGTTTGACTTCTTTTACCTTGAACTCCTGCACGGCAAGATCGCTCGTCAGGCGTTTGGTCTCTTCTTCGCTGCGCAGTGCCGATTTCTTCCCGTGCGCATGCGTCAGCTCGGCGATGAACGCGCTCTTGCCCTTTTTGAGTTTTGCTTCAACCGTCCAGTATTCCTCTGAATGAAAGGCATCGATCTCTTTCTCGCGGTCGCATATGAGCCGCACCGTTACGGATTGGACACGACCGGCCGATAATCCCTTGCGCACCTTGCGCCAGAGCAGCGGTGAGAGCTTGTAACCGACGATACGGTCGAGCATCCGCCGGGCCTGTTGTGCATCCACCTGCTCCATATTGATAGGGCGCGGATGGTGTACGGCCTCTTCAATTGCAGGTTTAGTAATCTCATGGAAAACAATACGGCAATTGGTATTCGGATCGACCCCGAAGATAAATGCGAGATGCCATGCAATCGCCTCGCCCTCACGATCGGGATCGCTGGCGAGATAGATTTTATCCGCGTCTTTCGCATCTTTTCTGAGCGCGCGAATAAGGTCGCCTTTTCCGCGTACATTGATATATTTGGGGGTGAAAGAATCTTCCACGTCAATGCCAAACTGGCTTTTCGGCAAGTCGCGCAAGTGCCCCATTGATGCTCTGACAATATAGTTTTTTCCCAAATAGCGTTCAATGGTTTTTGCTTTCGCAGGCGACTCTACGATGACAAGGATTTTTGCAGATGATTTCTTTCCCGCAGATGTTGGTTTTTTCACGGTCTTTCCGTCTGCGGCTTTTGTTCTGCGTGCAGATGATGTCGTAGCCAATCCGTCAGTTCCTTTCGACGCGCCGATAGGCGTGCATTTCATTTTCCGTAATGATTCCCTTGAGCTGCATTTGGAGCAGCAGCAGCGGGATGTTCGCAGTCAGTGTATCCGGCAGGCTATCCAAAATCTCGTCCATCGTGAGCGGATGATCGAGGGACAGCACTTGATAGATGCGGGCTTCTTCCGAGGTCAGCCGCTGGCGTGCAGGACGTGCGGGCGGCGGTACGATCTGCATCTCCTCGAGAATCTCCTTCGCTGATTCGACAAGTCGCGCGCCTGCCCGAATGAGATTATGGCAGCCGCCGCTTTGCGGGGAGTAGATACTGCCGGGTACGGCGTATACCTCGCGGCCTTCGCTCAGCGCCATCTCTGCCGTAATGAGAGAGCCGCTGCGTTGTGCGGCCTCAACGACGATGACCCCTTCGGACAATCCGCTGATGATGCGGTTGCGAGCCGGAAAGAATGCCGGCAAGGGCTGTGTGGAAGGACCATATTCCGAAATCACAGCCCCGCCGGACTCGATGATTTGATCCAATAAGCGTCGGTTCTCAGGAGGGTAGACAACGTCTACACCGCAGCCGAGCACGGCGACAGTTCTTCCGGTACGCAGGGCGCCTCGGTGGGCGCGCGTATCGATTCCGCGTGCCGCACCGCTGACAACAGTCACTCCGGCAGCGGCAAGTTTACTTCCAAACTCCATGGCGGCGGCTTCCCCATAAGGCGTAAACTTTCTTGCTCCAACAATGCCGATACGACGTGCGTCTGCAATCAAAGTTCCGCGATAATAGAGTACAACGGGCGGGTCGAATATCTCCTTTAAGATCAGCGGATAAAGTGCGTCGTCGATCGTAACCAGGTCAATATCCAGCTTTTCACACCGCTCTTGTAATTGCTGCGGCAAATCTGGATTTTTATGGGTATGATGCGCGAGTTTTTCGGCAAGTACACCCGTAAGTATATTTGTCCTTTCCAACTTTTCCGCGGTCATAGACCAAAGATCTTGTGCCGATGAAACATTGGCGCGCAGGCGATGCATGCGAACGCTGCCGATATTATGACACTGAAGTAATGCCGCTAAATACCATCGTTCTTCCACTGCGGTTTACACGCTCCCCATATTACCGAAATTCATATCAGAATGCAACTGATTATTCCGGAAGATATATCTTATCGCGGAAACAATTCGTCTCCGAAAACATAATAGACCATTAAAAAAATAAGAAGGACAAGAATGATATCCGCCATTGAATTCCTCCTATGAAAAAAGAGGGGCTAAGCCCCTCCCAAGATTCTGCATCGTCACATAACGCGACGCGCGCCGATATAGCATGCTCCCCAGTAGCCGCCATAGAGATTATCGATGGCAACACCTCGGCTCGACGACGCATTGATGAAATTGCCGTCACCAAGATAGATACCGACATGCGAAGGTCCGTATTCATACGTTGAGAAGAATACGAGATCACCGGGCACCATCTCTGCCGATGATATCGGATAACCGACATCATACTGTGCGTCCGCCGTACGCGGCAGATAAATGCCGGCGTTGGCAAAGACATAGCGGACAAAGCCCGAGCAGTCAAATCCTGAAGGAGTAGTCCCACCGAAAGAATACGGTACACCGAGATACTGCATTGAATCCGAAATCACGCGGCGGACGATATAGTTTGATCCGCGGCTGACCTGCGGCATCGCTTTTCCTAGAAGAGCCTCATATGTCGCGGGACCGACCATCCCGTCGACCACAAGACCATGTGCTGCTTGGAATTCTTTCACAGCTTCAGCTGTCGCGGGGCCGAAATCACCGTCGGCGACGACATCATACCCAACGCTGGAAAGCTGTCCTTGGATTTCGGCAACATCCGTTCCTTGATCTCCAATTTGGAACGACTCTGCACTCGCAATGGATGCGGAGCAGAGAAGCATTGCGGATAATGCAAGAATCTTAATTTTCTTTCGCAAGCAAACACTTCCTTCCACAGAGAATACGTCATTAATATTGGCTACGAGAAAACCAATAAGCCGAGTTCTGTTCCGCCTTGCGGCGGTGACAATCATTTATCTGGGCCGACGGTTGCCTGCCGGCTCAAGCGACACTACCCGGAAGGCCGGCGGGCCGCCTCAATCCTTCCCTATTTGGTCTTGCTCCATGTGGGGTTTACCAAAGCCAGCCGATCACTCGACTGCTGGTGCGCTCTTACCGCACCTTTCCACCCTTACCGGCATAGCCGGCGGTTTAAATTTCTATGGCACTGTCCCTAAGGTCACCCTCGCTGGACGTTATCCAGCACACTGCCCTGCGGAGCTCGGACTTTCCTCATTCACCGTGCGGTGAACGCGATTGCCTCGGTTTCTCATACCAATGGGGAAATTATACCACAGATGGCGGTCAGGTGTCAAAATCGCCCATAGCCCTTGTATGGTATAGGAGAATTCAGACAATGGCGAACGTATTGTCCATATATTAGAAAAAATTTTTGAAAAATATGCCGTTGGTCCTATTAAGATTTCTTCGGAATTCATTCAGCCGAATTAGACCGACGGCTCATCCCACGCTTTCCCCACGATCTCGTTGATATGGGAGATGCCGCGCTCCTGCAGATAACGCGCAAGGCCGTCGCAGATCTTCATCGTAATGCGCGGATCGCTGAAGTTCGCCGTACCGACGGCTACGGCGGAGGCCCCCGCGAGGAAGAACTCCACGGCGTCCTCCCACGACGCAATGCCGCCCATCCCGATGACCGGGACACGGACGGCGCGCGCGACATCCCAGACCATGCGCAGCGCGACGGGTTTGACCGCGGGTCCCGAGAGGCCCCCGGTGCGGTTGCCGAGCACCGGCCGCCATCGGTGAATGTCGATCTGCATGCCGATCAGCGTATTGATGAGCGAGATGATGTCCGCGCCCGCGGCCTCCACGGCAAGCGCCATCTCCGTAATGCTGGTGACATTAGGGGACAGCTTTGCGATAACGGGCTTTTGCGTGCGCTGCCGCACGGCGCGCACGACCGCGGCCGCTGCATGCGGATCGGTGCCGAACACGATCCCGCCCTCCTTGACGTTCGGACAGGAGATATTGATTTCAAGCGCCGCGACATCCGGCACATTGAGCCGCTCCGCAATCTGCGCATAGTCCTCGACGGAACTGCCGGAGATGTTGACGATCACGTTCATGTTATAGGGACGGATACGCGGCAGAATCTCTGTCAGCAGCACGTCCGCGCCCGGGTTCTCAAGCCCGATGCAGTTCAGCATCCCCTGCGGCGTCTCGGCGACGCGGACGCCCTCGTTGCCGCGCCGCGGCTTGAGCGTCGTGCCCTTGACCATGACGCCGCCGAGGCGGGACAGATCGACGAAATCCGCGAACTCCTCGCCAAAGCCAAAGGTCCCCGATGCCGCGAGCACCGGCGTGCGCATCTTGATGCCCGCGACGGAGGTCTGCAGGCGGCCGTCCATCTCATGACGCGTCATCATACACCTCACCGGCCGGGAATACGGGGCCGTCCTTGCAGACCTTGCGCCGTCCGTGCTTGGTGTCGACGGCGCAGGAAAGACAGGCGCCGAGTCCGCACGCCATATGACGCTCCAACGAGACCTCGCAGGAGACGCCGTGTGATGCGGCAATGGCGGCGACGCGCCGCATCATCGCGGGCGGTCCGCAGACGGCGACCCCGTCGTAGTCCCCGCCTGCGAGGAGATCCGGCAGAACCGTCGTCACGAAGCCCTTCACACCGTGCGAACCGTCGTCCGTCGTCATGAAGAGCCCGCGGACATAGGGCGCGTAGATGCGCTCCCAAAAGAGCTCCTCTTTCGTGCGCCCGCCCATGAGCACACTCGCCGTCCTCGCGCTCTCGGCCGCAAAGAAGAGGAGCGGCGTCAGCCCCATGCCGCCGCCGACGAGCAGCGGATGCCCCAGGTCCGTATGAAATCCCCTGCCGAGCGGTCCGAGCACGGAGACATATGCGCCGGGCCGCGCTGCGGCGAGCGCCTGTGTCCCCCGCCCTACAGTGCGGTAGATGAGGCGAATCCACCCCTCTGTGCGCGATACCTCGGCGATGCCGAGCGGACGCCGCAGGATGCTTGTCCCGTGCGGCACGGAGACGTCCACGAACTGTCCGGGCAGCGCATGTGCGGCGACGGCGGGCGATGTCAGCGTCATGCGGTACACCCCGGCAATGAGGCGCTCATGCGCCGTAATCGCGGCTTCCTCAACGAATTTAGGCAAGGTCGTCCCCTCCGCCGACATAATCTTGGATGGCGAGCGCATAGACGAGGCGCCGCTTACGCATGAATTCCAGCACGCGCAGCACCTCCCACGCCGTATCGAGCGAGGTCAGGCAGGCGATGCCGTGTTCGACCGTCGCGCGGCGGATCTTGAAGCCGTCGCGCGCAGAATGCTTGCCCTGCGTCAGCGTATTGATGACCATGTTGATCCGTCCGCTCTTGATCATCTCGATGATGTCGGAACTGCGCTCGTGTACCTTGCCCACGACCTCAACGTCGATGCCGAGCGCGGCAATGGATTTCGCCGTGCCCTCCGTCGCAACGATGTCAAAATCGAATTCGGAGAACGCCTTCGCGAGCTGTTTCATCTCCTCCTTGTCCTTATCCGCCACGGTAAAGAGGAGCCGCCCCTTTGTCGGGATGTTGAGCCCGGAGCCGACGATCGCCTTATAGAGCGCGCGGGCATAGTGATAGTCGATGCCCATGACCTCGCCCGTGGACTTCATCTCGGGGCCGAGGGAAATATCGACATCCGTCATCTTCGCGAACGAGAAGACGGGCGCCTTGACCGCGACGTACGGGCGCGGCGGAATCAGCCCCGAATGGAAACCGAGCTCCTTCAGCGTCGCCCCCATGGCGACCTGCGTCGCCACGCCGACCATATTGACGTTCGTGATCTTCGAGAGGAACGGCACCGTTCGGCTGGAGCGCGGGTTGACCTCGATGATGAAGACCTCGTCATGCGCGACGACGAATTGGATGTTCAGCAGCCCTTTGACGTGGAGCGCAACGGCAAGGCGTTTCGTATAGTCGATGATGGTATAGATGACGCGCGCCGGGAGCGTCTGCGGCGGATAGACCGCGATGCTGTCGCCCGAGTGGATCCCCGCGCGCTCGATGTGCTCCATAATTCCGGGAATAACGACGTCCACGCCGTCGGAGACCGCGTCAACCTCCACCTCCGTCCCCTGCATGTAGCGGTCGACCAGCACGGGATGATCCGGCGTGACCTTCACTGCGCGCTTCATGTAGTCGCGCAGTTCATCTTCATTATATACAATCTCCATCGCACGGCCGCCGAGCACATAGGAGGGGCGTACCATCACGGGATAGCCGATGCGCGCCGCACCCGCGACGGCGTCGTCGAGATTCGTTACGCTGATCCCCTCGGGGCGGGAAATGCCCGTCCGCATCAGCACCTCGTCGAACCGTTCGCGGTCCTCGGAACGGTCGATGTCGTCGACCGACGTCCCGTAGACCCGCAGCCCCGCGCGTTCGAGCGCCGCGGCAAGATTGATCGCGGTCTGTCCGCCGAACTGCACGATAATGCCGTCCGGTTTTTCCTTGTCCGCGATGTTCAGCACGTCCTCGACGGTGAGCGGCTCGAAGTAAAGGCGGTCGGAGATGTCAAAATCCGTGCTGACCGTCTCCGGATTGTTGTTGACGATGATCGCCTCGATGCCCATGCTGCGGAGCGCCCAGACTGAATGCACCGAACAGTAGTCGAACTCAACGCCCTGTCCGATGCGGATCGGACCCGAGCCGAGGACGAGCACCTTCTTCTTGTCCGATACGGCGACTTCGTCCTCTGCGGCGCGGAATGTCGAGTAATAATACGGCGTCGCGGCTTCGAACTCGGCGGCGCAGGTATCGACCATTTTATAGCATGGCCGAATGCCGTTCGTCAGGCGCATGCTGCGGATCTCATCGACCGTCTTATGCGTGAGTTCCGCGATCGACACGTCGGCAAGTCCGACCCATTTGGCGGCGGCAAGTAGCTTCGGCGTCAGCGGCGCGCCGGCGAGCCGGTTCTCAACGTCCGTGATGTGCTTCAGCTTATGGATGAACCATTTGTCGATCTTTGTGATCTCGGAGATGTCTTCAACCGACAATTTGCCGCGGCGCAGCGCTTCGGCAATGAGGAAGATGCGCTCGTCGTTGACGTATGCCAGGTGCTTGCGCACAAGATCGTCGTCCCACGCGGCGAAGCGCTCCATATAGAGGCGGTGCACGCCGATCTCAAGGGAACGCACAGCCTTGAGAATCGCACCCTCAAAACTGCGGTCAATCGACATGACCTCGCCAGTCGCCTTCATCTGCGTTCCAAGCGTGTGATCGGCATAGACAAATTTATCAAACGGCCAGCGCGGGAATTTGACGACGCAGTAATCGATGGTCGGCTCAAAGCAGGCCTTCGTCTTTTGGGTGACGGAGTTCACGATCTCATCCAATGTGTAGCCGATGGCGATCTTCGAGGAGACCTTGGCGATCGGGTACCCTGTGGCCTTCGATGCGAGCGCCGACGATCTGCTGACGCGCGGGTTGACCTCGATCACATAGTATCGGTCGCTCTGCGTATCGAGGGCGTACTGTGCGTTGCAGCCCCCCTCGATACCGAGTTCCCGGATGATCCGCAGGCTGGCGCTGCGCAGCATCTGGTATTCACGATCCGTCAGCGTCTGTGCAGGCACGACAACGATGCTGTCTCCCGTATGAACGCCGACGGGATCAAAATTTTCCATGCTGCAAACGGTGATGCAGTTGTCCCGCCCGTCGCGGATGACCTCGAACTCGATTTCCTTCCATCCCGCCACGCTGCGTTCGATGAGTACCTGTCCGATCATGGAGTAGTTGAGTCCCTTGATTACGATGGCAATGAGTTCTTCCTCGTTCTCCGCGATTCCGCCGCCCGTTCCGCCCATTGTATACGCTGGGCGGACAATGACGGGATATCCGATTCTATTTGCAAATGCAACTGCGGAGGGGATATCTTCCACAATCGTACTTTCCGGAATCGGCTCGCCGAGTTTTTCCATCGTCTCTTTGAAGCGCTCGCGGTCCTCCGCCTTTTCAATGGCGTCGAGCGACGTTCCGAGCAGTTCCACGCCGTGCTGCGTGAGTATCCCCTGTTCGGCAAGCTGCACGGCAAGGTTCAGCCCCGCCTGCCCGCCGAGCGTCGCGAGCAGGCCGTCCGGTTTTTCCTTGGCAATGATCTCCGTTAGGAAATCGACGGTCAGTGGCTCAATATAGACGCGGTCCGCGATATGCGTATCCGTCATGATGGTCGCGGGATTGCTGTTGACAAGCACGACCTCAAGACCGTCCTCCTTGAGGGCACGGCATGCCTGAGAACCGGCGTAGTCGAACTCTGCCGCCTGCCCGATGATGATCGGCCCGGAGCCGATGACTATCACCTTGTTCAAATTCTTTTTGCGCGGCATATTCTCACGCTCCCTTCATCAGATCCCAAAACGCGTCAAAGAGGTACATATTGTCGTCCGGGCCGGGTGCGGCCTCCGGATGATACTGTACGGAAAATATGGGGAGTGACGTATGGCGCAGCCCTTCGATCGTATCGTCGTTGACATTGATATGTGTGACTTCCAGCGGTGTTCCTGTGAGAGAATCAGGATCCACTGCGTAGCCGTGGTTCTGCGCGGAGATATGCACCTGCCCCGTTTTTAGGTTCTTGACGGGCTGATTGCCGCCGCGATGTCCGAATTTCATCTTGTATGTCTTGGCGCCGAAGGTCAGCGCGAGGAGCTGATGACCGAGACAGATGCCGAAGATGGGCTTTTTCCCAGCGAGCTTCCGAATCTCCTCCACGATCTGCGGAACGTCCTGCGGATCCCCCGGCCCGTTGGAGAGGAAAATGCCGTCCGGATCGTACGCGAGAACCTCATCCGCCGTCGTATGCGAGGGCACGACGGTCACCCTTGCACCGATCCGGTTGATGTTCTGCAGGATGCTGCGCTTCACGCCGAAATCCATGGCGACGATATGCGGCGCATCTGCAAGCGGCGTCTCGAGTACATAGGTCTCCCGCGTCGTTACGGTTTCCACGTGATCGCGTGGGAGTTCCGCTGCTTGAAGATGCCGAATTTCTTCGGCAGAGGCATCGGCGGATACAAGCACGCCCTTCATCGCACCCACGGAGCGAATGTGTCTCGTGACCGCTCTTGTATCTACGTTATATAGACAAGGAAGATGATATTTCTGTAGGAAATCTCTGAGCGTGCCCTCGGACTGCCAGTTGTTCGGCATGTCGCAGAGCTCTCCGATGACGAATCCCCGCACGAAGGGATGCGGCGCCTGCATGAACTGCTCCGCGACGCCGTAATTCCCGATCAGCGGATAGGTCATCGTTAGGATCTGCCCGCAAAAGGACGGGTCTGTCAGACATTCCTGATACCCCGTCATACATGTCGTAAAGACGACTTCGCCCACAGACTGCGGCGTGCCGTCCAAAAGATCTCCGTGAAAGACCGTGCCGTCCTCTAGGATCAGTTTTCCGTTCATTTAACGACCACACCATCCTTCATGACAATTTCGCCGTCGACCACAGTCAGAACCGCTTTGCCCTTGAGGCTCCGCCCGACAAAGGGCGAATGGCTCCCCCGCGTGTAGAAGTTGTCTTCCTCGACCGTCCAGACGAGCGCCGGGTCTATGACGGCGACATCCGCCGCCGCTCCCTCGCGCAGGGTTCCCGCATCCAGCCCGAAGACGCGTGCAGGCGCATACGTCATGCGTTCGATCAGCGTTTCGATGTCGATTTTCCCCGTATGCACGAGATCTGTCAGCAGAACGCCGAGCGCCGTCTCAAGTCCGGGAAAGCCGCTGGGCGCGTAGATATACTCCCGGTCCTTTTCCTCGCGCTCGTGCGGGGAATGATCCGTTACGACCATATCGATCGTGCCGTCCGTGAGTCCCGCGACCGCCGCCGCAACGTCCTTCGCTGTGCGCAGCGGCGGATTGACCTTTGTCGAACTGTCGACGGGATCGACCAGATCGTCGGTCATCGTGAGGTGGTGCGGCGTTACCTCCGTCGTCACATGCACACCGCGCGCCTTTGCCTCCCGTACGAGTTCGACGGACCGTGCAGAACTGATATGTGCCACATGCACATGGGCGCCCGCGTATTCCGCGAGCATAATATCGCGGGCGACCGCAATGTCCTCGGCGACCGTCGGGCGTCCCTTGATGCCGAGCATGGCGCTCCGGTGCCCCTCGTTCATCGCCCCCTCTTCAACAAGGGTATGATCCTCCTCGTGATTGATGATTGCCTTATTGAAAGGACAGAGATAATCATAGGCACTCAGCAGTACCTTTGCCGACGGATCGAAATGTCCGTCGTCCGAAAAGGCGACGGCACCCGCCTCGGCCATGTCACCCAGTTCTGCAAGTTCTTTGCCCTCTTGGTTCTTTGTCACGGCGCCAATGATGCGGATATGGATGACGGATACATCCTCGGCGCGCTTTTGCAGACCCCGAACGAGGGCCGCCGTATCGACAACGGGACTCGTGTTTGGCATTGTAGCGACTGTGGTATAACCTCCCGCCGCAGCGGCACGGGATCCGGAGGCGAAATCCTCCTTGGCTTCCTGTCCTGGTTCACGGAAATGAACGTGCATATCGATCAAGCCGGGCGCAACAATCTTCCCCGATGCATCATAAACTTCGG
This sequence comes from Selenomonas sp. F0473, assembly GCF_000315545.1. Classification (GTDB taxonomy): domain Bacteria; phylum Bacillota; class Negativicutes; order Selenomonadales; family Selenomonadaceae; genus Centipeda. The sequence goes on along the minus strand of NZ_JH992902.1, from coordinate 307,959 downwards.
CATGCGGGGCTTTCAGATTTTTTCCGACCTTTTGGATGATACCGTTTTCTATCAAGATATCACAGACTTCGTTTCGTTTTGAGGCAGGATCAATCACTTGTCCGCCTTTCAAAAGAAGCGCACTCATTTGTGTTTTCCTCCCATCAAAGCTAAGGTAAAGAGCGCCATGCGAACCGCAACGCCGTTCTTCACTTCTTCTTGAATCCTTGACTGCACATGATAGGCAACTGATTCGGAGATTTCCCATCCCCTGTTCATCGGTCCCGGATGCAGGACGATCGCATTTTTATTGGCGCGTTTCAAACGCTCCTCGCTGAGCCCATAAATACGTGCATATTCCCGTGTTGAGGGGAAGAGACCGCCCTTCATACGCTCCAATTGAATGCGGAGTACCTCCACAACATCCGCGTCTTCTATAGCATCCTCCACGCGGTCGTGTACCGTGATACCTTCTTCCTCGTGCAAAAACCTTGGAAGCAGCGGCCTTGGACCGGCAATATGGATCTCAAGCCCCATCTTGCGCATCCCCTGTATATCGGAGCGCGCGACGCGGCTGTGCAGGACATCCCCGAGAATCGCGACCTTGAGCCCCTCCAGTTTCCCCATATTTTCTTCAATCGTATAAAGATTGAGAAGGCCCTGCGAGGGATGCGCGTGTGCGCCGTCTCCCGCATTGACGATGACGGGCGAGACAACGGACGCCGCATATGCCGCGGCACCTTCCGCCTTGTGGCGCATGACAATCGCATCTACCCCCATCGCTTCGATTGTATAGAGTGTATCGCGCAGACTCTCCCCCTTTACGATGCTCGACGTACCCGATGTAATATTAACGACATCGGCGCCGAGATATTTTCCCGCAAGTTCGAAGGATGTCCGCGTGCGCGTGCTCGGCTCATAGAACAAGGTGACGATGGATTTCCCGCGCAGGGCAGGCACCTTTTTAATATCCCGCCCGACAATATTTTTCATTTCCTTCGCCGTATTTAAAATCAGACGTATTTCCTCCGCGGAGAAATCTTCCAGCGCAAGAATATCTCGTCCTTTCAGCGACAGTTCCCGGCTCATATGCCCCCTCCTTCAGCAATAAAAAAGCTCTCCCATGCGAATGCATAGAAAAGCTTGTGTTCTAAAACGGATAGACGAATAATGTTTTGCATTTTATTGAATACTCCTTTAAGGCCTCACAGGACCCTTTTAAAAGGCAACACCGATTTTTCTTATTATACTGTTTCCCGGCGGAAAAATCAACTATTACGGTCACGGGCTTTAAATCTTTTCCACCAACCGTTCGGCAAGCAGCGTATAGCGCCGCCGTGTCCGATCGTTGCTGACGGCGGTATAGAGCGCGGTCGGGTCGCCGACGATGATCACGCGTTTCTTGGCACGTGTCACAGCAGTGTAGAGCAGATTGCGCTGCAGCATGATATGATGCGCACGGACAAGCGGAAGAATAACGACGGCATATTCGCTTCCCTGACTCTTGTGAACACTCATCGCATACGCGAGCGTGAGCGCCGAGAGTTCATCCCGCGTATACGAAACCTCCATATCATCTAAGAAATGAACGCTGAGATGTTCGCCATCCATCCATGCGATCGTTCCGATGTCGCCGTTGAACACGCCCTTCGTGTAATCGTTGCGCGTCTGCATCACCTTATCCCCGAGGCGCAGCCCCGCCATTTCTGATTTTTCTGCCGTAGGCGGATTCAGCGCTGCTTGAAGGCGCCGGTTGAGCAGATCGACCCCGCACGCCTCGCGCCGCATCGGAGAGAGGACCTGCACGTCCATCACGGAGAGCGCCCCGCCGCTTTCCCGCAGCAGTTTTAAAGAGAGCGCAACGATTTGCTCCGCCGCCTCCTCGCTCGATGTTATGGGGAGAAAGGAAAAATCCGCTGCGGAAAACGCGGGCACATGCCCCCCGTTGATCGCATGCGCATTGTGCGCGATGGTTCCCGCGCTGTCCTGCCGGAAGATCTCTGTCAGGCGAATGCTCGGGATCACACCCGACCGAAGAATATCCTTGAGGACAGAGCCCGGCCCCACCGCCGGAAGCTGGTCCACATCGCCGACAAAGATCACGTGCGTCCCCGGCAGAACGGCCGTGAGAAAATGAAACATGAGCACAATGTCCATCATGGAGACTTCGTCAATGATGACGACGTCCGCTTCCAGCTGCATCTCTGCATCGCGCGCAAAGCGCATGGCGCCGTCTTCTCCGCCCTGTGCCTCGAGCATGCGATGGATCGTCGCGGCGGGCTTGCCCGTTGCCTCCGCCAGATGCTTCGCCGCGCGTCCGGTCGGCGCGCCGAGCATGATCTCAAGGCCCTGTGCCTCCAAAATATCGATGATGCTGCTTATGACCGTCGTCTTTCCCGTACCCGGGCCGCCTGTCAAAACGAGCACGCCGTGCTCGAGAGAGGCCGTCACAGCCGCGCGCTGCGCGGCGGCCAGTCTGACGTCATGGTTCGCCTCCCATGCGGCGACGAGCGCTGCGGCATCGTGTACGCGGATGTACGCCGCCTCCCGCTGGAGTGTCAGCAGCATCCGCGCTGTACGCTCCTCTGCTTGGTAGAGATGCGGCGGATAGATGAGCCGTTCCCCCATATCGTCAACGGCATAGAGCCGCCCCGTATGCACCTCGCGCGAGAGGATCTCCATCACATCGCCCCGACTGACGCCCAGCCGCTGTGCCGATCGATCCGTTAGAATATGTTCCGGAATGCAGCAGTGTCCCCCCGAGGCGATTTGAATGAGTTCGTAGGAAATGCCGGCGGTAATGCGCTCCGCCGCATTTTTCTCCCATCCTGCCGCTATGGCGATGGTGTCCGCCGTCATAAAGCCAATGCCGTCGATTTCCTGCGCTAAGCGATAAGGTGCCGTTTCCAGCACCTGCACGGCAAGCGATCCATATGCTTTAAATATACGTGCGGCATATCCTCCCGTTACGCCGTGATCTTCAAGCCAAAGCATGATGTCTCGAAGTTCGGCTTGTCTCATATAGGACGATACGATTTTATCGACCGTTTTAGGTCCGATGCCGGAAACTTCCTTCAGCCGATGCGGTGCGGTCTCAATGACGGCAAAAGAATCTGCACCGAAGCGTTCCACAATGCGTCTTGCCATAGCGGGACCGACACCCTCAATGCCCCCCGATGCCAAGAAACGTTCCATTCCCGCGGCATTCGTAGGTGCACTGATCTGCATCCGTACCGCTTGAAATTGACGCCCAAAACGCGGATGCGTGATCCAGCCGCCGATCAGTCGGACTTCTTGACCGACCAGAGGTGCCGCCCCCTTTGTCGTCGCGGTACACTTTCCCCGATTTTCCATGCGCAGACGAAATACGGAAAATGCACCGTCGCTCGATGAAAAAATAATATGATCGACTGTTCCCGTCAACTCTTCTGCATCCGGACGGAATCCGAGATTTTGTTGGATCTCCACATCAAGCCTCCATCAGCCGTTCCCATTTTTCATAACGCTGTGCGAGTTCCAGTTCTTTTGCGGCATACGCGTCGGCGACCGCGCTGCTGCGCAGCGGATCCGCCTGTGTTTCGGGCTTGTTCATCTCATATTCCAGGCCTTTGAGTTCCGCCTCCGCCATTGCGATTTCGGCTTCCATACGCTCTGTTAATTCTCGGCGTTTTTCTTCGCTCATACGATGCGTGCCAACCGCATTGGATTGAATGGAGACGGCGGCGGCATCTGATTTTTCGATCCTCCGTACGGATTGTACGGAGGCGGTTTTCTTTCTAGACTTTCCCTCGGAAACAGATGCGTTAGATTCTGCCTCGGCTTCCTTTTTCATCAGATAGTAACTATAGTTGCCAAGATATTCCGTGACATGTCCGTCCGCAAGTTCCAATATGCAGTTCGCAACCTTATCGAGAAAATAACGGTCGTGTGAAACGGCAATAAAGGTCCCCGGAAACGCCATCAGCGCTTCTTCCACCGCCTCACGCGCTGGAATATCCAAATGGTTCGTCGGTTCGTCAAGAACAAGGAAATTTGCACCCGTCAGCATGAGTTTTAAAAATGCCACGCGTGCCTGTTCACCGCCCGAAAGGGATCCGATACGGCGTATAACGTCATCGCCGTGAAATAGGAAGGCGCCAAGATAGCTGCGTGCAGTCTCTTCACTGAGACCAAACGTATAACATATTTCATCTAAAATCGTTTTGGCCGGATCGAGGCCTTCGTGCTGCTGTGAAAAATACCCGATTTTGACACGGCTGCCGATCTTCACACGACCGCTTGCCTCTAGTTCGCCGACAAGAATCTGCAGCAGCGTTGTCTTCCCCGCACCGTTTTCACCGATGAGGGCAACGCCGTCCCCCTTTCGAATCAGAAGAGAGACCCGATTGAGCACAGAACGGCTTTGATAGGAAAATGAGATATCTTCAAGCTCCGCCACACGCTGCGCACATTCCGGCGGCGGACTGAACGCAAAGTAGTTGAACGCCGCTGCTGCGGGCGGCAGCACAATGCGCTCCAAGCGATTCAGCTGACTTTGACGGCCGCGCGCCTGCTTGGATTTGATCCCCGCACGATAGCGGCTGATGTACTCCTCCGTCTTGCGGATATGGGCCTGCTGCTTTTCATACGCAGCCTGGAGAGCCGCACGCCGATCCGTCTTCACACGCATGTAACGCGTATAGTTTCCCGTATAGACCGTAACTTCGCGGTGATCGAGTTCAAGGATCCGTGTCGTTACGCGATCCAAAAAATAACGGTCATGTGAGATTAGAAGGACGCCGCCGCGATAGTTTTGTAAAAATTTTTCCAGCCACTCGATCATCCGGATATCGAGATGGTTGGTCGGTTCGTCCAAAAAGAGGAAATCCGGCGCCCGCAGGAGCGCCTTGGCGAGGCAGATGCGCGTCGTCTGCCCCCCGGAAAAATAGTGAACATTCTTTGCAAGATCCTCCTCGGAGAACCCAAGCCCGAACGCCACGCGGCGGATCCGGCGCTCAAAGTCGTACCCGTCCAGCGCCTCGAACCGCGCGACGAGATTCCCATAGGCGGCGAGTTCTTCCTCCGCCGCGCCCGCGGCGATGCGCCGCTCCATCTCCTCCTTCTGTGCGCCGAGATCGATGACGTCCGCGAAGGCCCGCCGCAGTTCCTCATAGAGCGTTCCATCCTCAAACTGTGCCTGTTGTTCCACGTAACCGACGGTATCGGCACGGTCCATCGACACCTGTCCCCCGTCCGACTCCTCTCGGCCGAGAAGCAGCCGCATGAGCGTCGTCTTTCCCGTGCCGTTGGCTCCGACAAGGCCGACCTTATCTCCCGGCAATATCTCAAAGTTCACGTTGGAGAATAAGGTGCGGATGCCGTAGGCCTTTTCAAGGTCCATGACTTTCAAGCTGCCCATATTACTCTTCCGTGCCCTCCTTTGGCTTTGATGTATTTTCGCCGTAATCTTTTCCTATAATGACAATGGCCTGATGCTCTCCCGCCCCGTCGACAGGCATGATCACACAGGGGAACGGCATGCCATAGAACATGTTCACATGCTTTTCCGCGGTCATAATGGCTGTCTTTGGCCGATCTGAGGATTGTCCCGTCTCCACGCTCGAAATACGGAATCCTTTCCCGCGCAAAATATCGGCGACTGCCGCGCCGGCACCGTCTATTCCACTGGAATTGATGACCATCACGGAAATATCTTGCGGCGTATCCTGTGCAGGTTCTTTACTTACAGACAGCCGCTCCCTCTGATTTTTTTCTTCGGCCGGCTTTTCCTTCATTGTTTCCTTTTTGGCGGCACGAGTCGCTTCAATTTCACGATTCCCTTCGGCAAGAAGCTCTTCGGAAGAAGGCAACGTCTCCTTCTCCGGTGATTCCTCCATCATCTTTCGCAGGCGCTCGGGCATATCCGCTTTGTATGCGGCATCATCATGCTCTGCCTGTGCGAGCAGCGCGGCTGGATAGTCGACCCCCACGCCTTCGAACAGAGCTTTTCTGGTCTCTACGATATCCGGAATCCAATAACTAATATCGCCAAGATAGGCCGGTGTGCCAATCACCGTCTGCATCGTCAGACCATTTGCTTCAACATCTTTAAACCGCTTGATCAGCGTTATGATCTGGCGTGCAGACAAATCTGTCTCGACGGCACGCGTCAGTTCGTCTATCACGGAAGATAAACGAGGAAGAACCTGCGGTGAGATCAGCTGTGCAAAAAACGCCCGCATGAATTTCTGCTGCCGTGCAATACGCCCGATATCTCCCTCGCCGTCGCGATAACGCACATACTGAATTGCATGGGCGCCGTCCATATGCTGCTCTCCCGGATAGAGGTCGATAACCAGTCCGCCGTTGTCATCCCACGGATCTTCATAATGCATGCGCTTCTCAACGTCGATATCCACACCGCCGACGGCGTCCACGATGCGTTCAAATGCCGATGTGTCGATTAGGATATAATGTGCGACGGGCACATCGAGCAGCGCACTGACGGAAGAAAGCGTCAGCTTGTGCCCGCCGTAGGCGTAGGCGTGGTTGATCTTATCGTAGCCATAGTTTCCAACGCGCGTGCGCGTATCACGCGGAATGGACAGTAAGGAAGCGCGTCCTTTTTCTTCATCGATTGCGGCAAGCATCAGCGTATCGCTGCGCCCGATATCCCCTTCCCTACGATCGACCCCCATAAGGAGCACATATGCCAATTCTTGCTCGTTATCTTGATGAAATCCGGTCATATCGCGCAGAGAGCCCGATAGATAATATCCCCCGATGTAATAAAAAGCGTAAACCAAGACAAAGGAAAACGCGAACACAGCTCCCGCGTATTTTATAAAAGTGCGGTCCTTTTTTTCCTGTGTATCGGATACCGTCTTATCCGTTATTTTTCCCACGCTGCACTTCGCCTCTCCCACAGTAAGAAATTTCATCTCAGTATAGCAAAAACGGGCATTCCATGCAAATGTACGGATTTTAGAAACCGTCCAAAACACGGGGAAATTTATCTAAACTAGGGATAAATTTCGATTTATGAAGGTATAAGAATAAACATACCGGACATATTGTTATCCGGTATGTTTAGACTCATCTATTTTGCAGATCAATAATACGCCGCGCCATCTCCTCTGTAGAAGTACAGCCGATTACGTCGTATCCCGCGTCTGTGATTTTTTGTCCCAGCGTTAAAATATGCGGCGCACGCAGCGACGCTCGTTCAAGTAGAGAGCTGTTGCGGAAGAGAACATTCGGCGCCCCCTCTCCGACCACCCGCCCGGCAGCAATCAGAACAAGATGATTTGCCGCACGCAGAATATCCTCCATACTGTGCGAGACGAGGATGACGGTCATATTCCGCTCTTTGTGAAGCATGGAAAGCAGCGACATCAACGATTCCCGGCCGCATGGATCAAGGCCTGCCGCCGGTTCGTCCAAGACGAGATAGCTGGGGCAAAGTGCAAGTACGCCGGCAATTGCGACGCGCCTCTGTTCTCCTCCGGACAATGCAAACGGAGAACGATCCCGATATGCGTCGTTCAGCTGTACGAGATCCATGGCATCCCGAACGCGTACATCTGTCTCTTGCTCCGAAAGCCCTTGATTCCTCGGCCCAAATGCGATATCTTCGTATACCGTCTCCTCAAAGAGCTGATGCTCCGGATATTGAAATACCATACCGACGCGAAGCCGCACTATAGATGCGGCTTTGCGTTCTTTGGCCGTCTTTCCGAAAAGCGGCACATCGTCTATAAAAATATCGCCCTTTGTCGGCGCAATCAAACCGCCGATCATTTGTATCAGCGTGGATTTTCCCGCACCGGTCTCTCCTGCAATCGCCGTAAAGGATCCATCCTGAATTGTCAGTGAGAGATCGTGCAGCGCCGTATGCGACAGGGGCGTGTCCTCCATATATGTGTAGGAGACGGATTCTACTCGAATAGGCACCGTATCAACTCCTCATCTGTCAATATGCGCGGCGGGAGTTTCATTCCTTTGCGGCGCAGTCGTTCCGCTAGGTCGGCTGCAAGAGGAACGTCGAGGCCTAACGCCTTCACGCGCCGCGTATCGGAAAAAACTTCATGCGGTGTACCGTCTATGACAATCTGTCCCTCATGCATCAGTACGATTCGATCGGCGGCAATCGCTTCCTCCATAAAATGTGTGATATAGACGATGGTCATACCATATTTTTCATGCAACATCCCGACTGCGGACAGAACTTCCGCACGCCCCCGCGGATCAAGCATCGCCGTTGGCTCATCAAGCACAAGCGCGCGCGTCTGCATCGCGAGTGCTCCCGCAATGGCGACGCGTTGTTTCTGTCCGCCCGAAAGAAGATGCGGCGAATCATGCCGATGAGATTCCATACCGACGAGTACAAGCGCATCCCGCACACGCTTTCGAATCTCTTCCGGAGGGATGCCGAGATTCTCTGGTCCAAAGGCAACGTCATCTTCGACGACCGCCGCAACGAGCTGATTATCCGGATTTTGAAACACCATACTAACGTCCTGCCTGATATGAAGTCGTTGTGCCGGATCAAGCGTATCTCGTCCGCCGATCGTGCAGTGTCCCTCCGTGGGGAGGAGCAATGCATTCAGATGGCGCGCAAGTGTCGATTTTCCGGAACCGTTCGCCCCCAGGACTGCCACAAACTCACCGGTACAAATGGACAGAGAGATGTCGTTGAGGGCCTTGTGTGGCGCAGCATCCTCCGCTCCGTAAATATGCGTCACATGATCCAGACGGATGAACGGTGTGTCCTTCATTCTGTCAACATCCACCATGAACCCCCGGCATCTTTTTTTCCTTCTCCATATTATGAACTTTAACTCCGTTTAACTTTTGATCTTTTCTTTGAACCGCACATGGAACACTGTGCCTTTCCCCGGCACGCTCTCAAGTGAAATATGTCCGTGATGTGCCTCCACAATCTCGCGGGCGATGGCAAGCCCCAGGCCGTTTCCGCCCATTCGACGAGAACGAGCCTTATCCACACGATAGAAACGATCGAAGATCCGCTCCCGATGCTCCGGCGCTATGCCGATTCCTGAATCCGATACGGAGAGAAGGACTTCCCCTTTATCCGCTGTGACAGACAGCTTGATATGCCCGTGCTCCGGCGTATACTTGACGGCGTTGTCCACGAGGATTAGGATCAGCTGTCGTATTTTCTGCTCGTCCGCACACAGTTCCGCCTTTTTCGGCAAGACCTCTTCGATCACGATATCCTTTTTCTCAGCAAAGGGACGCATAATGCGTACAGTCTGCTGTGCCGCCGCGACAATATCCATACGGATCATTTTCAATTGGCTCGCCTTGCCGTCTGTGCGGGCGACGGTGAGGAGATCCCCCACCAATTTGGTCATCTTCTTGACCTCATCACGAACGTCTTCAATGACCTGTTTTAAAAATGGAGAGGTAATCGACGTATCGCTGCGCAGAAGATCCGCTGATGCCAGCACGACAGCAAGCGGCGTACGCAGTTCATGAGAGGCGTCGGCGGCAAATTGGCGCTGACGCTCATATGCTTCCCGCACAGGCTTCATGGCACCGCCGGAAAGAATGTATCCGATGCCGGCAGCAAAAACCAGCGCAGCGCCACCCAAAACGGCAAGCGCCGACGTCGCTTTCTCCATACCGTTATACATAGCGGTAACATCCTTACCGACATATACCGTCTGCAGAGGAAGCGGCGGATTAACGACGGTCTGTGCCGTCATCATGAGCTTTGTCTGCCCCCCGCGCTCATCGGTCTTTGTAAATACACGGACCTCACGTTCGGGAGCATTCCACGTTCCTATGATATCGAGAATAAACGACTCGATACGATATGAGGCACGTGAAAATTTAATCAATCGCCCCTCTTCGTTGAACACATAGTAGAAGAGGCGATCATTCATGCTGCGGTACAGCTGGGCCTCATCCGTATCGGCACCCGGATGGAGTTCGTAATATGCCTGTGATTCCGCGATACTGTTCGCCGTGTCAAGAAGTTCGCGTGCCTGCTCCGACGTAATTGCCCACTCCATTGTTTTATGCATCGCAAAGAGGAGGACGATGACTAGTCCTCCCATAACGAGCGCGTAGCGCAGCATCAGCCGCAGCCGACTGCGGCCGAATATATTCTGCTCGTTCAAGGCTGCGGCTCCAGCTTGTAGCCTACGCCGCGAATCGTCTTGATCGCGGAACCTTCGCCGGCGGCATCCAGCTTTTTGCGCAGCATTTTCATATAGGAATCAATGTTATTCGAGCTGACATCAGCCTCAAGACCCCAAATACGATCCAGTATAATGTCGCGCGGCACAACGATACCGATATTCTGCGCCAAAAGATCGAAGAGCTGGAACTCGCGTGGAGAGAGTTGGATCATCTTTCCGTTTTTTTCGAGAATATTGGCCGTGCGGTTGAGTTTAAATCCGCCGATCTCATCCACCTCATGCTGAATCCGCTGTGTCGAGCGTCGGCCGAGCGCACGCAGACGCGCGAGCAGCTCCGAAAACTCAAACGGCTTGACGAGATAGTCGTCCGCCCCCGCATCAAGGCCAGCCACACGATCCTCTACGGAATCCCGTGCCGTCAGCATCAGAATGGCGCGATCGTAGCCGTTGCTGCGCAGACGCGCGCAAGCGTCCACACCGCTTTCTCCGGGCATCATCCAATCGAGGATCAGGATATCATACTCCGCATACATCGCATATTCGTAGATATCGTCCCCGTCGGTCACCCATTCCACCGTAATATTATTTTGTTCCAACATATATTGGATCAGCTTTCCGAGACGCAGATCATCTTCCGCTAGAAGTACCCGCATAATATCATCTCCCGGCGTATGTCAAGTTTTATGTATACCGCATAAAAATTATACGGAAACGAGGTGAAAGATAGCTGAAAAGAGCCCTACGAGGCGGCATGGTCGGGAGCGATCATGCGAAAAAACACAAAAGTGCCGAGCGCGTATCCGGTCACCATGATGAGAGACATAGGAAGCGCGGTATGATCTCCCGCGATCCCGACAATCGGCATCATACACGCACCGAGGAGCATGGAGAAACAGCCGATCAGCGCGGATGCGCTGCCTGCGTTCTTTCTCTGCCGCGAGAGTGCGAGAGAAAAACTGGCGGCGCCCATGACCGAGAGCGGCACGACAGTCATAAAAAGGAGAAATACGATAATGAGAAGCGGCGCCTCAAAATAAAAACCGGCCAGGAGTAAAATGCTGCTAAAGAGCGGAACGAGGACGGAATATTTGAGCAGCGTTACATCCGGAACCCGTCCCGCAAGTCTTGCGGGAAGAACGCCGGAGAGGAGAAGTCCTAAACCGATGATGCCAAAGATCAGACTATATCCCTGTGGAGATACGCTGTATATGTTTTGGAATACAAAAGAGGAACCGGATAAATAGCAAAAGAAGGCGCCGAATACGAAACACTGGAGAAAGCAATGCCCTAAAAAATATCGATTTCTGAGCAGTATGGGAAATTTCTTCAAAGAATCCGAAACATTATCGCTGCGCCGCTCTTTTGGCAGCGTCTCATTATAGGCAAGTGTCGCTCCCGCAAGACAGATACCGATGATCGTCAGCAAAACAAACGTCGCACGCCAGTCGGCGAAGAGCAGTATTTGTCCGCCGATTACAGGCGCGAGGATCGGCGCAAATCCGTTGACCATCATCAGAACGGAAAAGAACTGCGTGAGTTCGGCTCCTTCGCACACATCGCGGGCGATGGCACGCGCGACGACGATACCGCTCGCTCCTGCAAATCCCGCAAAAAAACGAAAGAACAAAAAATAATAGATATCCTCGGCCAACACGCAGCCGAGCGTCGAAGCGATAAATACGAGCATGCCGACAAAGAGCGGACGCTTGCGTCCCAATAGATCGCTGAGCGGCCCCGCAAGAATCTGACCAATCGCCATCCCTAGGGTCGTCATTGTAAGGGTCATTTGGACAAGCGACGTGGGAACGCCAAAATCCGCCTGTACCTCCGGCAGTGCCGGAAGGTACATATCCGTAGAGAGCGGAGCAATTGCCGTCATGATTCCCAGAAATACGGTCAGCCAAAAGCGTCTGCATCCGGTCAAAGCCATCTTGGTTCCTCTTCCTAGCGTATTTCAGCGTACGGGGCATGTATCGCTGTCGTTGTGGTCGCCGCGCTTTCTATATGAAATCAGCCATGCCTTGATCGTCTCCCATACGGCCGTTGCAATGACGATTCCGGCGGCGATAGAGACCGCATAGAGAAATGTTTTGATCCCCTGCGTCCCGAATTTTCCCCAATCTCCGGAGACCGCATAAAACATGGTGCGGTACAGCGCTCCCCCCGGAACCATCGCAATGACGCCGATGATAAGGAAGATGGTTGCGGGACATTTATAGAACCGTGCGAGGATCTCCGCCGCAATCGTTGCGAATACGGCCCCTGCAAAATACCCTGCAAATTCATTCCAGTCGAGTGCGACGAACAGCATGGTAAAGGCCCACGCCCCCATGCATACGAGCGCTCCCATCCCCGCATCTTTGATATGCCCGTGAAAGAGCATGTGAAAGCAGAACCCACCCGTAAGTGACGTCAGCAGGTAGACCCACCAAAGTGTGTCAAACGCAATGATCGTCCCCGTCGCGCTGAATGCAAACCCCGCCGCGATCAGCAGGCTCAAAATAATTGCTTCCGCACTTTTTAACAGCCCTGAAATGGTCTCCTGACTGAACATGTCCCGAATGGAGTTCATCAGCGCCAGTCCCGGGATCACAGGCATAATATTGCCCATGTTAATTGCCGCGGGGTGAATATCCATGCCGAACCACAGAACCGAGTTCGCGAGCATTCCGCCGACGAAGCTCAGCAGGACAAGCGAACAATAGGCATTCAGCTTTGTAAGACTAAGACCGTACTGCAGCAGACGCAAAAGGGCTCCCACACCCCCCGCACAGACCGCATCCTCCAGGCGCCCGCCGAAGAACGCGGAAAAACTCGCCGCGATGAGCGCCCAATAAAACACAGATGCCTTGAGAGAGAGCTGCTCCATCGCATCAATCCGGCGGATCCGTTCCTTAATTTCATCGGATGTGCGCGGCTGCGCACAGATCTCCCGCGAGAGCTGGTTGAGCGCCTTGAGGCGCTGAAAGTCAAAATTCTGCGGTGGAACGCGGCGCATCTGCGTCAGCACGCCGATATCTGCCCCGCGGATGGTGACGACGATGCTTGATGTGATCACCATAACGTCGACATGACGCACGCCGTAGGCACGGCATATGAAGTCGATGGTACGCTCGACGCGGCTGACCTCCGCGCCGGCAACCAGCATCCGCTGCCCGATATCGATGGCACGCTCGAGAATATTGTTGATATTGATGCGCTGTTTTTCGTTTATCATAGTGAACATAGTTATAACACGATTCTACCATCTTGTCATCTTTTTGATAGAAAAACAGCAGAGCCGAGGCTCTGCTGCGTATTTTATAGAAAATTGTTATTCGACCGTAACGGACTTTGCAAGGTTCCGCGGCTTATCTACATCGCATCCGCGCGTAATGGCCGCATAGTAGGAGAGCAGTTGAAGCGGGATTACCGACAGAATCGGCATGATGAACTCGTCCGTTGCCGGCACATAGATCACATGGTCCACGTACTTTTGAAGTTCCGTATCTCCCTCCGCAGCGATGCCGATGACGACGGCATCGCGCGCTTTGACCTCTTTGATGTTGGAGAGCGTCTTTTCGTAGACATTCCGCTGGGTCGCAAGCGCAATTACGGGAACCCCCTCGACAATCAGCGCAAGGGTACCGTGTTTCAGTTCCCCCGCCGCATACGCCTCGGCATGGATATAGGAAATCTCCTTAAGCTTCAGCGCCCCCTCAAGCGACACCGAGTAATCGAGTCCGCGCCCGATATAGAAGACATCCTCATTGAATCCGTACTGTTTCGCGAACGTCTTGATCGGCTCCACATCGGAGAGAATCTCCGAGACCTGCGAGGGAATCTCCTGTAACTGCGTTACGAGTTCCGCCGTGCGCGCAGGCAGAATCGCCCCCTTGATCTCGGCCATGTAAAGGGCGAGCATAAAGAAGAGTACAAGTTGTGTCGTATATGCTTTTGTCGATGCAACGGCAATCTCCGGACCTGCCCATGTATAAACAACCTGATCCGCTTCCCGCGCGATCGACGATCCGACAACATTTGTAATCGCAAGCGTCTTTGCACCTCGCCGTTTAGATTCCTTGAGTGCAGCGAGCGTATCGCTCGTCTCACCGGACTGGGAGACGACAATCAGCAGCGTGCTCCCGTCCACAATTGGATCGCGATACCGGAACTCGGAGGCGACGTCTACCTCGACGAGGACGCGCGCCAGTTTTTCGATGTAGTATTTTCCTACGAGCCCAGCATGGTAGGCGGTACCGCATGCAACGATGTAAATCTTGTTGAACGAATTGAGATAGTCCGCATTCCACGCCAGTTCTTCAAACGAAATCGCCTTTTTGTCATTCGTAATACGCTGGCTCATCGTATCGCGGACGGCCTTGGGCTGTTCGTGAATCTCTTTGAGCATGAAATGCTCGTAACCGCCCTTTTCCGCTGCTTCGGCATTCCACGTAACCTCAAACACCTTCTTTGTAACGAGCTGTCCCGCACGGTCGGTCACCTGAATGCCGTCTTTGCGGACAACCGCAAGCTCGCCGTCACCGAGAATATACGTGCGGCGGGTGCGCGAAATGATGGCCGGAATATCGGACGCAATGAAATTCTCCCCCTCGCCGAGACCGATGATGAGCGGGTTATCCTGCTTCGTGCAGATCAGCATATCGGGGTGTTCCTTGCTCATAAAGGCAAGCGCATAGGATCCTTCAATGCGGCGCAGAACTTCGCGCACTGCGGCAACGAAGTCTCCCGCATAGACTTCCTCCAAAAGATGCGCTACGACTTCCGTATCCGTCTCGGACTTAAATTCATGTCCCTTGGCAATCAGGTCTTCCTTAAGAGACAAATAGTTCTCAATGATGCCGTTGTGCACGACGGCAAAGTCTCCGTGGCAGTCCGCGTGAGGGTGTGCGTTCACATCGGACGGACGGCCGTGCGTCGCCCAGCGCGTATGGCCGATCCCGAGACTGCCGACCGGCATACGTCCTTTAATCTGCTCACGGAGGGCGGCAAGGCGCCCGACGCTCTTCTCGATGCGAATTTTTCCGTTTTCATAGACAGCGATACCGGCCGAATCATAGCCGCGGTATTCCAGTTTGGACAATCCGTCCAATAGGAATTCCGCCGCTTGGCGATCTCCGACGTATCCGACAATTCCACACATAAATATACCTCCTGATCGATAGAATATCTCTCAGGGAATTTCGCTCGATCCACGGCTTTGTCCACGGGGTCGCCCCCATGCTTTGACCGCAGACTCTCGACAGAGCGTGCCGGAAGGCATCCGCTGACGGCTCGACAACCTTCTCCTCGTCCTCTGAATATATCCGTACTAAATTCAGAGCCAGCGCTAAGAACCTTGTTCTTTTCAATAAAAGAAATCCCCGCGTATCATTGATACACAGGGACATTCTATCCGAAATGGTCTAGGAAGTCAATTGCGCGCTACATAATGGCTGAAACTGCCGACGACAAGCTGTGGAAATTCCGCATGAAGCCGTATTCATAAACGCACGGGGTCCGATAACGGCATCAAATCGAAAGGCGTCAGCGGAACATGTGCTTCGGCGAATACGACCGAGGGCATCCACGCCGCGCACTTCAGAAATATTAGCTTTCGCATCGGTATAGAGGGGCCTCACAGTACACTTTGGCATTCATTTCGCTTCGATTCTTTCCGTTTTATGGGCTTCATCCGTTCCCTCATATTCTCTGTTTTTCTTCTTTTGCGGGTTATATCGGTTCATCGCCATATCTACGCCGTCCGTGACGATACACTCCATGGCCGGCAGGAGATATGCGATAGCTTCGCGTATGCGCGGCGCATCTTCCTCGGAAAACGGCGCCAGCACGTGGTTGATGACCGTCCATCCTGCGGGCGGACGCCCGATGCCGATACGAACGCGCGGAAAATCCTCTCCGCCGATATGCGCAATAATGGATTTGATGCCGTTATGTCCGCCGGAGCCGCCCTTGCGCCGAATCCGTACCGTACCTGCCGGAATATCCATATCGTCATGGACGACGATGAGCTCGGCAGGTTCGCATTTGTAATACGAAAGCATTGGACCAAGCGCTGTGCCGCTGTCGTTCATATAGGTCTGCGGTTTCACCAAAAACACCTTTTCGCCGGCGATACGCGTCTCACCCACAAGAGAGGAGAACGCCTCTTTCCATGTGAGCCCGCCGATGCGGTTCGCAAGCGCATCTACCAGCATGAACCCGACGTTGTGTTTCGTCTGCGCATATTCTGCCCCGGGATTCCCAAGTCCCGCAATTATTTTCATAGAACATGCCCCTTAGGTCGGGTCGCCGACAAGAAACAGATAACCCAGCACGACAATACCGAGCGCAATTCGATACCATCCGAATGCCGTGAAATCGTTGCGTTTGATATAGCGCAGGAGGAACCGAATGGAGAGAATCGACACGATAAACGCCGTCGCCATACCGAGCGCAAGGATAACGAGCTCCGCGCCCGTATAATGCCACCCGAATTTGACGAGTTTAAGGAAACTGGCGCCGAACATGACGGGAATGGCGAGGAAAAATGTGAACTCCGTCGCCACGTACCGGCTTGCGCCAAAGATGATGCCGCCGAGAATCGTCGCCCCCGATCGGCTGGTACCGGGAACGAGCGAGAGCACCTGAAATACGCCGATGATGAACGCCGTTCGGTAATCGAGCTGCGCGAGATGCTCCACACGCGGCGTTCGCGTCTTGTTCCAACGCTCTACGAGAATAAAGAGAATCCCGTAGAAAATCAGCGTGGATGCGACGACGGGCGCATTCATAAAATGTTCTTCCATATACTTGTTAAATGCAAGGCCGATGACCGCTGCCGGAAGGCATGCGACAAGGACCTTCCCCCAAAGATCAAAAGTTTCGCGCCGCTCCTGCGCCGACTTGCGCTTTAAGAACGGATTGAGCTTTCCGGCATTCAGCACTACAACGGCGAGGATCGCACCGAGCTGAATTACCACAAGGAACATATCCATGAATGCCTTTGTCACATTCAATTGAATAAACTCATCGATAAGAATCATATGCCCCGTACTCGATACGGGCAGCCATTCGGTCAGGCCCTCAACGATACCTAAAACAACGACTTTTAACAATTCCATCAGCGATAATTCCAAAATTCTGAACTCCCCTCAATCGTAAAATCCTGCCCATTATATCATATTTTTCCGGCATCTGCATAATTTACAGAGGAACCTCGCCGCATATGCATAGAAAAAAGGCTGCCCCGGCAGCCTCTTTTAACTTAAAATTGAGATCGTTTATACAAGCCCTTGTGCGAGCATAACATCCGCAACTTTTGCAAACGCGGTAATGTTCGCGCCGGCGACGAGATCGTCCGGGTCGGCATAGAGCTCCGCATTTTTCTTCGCGTTCTTGTAGATGTTCACCATGATGTCCTTAAGACGCCCGTCGACTTCGTCGAACGTCCACTGGAGACGCTCGGAGTTCTGCGACATCTCGAGAGCGGAGACCGCGACGCCGCCGGCATTCGCCGCCTTTGCGGGAGCAAAGAGGACATGGCTGCTCTTAAAGTATGCGATCGCGTCGAGGGTCGACGGCATATTCGCGCCCTCGCCGACAGCCTTCACACCGTTTGCAACGAGCAGCTTTGCGGAATCGAGATCGATCTCATCCTGTGTTGCGCAGGGCAGCGCGACATCGCAGCGGATGGACCAAATGCCGCGGCAGCCCTCATGGTATTCCGCATTCGGGTGCGTATTGACATATTCCTTGATGCGGGCGCGGCGGACTTCCTTGATGTCTTTGAGCGCCGCGAGATCGATGCCGTTCGGATCATAGATATATCCGTTGGAATCCGAGCAGCTGACCACTTTTGCGCCGTACTCCTGCGCCTTTTCGATGGCATAGGTCGCCACATTGCCCGCGCCGGAAACGACAACGGTCTTTCCCTTTAAATCAATGCCCTTTGCATCGAGCATGTTCTTGACGAAATAGAGGAGTCCGTAACCCGTCGCTTCCGTACGTGCGAGACTTCCCCAGTAATCGATGCGCTTCCCCGTCAGGACGCCCGCATCATACGAATCGCGGATGCGCTTGTACTGTCCGAAGAGGTACCCGATTTCACGTCCGCCGACACCGATATCCCCCGCGGGAACATCGACGTTGAGCCCGATGTGGCGATAGAGTTCTGTCATAAAGCTCTGGCAGAACCGCATTACTTCGTTGTCCGAACGGCCGTGCGGGTCAAAATCGGAACCGCCCTTGCCGCCGCCGATCGGCAAACCCGTCAGCGCATTCTTAAACACCTGCTCAAAGGCAAGAAATTTCAGAATATCAAGCGAAACGCTTGGATGGAAGCGCAGACCGCCCTTATAGGGGCCAATCGCGCTGGACATCTGCACGCGGTAGCCGCGGTTGACCTGAATCTCTCCCTTGTCGTCCACCCAAGGGACACGGAACGAGACGACGCGTTCCGGCTCAATCATCCGCTCTAAAATCTTATGCTCCTTGTATTCCGGATGTTTCTCCAACAGGGGGACAACGGAGGTCAGAACCTCCTCCACCGTGTTCTTGAAATGTGATTGTTCAGGGTCACGTTTGGATACGAGACCGAGAATATCATTGACATACTGTTTCATGTTGGACATGATGTCTCCCCCTTTTTCATAGTTCAACCGGCTCCGCAACGAACGTGACTGAGTATAGCACAGGGCCGAAATCTTGTATAGAGATTCCCGCCATGAATACAATATGCAGACGAAATACAAAAGAGAGGTTTCCGCGGCGTATGCGGAAACCTCTCCGGTCTTTATCTTTATAAATGATAAGGTTCTCCACGGTTGATTTTAAACGCGCGGTAGACCTGCTCCATCAGCATTAATCGAACGAGCTGATGAGGGAATGTAAAATGTGAGAATGACAGCCGCAGATCCGCTGCCTGCCGCACCTCGTCAGAGAGGCCGAATGGGCCGCCGATGAGAAAGACGATATGGCTCTTTCCCGCAAGACAGAGCCTACCGACTCTTTCCGCCAACTCCTCTGAGGAAAGCTCCGTACCGATGACGTCGAGCACAATGAGATACGCACCTTTCGGAATCTGCGCACGCAGACGCATCCCCTCGCGGCGGAGTGTTTCCCGTTTCTCCGCCGCAGAAGGCGCATCCTTCATCCGCTCCTCCGGAATCTCAATCATATACACGTCTGCATAAGTCCGCAGGCGCTTCGTATATTCGGCGATGCCGTCGCGCAGGTATTGCTCTTTGAGTTTCCCCGCACATAGAACGGTGATCCGCACTTATTTGTCTTCCTGCGGCATCTCTTCGAGCACGACGTCAGCCTTATGCTTCGTATCGTTGCGGTCATAGGTAATCGTCACCTTATCGCCAACCTGATATGAGGCGATCTTATTGCGCAGATCGGCAACGCTGTTGATCTCTTCTCCATTGATCTCAAGGATAATATCGCCCCGCTGGAAGCCCGCCTTGCCGCAGGGACCGTCCAGTGCGAGGCGGAAGATGTAGACGCCCTTGTCGATGTTGAGTTGATAACCGTAACGTTCCGCCGTCGTCGGATCAAAGACGGACACGCCGAGATACGGACGCGCGACATAACCTTTTTCAATCAGTTCATTAACGATGGTCTGCACGGTATTGATCGGAATAGCGAATCCCATCCCCTCGACGCCGGTTGCCGCAACCTTGGCGCTGTTGATGCCGATGACTTCGCCGTCCGCATTCACGAGCGCGCCGCCGGAGTTGCCGGGGCTGATGGCCGCATCCGTCTGAAGGAGTTTCACGCGTTTATCGCTGATATCGAGCGTACGGTTCAGCGCGCTGATGACGCCTGCCGTAACGCTGCCCTGAAACTCGAGCCCCATCGGGTTGCCGATGGCGATGGCCGGCTCCCCGACCACGATGTTGTCAGAGTTGCCAAACGCAGCTGTCGGAAGATCATTCGCGTCTACCTTGACAACGGCAAGGTCTGTAAACTCGTCCTTACCGATGAGTTTCCCCTTGAGACTCCGTCCGTCGGAAAGAGAAACGACGATTTCCTTCGCGCCGCTGACGACATGATTATTCGTTACGATATATCCGTCTTTTCGAAAGATGACGCCGGAACCGACGCCTTCGGTTTCTACGGGATTATTGAACCAATCCCGTGCGACGGCCTTGTTCGTAATACCGACGACGGCGGGGCCGACCACCTTTGCCGCGCGCACGACGGGCGTATTGCGTGCCTCGGACAGCCCCGAGACGTCGACGGTCTGTGTCGGTCTTATGCCTCCGACGCTGTTGTCTGCGGCTGTCCCCATAGAGCATCCGCCAAAGACAATGATGGATGCGGCGGAAATGGCCGCGATGAATACCGCGCCCTTACGGCGCCGCAAAGCAGAACGGAAATTCATAAAAGCATCTCCTTTGTTATATGATCGTCTCCGCTCCGCCCTCTGGCAGACAGGATTCGATATCCAAAACGACGCCGTGGGCGGAGAGAATATCATGAACCGTATCATGAGCAAGTCCGGGCCGGTT
Source organism: Selenomonas sp. F0473 (assembly GCF_000315545.1). Taxonomy (GTDB): domain Bacteria; phylum Bacillota; class Negativicutes; order Selenomonadales; family Selenomonadaceae; genus Centipeda. The sequence goes on along the minus strand of NZ_JH992902.1, from coordinate 287,336 downwards.
ATTCTCTTCGGACAGATGAGCGAGATAGACTTTACGCGGGTGTTTCTTCATTCTCATGAGCGCCCACGCCGCCTCATTGTTGGCAAGATGACCGCGGTTCGACAGAATGCGGCGTTTGAGCGGCCAAGGATACCCGCCGCGCCGCAGCATCTCGGGATCGTGATTTGCCTCGAGAACAAGCACGTCCGCCCCGTCGATTGCATCCTGCACACTGTCCGTTACAACGCCGAGATCCGTGGCAAGGGTGCAGCAGGCGGAGCCTTCGATGCGGAACCCGCAGGGCTCCGCCGCATCATGAGAGGTGGCGAAGGGCTGTACGCGCACGCTGCCGATGGAAAATTCGCCCGTGATACTGTGCATATCGTCGTCGGCAAGCGATGCGGCATCCTCAATGTTCTCGAGCGTTCCCCGTGTGGCAAGAACGGGCAGCCGGTACTGTTTACAGAGAGCCCTGAGTCCGCGCACATGGTCGATATGCTCATGCGTCACAAGAACCGCGTCGAGCGATTGCGGAACAACGCCATACTGTGTAAGAGACTTTTTGATCCGTGCCGCCGATATGCCGGCATCAATGAGCAGCCGTATGCCGTCCAGTTCGACGTACACGGCGTTCCCTTTGCTTCCGCTCGCCAGTATGGATACCCGCAATCCCCCGTCTCCTCTCTGCGCATCATCATATTCCGTTTGCCTGTAAATTTCCTGCAAAATTTATATGAGACAATTTAAGATATTTGCTTTAGTTCTTCCCGCATCTCAGCAATTCGTGCCATAACTTCATCGGAAAAGCCATCCAGAGCATCTTTGCTCTTTCGATCTCCTTGAAATGAAATCGGCCGCCCATACATAATGCGTAAGGCGGGAAATTTCCCGCCGTAGGCAAAGATGCGATGTGAATTCAAGATCGCAACGGGCACGACGGGCGCTCCCGTCATCGCCGCAAGCAGCGCGACGCCTGCCTCGGGTTTTTGCAGATCCCCCGTCTTGCTGCGCGTTCCCTCCGGAAACAGTCCGAGAATGCGGCCCTCTTTGAGTACCTGCACGGCTGTTTTAATAGCGCTGCGGTCAGATGCGCCGCGCTTTACGGGAAATGCGTGACAGCGGCGGATGATGCCGCCGAAAATAGGATTTTCAAACAGCTCAATCTTCGCCATATAGCTCACGGGGCGGTCGATGAGGCTTGCCATGAGCGGCGGGTCGGCGTTGCTCGCATGATTCGCCGCTAAAATGACGGCGCCCTCCTTCGGTATGTTTTCACGGCCGAAGACGCGCGTACGGAAAATGACATAAAAAATCAAGCGAAAGAAATATTGAAAAAAGGCGTATACCATAATAACGCTCCTTATTCTATGCGCAGAGTTCGAGAATGCGTTCCACAACGGCCTCAATCGAGAGTCCCGTCGAATCGATGAGAACCGCATCGTCCGCCTTGCGCAGCGGAGAGATTGCGCGCTCTCTGTCCTGCTTGTCACGCGCGGCAATCTCTTTTTGCAGCTCATCCAAATCGACATCGTAGCCCTTCGCCTGCATCTCCTTACAGCGGCGACGCGCACGCTCTTCGACCGAGGCGCTGAGGAATACTTTGACATCCGCATTCGGGAGGACGTTCGTTGCGATATCGCGCCCATCCATGACAACCTTGCCCGAGGCCGCCATCGCGCGCTGGAGTTCGACCATCTTTTCACGTACGGGGCCCAGCGCCGCCACACGCGAGACGATATGCGTCACCTCGGGGCTGCGAATCTCCCCCGTCACATCCGTGCCGTCCACAGTGACATGCAGTGTGCCGGATACGGCAGACAACTGCACGTCGATATCCCGAACCGCATGGAGAATCGCCGCATCCGTAACAGCCCCGTCATGTCGGAGCGTCTTCCACGCCACGGCGCGGTACATAGCCCCCGTGTCAATGTAGGTATAGCCGAGACGTTCCGCAACAATTTTTGCAACGGTGCTCTTCCCTGCCCCCGCCGGCCCGTCGATGGCAACGATACGTTTCATAGTTCATTCCTCCGATGCTTTGCTCAGCCGCTCTAACTGTGTGAAAAAACTGGGATATGAGATATTGACGCTGGAAGGGTCTTCGATGTCGATGCCGCCGGCCGCAGCCCCCAGCACAGCGAGAGACATCGCCATGCGGTGGTCTCCGTGACTGTCGACTTGTCCGCCGTGAACGGGACGTTTCCCGTGAATGACGAGGCCGTCTTCCAGCTCTTCAACACTGCCCTGCGAGACCTTCCCAAACTCTGTGGCAATTGCATGCAGGCGGTCGGTTTCCTTCACACGCAGCTCACCCGCGCCCGTAATTACGGTATCTCCTTCGGCAGAGATCGCCGCCACAGCGAGAATGGGAATCTCGTCGATGAGACGCGGCATGATGTCCGCGCCGAATCTTACGCCGTGCAGATCGGCGGCCTCCACGGAGAGGTCGGCCATGCGCTCGCCGCCGCTCGTGCGTTCATTCCGCTGCGAAATGTGCGCCCCCATCTCATTGAGGATATCCAAAATCCCCGTGCGCGTCGGATTCACCCCCACGTTTTTGAGCAGGAGACGGCTGCCCGCTATGATGCTCGCCCCAACGAGAAAATATGCCGCGGAACTGATATCGCCCGGCACTGTGATCTCCTCGGGTGGACGGTATTCCTCTTCATGTTCCGGCGGAAAGATATGCACACTGCGCCCCGTGCGTTCCACGCGGATGCCGAATCCCGTAAGCATGCGCTCCGTATGGTCGCGCGAGACGAACGGCTCCGTCACGCTCGTCGGCGCGTCCGCATACAGCCCCGCGAGCAGCACGGCGGACTTTACCTGTGCGCTCGCAACCGGGCTGTCATAGGTGATGCCGTTTAGTTTCCGACCTGTCGGGACAATACTGAGCGGCAAATTGTTGTTGTCGCTGCGGCCGTAGATGCGCGCCCCCATTGCTGAGAGAGGTCGGAGCACACGTCCTATCGGCCGCCGCGAGAGCGATGCGTCTCCCGTAAATACCGAAAAAAACGGCTGCGGCGCGAGCAGCCCTATCATCAGGCGGAGCGTTGTCCCAGAGTTGCCGGCGTCGAGTATGGACGCGGGTTCAGAGAGGCCGCGAAAGCCGCGCCCCGTCACCGTCAGCTCATCCTCTTTGAGAAAATCTACGCGCGTGCCGAGCGCGCGCATCACGCCGACCGTTGAAAGGCAATCGGCGGCATGGAGGAAGTTCTTGATATGAACCGGCGTGCTGCCAAGTCCGGCGAGCATTACGCTGCGATGCGAGATGGACTTATCTCCGGGGATATCGATTTCTCCCGTCCAGCCGCAAAGGGCGGGGGCAATTTTTTTCACTTCCGTCATGGATTTCATTCCCCCTCTAGATTCTGTACAGCATGATACCCCGCCGCATGCCCCATCGAGAACGCCGCCTGCAAATTATAGCCGCCCGTAAAGCCGTCCACATCGACTACTTCTCCCGCGAAATAAAGCCTGCGCACGAGCTTGGACGCCATCGTACGCGGGTCAATCTCGCGCGTGTCTATGCCGCCCGCGGTAACAATCGCCTCCGCAAGGGGGCGCGTTCCCGTAACCGTGAGCGGCAGCGCCTGCAGCGTTTGAACCAATCGATTGCGTTCCTTTGCCGAGACCTGTCCCGCGGGACGCTCCGGCGAAAGCTCTGCGGTGCGGAGCACGATGTCGATGAGCCGGTGCGGCAGTAAATCGACCATGCCGTTATGCAGCTGTTTCCGCTGATATTTTGAAAAATCTCGGTCTATCCGCGTACGGAGCACATCCGGCGTCAGCGCGGGTTTAAGATTCAGCCGAAGGTCCAGCCGATGCGCCCCCTGCGAGAGAAGTTCGGACGCGCGGCGGCTGAGGCGCAGGACGATCGGTCCCGTAACGCCGAAATGCGTGAACATCATCTCGCCGAACTCCTCCGCCTGCTTTTTCCCCGCGTGATAGAGCGCCGCACGGACATTGCGCAGAGAGAGCCCCTGCACGTCCCGCACCCACGGCTCCGCCGTACAGAGCGGAACGAGCGCAGGAAAAATCGGTGTGATATGATGTCCCGCCGCGCGCGCCATCTTGTAGCCGTCGCCCGTCGAACCGGTGAGCGGATAGGACGCGCCCCCAACGGCGACAATCACGGCATCCGCCGAAACGGTATCGCTGCTCTGCAGCCGTACGCCGCACACAGCGCCGTTCTCCGCGACGATATCCGCCACAGAGGTCTGCGTGCGGATATCCACATGCAGCTGGTGCAGATGATGCAGCATCGCATCTACGACATCGGCGGCAGAATCGCTTTCGGGAAATACCCGATTGCCGCGCTCCACTTTGAGCGGCACGCCCGCCTTCTCAAAGAACGCCATCACTGCCGCATTGTCAAACGCACGGACGGAACTGTTGAGAAAGCGGCCGTTTCCCACGATGTTTTTGATGATTTCCGGCACATCATCTGCGGTCGTGACGTTGCAGCGGCCTTTTCCTGTGATCATCATCTTGCGGCCGATACGCTGCATTTTCTCGAGCAGTAGAACGCTCCCGCCGCATTCTGCGGCTGCCGCCGCCGCCATCATCCCTGCGGGGCCAGCGCCTACGATCACAATCCGCTTCACTGCATGTCACCCCCGAAAGTACTCTAAGTTCACGTATCTCCTCCGCCGTCAAATACCGCGCGGCGCCGCAAGGAAGGCCCTTGAGCGTCAGCATCGCAAAGCGAACGCGCCGCAGCGCGCATACGCGGCATCCGACGGCGGCGAACATACGACGTACCTGCCTGTTGCGCCCCTCGTGGATGATGACCTCAACCGTCGTACTGCCGTGGTCTTTCCTAAGGATGCGCACGCGTGCCGGCGCCGTTTTGCCGTCCTCGAGCAAAACGCCGCCGCACAGGCGCCGAAGTTTCTCCTCTGTCACGTCTCCCGTAACCTGCGCATGGTACACCTTATCGATTTCAAAGCGCGGATGCAGCAGCCCCTGCGTCATGGCGCCGTCGTTCGTGATGAGGAGGAGCCCCTCCGTATCGGCATCGAGGCGCCCCACGGGATAGAGCCGTGCGGAGGTATCCGGCAATAGATCAAGGACCGTCTTTCGTCCGCGATCGTCATATGCCGTAGAGATGCAGCCGCGCGGCTTATTGAGAAGGATATAGATATGCTCGGCAGGGAGCCGTACGGGAACGCCGTCCACAGCAATCTCATGCAGCGCGGGATCATATTTGCAGCCGAGTTTCGCCACACGAGCGCCGTCCACGGTCACATGCCCCGCACGGATCAGCTCCTCAGAGCGGCGCCGTGAGGCAATACCGGCATTGCTGAGAATTTTTTGCAGTCGTTCTTCCATCCAAAACCTCTATCGAACCCGAACCGACTGCGCGCCCAAGAGCGCTATGAGTTCCTGCCCAACCGCGGGGCTGCCGTCAATCCAATACGCCTCGTCAAGCCTGCGCCATCGGCCGTCGCTCTGCACATAGACGGGATGATCCCCTTGATGATTGGAAAATGATTCTTTCATCTGCGCCCAAAGTAGGTTCCGGTCTGCCTCTTTGGGCGGAATCAGATAATATGACGTCCGATACGCGTCCATGCGCCAAATTTCATCTGCAAGCAGCTTTGGCGTTTCCCCCGCCGCATCGACGTGGCCTTGAATGACAACGATATTGTCCGTCTCCAGGTCTGATACATGTGCGTAAAAGACCCGCGGGAAAATCGTCACCTCAATTTGGCCGCTGAAATCTTCCACATCGGCAAAGAGCATCGTGTCGCCCTTCTTGGTGGTGAATCGTTTCGTACTCGTTAGGATTCCGCCGATACGAACCGTCTGGCGGTCCCTATGCGCCTTAGCCGGAATCTGCGCAATCGGCAGGAGGCAGTCCAGCGTCTCGCGGTAGTCCTCGAGAGGATGTCCCGTAATATAGAACCCCGTCGCTTCCTTTTCCCATGTCAGGCGTTCCCGCTGCGTGCTGGGGAGAACATCGGCGGAGATACGAACCTGCTGTACCTCCTCCATCGTATCGTCTCCAAAAAGCCCCATCTGCCCGCTGAGCAAATCTCGCTGTCTGCGCGCCGCATCCATAATGGCGGAATCGAGTGCCGCAAGCAGCCGATTCCGCTCCACTCCGATACTGTCGAATGCCCCGCATTTGATGAGGCTCTCGATTGCTCTCTTGTTGAGCGTCCGCATATCGACGCGCGTGCAGAAATCGACCAAAGAGCGGAACGCCCCGCCCTCCGTGCGCACCCGTTCCAGCACCGCAATCGCATTCTCGCCGACGTTGCGAACGGCCGCAAGCCCGAACCGTATCGCACCGTCCTCGATACTGAATCCCGCCGTGCTGGAATTAATATCCGGCGGCAGAATCTTAATCTTCATTTGACGGCAGAGCTGGATATAGACCGGGATCTTATCCGTCTTATCCATAATGCTGGTCAGAACGCCCGCCATGAACTCCACGGGATAATGCGCCTTGAGGTACGCGGTCTGCCATGCGAGCAGTCCGTAGGACGCGCTGTGGGACTTATTGAACCCGTAGTCCGCAAAATGTGTGAGCAAATCGAAGATATGATTCGCAAGTGCGGCTTCGAGCCCATTTTTCGCGCAGCCTGCGAGAAAGGCCTCCTTCTGTGCCATCAAGAGATCGTGTTTCTTCTTGCCCATCGCGCGGCGCAGGAGGTCTGCCTGTCCGAGCGTAAAGCCCGCAAGCACCTGGACGATCTGCATAACCTGCTCTTGGTAAAGCACAACGCCGAACGTCTCTTTGAGGATCGGTTCTAAGAGCGGGTGCATATAGGCGACTTCCTTTTTCCCGTGCAGGCCGTCGATGAAATCTGTTACCATACCGCTGCCGAGAGGCCCCGGCCGATAGAGCGCAACCGTTGGAATGAGGTCGACAAATCCCTTCGGCTGCAGATCCTTGACGAGGTTTGTCATCCCCGCAGACTCCATCTGGAAGACGGCCCCCGTATCGCCATTGCAAAGCATTTGTGAGGTTAAGTTGTCTTCAAGAGGGATATTGTCGATGTCGAGGTCAATACCGTGGGACTGTTTGATATTCTTCAGAGCATCCTCGATAATGGTTAGCGTGCGCAGCCCGAGAAAATCCATCTTGAGAAGGCCAAGCGCCTCGACGTCGTCCTTATCGAACTCCGTGACGAGCGTCCCCTCAGACACCCATACGGGCACATGATGGGCGAGCGGTTCCTTTGCGATCACCACGCCCGCCGCATGAATGGACGTATTGCGCGGCAGTCCTTCGATCTTGCGCGCAAGATCGATGACGCGCTGCACGGACTCGTCTTCATCGTAGAGGCGGCGAAAATCGGCGGATTCCTTCAGCGCGCGGTCAAGGCTCATATTGAGTTCTGCGGGAACGAGCTTGGTAATGCTTGATACCTCGCCGAACGACATCTCAAGGACACGCCCCACATCGCGGATCGCGCCCTTTGCCCCCATCGTTCCGAAGGTTGCAATCTGGGCGACATGGTCCTCGCCGTACCGCTCTTTGACATACGAAATCACCCGTCCGCGGTTGATATCGTCGAAGTCGATATCGATATCCGGCATGGATACGCGTTCGGGGTTCAAGAACCGCTCAAAGAGGAGCGCGTAGCGGAGCGGGTCGATGTTCGTGATGCCGAGCAGATATGCGACAATGCTGCCCGCCGCAGAACCGCGGCCGGGGCCGACGGCGACGCCGTGCTCCCGCGCGTAGATGATGAAATCCCACACGATGAGGAAGTAGCTGGCATACCCCATCCCATGAATGACGCCGAGCTCATAGTCGAGGCGTTCGCGAATCTCATCCGTAATATCCGCATAACGAGACGGCAGGCGTTCCTCACAGAGCGTCCGCAAATATGCGTCGTCATTCTCGAAGTTTTCCGGAATGGGATAAAACGGCAGTTGCAACTCTCCGAAGGTAAAGTCTACGCGGCAGCGTGCGGCAATCTTCGCCGTATTCTCGACGGCGTCCGGATAATCCCGGAAGAGGGACGCCATCTCCTCTTCGGATTTCAGATAGTAATCGGGTCCAGAAAACCGCATGCGGTCGGGGTCATTGATAGTCCGTCCCGTCTGCACGCAGAGGAGGATATCGTGAAACTCGCTGTCCTCCGCGCGCACATAGTGCACGTCGTTCGTCGCGACAAGTCCTATCCCATGCTTTGCGGCAAGTTCCCGCAATGCGTGATTGACCGTCTTTTCATCGCTGAGTCCATGATCCTGTATCTCGAGGAAAAAGTTATCGCGGCCGAATATATCCACGTATTCCGCAAGGATCTGCTCTGTCTGTTCAATGTCTCCCCGCAGTACGGCGCGCGGAATCTCCCCCGCCACACAGGCGGAGAGGGCGATGATCCCCTCATGATACTCTCGCAGAAGTTCTTTATCCACCCGAGGCTTATAATAATATCCCTCGATATTCGCGAAGGATACGAGTTGAACTAAGTTACGATATCCTACTTCGTTCTCCGCAAGCAGAATAAGATGATAATATCGAACGCCGTCCGCCTCCGCGCGTTCATGACGCGATCGGGGGGCAACATAGACTTCGCAGCCGATGATCGGATGGATGCCCTGTGCTTTTGCCTCCTTATAGAATGCAACGGCGCCATACATAACGCCGTGATCCGTGATGGCAACCGCGTCCATCCCCAGCTCTTTCGTACGCTGTACAAGATCCTTAATCCGGCTCGCGCCGTCAAGCAAGCTGTATTCCGTATGCACATGCAGATGGACAAAGGCCATGCGTATATCCCTCCTCTCGTTCGATTCACGATCGTCTATTTGTTAGGTCTCGGCTGCTCGCAGAAATCTTTCCATACCTTCATATACGCATCTCCCAGCGCACGCATATAAGATTTTGCATCCATCAGGGGAGATCGTTTCATATTCGTTCGAAGTCCCGCATGATACGCCTCGATCAGTTTCGGCGACTCCGCCAACTGAACGGCGCGGCGGACGTAATTGATGTCGTTTTCAACGACGAGTTCCCGCAGCCCTGCATTGATGAGAATAGATGCGCCAAAGCGCGCCCCATGCGTACGACCTCGCATGGAGATGACCGGTACGCCCATATAGAGGGCTTCACATGTCGTAAGTCCGCCGTTATAAGGGGCGGTGTCGAGCGCAATATCGATATCCCGATACTGTTCCAGATAATCGGGACTATAGGGACGCAGTTCAACGCGGGAAAGGTCAAAATTCAGAAGAGAAAGCCGTTTTTTCAAGAAGTCTTTTCCGTCGTCAATACTGCATATCTTCGACTTGATGACAATCCTGGAATCACGCACAGATTCTAAAATACCGCGCCAAAGGAGCAGGATTTCATCCGTCACTTTAGCAAAATTATTGAAACTTCCAAAGGTGACATATCCGTTCCTGCGCACAGGCGCTTCGCCCCCGCTCTCCGGCATGGTGCGGATATCTTCCGGTGCATAGCAGAGATGTGAATGCGGCAAACGCAGGATCCGTTCGGTAAATCCGGACTCTGCAGCGGTATCCCCTTTGGGAATACAAACCTCGTCCGAGAGGAAGTAATCTACGGTATGCAGTCCCGTCGTATTCGTATAGCCAATACCGGAGATCTGAACGGGTGCGGGGCGGTACGCCATAACGGGCAGAGCGTTGTCCTGCGAATGCCCGGAAAGATCAACAAGAATGTCGATTTTATCCTCGTTAACGAGCCGCGCAGACGTACGCGGAGATCGGCTGCGCAGGTCGCGCCATGTGACACGACGTGAACGTAAACGATCCGTTACCTTATCGCTCCTCCCCGTCGCATAACAGAATACCATAAATCTCTCGCCGTCAAAATGCCGCAGGAGCGGCGTTAAAAAATAAGCGACGGCGTGTTCTCGGAAATCCGGGGATATATAACCGATACGAAGCTTTCGGTGCTCCGTTCGCAATGCACTTTCATGCTTGTACTCCCCTGTGGAGAGCATATCGTTATAGCGTTCCGCCCGCTCTTTCCCCTCGCGCGCACTGAGATACCGATAATTCCGCATGAAAAGATATTTGCTGTAAAGTTCGGCGGCCTCGGCCGGCTCTTTCGCGAGACGACTCGACATGAGGAGCTCATGTGCGGCCCCCTTTGGCTCTCCGCCAAGATAGAGGGCATCAGCCAGCCATCCGCGCGCACGTTTAAGCATCTGCCGGTAAATACTATAGGCAGGATCGTCTTCTCCGAGAATCTCTGCCTTGAGAGAGAGCTCCTCGATGAGATCGGCCAGCAGAGGAATCTCATCTTTCAGCCTAAACTCGAGTGCCGCAAGCCCCGCCTGCACCATACGTGCGCGCGGATGGCGCGGATGAACGCGGAGCACCTGCCGAGCAAGCGCTTCTGCCTCGTCGATACTGCCGCTGTAGAGGGCGGCTTCGGCATTTACCGCAACCGCATCGATATCGCCTTCCACGAGTTTATCGACTTCTTGTGCGCACGCGCGCATCCCCTTTAAATCTCCGTCTGCAGAAAATTTTGCGGCTAATTTGAGCCAGTTCATCTTTTCTTCTGCGGTATATTCCCCCTGCGGAGCTTTCCCATACATGTGGGAAGCCCTCCTTTCCCTCTAGTCTCTCTATACTTCGGGATTCAGTTCAGATCCGTATTCTCTAAGAAAAATCTTTTGGTACCGCTTATATTCCGGCGCAAGCGGTTTCTCACGCGGACAATGAATGCACCAAAAATCGTCTTCCTGATTCGGCACAACGACCTTGAATTCATGACGCTGCATCTCCATACACATGGATGTGTCATAGAGATGCCATCCTGTAAATAGATCGTCACGCCATCGTATATCATACTGCGCTGCAATGAGCAGGCCGTCAACCGCTTCCACCTCGATATAAGGGCCGTCTGGTTCCATACAATGCGAGTCCACCACACTCTCGGATTCGCAGTGATGCAGTACCCTGCCATAGGTGCGCAGACCGTCCCACCAAACCCCGGAGCGCGGCAGACTACGGCAGCCGATCATACCTACCAGGCCGATTTCTTCGTCCCGAAAGATGGAAATCAGATCCCGAATGAACTCTTTATTAACGACGAGCACATCCTGGTGCAGATAGACCTTGTAGCGCGCATTCGTCTGCCGCGCTCCTTCGTTATAGCCCGCACACATCGAAGATGCCCCGCGCACAGGAATATACTCGACCGACATTCCTTCCGGAATATGCAGCGATCTTAAATACAATAGACACTCGTTGTATATATCTTCGTCATTGACACAGGAAATAAAGGCAACTTTACTGCAGTCCGAATCAATCATGTTCCTTCTCTTCACTTCCGTTTTCCGATTCTATGCGAAGCACCGCATAAATTCTACGCGCGGCAGGATCAAAACTCTCTCCTGAGCCGATCTCGAGCATCCGGACGATGAAATCCTGCCGCACGGAGGAATATCTCATCAAGCACCGGTAAAAATTATCTGTATGCACAACCGTTTCCCGAATGAACGATGCAAGATAGTCCGGAAAGATGCCCAAACGATCCGCAAGCTCCCACAACGATCGAACGGATTCCTCCGGCTCTATGTCGTATTCAATCCGATGAATGATCCGCGCCATATCTCCACGGTCTTTCGCCGTATACATGGACTTGAGCAAAGACAACTCCGGCATGGAGCGGTCGGCGCGAACGAGATAAAACTCCGTTTCGAGATCGTTCCGTTCATTCTCGAATCCTGCTGCCATGAGTCTCTCAATCATCCCGTCCGGCGCTTCGCGATACTGTGCTATTACGCGAACAGCCTTATAGAACGAAGCATAGAGGAGATTCTCAAATTCAGGTCGGGCATACAAACGCGAGACGACGCCGTAATAATGTCCCTGCATGAGGTTCTGTAGGATCGACCAATGCCGAATGTTACGAAAACTGGTAAGCAGCGATCCCGTTTCCTTTAGAAAAGTCGAAAATCCCGCCGCGATGTCCTGCGGATTATCGGCATACTCCAACGTGAGATCGGAGACGATATAGTCGAAAAATCCGCGCGTATAGGGCAACGGAACAGCAAGATAGTCGAGGAACTGCCAGTGAATGCCCGCCGGAAAATCGGCGCCGTTCTGCTCCAACGCAGCGGTCACAGCATATAGTTCCGCATGCGGAAACATCGTCCGAAGCCGCGGCAGATAGACGAGACTCTCTACAACGAGAATCCGAAGAGAAGCGGCGTCGGGAGTTAGAAACGAGAGGAGCTCCGGACGAATCTTCTCTGCCACGTAGGTGTCCCCCCTCTGCTACGATATTAAACCTTTACAATACCGCACCATTATAACATACTCCGAAAAGAAGTTGTATATCCGTCCGTCGTAGCATTCATACTCCTCCGACAATCGGTACCGCATAGATCGCCGGGGTCTCATAGGGATGTACGGTACGAATGGCGGCAATCGTCTCATCCAGACGTGCAGCTTTAACGCATAGTTCAACCTTCAGTTCCGGCGCCTCACAGACTTCGCCTACTATGCCTTCATAGGGATCGGCTCCTTCAAGCGGACGCCATGTGCCCGTAACGCGGCTGTATGCGAAGCAAGAGTCGTAATTCCCCATATGTCCGGCATCAACTGACTGCAATGCCTGCCGCAAATCGCCGAGATGAGTCTCCGGAATGAAGATTTCCAATTTAAGCCATTTCTGCTCATCCATCGCGTACGACCTCATATCCGCCTTCTCCAAGTGCCGCAACCGCCGTTTCCACCTCTGCGGAGCGCACAAGTATATAGTCCGTGTTATATGTCGAGACGGCAAAAATACTGATGCGCCGCTCCGCCAAAAGCCCTGCAAGCGGCGCGAGAACACCGACAAGCGAAAAATCAAGTGTCCCCGCGATGCGAAATGCGCGCCAGCCGTCCTCCCGCGCTTCCGTGACGGGCGGAACATACTCTGTCCGGCAGACGAGCGACAGCTCTTCATCCGTTTTCCCGATGAAATACAGATCCTGTGTGAGATCAATACCTGCCGTGTCCGATACCTTGCAGACAGACAACTCCGGTTGCAGCAGTTCTAACGTCATATATCCCTCTTCACTCGATATTCAGCCCGACGTCGCTGCGCAGCTGGATCGCCTCCGCAATATGCGGCGCCGCGATCTCCTGTACGCCCGCGAGGTCGGCAATCGTTCGTGCCACCTTGATAATGCGGTCGTGCGAGCGCGCAGATAGGTTGATCCTGTGAAAAGCGGCTTCGAGAAGCTCTTCCGCATCCGGTTGCAAGCGGCAGTATTTTTTGATCATGCTGTGATTCATTTGCGCATTACAAAAGAGATCGTGCTCACGCAGTCGTGCCCGCTCAATCTCACGCGCCGCGACGACCCGCGCACGGATCGCTGCCGAGGACTCCGCACGCTGCGTCGCGTGCAGATCGCTGTAATCCACGCGCGACACCCGAATATGAATGTCGATGCGATCGAGCAGCGGCCCGGAAATTTTTCTCGTGTACCGTTTAATCTCTCCCGGGCTGCATTCGCAGCCGTGATTCTTATCCCCGTAATACCCGCACGGGCATGGATTCATCGCCACAATAAGAATGATACTGGACGGGAACGAAAGCGTCGCGTTCGCACGCGCCACGGTGATGGTTCTGTCCTCAATCGGTTCCCTCAGTACCTCGAGCGTCTTCTTGCTGAACTCGGGCAGCTCGTCGAGGAACAGGACGCCGTGATGCGCAAGCGTCACCTCGCCGGGGCGCGGCACGCTCCCGCCGCCGATCATCGCGACCATCGACGAGGTATGATGCGGACTGCGGAACGGACGATGTGTAACAAGTCCCGCCTCCTTGCCGAGCAGTCCCGAGATACTGTAGATTTTCGTGACCTCGATGGCCTCTTCCTTCGTCATCTCCGGCAGAATCGAACTCATGCGCCGCGCGAGCATCGTCTTGCCCGAGCCCGGCACGCCGACCATGAGGACGTTATGACCGCCTGCCGCGGCAATCTCCAAAGCACGCTTTGCCTGATACTGTCCCTGCACATCGGCGAAGTCGTCCGCAAAGATGGGGTCTTCCGACCGATTCGTTTGTGTCGGAACCGCCGGCGTCAGTGTCTCTTCCCCTGTGAGATGTCGGATGAGCTGCGCGAGATTCTCCACTGCATAGACGCGGAGCCCGTCGATGAGGAGCGCCTCGTCCACATTCTTGCCAGCGACATAGAAGTCCGTCAGCCCTCGCTCCCGTGCCGTAATCGCCATCGGCAGAACGCCGCTCACGGGGCGGCAGTTCCCATCGAGCGAAAGCTCGGCGGAAAAGAGCGCGTGCTCCACCGACTCTGCAGGTATGAGCCCATAGGCAACAAGCAGCCCGACCGCCATCGGCAGATCAAGTCCCGGGCTGTCCTTGCGCACATCGGCAGGGGCAAGATTTACTGTCACGCGTTCCTGCCGCAGCTGAAAGCCGGAATTGCGAATGGCAGTGCGCACGCGCTCCTTCGATTCCTTCACTGACGTATCGGGCAGCCCCACGAGCTCAAATCCCGGCAGACCAAAAGCAGCGTCAACCTCCACATCGATAATCTGTCCGTCGATGCCAAGCGTCGTCGCCCCATAGGTCTTTGCAAACAATGTATTCGCTCCCTTTTTATCTCTCTATGTATTCTGGTTTTCAGTATAGCATAAATCTTCGTTTTCCTCCATAAAATAACGGACATCCGATTTTCTCAGATGCCCGTTATCTCAATTACAGTTCAAAAGCCCCTTTTATGTGACGCACCGGCCAATCACTCCCGTTCATCGCATACACCTCGATTACGTCAAAACGGCAGGGACGATTGTCAATTTGTTTCTGGCCTAGATACCGGTATGCCGTTTGAATAATTTTATTCCTTTTTCTAAAGTTGACAGCCTGTGCGGGTGTCCCGTAAGCCGTTCCGGTTCTGGTCTTCACCTCGACGAATACCAGCGTTCCATGATCATCCGCAATAATATCAATTTCACCGGTTTGCGTTCGATAGTTCCGCTCCAATATCGTACAGCCATGTGCCTTCAAATAAGATGCTGCGCAATTCTCTCCCTGTGCGCCGAGAACCTGATTGCTCACGTTGACGATCTCCTGTCGCCCATATGTCGATCAATGCGATAGACATGAGCCAATACCTCGGCAATCGTTCGATAGAGTTCCGGCGGAATTTCACGGTCAATCTCAAGAGCCATCAGCATATTGACGAGGGATTTGTTCTGATAGACGGGAATGCCGTTTTTCTTCGCCTCGGCGAGAATACGGTCGGCAACAAGCGATCTCCCTTTTGCCGTAATTCGGGGAGCACGGTCCTTCGTTACATCATAGCGAACTGCAACCGCTTTCTGCTCCGGCTCCTCCGGCATATCTTCCGCGGGCGGAGCGTCCGTGATCCAATTTTCCGGCATATCTCACCCATCCTTGTGGCTCTCGTCATACGCGATTATTATATGCACGCTGCGTTCTCTTTTCGCCAAGCGATTGCTGGAGTCAAAATCTGAATGCTTTAGTTCGTAAAAAAACGTCGCTCTCCAATCGCTCCGATTTGGATGCCCTCAATGACGATTGGCGTATCATTCGCCGAATCTCGTATCTCATCCAAATGACTGCGGAACTCCCACGCGGCGTCCGGATCGGAGAAATAGAGACGCATATCGACGTGATTTTCCTCATAGATGCGGTTGATGAGCTCCACCGTACCGATATGATCGGTGAGAACACAGATGCGCAGCCACGTTTCCTTTTGGACCTGACCGCTCTCCTCATCCGCATGCGTCTCGTCATAGACGTGTATATAGGCGGGATATTCAGCCTCTCCCATAAAGAGCGGCATGATGAAATTCATGGAACGCTGCCCGGGCTGCGGCGCTGCATTCTCCCCTTCGAGCGCGCCGCGCATCGATAGCGCGAGCGCTGCGACGTTCCTGCCCGCACGCTTGTACTGCTCTGCGGTCATCTTCCGTGTCGCGACAATATCGGCCATCTGCATGAATGCCCATAGGCGCGGTAAGTCCGGCATCCGCTGCTCTATCGCCGCCTGGCGAACGGTTCCCGGGACATTCTGCTGGGTGAGTTCTATGAGCTGCTGCAGCTGTTTGACGTCGCCCTCGCTCAGGGTTCGATTCCGACCGTTTACAAAGTTCTGCAGAAGCATAACCTCCCGCTGCGAGAGATTTTCGCTTGTATACAGGAGCGCCTGTGCCGCGGAACGTATGGTCTGCATCATTTGCGGCGTATTCTCCATCGTTTGTGAAAAAAATTCTGCCGTTCCCTGCCGGAGGACTGATGTCGTTGGATTCTGTCCGCGAACTGTATCCGCCTGTCCAGCTGTATACTCCTGTGCATTCGCTGCAAATTCTTGCCGCGCACCGGTGTTCGTCTCCGGATCCGCTTGCTGACGGAATGCGCTCGCCTGCTCCTGCGGCGGCTGTCGTACTCCCTGCTCATTCCCCTGCGTCGTTTGGGTCTGAAACTCCGGTGTCCCTTTGGCAAGCGTAGCGCTCTGTCCTGTCGTCACCTCTGAGGGCATCCGCCGCAATGCAGACGGGGCATTTCCTTGCTGGGGCATAACCTTTGCTTGTACAGGATTCCCTCCCGCAGGATTGTTCGTTTGTGATACTGCTTCCTGCTGGCCGTCCGCAGTCGGGGAAGGTATGCCTTTTGCAGTGGGCGCCGTACTCTCAGCGCCTATCTGTGCGGGCGTTCCGGTAGAGGTTGCCGGTTGGCCGGATTGCTGCGTACTCGATGTTTTTATGTCAGTAGTCTGCGCAGCGGTCTGCTGCGCCTGTACCGACGGCTCTCCCGCCTGTTGCCCGGCACGCTGCGGTAACGCGGCTGCTCCCTCTGAATTTGCACGCGGCATCAACAATTGAACCAATTGATTAAGGAATCTGAGCGAGGCGGATTCACCCGCTGCGGGCATATTGGGTCGTTGTGTCTGCGCGCCGAGCTGCGCGAGAAATGTCTGCAGCTCTTTCGGCAGAAACTCCGGATTCCCGGTATCGAGGAGCTGAAATGCAGCCTTCGTGAGCATGATCGGTTCAAATGCACCGCCCGTTTCCGCGGCAATGTCGGACTTTAGACTCGTAAGAATAGCCGCGATATCATCGCTTATCTTCGGCGCAGCGCCCGCATCGGAGAGGGTTCCGAGCTGATTGAGCATCCGCGCAAGTGTCGTCAACTGGTCGATCGAAAAGCGCTGACTGGCGGCGGTACTGCCAAGCCCCTGTGCCAATGTCGTCTCAAGCGAAAAAGACTGTTTGATGATGTTTTGGATAACTTCCTTGAGTTCCTGCGGCATTTGCTCGACGCTTGACTGCTGCCGTCCGTTAATCTTTGAAAGGACGTCTGCCATGTGGTCAATCGCCGTCTCAATCGAAACATTCGTCCGCTGACTAAACGCTGCCGAAGAATCCCCGCCGCTGCGCTCCTGTACGCCCTCCGTCGGACGCCCCTCCGAAATATGGGAGGGAGCGGGCGGCATCACAGTCGATACCGCTGCGGCATTTGCTTCCATCGGCATATCGCACACGACCTTCCTAGTTTATCTATTGCATGATGATGGATCGTATCGGTTCAAACGTACGGCGATGGATCGGACACACGCCGCGTTTTCTGATCGCCGCGATATGTTCCGCCGTCCCGTACCCCTTATGCCGCGCAAATCCATACCCCGGATATTCCACATCGTATTGCTCCATCAATCGGTCGCGCGTGACCTTCGCGAGAATCGATGCCGCGGCAATAGACGCGGACTTCGCGTCGCCTTTGATAATCGCCTGCGACGGAATGGAGAGCCGCGGCAGCTCCACGGCGTCTATCAGGACTTCCTCCGGCACAGGTGTAAGTGCCGCGACCGCCTCGTACATCCCGCGCAGCGTCGCCTGTAAGATGTTGATACGGTCAATCTCCGCGGCGTCGACGAGCGTCACATGATAAGCAATCGCTTGATCCGTAATCTCCACAAAAAGGTCTTCACGCACTTTTGCGCTCAATTTCTTCGAATCATTCAGACGAGACAAATAAAGTTCCTGCGGGAGAATTACTGCAGCGACCGCCACCGGCCCCGCAAGAGGTCCGCGCCCCGCTTCATCCACGCCGGCAACGAGCACATTTCCGCGTTCTGCCGCCGCACGCTCATAGGTATACATGGCCGCAAGGCGCTCATGTTCGCGGTATGCACGTTCATAACGGCGCAAGAGTGTCTGTACAGACTTCCGCATATCGGCACGGCACAGCACAAGAAACTCTTCCGTCACCGTACCGTATAAAAATACGTTCTCTATTTCTTTTATCGTCAATTTCATCAATTCCTTCACCGCATGCCGACGTTCGTGTCATCGGTATCCGCCTCAGGCAGAGGGTCAAGCGTCACTCGGCCAAGCCGCCCGCTGCGAAAATCTGTGAGAATCATCTGCTCCGCTTTTTCATAATCAATCCTGCCGCCGCGGACAAGACAGCCGCGCCGCCTTCCAATCTCCTCAAGCAGTTCTATCCCATCGGGTATCGCATCGCTAAGTTCATAGCGCTGACACAGCGCCGCCGGATAGTCCGTACGCAACGCACGGAGGAGCTGCAGGACAACGCCGCCCACATCGTAGACCGTATCGCTGATTGCCCCTGTGAACGCGAGGCGGAGCGCTGCTTGTGCGTCTTCAAACTTCGGCCAAAGAATCCCGGGCATATCGAGCAGTTCGAGCTGAGCCCCGATGCGGATCCATTGCTTCGCTCGCGTTACGCCGGGACGATTTTCCACCTTCGTCCGCGCACCGCCGGACAGTCGGTTGATAAGCGAGGATTTCCCCACATTCGGGATACCGAGGATCATGCATCGCGCGGCACGCGGTTTCGCTCCGTGCTTCGCCAACTTTTCCGTCCGCGGCACCGCAAGGCGCTGTATTTCCTGTACCAGTTCTTTTATCCCGCGGCCCTTCACCGCGTCAACGGGCACGGCGACAATATCCTGCGATGCAAAATACTGCACCCATGCGCGCGTCGCCGTAGGCTCCGCAAGGTCGGATTTGTTCAGCACGACAAGTCGCGGCCTGCCCGCAACGATCTCGCGCAGCACAGGATTCGCCGAACTCATCGGAATGCGCGCATCGAGCAGCTCCACCACCATATCCACGAGCTTTAGATTTTCTTTAACAAGCCGCTCCGCTTTTCGCATATGCCCTGGGTACCATTGCAGGCGCGGCATGTCGATGGCGTCGTTAATTTCCATTTGTTAGATCCTTTTCCTTGCCCGCCTTTTTTAAATTTTTCCTTACTTCTTGGGCAGTCGGCGTCTTCATTCCTTTTAATATTTTTTGGTAAAAAAACATTACGTCTGAATCGCCTAAAATGTAATAAACCTGATTATTATGAAGCGCAATATTAAGGAGCATTTCTTTTTCATCAGATGTCCAATGATCAATTTTCTGCAAGGCGGCAATCTTAGAATGCGTATCCTTAAAGCTATTGCTGTTTTCTAATGAAATAATCAAGTCCGTTTTCTCACGTTCTTCTTCATTGTATTCTCTATCCGCCATGACAAACTCGTTTTTATATTTGCAATGAAGCGTTTCCAACTTCTCGTTTGCCGCTGTTCGGTCAATAATTGATTTGACAAGGATATCTAATTCCGTCTCCTCCGAATAGTCGGCGGGAACAAAATATCTCACTCTCCCGTCGCGCATCATTTTATATACTTTCTTCTTATCCATAGTATTTGAATCATAAACGCCGATAGAATATCCACCGTATGAGTTAACTAGTTTCATACACGGGATATCCGTATCGCTGTCTCCGATATAGATCATATTACGAAACGGCACTCTTATTTCTTCCGGCGAGAAATGCTCGTTAACTGCCGGATCATTAATATCCAAGACGCCCTTTTCTATTCTGAATAAAAACTGCGTTTTACCGGTATAATTTACGATCTGAGCCGGCCATATCGCGACATCATTTTCATTATAGTAAAAAGAACTGGCATATATTTTTTCAAAGGCGCCTGCCTTTGCTACTGAAGTTCCTTCAATTATCTCCTTAAGACCGGAAGAGATAATATAATGCTCAACGATAACCCCTTTTTTTCTTCCATATGAACGAATACGTTCGAACCATTCCTCCACCCCGGGGAATAACTGAACCCCGGCGCCGCATTCTTTGAGCTTCTTTTTGGTAAATAGTACTTTTCCTTCCGCTTCTTTCTTCATCAAATACATATAAGATAAATTTTGATCCATTTCATTATCTTCAGCAAGGGAGTTGGACTTTTCCCAAAATTTCCGGATATCATCATAATCAAGCGATTGAATATATCCTTGCTCCTGCATATTATCAGGAGACAACGTCTTATCAAAATCATAGCAAATCGCTACAACCGGCTGTTCTTCTTTATATTTTCTATCATATTCTTTATCTGACATGCTGCTGCTCCTTTTGTTGAAATTTACATTATTTCTAAGATAATGAAAGGTCTAAACATCCTTTATCTCCACTTGACAATTCCTCAAGGTTGTAAGAGCCGCCGCGTGTGTCTCGGGAGTGACGCCTGCACAACAAGAAGCGTCTACGACGATATGTGTCTCCGGCAGAAACGCTTTGAAAAGGATCGCGTTACTGACAACGCAAATATCGGTGCAAAGGCCAACTAGTTCAATGAAGTCGATGCGGCGCTTCTTATTTTTTTCATATAGAGCTTTGGCAAGTCGAATACTTCCAAACGTGGACTTCTCATAAACGGTCAGTCCAAGCTCCTTCTTCAGTCTGTCAAGTTCAGGAACAAGCCGCCAGCCCTCGGTGCCCCGAATACAATGCGGAATGGGAAGAATACGGCCTTCCTGCGTTGTAAGATAATCATTTCCATGCGTATCCTGCGTTAAGATTACCGTCCCTTGAAATCCCTTTGCTTTTCGTACGACACGCGGCACTATCGTGCGCGCTTCAGCCGTTCCCAAAGCGCCCGTAACAAAATCGTTCTGCATATCGATTACAATCAAATATTTGTGTTCCATGCGAACCGCTCCTTAATAAATTCTCTATTCGTCCCGCACCGCGTTTCCTCTCCGATGTCTCATAAACTCCGTCGGAGATTCTCCCGCATATTTCTTGAACACGGTACAGAAGTTTTTATAATCGCCGAATCCGTTCTGTTCGGCGACTTCGTACACACGATAGATTCCCGTCGAAAGTTGACGCGCCGCCATATAGAGACGTTGGCGCGTGAGGATTTCGCCGAAGGTCTGCCGCGCGGCTTCTTTAAATTTACGGCTCAGATAACTCGCGCTGACGCCGAACTCATCGGCAAGACGCTCGATGCTGATGCGCGCTGCATAGGATTGTTGTATGCGACGCATAGTCTGACGCACATAGGGATTGAGCGTTTCATCCGTGAGCCACTGTTGCCACGGCAAAGGATTGACGGGAAGATGCGAGGCACATTTTTCCTCATCCGGCTCTTTCTCTACAAGTTTTTCGATCAGCGCCCTGAGTTCATACTCGTCTACGGGCTTTAACAGATAGTCCGCGGCATCGAGACGAATCGCCTCGCGGGCATATGTAAAATCACTGTAACTCGTAAGGAATATAAGCGCTGCGTTTAAGCCCTCGTCCCGCGCCTGCCGTGCCATCGCAAGCCCATCCATGCGGGGCATCTTGATATCGGTCAGAATAATATCGGGATGTAGGTTCCGAATCATCTTCAGGCCTTCGTTGCCGTCTGCGGCATCGCCGACAATACTGCATCCCATACTGCCCCAGTCAATCGTATTGACGAGCCCGCGTCGGATCATTTCCTCATCTTCGACAATCAAGAGTTTGCGCATATGCTCTCTCCTTATCTGCGGCCTCTATGAGACGCGCGCCGGACAACGCATCTCCACACAGGTTCCGCCGTCTTTCCCACATGTCATGCGAAGTCCGTATTGCGCCCCATAAAGGAGCTGGATTCTCCGATGAACATTGTGCACGCCCGTATGGATAGACGTATTCTCTCCACTTCGGAGCATCTTCTGCAGGCGTTCTAATTTTTCCGGCGCAATTCCATTCCCTTCATCTGTAACCGTGATGACAAGTAGGTCGTCTTCTTTGACGGCACGCACGTGAATACGTATGTGCCCCTTGTCGTCTGCACCGTACTTGATAGCATTTTCTACGACAGGCTGCAGGATAAGTTTCGGCACACGGCAGGGCAGCGCTCCCGCGGCAATCTCCTCATTATAGGAAAGCTGTGTTCCAAAGCGGCGGCGCTGAATCCGAAGGTAGCTTGCAAGATGCTCCAGATCCTCTGCAAGCGGCACATTCGTCTCTCGTTCGATACTGTAACGCAGGAGTGCCGAGAGGTCCATAATCATCTCAACAGCTGCTGCCGGCTCTAAACGAATCATGTATCTGATATTTTCCAGCGTATTAAAGAGAAAATGGGGATTAAACTGCGACTCGAGCTGACGCAGCTCTGAGACAACCTTCGCACGCGTCTGTTCCTCGCTGAGGCGAATCAACCGCTTAATGCCGTCCACTGTTCTGTTGTATGACGCCGCAATTTCTTCGAATTCATTCCCCGTATGAATCTCTAAGCGATGGTTCAGACGTCCGCGCCGCACCTCATGAAATGCTCTCATGATTTCCTCGGCCGCCTTCATTTTCCCTTTCGTTTCATTGCGCACGCGTATGAGAACCGCCGGTACCATGACAACAAACACACCGAGAAGCACCGATGCCCCCACCGTATATTGCCACAGCACATGCTCAATCGGTGTAAAGGCATATACACGAAAACTGCCGTCTAGTATATCCCGATGCGATGCATAGAAAAGGCTCCCCTTGATATCTACGATGCCGTCCGCATTGCGCAGGGACGGACTCATCTTGTCAAATTCCTCGGAGCGGAGCTGCGGCAGGGTCGAGAACGGTACATAACCGTATGCATCTGCGATTGCCCAATGCGTATCGGAGGTTAGATCCGCCGACATAAATGCTTCTCGCGGCAGTACGAAGGCCGCATATCCGACAGCCCCTTCCTTGCCGGAAAATGGATGCCCAACGACGAGCTGCCAGTTCTTTTCTCCGCTGCGTACGAACTCGACGACGGGCGTTTTATTTGTACGCATGCGTTCGAGTATGCCCCATGCGTTATGAAAATATGCGGGATACTCCTTATCGTTGGTAAAGATCGTATCTCCGTCTGCATTCAACAAATAAAAATACGGATGATCGGAACGCCGATTCACCGCCGCATAAAATGATGTAAAAAAATCCTGCCGCGCCTCCCCTGTGCCGTTCACATCCGCAATCGAAAGCCGTGTGATCTCACTCACGCGCTCGCTGTAGTCCTCAACAGTCTCGGTGAAGATCTGCGCCGTGAGGTCACGAATCTCTCCGTTCCGCCGAACAACGCTCCACTCCCAGTTAAATATCCCCCATGCGACGCACAAAAATGCGACGACTGCGACCGGTACGAAGGCATAGCGTATCAGCGCCTCACGCACCTCGTCTTCCAGTCTCCGCCGCACGCTTTCACCTTCCGTCATCATTCTGAAAACACAAAAATACGTCTTTATTATAACAAAAAAGAAGGCAATCGGGGAGAGAATTTCTCCGATTGCCTTCCGTCATGCTTTTACTGGACGCTTGTAAAGATATCCTTAAACTTGTCGAGCCACGCCTTCTTGTTCTTCTCGACCGTTCCCTCATCATCGTTGATGATGTTGATCTGATCCTTCGGTATGAGCCCTACGGGCGGATCCACATCGTCACGCACGGAGCGGCGGTGCAGCTGCGATGCGATGATGCTCTGCGCCTCTTTGCTTGTGATGAAGTCGATGAACTTCTTTGCGTTCTCCATGTGCTTTGCATTTTTGATGATATAGATGCCGTCCGGCTTTGAGATAACGCCCTCCTCCATGTAAACGAGTTTCACGGGCGCACCGTCGGCAACATACTTCGCGCCGCCTTCTTCGAACGTACAGCCGACCGCATACTCGCCGTCTGCAACGCCTTTGTAGACGGCGGAGGAACCGGAGAGGAGCTTGCCGTCAAGATTGCGGCAGAACTTCTCGACATAATCCCAGCCCTTATCCGGATCGCCCTTGCCCATCGCGTAGAGCATATTGACAAGATGCTCGTAGGACGAGGAAGACTTCGAGGGATCGCTCATTGCGATCTTGCCCTTGAGCGCCGGATTAAGAAGATCCTCATAGCCGTTGACCTTGATATCGCCGATGAGGTTTGTGTTGACCATAATCACGCTCGGGATATCGGTGAACCGCGTCATCGAGCCTTCGACGTTCTTAAATGCTGGCTGGATATGATCCTCGTTTGCGGACGTGTAGTTCTCGAACAAATCTGCCTTCGGCTTCATTGTGTTGAGTGAACCGCCCCAGAAAATATCGCCGAGCGGATTGGCCTTCTCAGATTCGACGCGCTTGAGGAGCTCGCCGGTACCGGCGGCGATGACCTCGACATGGATGCCGCTCTGTTTCTCAAACTCCTGAACGAGAGGATTGATGAACGCAAGCGGATGCGGGCAGTAGACGACCAACGTCTTGTCGTCGGACGCAGCCTTCTCCTCTTTCTGTCCCCCTCCGCCGCAACCTGCGAGCACGCCGCCGAGGAAGACGCCTGCCGCCAGTGCAGCGAGCAGTTTCTTAAACTTCATTGAAATACCTCCTTTATATTTTTCGGAACAAAATCGTTCCAAAAGAACCGCAAGTTTATCAAAGGCACCTTATAATGTGACATCCTTGCTGCCGGAGACACGGAAGAAAACAACCATCGCCGCGACCGTCGTCAGCGTGAGGATCGTAGATAATGCGGCAGCCGTACCGTAACTGGCGCGAATGACTTCGGTATAAATCGCTACGGACATTGTTTTCGTTGCGCCTGTAAACAGGATAACGGAGGAACTCAACTCGTTGATCGCCGTGATCCATGAGAGAATCGCTCCGCTCATGACCCCGGGGAGCATCATGACCGCCGTCACTTTGAAGAACGTCTTAAGCGGCGACGCACCGAGACTGATTGATGCCTCTTCGATACTCGGACTGATCTGATAGAGGATCGCCGAACTCGAGCGCAGCGTATACGGCAGACGCCGGATAACCAGCGAAATGATGATGATAAACGCCGTGCCCGAAAGCAGAATCGGCTCATCGTTGAACGCGAGCAGCAGCGTAATACCGAGAACAGAACCGGGGATGATATACGGGAACATAGTCAGCACGTCGATGAACTCGGTCAGCGCGCTTCGTCGGCGTGTCGTGAGGTAAGCCACCGTTGCGCCAAGGAATACGATCAAAAGGATTGCCGACGTACTGTAAAGATAGGTGTTTGTAATCGCTGTGCCGAGTGTCTCGAAAATCGTCCGATAACTATCCAGCGAGTAGCCTTCGACAAAGACCGCTCCTCTCGTATTAAGAAACGATGTATAGACAACGACAAGCTGTGGTATCATAGAAAGTGCAACCAAGAAATAGATCACAGCGTGCATGACGATATTGCCGACACCTGTCATTCTCTCAGACTGCATCGGCCGCAGCG
This sequence comes from Selenomonas sp. F0473, assembly GCF_000315545.1. GTDB lineage: Bacteria > Bacillota > Negativicutes > Selenomonadales > Selenomonadaceae > Centipeda. Next base: position 261,901 of record NZ_JH992902.1, on the reverse strand, counting down.
AGCTCATCGTAAAGGATTTACGATTGACGACAAACTTTTGCAGCAGGAATATCGTCGACGTAATGACGACCATGATCGCCGCCATCGCTGCGGCAAAGTTTGCCTGGTCTCCCACCTCGTTGATAAACTCAGAGTAGATCATGACCGGCATGACGTTGAATCCCTCGCCGATCAGCATCGGCGTACCAAAGTCTGCCATTGCGTTCATGAACACCATGAGCGCCCCTGCGAGAATCGTCGGCGTGATGAGCGGCACAATGACCGTAAATACTTTGCGGATACCGCTGCATCCGAGACTTTCCGCAGCCTCGATAAGCGCGGAATCGATATTTTTCATTGCTCCCGCCGCATAGAGATAGATAAACGGATAGAGCTTCAGCGTCAACACGAGCAGGATTCCTGCAAAGCCGTAGATCGACGGAAACTCATAACCGAACGTATCATACAGCCATTGCGTCAGCATGCCGCTGCGCCCGCCGATCAGAATCCACGAGTACGCACCGATGAACGGCGGCGAGAGGAGCGAGATGATGATGCAGATCTCCACGACGTTTTTTCCTCGAATTTTGTATTTCGTCATGAAGTAAGCCAGCGTCGTTCCGATAAGGATCGCGAGTACCGTCACGCAAAGCGTTACGGAAAAACTATTGATCATCGACTGATAATAATATTTTCGCTGGAAAAAATGCACGAAATGCTCGAGTGAAAAAGCGCCGGTCTCCGCGTTCTGAAAGGCGGATGTGAACAGCGAAAACAGCGGATAGATGAGAAAGAGTGAAAATACCGCAATCGATAGGATCGTAACGCCGGTCCAAAAGTCCAACCTTATTTTCCGTTTATTCATAGCGAACCACATCCTTCAAGAGGTTGCGGCTGCCGTCCGCAGTAAACACGTTGACCTTCGCCGCATTCGGACGCAGGCGAATTGTTTCGCCTACCTCGAGAATCCGCTCCGCATGCCCCACGTCCTGCGAGAATTCAATCGACGGCTGTCCCATACAAATCATATCCTCAGGGAATTCCAGCCAATAGTTTACATACTTTCCTAGGAATACCTTTCCTGTGATGCGGCACTCCATGCCGTCCTCCTGCAGAGAGAACTCTTCCGGACGAACTGAGAGAACAACCTCCTGCCCGTCCGCCGCACCTTCAATACCGTCTACTTGGAAATTATACCCATCCGAAAGGATGATATTTTTCCCTCCGTCAACACGCGCGCGAAACAGATTCGAATGTCCGATGAACGTCGAGACAAAGGCGTTATAGGGGCGTGCATAGAGCGTCTCGGGCTTTGCCGTCTGCTGGATTACGCCTTTCTCCATAACGGCGATGCGATCCGAAATTGAAAGCGCTTCCTCCTGATCATGCGTCACATAAATCGTTGTGATGCCGACTTTCTGCTGCACCTCCCGAATCGCGGCACGCATCTCCACACGCAGCTTCGCATCAAGGTTCGAAAGCGGCTCATCCATGAGGAGTACGCTCGGGTGAATGACAATCGCGCGCGCTAACGCCACGCGCTGCTGCTGTCCGCCGGACAGGCGCTCCGGGAGTCGATCTTGATACTCCGTAATCTTCACCGCGTCAAGGATATCATCTACGAGACGCTTCATCTCATCTTTCGGAGTTTTTCGGAGTTTTAAACCATACTCGACATTCTCGCGTACCGTCAGATGCGGGAAAATCGCGTAGCTTTGGAAAACCATACCGATATTTCGCTTATGTGCCGGCAAATCGTTAATCGTCTCGCCGTTGAACCGGATCGCGCCGCCCTCAATCGAGTTGAATCCCGCGATCATCCGCAGGAGCGTCGTCTTCCCGCAGCCCGAAGGACCAAGGAGTGTAAAAAACTCGCCGTTTTTAATCTCCTGCGAGAGCCCTGGAATAATCGTCAGCTCCCCATAGCGCTTCACTACATCTTTAATCTGTATCGCCACACTCACTTGCTATCCCGCCTTTTATCGAATTCCCCGCATATCGCCAAGAATCTTCCATGAATCACGACGAATATTGTCATAAAAGAATCCACCATCTTTTATGAAGTTTCCGACTTCTTATATTTTACAGAATTAAATATAGCAGAACAATCCTTAATCCTGTAAAAGTATCTGGATTTCTGAACTATATATTGCTTAGGTAGTAACTTTAGATAGTCAGTTAAACAATCGCTCTTCTATTTTCTCATTCGTTTCTGTTAGCACATCAAAGGAATTACTTCTAGTCTCCATTAATACTATAAATACACAAATATGACAAGTGTGATTAAAAAAACTCATACCGAGATAAAATACTTAAAAACTATCATAGATATATTCACCTTGAAAACAAAGTTATTCTTGTATTCCGAAATGGAAACACGCTCCAAGAAACGTTTTAGCATATAGTTTTGAAGAACGTGCTACACAGATATATTTTCTCTTGAACCATTTCTTAATCTCATTTTTTAGTCTACGCAACATTTTTAAGTAATATCTCTAGGCGGGTTCTAATCTTCTGCACTCCCCTTAACATTCTTGCATACTCTATCAGCAGTGAGATGAACTTTTCTAATTGCAGGTATAGATGGAGAAATAATATCTATAATATGATTCTGACAATATATGCCATAGTGCTTCCAGCCTTTTTTCCAGTATGCTTTTGCTATTACTCTTTCTACAACAATATCCATATAATCAAGAAATCTTGACTTTTCAAACAGGATGAAATACTTACCTTGTCTGATTTCATAGTCATCCCAACGAGTCAAAGACTCATTTCTTGTCTGGTGAATGAGATATTCATCAAATAGTATTTCGTAGACGACTTTCTCACTCGGATATAACGGTACACTATCTTTTAGTAGTGCGCCAAGTTTAGGAATACCCATATCATCAATATTTGTCCCTTTCTCACCTTCCGCAGCTAAGGCTACAACAAATTTAATTTCGTTTTCCTCTCCTTCTTCAGTAGATATGAGGAAAGGTGCAGAACGTCCTACTTCTTCATTTTTGCTGCCGAATTCTATCATCGTTAATATTCCTCGTTTCTACCCAAATTTGAATTTACATTGAATCATCATGCTTATTTTATAGCCAACTTTATTTTAATGTATAGACACGAAACAAATCTTAGTAGCATAATGAAATCAGACAGTAAAAAGAGGTATCTTAATGTCAGCTTCGCCACACTATGATGCTGATTTTAAAAAGTCTCTTGTAGCCCTTTACAACAATGGTAAATAAGCTGATCAACCTCTTCGCGCAGAGGCTCCCGCAGCACCTCATCCTCTACCTGCGCAATCAAATCGTTAATCGCCGCCATCTCGTCACTCCTCTGCACATTCGGTATCAGATTCCTCGGTGATTGTACCGGATTTTATATGATATGCGATATCGCGATCCTTACAGAACCGAATAACTTCTTTGGCACATGTATTATAAAAACTGCGGTGTTCCCGATATGCGGAAACCGCCTTACTATAGTTTGTCCTTCCGAAGATCACCCGATCCGTAAAGCTAACCGCCTCAAGAATATTCGTTATGTCTTGCCGGATGATATTCGGTGTCGGATACGGTTCAATACTCACCCACGTCCTGCATCCGGCATCGTGCAGCGCTCTGAGCGCATCTAGGCGTTCCTGATAGGGCGCCGCTCCCGGCTCCATCTGACACCGATAGTTCTCATCCAACGAAACAAGTGTGATGCCATATTCGTTCTCCATGGAAAATTCAGTCAACGAAAAGGGGAGGATTCCCTTCGTCAGTACCGTACATTTTATTCTGGCATCATTCAGTTTTTTGATCGATGCCATTGCCATATCTTCGATTTCTTGATATCCATACATAAATGGATCTGTCGTAAAGCATAGTTGAACGAATAGGATTTTATCCTTTAGTCTCGGAATCTCTTTATCCAACAAAGCAAGCGTATTAGAGACAATCCTCGGTTTGCACCAATCCTCATAGTCTTTTATCTGCCCAAAACGTTTTTTTTGTAAAAAGGCATAACACGGGTATTTACATCCATGAGAACAACCTTGTACAAAATTCATGGTATAGTCGCCATACTCAACACCGGTCTTATAAAGCATGGATGTCCTTTGTATATAGCCATCCACTTTATTCATTACATAAGTTTCCTTTCCTAAAAGATACTACCGTTTCTTTCTTGCCGGTCAGCGGATTCACTTTTTTACAAAATTGCGCTCCGTACACACTTTTCAGGTATTTCTTTATCTCTTCCCGATATCCGTCCGAAGGGAAAACAGGATGATAATCCAAGGATTTCCACAACTTGCTAAGCAGCACATCCGACTTACCTTCATAATTTTTCTGTAGATACTTGGCAATGTCCGATACATAAAAGCAGTTTTTAGTATCATATCCAACATCGTCAAAAAGTACTGTCTGATCAGGATTTTCGTGCGTATTTTGAGTAGAGGATTTTCCCCCGAATATTTTCCACGCAGTCTCCTTATATAATTTGAATCCTACAATATTATTAGTACAATGAACCAAGCTATACATCTGTGTATTCTTCGAATTGTAAAACGGAAATGCCCCTACGAAATATTTACCTTTACCATTTAGTTTCCGTATAATTTCCTCAACAATGTGTTCATATGCTGCCTTATCCGTTCCACAAGAAAGTAAATTTCCAATGGCGGTAAGATAGGTGCTCTCATACTTCTCCTTTGCCGATTCTTGTTTTACTTGTGGAACACCTCGTATTGTATCTGAAACCATGTGATTAATCAAAACTTCCCCCCATCCCCTAAAAAAAGGAACCAGAGGATCCCAGTTAATATTTGCATCATAAGGATCATAAAATAAGAAGAAATGCAGATCCTGACAATCGCATAATTGATCCCCCACTTCATACAAAAAATCGTCCCTATCCACAGCACTCGTTATAATGTGAAAATTCTCCTCCTCCTGAGGAAGATGCTTTCTAAGTTCGTTAATTTTCCTTTGTGATTTATCATTCAGGTAAAGATATAGTTGCTTATCTAGATGATCGTGGGCAACCTCCGAAAGAATTTTTGCCACACGTAAAGGAGTTCCTTTAACTTCTTTTCTATCATCGTCACGGTAAATTCCACTATTGCACATACAGTCAATAAATGCCAATCTATTGCAATCACGAAAATTTATCAATTTTTGTGCCCATGATTTTATATATGCTTCTACTAGCTCAAATTTCTTTATTGTATGAGGACTTACTGTGCTTATTACTGCATTATTATTTCTGCGTTCCACGTTCACGCCTCACTCCACATTGAAGTTCATTTTTTTTACAGCTATAATCCCTTTACTTTGCCATGAGATTTTATAATAGTGTTACTAGTTTTTTCATGGCACCAAGGTCTAGTGCCCGATTCAGGTAGTTCTGCTGGAATATCGGACAATGAGTACGTCCGAAAGCATTTTCATGGATTCTTGCCATTCGCTCTCTTCGTATATTTTCATACACTTTGCCCATTTTGTCAATTTTCAATAGCCCCCCACCTGCGGGCATTTTCTTTTACACGCGAGGCACATGCTGTCCAACCTATCCTAGATCTCTCCCTGAACTTTCCTGCCATCCACGCTATAGTCACAACACGCAAATATCTATCCTATAGTCTCGCCTTGAGTTGTTACTATGAATGCCAAAATGCACAAAAAGGATTCCAATGTACGCCACAAAATACATTCTTTTATCAGAATCCCTTGATGTCAATAAACGCCTATCCACTCACCAATTTGCCCTTGTTATCAATGCTACCGTCTCCACATGCGAAGTCTGCGGAAATAAATCGACGGGTTGTATCTCCTGCGCGGCATAGCCGAGGTCTTTCATGATGGCAAGGTCGCGCGCGAGGGTCGCGGGATTGCATGAGACGTAGACGATACGGCGGGGTTTCATGTCGGCGAAGGTTTTGAGGACGGTCGGCGTGCAGCCCGCACGCGGCGGGTCGACGACAACGACGTCGGGGCGGACGCCTTGTTTATAGAGAGAAGGCATAACCTTGGTTGCATCGCCGACGATGAATTCGGCATTTTTGATGCCGTTGTCACGCGCATTTTTCTGCGCGTCGAGGATGGCGGGACGGACGATTTCGATGCCGTAGACTTTCCGCGCCTTTTGTGCGAGAAAGAGCGTAATCGTCCCCGTGCCGCAGTAGGCGTCGATAGCGGTCTCCGTCCCGTGGAGGTCGGCGTATTGCAGAGCCTGCTCATAGAGGACCTCCGCCTGTGCGGTATTGACTTGGAAGAAGGAGCGCGGTGAGATGTGAAAGCTGAGTTTTCCGAGGGTATCTCGGATGGTCGGTTTCCCCCATAGCAGCACGGTATCTCGCCCCATAATGACGTTGTTGCGGTAGGTTTGGATATTCTGCTGGATGCTCACAAGGCGCGGCAGACGGGCACGCAGCATCCGGATGAATTCTTTTCTGCGCGGCAGCTCCTTTACAGTGGTCACGATGACCGCCATGAGTTCGTCGTCTTTGCCTACGCGCCCCACGATATGCCGCAAAACGCCGCGATGCGTGTCCTCGTTGTAAATGGGAATACGCAGCTGCGCAACGATGTCGCGCACGGCATTTGCGAGTTCATTATTGCCTTCCCGCTGGATATGGCAGTCGTCGGTGTCGATAATCCGATGGCTCCCCTGCGCAAAACATCCGACAACAATACGCCCCTGATGAATGCCGACGGGGAACTGCATTTTGTTGCGGTAGTTCCACGGAGACACGGCGCCCAAGGTTTCCCTGACAGGCACATGCGGCAGTTTTCCGATATGCGTCATGGCGTCGACGACCTGCCGGCGTTTTGCCGCGAGCTGTGCCTCATAGGAAAGGTGCTGGAGCTGACAGCCGCCGCAGTCGATATATATCTCGCAGCGCGGCTGTACGCGGTCGGCGCTCTGTGTATGAATCTTCGTCATACGCCCGCGCGCATAGGTCTTTTTTACTTCTTCGATGCGCGCAGAAACACATTCGCCCGCCAGCGCATTCGGCACAAATACGGTGAAATTCTCATACCTGCCGACACCCTCGCCGGAAGTTCCAAGGCGTTCTATATGAATTTCGTAATTTTTCCCCTGTTGTACCGGTAGGTCCGTCTTCATGCTTCCTCACTGTGCGTCATTTGTATGTTGTTCTGCAAATACTAGTTGTTGAAAAAGTTGCCTCGGATGTGACAAAAGAATCTGCGCGCCGTGCGCCGTCAGCTCCTCCCGCGGGCGAAAGCCCCATAGGACACCGACCGCAAGCGCGCCCGCGTTATGGGCGGTATCCATATCGACGGCGGTGTCGCCGAAATATGCGGCGCAGGCGGGCGATACGCCCATCCGACGGGCGATGTGCAGCACCTTTTGCGGGTCGGGCTTACGCGGGAGGCCCTCCTTATCACCGATGACTTCCTGAAACATTGCCCGTGGAAACAGTTTCTCCACGATTGCATCCGCCGCGCTCTGATGCTTGTTGGTGCAAATCGCCAATGGAATGTTCCGGCGCCGGAGTTCCTCCAGCATCTCCGGAATGCCGTCATAGGGTTTTGTTTTGTCCAGTAAGCGCTCTGCATAGCAGGCTTGGTACCGCGCCAGCGCCTCGTTCACAAACGCCGCATCGGCCGACCGTTCGGACGGCAATATGCGCCCAATCAGCTTCCGAGAGCCGTTGCCGACAAAATAACGATACGCATCCATATCGTGCATCGGGAACCCATAGGATGCAAGCATAGCGTTGGCGCTGTCGGCCAAATCTGCAAGCGAATCGACCAGTGTCCCGTCTAAATCAAATACGGCTGCTTGGTATTCCATGAGCGCCACAATCCCTTCACATGCTCAATCAGCCCTTCCCATACGGAAAGGGCTGATTTTTTAGATATATAGAATTACCCGTCCAATTTTTTCGCGAGCAGTTCGTTCACCATCTGCGGATTCGCCTTGCCCTTGGACTGTTTCATCACCTGTCCCACGAGCGCGCCGATTGCCTTCTTATTGCCGCCCTTATAGTCGTCGACCGCCTTTGCGTTGGCGGCAATGACATTTTCGACGATGTCCTCAATCTCCTTCGTATCGGTGATTTGGACGAGACCTTTGTCCTTTACAATCTGCGCCGGCGCATCGGGCGACGTCCACATCTCCTTGAACACGGTCTTGCCAATCTTCGATGAGATTGTACCCTTCGAGATGAGCAGAATCATCTCGCCGAGGCGCTTGGCGTCGACGGGAGACTGTTCAATCGTCAGTCCCTCGGCATTGAGGTTCTTTGACAAATCCCCCATCAGCCAGTTTGCCGCGAGTTTCGCATCCGCCCCCGTCGCCGTAATGGCATCGTAATACTCTGCCATCGCGCGCGAACTCGTAATGATGCCCGCATCGTAAGCGGAGAGCCCCGCCTCGTCCATCAGACGCGCACGGCGGGCGTCGGGGAGTTCCGGCAGCGCCGCGCGAATCGCCTCAATCTCCTCCGCCGAGGTAACTATCGGCGGCAAGTCCGGCTCCGGCATGTAGCGGTAGTCGTGCGCCTCTTCCTTGCTGCGCATGGAGACCGTGATGCCGCGCTCAGGGTCCCATGTGCGCGTTTCCTGAACGATGTGCCCGCCGTCCTCAAGCACCTCTGTCTGGCGCTCCACCTCGTAGTTGATAGCCTCTTCGAGCGACTTAAATGAGTTGATGTTCTTCATCTCCGTGCGCGTACCGAGCGCATCGGAGCCGGCCGGACGCAGCGATACGTTGATGTCCGCGCGGAGATTGCCCTCCTCCATGCGGCAGTTGGAGACGTCGATGTACTCCATAATCGCCTTGATTTTCTCCATATAGGCGCGCGCTTCCTCGGCCGAGGACATATCGGGCTCCGAGACAATCTCTAGGAGCGGCACGCCCGTACGGTTGTAGTCCACATTCGACGTTGCGGAATCCTTAATCGTCGTGCCGGAGTGGACGAGTTTCCCCGCGTCCTCCTCCATATGGATACGCGTCAGGCGAATCCGTTTCTTCCCCGCCTCCGTATCGATGTCGACCCAGCCGTGCTCCGCGATGGGCAAATCGTATTGGGACGTCTGGAAATTCTTCGGCAAATCGGGATAGTAATAGTTCTTGCGGTCAAATTTGCTGTACCGGTTGATGGTGCAGTTCGTCGCAAGCCCCGCCTTGATTGCGAACTCTACAACGCGGCGGTTGACGACGGGCAGGACGCCCGGCAGACCGAGACAAACGGGGCAGACATGCGTGTTCTGCGCGGCGCCGAACGTAGTCGCACAGCCGCAGAAAATCTTGGTATGCGTCTTGAGCTCGCAGTGAATCTCAAGGCCGATGACGGTTTCGTATCTCATGCGTTCCCTCCAATCGGCGCCATTTTCGTATGGTAGTCGTGCCCCTGTTCATAGGCGAATGCCGCGCGCAGGATGGTCTTCTCCGCAAGGGGCTTGCCGATAATCTGAAGGCCGATGGGCAGCCCCGCGGCAGTGAATCCGCACGGCAGAGAAATCCCCGGCAGTCCTGCAAGATTTACAGGTACGGTGGATATATCCTGTAAATACATCTGCAGCGGGTTCTCCATTTCTCCAAGCCGATATGCCGTCGTCGGCGCCGTCGGCGTCATGATGACATCCACCTGCTCAAACGCACGCGTAAAGTCCTGCTGAATGAGTGTCCGCACCTTGAGCGCCTTGAGATAATAGGCGTCATAGTATCCCGCCGAGAGCGCGTAGTTGCCGATGAGGATGCGGCGCTTGACCTCCGCGCCGAACTTCTCCGTACGCGTGCGCGTCATCATATCGACGAGGTCTTCCCCATCAACACGCGCACCGTAGCTTACGCCGTCGTAGCGCTCAAGATTCGTCGCCGCCTCCGCGGGCGCAATGAGATAGTAGGCCGCAACCGCGTAGTCCGTATGCGGCAGAGATATCTCGCGCACCTCGGCCCCCATTGCCTCAAAATCTGCAATCGCTTTGCGGACAGCCGCCTCTACCTCGGCATCCATACCGGAGATAAAGTATTCCTTCGGGAGCCCTATTCTCAGCCCTTTGACTTCGCCTATCAGTGCCTTTGTATAGTCAGGGACAGGTTCTTTGCTTGCCGTTGCATCCATTACGTCATGCCCCGCGATGATATTCAGCAGATGCGCGGCATCCGTGACGTCACGCGTGAGAGGGCCGATTTGGTCAAGGGAGGAGGCGTATGCGATGAGTCCATAGCGCGAGACGCGCCCGTAGGTTGGTTTCAGACCGACGATGCCGCAGAAGGACGCGGGCTGGCGAATCGAACCGCCCGTATCGGAACCGAGCGCCCATATCGCCGTTCCTGCCGCAACAGCCGCCGCACTGCCGCCCGACGAACCGCCGGGGACGCACGCCGTGTCCCACGGATTATGCGTCGGTCGGTAGGCGGAGTTCTCCGTCGAACCGCCCATCGCAAACTCGTCCATATTCGCCTTGCCGAGAACAACCGCATCGGCATCGCGCAGCTTTGTCACAACCGTCGCATCGTAGGGCGGGACGAAGGTCTCAAGGATTTTCGACGCAGCCGTCGTCCGCATGCCCTGCATACAGATATTGTCCTTGACCACGCCGGGAATCCCCGCGAGAAAAGGAATCTCTTCCTTCGCTGCAATCTTTGCATCGACGGCATCCGCCTGTGCGAGCGCCGTCTCGCGCGTCTCTAGGAGATATGCGCCGACCTGCGGCTCTGCGGCGTCCATCCGTGCGAGAACGTCTTCGGTGAGCTCGCGCGCGCCAATCTCGCCGCGCGTCAGCATATCGTGAAGGACATGCGCCGGTTTATCGTATAGACTCAAGACTGTCCCTCCTTATCCTTCCAGTACCTTCGGTACCTTGAAGTAGCCGTCCTCCTGCAGCGGCGCATTCGACAGCGCCGCCTCGTTCGGGAGCGACGGGCACACCTCGTCGGCGCGGAACACGTTCTCAATCGGCAGCGCGTACGTCGTCGGCTGCACGCCCTCCGTATCGACACCGGAAAGATTATCCACATAGGAGAGGAAGTCGCCGAGACGTGCGAGCGCATCCTCTTTTTCATCCGCGGGGATGGCGAGGCGCGAGAGCCGCGCCGTCCGTTCCAAATCGTTTTCCGTCACATTCATACCTTCACCGTCTTTCATTGGAGTATCCTAGTTATTATAGCAAATCGCCGCGCCCCTATCAAATCGAAATCCGTATTGGCATGATGTTTTCGCAGAAATGTACCATAGCGGAGAAAATATCACAATGAAAAACTCCCCGCGCATGCAAAGCAATACATACGCAGAGAGATTCAAAGAGAATTACTCAAATCATTTGAGGCCGGATGAACTCCTCCTCCAGCGTGAGCAGCATCTCGCGCAGGAGTTTCAGCGCGGTTGCGGTGGATACCCCGCTCGCATCGAGCGGCGGGGAGAGTTCGACCATATCGCAGGCGACGAGGCGGCAGCCGTGAATGACGGAGAGCGCCGCCTTCATGAGTTCAGCAAAGGTCACGCCGCCCGCTTCAGGCGTCCCCGTCCCTGGGAATACCGACGGGTCGAGCACATCGAGGTCGATGGTAAGATAGACCGGACGCCCCTTGACGGCTGCAATGGCATCAGAGAGTCCGCTAAAATTAAAGGCATGCAGATTCGTATGTCCCGCGCGCGCCCACTGCCACTCGGCGCGCTCACCGCTGCGGATGCCGAACTGATGGATGCGGCCGTCGCCGAGCCTGTCCCATACGCGCCTGATGACAGTTGCGTGCGAGAGGCGATTGCCGAGATACTCCTCGCGCAAATCGGTATGCGCGTCAAAATGAATAACGGCAAGGTCCGGATATTTCTCCGCGGCCGCCTCAATCGCAGGCAGGCTCACGAGGTGCTCGCCGCCGATGAGAAATGGCAGTTTGCCGTCCGTCAGCACCTCGGCGGCGAAATCCCGAATCATTCCGAGCGCGCGCGGCGTATCCCCGAAGGGCAGCTCCAAATCGCCGCCGTCAAACACACGCGCATCCTCAAGGTCTAAATCTTGATAGGGACTATAGGTCTCGAGCCCATAGGATTCGGCACGCATCGTGCGCGCGGCAAACCGCGTGCCGGGGCGGTAAGAGGTCGTCGAATCAAACGGCGCGCCGAAGAGTACGATATGGCTGTCCTCATAGGCATCGTCGCAGCCGAGGAAGGTCTCCACATTACGGTTCCACATCTTCTAGTATCTCCTCCACATAGTTCGGCAGAGCAAACGCCGCCGCATGCAGCTGCGTATTGTAGTAGCGCGTCGGAATATCGAGTGCTTTCCATCGTTCCCATGCCGCATCCTCGACCGGATGATATTTCTTCGAGGCAAAACCGAACAGCCAATGCCCCGACGGATAGGTCGGGATATGTGCCTGATAGACGCGGCTGATGGAAAAAGACTGAACGATACGCTGGTGCATGCGCTGCATCGCATAGGCATCCTGCTCGTAAAACGGGCTCTCATGCTGATTCACCATAATGCCATCGTCCTTCAGCGCCTTAAAACAGTTCCCGTAGAACTCCTTTGTGAACAGCCCCTCGCCCGGACCGAAGGGGTCCGTCGAATCGACGATAATCAGGTCATAGGCGCTCACGGGTTTGCGCACGAACCGCAGACCGTCCTCGTAGTGAATCGTAACGCGCGCATCGCCGAGACCGCTTGCAACGGACGGCAGGTACTTCCGGCAGACTTCGACCACCTTCTCGTCAATCTCCACGAGGTCGATATGCCGAACGGACGGATAGCGGAGCAGCTCGCGCACCGTCCCCCCGTCGCCGCCGCCGATTACGAGGATGTTCTGCGCATCGGGATGCACGCACATCGGCACATGCGTCATCATCTCATGGTAGATGAACTCGTCCTTCTCCGTGAGCATCATGTAGCCGTCGAGGGTCAAAAACCGCCCAAACTCGCGCGAATCAAAAATATCGATGCGCTGAAACTCACTGTGTCCGCTGTAAAGCTGACGTTCCACGCGGATGGAAAAATGCACATCCGGCGTATGCTGCTCCGTATACCAAAATTCCATCGTTCACCTCTCCGTCATAACGTTGAGCCGGCATATGCTCATATCCTCCGGTCCCGTAATTTGGCACCCTTTTTTCTTCGCGTAGCGGATATACGTTAGGATTTCCTCCGTAATCTTCTCTCCCGGTGCGAGGATGGGGATACCGGGCGGATAGCACATGACGAACTCCGTGCAGATGCGCCCCGCCGTCTCCGCAATGGGCAGGGATTCTTTCTCCGCGTAGAACGCATCCTGCGGCCCGCATACGACAACGGGCTCCATATACTCCATGCGCAGTGTCTTTGCGGGGTCTTTGCGGTAGTTGCGGCGAATCTCCGCGAGCGCGGCGACCAGCCGCTCGATATCCTTCGGCCGGTCGCCGACGGACACATAGGCGAGCAGATTGGCGATATCGCCGAACTCCGTCTGAATGTCATAGTCGTCGCGCAGGATATCGTAGACCTCGATGCCCGCGAGCCCCGTCGGACGCGTGAAAATGGAGAGTTTCGTCGTATCGAAATCAAATACCGCGCCGCCGTCCATCAGCTCGCGCCCATAGGCGTAGTAATCGCCGATGGCATTGATTTCGTCCCGCGCATAGTCGACGAGGTCGATGATTTTATCGATGACCGCGCGCCCGCGCAGCGCGAGATTCCTGCGGCTGATGTCAAGGCTCGCGAGCAGCAGGTAGGACGCGCTCGTCGTCTGCGTAATATTGATAATCTGATGCACATAGCCGAGCGGCATCGTATCGGCACAGAGCAATATGGAGCTCTGCGTCAGGGACCCGCCGGATTTATGCATGCTGATTGCCGCCATATCTGCGCCCGCATCCATAGCGGCCACAGGCAGACGGTCGCTGAAATAGAGATGCGTCCCGTGCGCCTCGTCCACGAGCACCTTCATCCCGCGCGCGTGCGCAAGTTCCGTAATCGCGCGGAGGTTCGAGCAAATGCCATAGTACGTTGGATTGTTGACAAAGACCGCCTTGGCGTCAGGGTGCCGCGCAATCGCCGCCGCGACGTCCTCCGCGCGCATCCCAAGCGCGATTCCGAGCGTGTCGTCGATGCCCGGATTGACGTAGATGGGAACCGCGCCGCAGAGAATCAGCGCATTGATTGCGCTGCGGTGCACATTGCGCGGCATGATAATCTTATCCCCGCGCCCGACCGCAGAGAGCACCATCGCCTGCACAGAGCCCGTCGTCCCGCTCACCATGAAGAATGCGTGCGCGGCGCGGAACGCCTCGGCCGCGAGCGTCTCCGCATCCCGAATCACGGAGACAGGATGGCAGAGGTTATCAAGCATCTTCATCGAGTTGACGTCGACGTCGAGGCAGGGAGCGCCGAGGAATGCGGCGAGTTCCGGGTTCCCCCTGCCACGCTTATGTCCCGGCACATCGAAGGGCACCAGGCGCGCACGTTTCATACGCTCGAGCGCTTCCCGAATGGGCGCACGCTCCTGCGAAAGATACGGCATTACTTGCTCTCCGACAGAATATCTACGACAAGATCGTCGTACCCGTATGCCCCCGCCAGATCTTTGCTCTGCACCCAGCGTACCGCCTCAGCAACGTCTTTTTGTTCGGGAAGTCCGGCAGTCCGATAGGGTTTCAGCTGCAGCGCGTCTCGTGCGGGCGCAGGGAATCCGCTCTTCTCCATTACGAAATCGATATAGTCCTCTCGAGGCGTATTGTTCAGATACTGCACAGCTTTATTATAGGCACGGTACATTGCTTGTATAGACGTTTTTTTGTCTTGGAGCGCAGCGTCTGTAAATACCATGACGCCGGGGTTGATGGCGCGTTCTCCGGAGCCCGTGATGTAACGCCCGCCTGATGCTACGGCAACGCTTGCCATCGGTTCGGGAAGAAGAGCCGCGTCGAGATTTCCGCTTTGAAGCATTTCGAGACGTACGGGAATCTGGGGGATCACGACCTTCGAGATATCCTGCTCGCTCATCCGGTTCGCGGCGAGAATCTCATCCGTCACATATTCGATGATGGTATTGCGCGAAATCGCAACCTCCCTGCCGCGCAGCTCCGCGACCGATGTGACGCCCGTACTGCCGCCGGCGATGAGGTTGTAGCTGCCGTCCGTATAGGATGCCGCATGAACGGCAAATCCGCCGGAACGCGCAAAGATGACGGCGAGCAGATCGGAAACCGCGCCGTCGAGATTCCCGCTCTGGAGCGCGGCATCGCGTTCCATTGCACTCTTAAAGGGCATGAGTTCTACCTCAATGCCCTCTGCTGCAAAATATCCCTGCTGCGCCGCAATGATGAACGGTATCGAATCCGTATCGGGCATGAGACCGATGGTGAGCTTTGGCAGCACCTCAGCCTTTTGCTCCGTCTTTGCGCCGCAGCCAAGGGTTAGGAACATCCCAAATACGGCGATTGCCGCAAGAATTTTTTTCATCTCATACAGTCCTTTACACTATTCGTCCGCCTGCGCCGCCGCCGCGGCGCCGTGTTCATGCGCCATATGTTCGCACAGGTAGCGCAGCGTCCACAGCGTATTGTACGGCGTCACCGATGATTTGTAAGAAATCCGAGGTACGCCCGCATCAGCAAGGGCGGCGAGGACTTTCGCGAGCCGCTTTCCCTTGATATTCTCGAGCAGCATAACTTCATGGGGGAAATCAAAATGTACGCCGTCTGTCGGCACTGCGGGCCGATAGCCTTTAAGTCCGAGCAGATATCCGATCTTCTCTCGCCATGCGTCTGCGGGCAGCAGCTCTACGCGAATCCCCAAAGTACGCAGGGCCTCCTCCGCAGCCGGCAGATGCTTCGATGGGAATTGATAGAGAAGGACGCGCTCCGCTTTCTTCGCCATGACGCCGTTCCGTTACTTCACCGACAGACCGCGCATCAGGAGATAGGTGACAAGTTCGTCGATAGAAACCTCCTCCTCGCGCATCTTTTGTTCGAGTGATGTTCGTAAAGTCTTTGGCAGACGCACGGTGAGAACGCCGTTCATTGCGGATGCCCGAGCGGAAGGTTCGGCCAGCGCGGCGGTTGTTTTCACAGAGGCCGCCTTGGTCTGCGTTTTCTTTTTCGTCTGAGCGGCGGTCTTTGCCGCTTCCTTGACGGGCTTTGCTTCTGCGGCCGGTTTTTCCGTCTTCTTCCCCGCGCTTACTTTCGCCGATTGTTTTTTCTGCTCCGTCTTTGCGGTAACTTTATCTGCAGCGGGCTTCTGCCCGTTCTTTCCCGTTTTATCCTCCGGTTTTTTCTTTGCCAATTTGTCCACCTCCGTATTTTGATCCTCTGCTTTTTTCTCCGCGGACCGCCCCTTTGGCCTGCGCTCGGGCGGATAGACGAAGAACTCGTTGTACGCGTTGCGCAAATCCTCGCTTGCCTGTTTGGTTCCCACTCCGATGATATAGGACGGATCCTGCGCGTTCAACGATTCCGCAATGCGTACGAAATCGGAATCCGTTGTGATGATAAAATATTTGCGTACCCCCTCTTGATAGAGAATCTGCGCGGAATCATAGAGTGCCGAGTCCAGAGAATTTTTCCCATAAAATGTCCGGCTGATCTGCCGAAAGGTAAAATCCGGGTACTGCATGAGGCGATCCCATCGTTTCTGCTCCGGATGCGCCTCCCAATCGGAAACGACGATCATCCGACAGGGCTGATAGCGCTGTGCCTTGTCGATGGTATACCGGAGCATTTCAATGGGGGCGTTCTCAATATCGTAAAGGATCGCCACTGTGTCATTGCTCGAATCAAGCGTCATATGTCTCCCTCACTCTATTCTGTCACCAAACGGCCGCTTCGCACGCTGCGCGAGGAACGCCTCCTCCGCTTCGAGCACTTCGGCCTGACGGAGACTGCTCTCGGCCGTACGGATCGTCGCCGCGTTCTTATCCGTCATCCATGCGGCATAGCCTTCGGCATACGCGATATGCAGATCGCAGATCTTCAGCCGGAGCTGCTGGAGGCTCTGCATACTGCGGGGAACGGATACGGAAGAGAGTTCCTCCTTGCGCTGCCGCCAATCCGCCAGGATATCCTGCTCCATAATCCTGCGTGCCATATCCCGCGTCGATTGATTTCCAAGCGTTCCTATCGACAACGAACTATAGAGCCGCAGCTGCGCGGAACGCACGCTTTGATCATGCCGTTCAATGATCGCGTTCGTCTCCGCAAGGTAGTCCTCCACACGAGCGCGGCGCGCCTGTCCCAAAAAGACGGCGTATTCGCGCACATTACCGATGCGTATCACCTGCCAGTCCCCCTCGTCAGAGGGAGCGAGTTCAATTTTAAAGGTAAAGTCCGCATCCGCCTCGCCCTGGTGCGCGAGTACGTCCGCAGTCGCCGTCCGAGCCTTTTCGTCCGCCGACAGCGCCGTGATCTCACGGAAACTCAGATCCCGAAGGCCGATGCGCGAGAGGATATTCTCCGCATCCGCGCCGTCATCCGTCTGATCGACGGCCGGAAATTCCCCCGACACGAGGCGTGTTTCGACGGCATCCCGCACCATCTTGGTAAAGGCGGGTTTGAGCATCTTAGCGAAATCATCCAAGCCCGCGGGCGTTTCGCGTGTCCGCCCGAAATCCACGGCAATCGTCCCCGCCATGAAATCGTCGTAGGCTTGATCAAGCACATCGTCCAATCGGACATAGCGCAGGAAGAGTTTCTCGTCGTTCCGGTCCAGGGCCTTTTCAACGGCGCTGAGCGCATACGTCGGCGTTTTTGTATGGACACGAAAATACCAAAAGAGACCTGCAAACAGGACTGCAACGCCGAGCAATATGAAGCAAGCGATCTTTATCTTTGCGCCTCGGCTCATCATGCCGACCTCCTCTCCCCTTAAAACGCGTTATCGGGCGACCGTGTCAATGACGCCGCCGCCGAGTACGATATCTCCGTCATAAAATACGATGGACTGTCCCGGCGTCACCGCCCGCTGCGGTTCGGCAAAGGAAATGCGCAGTCCGCCGTTCGCATCCGGTATGAGCCTCGCGGCGGCCTCCCGTTTCCCATACCGGATCTTTGCACGTACCGTACGCGGCTCCCTCAGTGTGTCCCACATCGTCCAACTAAGATCAGATGCCACGAGTTCTTTCGCGTAGACGTCCTCCGCCCCCCCCACGACGACCCGGTTGCGTTCGGCATCAAGCGCCGTGACGTAGAGCGGCTGCGGCGCCGCGATGCCGAGCCCCCGCCGCTGACCGATTGTGTAGAAGGAAATGCCCTCGTGATGCCCCAAAAGATTCCCCGATCGATCGACGATATCGCCTGGCATCGAGTGCCCCGGCCGCTTTTCTTTCATATAGGCCTTATAGTCGTCACGCGGCACGAAGCAGATCTCCTGGCTCTCCGGCTTATGTGCGACGGGCAGGCGATACTCCTCCGCCATGCGGCGCGTCGACGCCTTGTCAAAATCGCCGAGCGGCAGCAGCACACGGGCGAGCGTCTCTTGATTGAGATGATAGAGCACATAGGACTGATCCTTCTCCGAATCCTTCCCCTTGCGCAGACGCCAGCGCCCGCTGGCGTCGTCGATACGCGCATAATGCCCCGTCGCAACATAGGCGGCGCCAAGCTCCGCAGACTTATGCAGCAGCCCTTCAAATTTAATATATCGGTTACAGGCAATACAGGGGTTCGGCGTGCGCCCGCGCAGATATTCGTCCAAAAAATAGTCGATGACGGATGTCCGGAACGGTGCCGTAAAGTCCATGACATAATGCGGGATACCGAGCACGTCCGCGACGCGGCGCGCATCGTCCACGCTGCTGAGAGAGCAGCAGCTCCGGTCGTTTTCGGGATCGATATCGCGGTTTTCATCGGAAAGGCGCATCGTCACGCCGACGACGTCGTAGCCCTGCTCCAGCAGCAGCGCCGCCGCCAGAGAACTATCGACGCCGCCGCTCATGGCGACGACCACACGCTCTTTTTCCCTTGTCCGCTCCACTGACACGATGTCCTCCTAATTTTTCGTTTAGTATATCATTCGCCATAGGAAAATACAAGATGTAGTATTTGTTCCAAAGCCTCTACACAAATGAGATTTTTTTTGCTAAACTAAGGGTTAAGTTAACCGAGGGGAGGAATGTCATGCACACGATCGGCATCATCGCCGAATATAATCCATTCCACAACGGGCATCGGTATCAGATTGACGAGCTGCGCCGT
The DNA here is from genome assembly GCF_000315545.1 of Selenomonas sp. F0473. Taxonomy (GTDB): domain Bacteria; phylum Bacillota; class Negativicutes; order Selenomonadales; family Selenomonadaceae; genus Centipeda. Next base: position 242,802 of record NZ_JH992902.1, on the reverse strand, counting down.
ATGTTCCCCGCGACGGACGGCATCGTCGCCCTCATGAGCGGCAGCTTTACGCAGCGCGGTGCGCCGTGCGTTCTCGACAAATGGACACGCGCGCGCCATGCCGTCGCGGGCGGCGCGGATCTCGTTCTTGAGCTCCCCTTTGTCTTTGCCTGCCGCAGCGCGCAGGACTTCGCACGCGGCGCCGTTTCCCTCCTGCGCGGTCTCGGTATCATCGACCGCCTTGCCTTCGGAACCGAAACATCGGATATCAATTTGCTCCTGAAAGCCGCGATATTGATCGATACGGAGCGGGTTCAAGATCGTCTGCACAAACACATTGGAGCAGGCGACTCGTATGCCGCGGCACTGTCGCGCGCTCTGGCATCGACGGATATTGCGGAGGATATACTGCGCGCACCGAACAACATCCTTGCCGTCGAATATTTGCGCGCACTGCGGCAAAGCGCGCCTGAGATCGTGCCCGTCGCGATCCCGCGCAAGGGAGTTCGGCATAACGATGCGATGCTCCATGCGCACATCACGAGCGCCTCGTCGATTCGTGCGGCGCTCTCCGGGGGGACGCCGCCGTGGAGCCTGCTGCGAGACGCCGTTATACCACCGGTATATACAGATCTAAAAGCAGCGTACGAAACGGGACTGCCTTCCGAAGATATGCTACTGCAGCTGCTCCGCTATACGCTCCTCACAGAGCGCAGTGCCGCGCTGCGGGAGATCTGCGGGATCACGGAAGGGGTCGAAAACCGCCTCTGCCGGGCGGCACAAGTCACACATAGCTATGATAATCTGCTCACGGTCGCAACGACGAAACGCTATCCGCGCAGTCGCATCGCACGTCTCGTCATCCATCTTTTGACGCGGTTCAAGGAGGCGCAAGCAAAACGCTTTGACGTTCGCGGCGCAGCCTACATTCGGCCGCTCGCATTCAATACGCGCGGTCAAGCCCTGCTGCGCCGCATCAAGAAATGTTCGCAGCTCCCCGTCGTCACACGCACGGCGGCGTTTTTAACCTCAGACGAGAGATCGACGATGGAGCAAGGCTCTCTGCTTCAGGAGATGCTCTCCTTCGACACATTGGCGACGGAGCTGCGGCTGCTGACCATGCCGAGAGAAAAACATCCGCGCACCGATTTCATCACATCTCCGTGTGCGCTTACATCGATACCGAAAGGACAAATATCATGAGCCATAATGTTAATCTGTCCGATCTCCTTGTGCTCGACTTCCTGCGGAGCGACCCGACGCTCTCGTTCCTTGATGCCCGTGCGGATGACGCGACGGCCAAGGCACAATGTGCGTCCCGATTGATTGCAAATGCGGAGCGGCTCGGGTTCAGCGGGAACCTGCTCCCCCGCTATCTGCTTTATATCCTCACGCGCAGGCCGAATCTCGTTTCAGAGATGATGGAAGGGACCGATCTGCCCCCGGGAAACAGTCTCAGAGATCTGTTTTATCATGACGTTAGCGTACTTTGGCCTTTGCTCACATTGCCGACAAGCGCATTCCTTGGTGAAACAGCCCTAGATAATTACGAGCCGACGCAGAGCGTGTATGGAAAAACCGAGGATTTTCTCTTCCCCGGCGTTGAGGCTGCGAACGCGCCCGCGGAATACGCCGAGATCCTCCTCGCTTTCTACGCCAAATACGGCTATGGAGATATTGCCGATTACACGGCTTTCCGTTGGGATGCCGCCGAAAATACCATCCGCGGCATCGAGCACTTTGAACGGCCGTCCATGAATGATCTTATCGGTTATGAACGGCAAAAAGAGCAGCTCATCCGCAACACGCGTGCATTCGTCGAGGGAAAACCGGCGAACCACGTGCTTCTCGTCGGCGCGCGCGGCACGGGAAAGTCCACGGCGGTCAAGGCGCTCGCCGGCATGTATGACGACATGGGACTGCGCCTGCTGCAGGTCACGAAGGATCAGCTGCAGCAACTCCCCGATATCATGACATACCTGCGCCGTTTTGCCGGAAAGAAATTCATCATCTTCCTCGACGATCTCTCCTTCGAGGATTCCGACGCGGAGTTCAAGATAGTCAAATCCGCTATCGAGGGCGGCGTCTCATCCTGCCCGCCGAATGTCCGTCTTTACGCGACTTCCAACCGGCGCCATCTCGTCCGTGAGACGTGGCATGACCGTGAACAAGACGAGCTCTATCGTGACGACACGATGCATGAGACCATCTCTCTCGTCGACCGCTTCGGTCTCATTATCCAGTACCATATGCCGGATCAGGACGAGTACCTCGCGATCATCGACTATCTGCTGAAGCAAAAAGGCATCGAACTCACAAAAGAAGAACTGCATATTGCCGGCCTTCGATGGGAACTGACACACAGCGGCCGCAGCGGGCGTACCGCGCAGCAGTTTGTCGCACATTACTTAGGAGAACGCTGATATTGTAAACGGTGATCAACAATAGACGGAAAGTGCCAGCGGGACCGTGCGCACATGCAGCGGAAGCGCCGGGCCCCATTCTCCGTCGAGATCGCTGCATAGTTCCTGTTCCGTCCGGATATCGAAGGATCTCGCACGAATGTGCAGAATACTCTCTTTTTCAGTAATGGGTTTGCCTGCAAACAGGTCTGCCGCAACAGACATGAACTGCGGCAGACCTATTTTTTTAACCGCAAGCAGATCAAGCATCCCGTCATCCACGGCGATATCCGTACCGATGCGCTTCATCCCGGCCACGACGGGGCTGTTTGCCACGACAAAGAGGAATATCTCTTCTTCATAGGTATCTCCGTCCGCCGTAATGCGCACGGGAAACGATTTCAGCCGAGGAATCTCGCCGATGCCCTTCAGATAATACGCCACTCTGCCGAGCGCATTTTTATAGATTGACTTCACCTCGTGCGCAATGCCGGTCAGCATGCCTGCGCTGACGACATTAACGAAATAGCGGCCGGTATCCTCGAGCAGTCCCAAATCCACGCGGCGCGCTTCCCCCGCCGCAATCCGCTCGATATATCCTTCCCAGTCTTCATGGATCCCAAGATACGTCGCGAAATCGTTCGATGTGCCGCTGCCAAGAATGCCGAGCGGTATGTCAACATCGGCTGCAAACATTGCATTGACGGCGGCATGCACCGTACCGTCGCCGCCTGCGGCGAGCACGCCGTCCGGACGCACCTCGGTCAGAAAGCGGTCGATGTTGTCCAAGGCGCCGCCGCGCGTCCGATAGGGGCAGAGCGCTATCCCATGATGCTGAAACGCCTCGATCAGCCAGTCTAATTTCCCCTTGAACAGTGCGTTCCCCGAAACGGGGTTGTAAATCAGTCCGAGTCTTTTCATGGCTTAAAAACCCCAATACGCTGCAAAAAACGAATCCCCATCGTACCGACCATCGGCAGACGCCGCAGATCATCTTCAATCAGCCCCCGCAGGAGAATCATCGCCGTGACGTAAACGATGCCTCCAAAAAGCACCGCACCAAACGTCGATAACGCGGCGATCCCCCACCAAGCGAGCGTCCATGTGTAAAATCCGTAAACGGATGCCGCCATCATCCCCGCCGCACATATCGTTTTGAGAAGCTGCAGCAGCTCGATGCGATAACCGATAAAGCGGTAAATAAAGTACAGATTGATGAGCGCTGCAACGCCCATATCGGCGGCCGTCGCCCACGCGGCCCCCATGATGCCGAGCCACGGGATCGCCGTCAGCTGCCAGTTGAGGAATACCTTGGCCGCCGCCGCCAGAATCATATTCACCATGGGAATCGTCGGATGACCGAGCCCCTGCAGGATTCCCGTCGAGACCTGATGCAGACCGAGCAGGATGATACTCACCGCAGAGATCATCACGGCGGGCCCTGCGCCGGGGGCGTTGTAAATCAAACTTGAAATCGGTGTCGCGAGCATAAAGACAATGACAAATGCCGGAAAGCAGACAAAGTTCGAAATGCGCACCGACGCCGCCGTCTGATCGTAGACACGCTTTTTATCTCCAAGCACACGCGACTCTGAGATCGCGGGCACAATGCTCATCGCCATCGACGCCGTGAGTATCGTCGCAAGATTGACGAGCGGCACTGCCATACCGTTCAGATACCCGAACAGCTCCGTCGCCTCGCTGACGCTGTACCCCGCCGCCTCGAGACGTTGCGGTACGATCATGAGATCAAGATTCGAAACGACAGGGAGCATAATGCTCGCCGCCGACACCGGCAGCGACAGCTTAAATATGCGCTTGATGATGGAGCGCCGCGATTCATATGCCGCGCCCGGCAGCGGCCCGAGGTCCGTGCCGTAGTCGCGCGCGATATCTCGCTCCAATTTGATATGGAAATAAACGAGGACGATCAGCCCCGTCACCGCACCTGCAAGCGCGCCAAGCGACGCACCGGCAGCCGCATAGTCCAGTCCCCACGGCATGAGAAGGCTCGCCAGCACGATCATCGTCACGACGCGGAAAATCTGCTCCACGATCTGCGAGACTGCCGTCGGCGTCATGCGCTGCCATCCCTGGAGATAGCCGCGCGAACTGGCAAGCAGGGTCACAAAAAAGACCGTCGGCGCAAGCACGACCACGGCCTTATAGGCACGGGCATCGCGGATGAACTGCCAGTCGATCAGCCAGTCCGCCGCTAAATATGTCAGAACAGAAAAAAATAGTCCCGTCAGCACCATGAGCATCATGGAGATACGAAAAACGCGTTTCGCACCGTAGATATCCCGCAGCGCCACGCGTTCCGCCGTAATGATGGAGATCGCAACGGGTACGCCCGCCTGCGAGACCGTCATGGCAAAAAAATAAATGGGAAAAGCCATCTGATACAGCCCGATACCCTCGCCGCCGAGAATACGGGACACAAAGATCCAATTGAGCGAGCCGATGACCTTGACGACAAAACCCGCGATCGTCAGGACAAAGGTTCCTTTGAGGAAGGATTCTCCCTTGCTGCTTTTCCCTTCAGCAACATCTATCTCACGAATGAGAAACACCGCCTCAATGATAATATTGCATGTCAGCCGACAAAATAATTGATACGTTTTGCCCCTAAATTATAGCATATGGTTGCCCCCGTAGCAATGTGAAGAACAGCATAGTGACGGACTTTTCTCAAAACAAAAACCTCCCGATACAGTTTTTTGCCGTATACGGGAGGTCATTTGACAAGATATTAAGCGCGTGCTCCTTTGACTGCTGCAAACCCCTTCTCCGCGGCCGCAATTGTACGGTCGATATCCGCGTCCGTATGCGCCCCCGACATGAAGATCGTCTCGAACTGGGACGGCGCGAGGTAAATCCCCTCGTCCAGCATCGTCTCGAACCAGATACGGAAGGCCTCTTGGTCGGCCGCGACGGCATCCTCGTAGTTATAGACCTCACGATCCGTAAAGAAGATGCCGAACATCGATCCCGCCTGATGCGCGCAAATAGGAACGTCGTATTCTTTGGCGATGCGCTGCCAGCCGAGCAGAAGGTTCTTTGTCTTGAGCGTCAGCTCTCTGCTGTAGTCTGCCGCCCCATCCTCCGGCTCCGCCGTGATGATCTTGAGCGTCTCGATGCCCGCCGTCATGGCGAGCGGGTTGCCCGAAAGCGTGCCCGCCTGATAGACGGGACCTGCGGGCGAGATGCGCTCCATGATGTCGCGGCGCCCGCCGTAGGCCGCGACGGGAAGTCCGCCGCCGATGATCTTGCCGAGACAGGTGAGATCGGGACGGATGCCGTACGCCGCCTGTGCGCCGCCGAGCGACGCGCGGAACCCGCACATGACCTCATCGAAGATGAGCAGCGCACCGCAGCGCTCCGTCAGTGCCCGCAGGAGAGGGAGATAGCCCTGCCGCGGGAGAACGAGTCCCATGTTGCCCGCCACGGGCTCGACGATAACGGCGGCAATCGTATCGCCCTCGCGCTCCATGACGGAGCGAATCGCCTCTTTATCGTTGTAAGGTACGGCGATTGTGTCTGCCGCCGTACCGGGCGTCACGCCCGGCGAACTCGGCACACCGAAGGTCGCCATACCGGAGCCGGCGCTCACAAGCAGGCTGTCGCTGTGTCCGTGATAGCAGCCGACGAACTTGACGATTTTGTTCCGCTCCGTATAACCGCGTGCGAGACGCAGGGCGCTCATCGTTGCCTCGGTTCCCGAGTTTACCATGCGGATGACTTCAATCGACGGATAGACGGTCTGCACAAGCTGCGCCAGTTCCGTTTCGGCGAGGGTCGGCGCACCGTAGCTCGTGCCGCGTGCCGCCGCCTCCTGCAGCGCTCGAATCACCTGCGGGTGTGCGTGTCCGACAATCATCGGCCCCCACGAACCGACGTAGTCGATGTACTCGTTCCCATCGATGTCGTAGATTTTATCTCCTTCCGCGCGCGCGATAAAGAGCGGATTCCCGCCCACATTCGCAAAGGAGCGGACGGGGCTGTTCACCCCGCCCGGCATATATCGTTTCGCCTCGTCAAAGGCCGCTTTGGACCGGTTCGTGTTCCGCATCGTCGGCTTCCTCCTCACGCATTGAGCCATGCCGCCGCGTCGAGCGCATGGTAGGTGATGATGATCTTCGCTCCCGCACGTTTCATACTCGTCAGCGTTTCCAGCACAATCTTCCGCTCGTCGATCCAGCCGTTTGCGGCGGCGGCTTTCACCATCGCATACTCGCCGCTGACGTTATAGACCGCAATCGGACGCTCTGTTGCCTCGTAGACCCTGCGCACAACATCGAGATAGGCGAGCGCGGGCTTTACCATGATAATGTCCGCCCCCTCGTCGCAGTCGAGCCGGGCCTCTTTCAGCGCCTCGCGCACATTCGCCGTATCCATCTGGTACTGTTTGCGGTCGCCGAAGGACGGCGCGCTGTCGACGGCGTCGCGGAAGGGGCCGTAGTAGCCGGAGGCATATTTCACCGCATAACTCATGATGCTCGTATTGATAAAGCCCTCGGCATCGAGCCCCGCACGGATGGCCGCAACGCGCCCGTCCATCATATCGGACGGCGCCACGATATCCGCTCCCGCCCGCGCCTGACTGACCGCCGTTTGAACGAGATGCGGCAGCGTCGCGTCATTGTCCACATATTGGCCGTTCAGTTCGCCGCAGTGCCCGTGGCTCGTGTACTGGCAGAGGCAGACATCGCCCACAACGAGAAGTTCCGGAACCGCTTCCTTGATTGCCGTAATCGCCCGCTGTACGGGGCTTGTCACATCCCATGCGCCCGACCCAATCTCGTCCTTATAGGCGGGCAGCCCGAACACCTCCACGGCGGGAATCCCGCGTGCGGCGACTTCACGTGCGAGCGCCGCCACATTGTCCACAGAGTAGTGGAAACAGTTCGGCATGCTCGGAATCTCTTCCTTGATATGCTCCCCCGGAACGACAAAAATCGGGTAGACGAAATCGCGCGGTGAGAGCTCCGTCTCACGCACGAGGTCACGCATGCCGGCAGATATGCGCAGGCGCCGCGGCCGCTGAATCATATGCATTGCACATACTCCTTTATACACGATACGAGGCCGTCAATCGTATATTCCTCCGCCACAATATCGGGCGCAAGCGCAAACGAACGCGCGGTGTCCGCCGTCACGGGTCCGATACAGGCAATCTTCGTCTGCTGCAGCGGCGTGATGTTGCCGAGCAGCTTGACGAGGTTCTTCACCGTGGAGGAACTTGTAAACGTCACGATATCGATATCTCCGCGCATCATGCGTTCGGCCAGTTCCGCGCCGCTCTCCGTCTCCGGAACGGTCTCATAGACGGCCACTACATCCACCGTCGCGCCATGCGCGCGCAGCGTATCGGGGAGCACGTCCCGCGCCTCCTGCGCGCGCGGCAGGAGAATGCGCGCACGCGGCGGCAGGATGGGGCGCAGCGCCTCAGCCACAGCCTCGGCACGAAACTCCTCGGGAATGAGGTCGGCGGTGATGCCGAACGAGCGCAGCGCCTCAGCCGTCGCGGAGCCGATTGCGGCGACTTTGGCATAGCCGAGCGCGCGCGTATCCTTCCCCGCCGCGCGCAGACGCGCGAAGAAATGCTCCACACCGTTGACGCTCGTAAAAATCAGCCAGTGATACGCATTGAGCTCCGCAATCGCTCCATCGAGCGCCGCATAACCGTCCGCAGGCGGCGCGATACGGATGACGGGCGCCTCGATGCAGGCGGCGCCGAGCGCCGTGAGTTTCTCCGTGAGCGCCGACGCCTGCGCGCGCGCGCGCGTCACGAGAATCCGCTTGCCGAAGAGCGGGCGCGTGGCGGGACGGTCAAACCAGCGCAAGTGCTCACGCAATTTCACCACATTGCCCACAATGAAGATCGCGGGCGGGCGGATGCCCTCGCGGCGCAGTGTCTCCGCCGCGTCGCCCACCGTCGTGACGTAGGTCTCCTGCTCCGGATGCGTCCCCCAGCGAATGATGGCCGCGGGCGTCTCGGCGGGACGTCCGTTCTCAATCAGGTTTTTGGTAATCTCTGGGATATTGGCAACGCCCATGAGAAAGACGAGCGTATCCACCCCCGTTGCCAGGTGCTGCCAGCGAATGCTGGACTGCGCCTTCCTCGGGTCCTCGTGCCCCGTAACGACCGCAAACGACACTGCGACGCCGCGGTGCGTGACAGGGATGCCCGCATAGGCGGGCACACTGACCGCCGAGGTCACGCCGGGCAATACCTCAAAGGGAATGCCGCGCTCCATCAGGAGGAGCGCCTCTTCGCCCCCGCGGCCAAAGACAAACGGGTCGCCGCCCTTGAGGCGGACGACCGTCTTTCCCTCGGCCGCTTTCTCGGCGAGAAGCACATTGATATCCTCTTGGCGCATCGTGTGCTTGCAGGACTGCTTTCCGACATAAATGCGCTCTGCGTCCGCGGACGCATAAGAAAGAATTCCCTCATCGGCGAGGTGGTCGTAGACGACGACATCCGCGCGTTTCATACACGCCATCGCGCCGACGGTCAAAAGACGTGGATCCCCGGGGCCCGCGCCGACAAGGAAAACTGTTCCGTTCATACGATAATTCCTATCTCTTTCAAAATCTCACGTCCGCCCGCATCGAGCAGTTCCTCTGCAAGAGAGACGCCAATCTGAGCCGCCTGTTCCGCCCGCCCCGACGCGCGGGAACGGCAGACGCGCATCCCGTCCACGGAGGCAATCATGGCATCCACATGCAGCATATTTCCCTCTCCCATCTCGGCGTAAACGCCGACGGGAATCTGACAGCCCCCCTCGACGCGGCTGAGGAAGGCGCGCTCCGCTGCGGCTGCCGCCGTCATATTCGCATCGCGCAGAAAGTCGATGGCGGCGAGAATCTCCGTATCGCCCGCGCGGCACTCAATGGCAAGCGCCCCCTGACCCACGGCGGGCAGCATCATCGCGCGCGGCAGCACCGAGCGGATGCGGTCGCCGAGCCCCAGCCGCCGCAGTCCCGCCGCGGCAAGCACGACGGCGTCAAATTCGCCCGCATCGAGCTTTTCAAGACGCGTATTCACGTTCCCACGGAGGTCGCGCAGCGTCAGGTCGGGGCGCACGGCGAGGATCTGCGCGCGTCGGCGCAGACTCGACGTCCCTACCGCCGCACCCGCGGGGAGCTCCTCTATCGCACCGTAGCGATTGCTGACAAAGGCGTCGCCGGCATCAAGCCGCTCCGTAATCGCGCCGATGACGAGCCCCGCGGGCAGCTCCGTCGGCATATCCTTCAGGCTGTGCACCGCAAGATCGATCTCGCCCGCAAGCATCGCCTGTTCAAGTTCCTTTGTAAAGAGTCCCTTGCCGCCGATTTTCGCGAGCGGCGCGTCGAGGATTTTATCCCCCTTCGTCGTCATTTTTTTCAACACGACCGCAAGAGAGGGATGATGTCGGCGCAGCTCTCCCGCAATGTGCTCCGCCTGCCACAGCGCGAGCTTACTTGCCCGCGTACCGATAGTGATTGTGCCGCTGCTCACTTGTCCCCGTCTCTCCTATCGCATCCAGTTTAAAGAGCGACCTCATCGCCGCAATGTAAAACGCCTCGTCTGCGGTACCCGCCGATGCCCGCAGTTTCATCATCGGGATCCGCAGGATCTTGCGCACAATCATACGGCTCATATGATCGACCTGCCGCTCCTCTTCCTCCGAAAGATCCGGAAGTTTGGCGCTCACACGCTTGATTTCGCGCTCTCGAATCCGCTCACAGCGCCTCGATAGGAGCGCCATCAGCGGCTGAAAGGAAAGATATTTAAACCGCTCCAGAAGAGACGCGACCTCCTCCCGCACAATGCGCTCCGCCTTGACGGCCTCCGTTTGACGCTCGCTCAGGTGCTCGTCGACCACAGCCTCGAGCGCATCGATATTGTAGAGCTCCACACCCTTGATGCTCGTCACATCAGGATCCACATCGCGCGGCACCGCAATATCGATGAAGAAGATTTTCTTCCCATGCCGGCGCGCCATCAGACGGCGCGCCTCCCATGCCTTGACGACATAATGCGGCGCTCCGGTCGAAGTGACGATAACATCGACGCCGACGGCACATTCCATCGCGCGGTCAAAGGGAATCGCCGTGCCCCCGATGCGCTCGGCAAGCCGCGCGGCACGGTCAAGGTGGCGATTTGCCACATAAATCGTCTCAATCCCATGTGCGCGCAGATGCTCCGCCGTCAGCTCCGCCATCTTGCCCGCGCCGAAAATCAGCGCGCTACACCCGCCGAGCCCTCCGAGCGATGATGCCGCCAGCTCCACCGCCGTGTAACTGACCGATACGGAGCGGTATGCGATGCGTGTCTCCGTACGCACACGCTTTCCCGTCGCAATCGCCCGATGAAAGAGGAGATTGAGCACCGTACTCGTCGCCCCCGCCTCGCGCGCGACGGCGTAGGCCTCTTTGACCTGCGAGAGAATCTGCCCTTCGCCTAGGACGAGAGAATCGAGACTCGACGCCACGCGGAAAAGATGCGTCACCGCGGCCTCGTCCGTATAGGTATATAGATATTCGTCCAGACTCTCCCCGCCCTGCGTCAAATCGCTCAGGAACTGCCGCAGCGCCTCGGCGCCGCGCGTATGATCCTCCACGGCGGCATAGAACTCCGTCCGATTGCAGGTAGAGAGCACAACCAGACCGTTCAGCCCGTCGTACTCTCCCAAATTCACAAGTCCCGAGCGCAGATCTTCGCGCGAGAACGAAACGCGCTCGCGCACCTCTACAGGCGCCGTTCTATGATTAAGCCCTAATGTCAAGAGCCGCATGTCGTAACTCAGCCTCCGCTTTCTCCAACTCTCCGTCTCGAACCATCGACAAAATATCGGCCCCCAACGCAACGCGCCAAAATTCTGTGCGCGCCCTGCTCGTCGGAAGTGCCTTCCGCATCTCCGCACGCAGTACGGCGACACGTTCCATCCATATCTCAAAAGAAGGCGGATAGAATTGCTCAAGCTCCATCCGTATCGCCCGCGCGAGCGCAGGACTGCCGCCGCCCGTTGAGGCGGTCAGCAAAAGATCGCCGCGCCGCAGTGTCGCCGGCACTTGAAAATCCGAACGCGCCGCATCGTCGATCACGTTGACAAGCGCGCCGATTTCCTCCGCCTCTGCGGCGACCGCGGCGTTGACCGCAGGCGCATCAGTCGCGGCATAGACGAGAAACGCGCCCGTCAGCATCCCGTGCGCATATCTCTCACATTGCCAAACGATACGCCCCGCCTCCGCGAGGACGCGCAGCCCCGCCGTCGCCTCCGGCGCAATCATCGATATGAAAGGTCCCGCATCCGCCGCAAGAATCCCTCGTACCTTGCGCTCCGCCACCGTTCCGCCGCCGACGACAACGATGCGCCGCCCCGTTAGATCAATATTCAGCGGATACAGCAAGACGCTCCCTCCCATATAAAATATGAATGATGTTCATATTCACATATTATACCGCAAAAGTCGGCAAAAAAAAAGAGCAGAAGACACAAACTCTGCTCTTTATAGTAATTATCAACAAGCCATATCTAAGATATTTATTTCCATATTTCATTGTCAAAGCATGTCAGCTGCGAATGATCCGTCATATCCACACCGAGCGGCGTCACCGCGATATACCCGTGCTCCACCGTATGGATGTCCGTTCCTTCCCCTTTGTCCGTATCGGATATCTCTCCCGCGACCTTATAATGAACGCGCCCGTTCTCCTCGATGCGTTCGAAAGCATTGACGTAGTCGCGGCCGCCCTGTCGGCAGAACATGAATTGCGGCGTATCGTCCGCTAACCGCTGCGGGAAGTTGATATTAAGCAGGAACGGCTGATCGTACGCCGTTAAGATTTTCTCCATAAACGGCTCGAAATATGCCGCCGCCTCCGCAAAGGAGATAGCGCTTCCCTCGGGCAGGGAAAGCGCAAACGACGGAATCCCGTGAAAGATCCCCTCGAACGCGGCGCCGACTGTCCCCGAATAGATCACATCCGTCCCCAGATTCGCTCCGTGATTGATCCCCGAGAGCACGACGTCCGGCTGTTCCTCCGCAACCGCGTCGAGATAGAGCTTGGCGCAGTCGGCGGGCGTTCCATCGATGGCCCATGCCTCTATGTCATGCGCCGGATCAAACGTCTCGTCCGCACGCACCTCAATCGCACTTCCGATCGTAAGCGCATGCGACGTGCCGCTCTGCTGGTGCATCGGCGCGGCAACTGTCACACGGTGCCGCGCGGAAAGGCTGCGCGCAAGCGTCCGCAGGCCCTCCGCCGCCACGCCGTCGTCGTTGAGGATCAAAATCTTCACAAAGGTCCCTCCAAACAAGATCACAATATACGAAAAGCAGGTTGGCGATACCAACCTGCTTCTCTCTAAAACCGCCGCGGCGGATACCATACATGGTGACCCACCACGGAATCGAACCGTGAACCTACTGATTAAGAGTCAGTTGCTCTGCCAGTTGAGCTAGTGAGTCTTGGCTTACACGCAGGGCTATTATAGTGCAGGCATGCGCGGCATGTCAAGTCTTATTGCCACGGAATCGTATCGACGATGGCCTGTACCGCCTCGACGGAGACGGGTTCCTCAAACGAGATGGAAAAGGTATATCCATTGCGTGCCCAGAGGGCGAGGCTGACGCGTTTCTCCGTTCCTTTGACGCGGATGTACTGGCGGCCGACCTGGACGACTTTATTCACCTCGTAGACATTGTTGTTGCCGCTGATGTCGGAATCCCCCTTCGCCATCCGGAAGAGAATCTCCTTGCCGGCCTCATTGCGGTAGAATATCTCGGCGAGCCGATTGTCGATGACGATAATGTCCTTCTGCACATAGCCGACGGGCAGGAGGGTCGGCGTATAGACGGGCAGTCCGACCACCGCCCACGCATCCCGTACGCTCGCGTATTCGACGAGCGGCGACGGCGCTGCCTGCACATGTCCGTCCCCTCCAAAGAAGAGTGCGGCGGCAAGGCCTGTCAGCAGGACGCGCTTCACATGATATTTTTTCATTGCGTTCCTCATTTCTTCCGAAACTCCGCCCGTTTCTTCCGGGCGTTCATGAGCATCTCGCGCGCGTTTGCGAGCGCCGCCTCGGTCACATCGTCCCCCGAGGCCATGCGCGCAATCTCGCGCGTCCGCTCCTCCTCGCCGAGGGAATCCACCTGCGTGACGGTTGCATCGCCCTTGACCGACTTCGAGATATAGAGGTGCTCGTCCGCCATGCAGGCGATCTGCGGCAGATGCGTGATGCAGAGCACCTGCTTGTACCGCGCGACGTAGGCAATGCGTTCGGCAACCATCTGAGCTGTCCGCCCGCCGATGCCCGCGTCAATCTCGTCAAAGACCATGCTCGCGCCGGAGGTATCGCGCGCGGCGACAATCGCCTTGATCGCAAGCGCGATACGCGAAAGTTCACCGCCCGAAGCAACTTTTTCGAGCGGCTTTTCCTCTTCGCCGACATTGGCGGAAAAGAGCATGCGGAGGCTGTCGGCTCCGCCGTTCGTATACTGATCCTCTGGTGTGACGACGATTTGAAACCGCGCTTTGCTCATGCCGAGGCTTTGCAGTTCCCGCGCAATATCGGCAGAGAGACGCGCACCGACCTCCTGCCGCCGCGCGGTTAATTCCGCCGCACGTTCGGCGAGACGCTTTTCAAGCGCGGCAATTTCCTTTTCGAGCTGCGCCATATCGACATCGTAATTGTCGGCCGCCTCCAGTTCCGCACGCACTGATGCGAGCCGTGCCAAAACGGCGGCAACAGTGCCGCCGTATTTCTTTTTAAGACGCTCGATCACATCCATACGCATCTGTATGCGGTCCAGCCGTGCGGGATCCGCGTCGAGGCTCTCGCAGTAGTCGCGCACCTCATAGGACGCCTCCCGCAGGGAGATATAGGCCTCCTCGATCATGCTCTGCGCATTCGATAGGCTGTCGTCGTACCGCGCAATCTCGTCGAGGTCGCGGCGTACCTGCGCGAGTGCGGTCAGAACAGCCATGCCCGCAGTCCCGTCCTCACTGAGCCGCGCCGTCGCCTCGGCCGCATACTCCACAAGCTTTTCGGTGTGCGAGAGGCGCCGTATCTCCATTTCGAGTTCCTCGTCCTCTCCCTCGCACAGCTCGGCCTCTGCAATCTCACGCTCCTGCCAGCGCAGCATATCGATCCGCTCGCCGATTTCCCGTACCTTATCCGCACGGTCTGCACGCAGCGCACGCTTTTCCTTCCACGCGTGATATACGCTGCGGTATGCCTGCAGACATTCGGCAAGCGCGGCGTCGCCGTCTTCCAGCAAATGTCGCTGACTGTCTTCCCGCAGCAATGCGAGATTTTCGTTCTGCCCGTGAATATCCATGAGATAGGGCGCGATGCTGCGCAGGAAAGACACCGTCACATGGCTTCCGCCCACGAGGACCGAACTCTTCCCGTTTCCGGAAACTTTACGCAGAATGATGAGATCGTCATCCTCACAGTCGATCTCCTGTGCTTTGAGCAGGGAAAGAAGTTCTTCCGCCGCATCGTCGAGTGAAAAAACGGCTTCCACACGGAGAGCGTCGGAGCCGCTGCGAATGGCATCCGTCGACATGCGCTGTCCAAGGACCGCGCCGAGCGCGTCGATGAGGATCGATTTCCCCGCACCGGTCTCGCCCGTCAGGATATTGAGTCCGGCACCGAACTCTACGGCGACCTCTTCAAGAAGCGCAAAATTCCATACGCGAAGGCTTTTCAGCAAAACGCTTCCTCCCTTCAGCGGAGCAGGTCTTGAATGCGTCGGGCAATGATTTCCGCCGCCTCTTTGGGCTTTACGAGAACGAATATACTGTCGTCCCCCGCGACGGTGCCGATCGTTTCGCTCCAATCCACAGCGTCAAGCGCCGACGCGACCGTATTCGCGCCCCCCGGCACAGTTTTCACAAGAACGATATTTTCACTGAAATCACAACGCACGACGTTGTCCTTGAACAACCGCTTCATGCGTGCCTCTGAGAACTGCACGCGCTCCTGCGGCGATACGGCGTAGCGATAGCGTCCGCCGCCGGCAGGAACTTTGATCAGGAAGAGTTCCTTGATATCGCGCGAGATCGTCGCCTGTGTCACGCGGACATTCCGGGCGAGGAGCGCTTCGGCAAGTGCTTCCTGGGTCTCTATGATCTCTTCCTCGATGATTTTTTTGATGAGGTCTTGGCGCCGACGTTTCATGCCGATCTCTCCTAGCAATTTCTCCACAGCTTTGTGCGCAGCGTTTGGTAGTAATCCCTGTCCTCGAACTTGATGAGCCTTGCCCGCAGGTCGGAACATTTGACCGTCACCGTATCATCCGGAAGCACGGGAAATGTCTCCTGTCCGTCCAGCGTCACAATGATGCTCTGCCGCATATCGACGAGATGAATGTGCACGACGTCCTCCTCGCGAACGATGAGCGGCCGGATGTTGAGGGTGTGCGCGCAGATCGGTGTCAGCAGGTAGCCCTTCACCATCGGATTCATGATCGGACCGCCCGCGGAGAGCGAATAAGCGGTCGATCCCGTCGGCGATGCGACAATGAAACCGTCCGCCTTGCACTCAAGCAACGGCGTATCGTTGACCGCAAGGCCGAGGGCGATGATGCGCGCGACATCGCCCTTCATCACGACGATATCGTTGACGGCATGGCCGAGGAACTGCTCCGCGCCGTCGGGTTTGGTCACATAACCGGCAAGGAGCGGACGCTGCTCCACATGATAGTCCCCGTTACAGAGCTTTTGCAGCCGCCTCTCAAGCTCATCCCGCTCGATATCCGCCATGAACCCGAGCGTTCCCATATTAATGCCGCAGACCGGCACCGGGTTCTCCGCATAACGCCGGCAAACGCCCATGAGCGTCCCGTCGCCGCCGAGGCTGAGGGCAAAATCTGCGGGAATACGCTCGATATCGTCAACGCCGCAGTCCGGCATCTCAAATTCCAGCGCCCGCTCCCGCGGCATAATCACCCGTATATCTCGATCGGAAAAGAAGCCGCGGATACGCCGTAATATCCCGTGTGTCTCAGGTTTGATTAAATTCGGAAAGACTGCGACCGTCAACATAAAACTATCAGCACCTTCATCTATCCAGCGTACTGTGTGCCTCTGCCACCATATCGTGTACAAACGCCCCATCGATCTCCATCCCTCTGCCGGCCTCCGTACGGAGGTACAGGAGATATTCGATATTTCCCTTGGGTCCTTTCACCGGCGAATAGGTCAGACCCGCGGGAATAAAGCCGAACTGTTCCGCCGCTGCCAAAACACTCCGGATCACATCCTCGTGCACGGCGGGATCGCGGACGACGCCGTTCTTGCCGACGCGTTCCTTCCCCGCTTCAAACTGCGGCTTAATGAGAGCGATCACTTCTCCGCCGCTGCGGAGAAGGTCCTTTACGACGGGCAGCACCTTGCCGAGCGAGATGAACGCCACGTCGATCGAGGCAAAATCGAGTTGCACCCCGAGCATCTCCGCCGTAACATGGCGGATATTCGTGCGCTCCATATTGACGACGCGCGCATCCGTGCGCAGCTTCCAATCGAGCTGACCATAGCCGACGTCGACCGCATAAACCTTTGCGGCGCCGTTTTGCAGCATGCAGTCCGTGAACCCGCCCGTCGAAGCGCCGATATCCGCCGCGGTCTTTCCCGTCAGCACGACGCCGAACGAAGTCATGCCTTTCTCGAGTTTAAGACCGCCGCGGCTGACATAGGGCAAATCTTCACCGATAATGCGCAGCTGCGCCGCGGGATCCACCGCGGCCCCCGCCTTGTCCACGCGCCGCTCATCTACGAGCACCTGTCCCGCCATAACGATCCTTTTGGCGCGCTCTCGGCTGGAGGCCAGCCCGCGCTCCACGAGCAGGATATCCAAACGCTCTTTTTTCAAAAATCTCTCCTACTGCTTCCGATGTACGAGATAGGTCACAAGTTCCCGCAGGAAGGCGGCCTCTTCGCCAAAAATGTCGAGTGCCGCGACGGCATCGTCCGCCGTGCGCTGCGCAAGCTCCCGCGCCTCTCGGAGCGAGGTCAGCGTCACGTAGGTGGACTTGCGGTTCTTCTCATCGCTGCCGACGGGCTTGCCGATATCCTCCGCATTGCCGACGACATCCAAGATATCGTCCGTAATCTGGAAGGCGAGACCGAAGTGATCCGCATATGCCGTAAGAGCCGCAAGCTGTTCCTCAGAGGCACCCGCGAGGACGGCGCCGCTGCGCAGCGCCGCGCGAAAGAGCGCCCCCGTCTTCCCCATGTGGATGCGCCGCAGTTCTTCCAGAGAGATACGACGGTTCTCCGCCTCAAGATCGAGCACCTGACCGCCGACCATGCCTTCGGCACCCGCCGCACGGCTAATCTCATCTACGACGCGGAGATGACGATCCACAGGCACGCCCCGCTGGCGCAGAATCACGGTAAAAGCGAGCGTCAGGAGCGCGTCTCCCGCAAGGATGGCGATCCCGTCGCCGTAGATCTTGTGATTTGTAAGTTTGCCGCGGCGGTAGTCGTCGTTGTCCATCGCGGGCAGGTCGTCGTGAATAAGCGAATAGGTATGGATCATCTCCAATGCGCACGCCGCCGTGATGAATTTCATCCCATCCGCGCCCACGGCATCCGCCGCCGCCATCAAGAGAATCGGACGCAGGCGTTTTCCTCCTGCCATCAGGCTGTAGGCCATCGATGCACGGAGTTTGCGGTCCAAAACATCGGTATGGTCGAGTTCCGCCTCCAGCGCCCGGTCCACCAGTACCCGTCGGTCGCGCCAAAGGTCCTTCATGTCAGCCCTCAATTTGAAGCTCCTCTTCTTTCGCGCCGTCCGCCGTATCCGTCACAAGCAGATCCATCGTCTCCTCCGCGCGCTTTAAAGATTTTACGCAAAAATCGGACAGCTGAACGCCCTCCGAATACTTCGTCATAAGATCTGCAAGCGGCATCTGCCCCGCCTCAATTTCCGCGACGATCTCCTCCAACCGGGACAGGGCCTCTTCAAAGGTCTGTTCTTTCTTACGCGCCATGCTGTTCCTCCTTTAACCGATCCGCGACGACCGCGGCGACTTTCCCGTCCGCAAAGGTGATCCGGAGCCGATCCCCGCAGGTGAGTTCTTTTGCTCTGCACACCGTGCGGCCGCCCTTCTCCACAATGCTGAATCCCCGATATAAGAGACGTACGGGGTTCAGCAGTTCCAGGCGCTTGATTGCAAGCTCCAGCTTATGCCGTTCCTCGTTCCGTCTGCGCTCTGCCGCACTATGCAGACGCCGTTCCGTCCGATCCGTGCGCTGCATGTAACTTGCAATGAGCATCTTCGGATTTCTGCGCCAAGGGCGCTCCGTCAGCGCCTCTAAACGCATACGGCACTCCGCCGTCCGTCTCCTGCGCGCGGCATTGAGACGCGTGTCGAGCGACACAAGGAATTGGCGCATCTCCGTACTGTCGGGGACGGCAAGTTCCGCCGCCTGCGAGGGAGTTGCCGCCCGCCGATCGCTGACAAAGTCCGCAAGCGTTGTGTCCGTCTCATGCCCGACTGCAGAGATCACGGGAATCCGCGACGCATAGATGGCGCGTACGACGGGTTCTTCGTTGAATGCCCAAAGATCTTCCGCAGAGCCGCCGCCGCGGCCGACAATCAGAACATCGACAGGGTATTTTTCGTTGAAGAATCCTATCGCCGCGGCAATTTGCTCCGCAGCTTCCGCTCCCTGTACGAGGACGGGATGCAGTACCAACTGTATACTCGGCCATCTGCGTTTCGACACCTTATAAATATCCCGCAGGACGGCTCCCGCCCGCGAGGTAACAATGCCGATGCGCCGTGGAAAACGCGGCAGCGGCCGCTTATGAGCCTCGTCAAACAGCCCCTCATTGAACAGCTTTTCTTTCAGCTGCTCAAAGGAAAGCGCGAGCGCGCCCGCCCCCTCGACGGTCATCGTATTCACATACAGCTGATAGGCGCCGTCCCTCTCATAGACGGAGACGCTGCCGCCGGCGACGATCTGCATGCCGTTCTCCGGCGTGAAGCGCAGACTGCGGGCATACCCGTTGAACATAACGCATTTCATGCTTGCGCCGGCATCTTTCAATGTGAAATAACAATGCCCCGACGGATACCGTTTAAAGTTGGAGAGTTCTCCCCGTATCAGAATATCCGAAAGGATTGCCTCCCCCTCGAACATGCTCTTAATATAACGCGTTACGTCGCTGACACTATGAACTGCCATAACTACCTTCTATGCGTATACTTGATAAAAAAAGACCCGGTGCGCGAAAAATATCGCGCAACGGATTTTCTTCAAGACAGAGACTTTTGCATCGCGGACAAGATACCGTTTACATAACGGCCCGCATCTTCCGAACCGTATTTTTTCGCAAGCTCTACGGCTTCGTTGATCGCCGTTCCGGGATCGATGCGCTCTTCCTGGTAATACATTTCGTAGAACGCCATGCGGATCAGATTGCGGTCGACCCCCGCCATGCGCTCAAGCTTCCACTCTTTCGCAGATCGCTCAATTGCGGCGTCAATATCGGCGCGCGCGGCACACGTTCCGGCGACGAGCCCCCGCGCATAGGGAAGATCTTTTTTTTTCAGATCTCCTACCGTATCGACGGCAAGTTCGCTCACATCGCGCGGCATGTCTCCGTCCGCAGCAAAATCCATCTGAAACAGGGTCAAAAGAGCCGCTTCACGCGCATTCCTGCGGCTCATCTGATCCTCCGAAACAAGCGCTGCATAAAGGCGCTTTCCATCATATCCGCACGCATCCCCGCCCAGGTGCCTCTGCGCTCGATCCATCGACCGATACACATGCCGAGGAGCGCACAGGCAATAAAGAATACCGTCCGCCAAAATCCAAAGACGAGCACGGCAATGCCAAAGGCTGCTCCGAGCAGGAGCCCCATTGAACGCCCGCGGTTATTCTGCCATTCTTCCTGCAGGAAACGGATGATTTGTTCTTTCATATCCATCACCTACTATACAACGCGCTTTTTCGACTGCGCCGTGACATTGGAAACGCCGGTCACCCGAATTGCAACGGGAACGCCCTCGATACCGAGCAGATTCAAGAGATCCTGGCGGATGCGCTCCGTTAGCTGCGCCGAAACCGCCGAGAGATGTGCCTGCGCGGCAAGAACCAGCTTCAGTTCGACCTGAAGCGGAACGGTCCCCTCGGTTTGCCGTGCTGGAACGGACACATGGGCGGACGCCTCACGTACGCCGGAAACGCCGAGCGCCACACGCTCGACAATGCCGCGGATGGCGGAAAGCTCCACCTGCACCGCACCCGCGGGCGTATCGATCACCATGATCTCGCCGTGTGCTCTTCCGCCATGGGAACGTACGGCAAACACCGCAAAGAATAACTTGAGCCCAAGCAGAAATACGACGATGCAGACCGCCAAAAATTCTTCACGGGACAACGCGTAGTGCAGTTCGTTAAGCCAAATACTCTCCGGGATCAACTGGAGTGCCGCAGCGGCTGCCACAACTGCAAGCGCCATTGTGAGCAGAGTAAGCGGCAGCAGCAGCAAGCGATTCAATATCCCCATCGTTCAGTGCCTCGTCCGCGTTCAGTGAACGCGGACTTCCTCGACCTTGGGCTCCTCTTCGGGGAATCCGACGCCCTGCACATGCACGTTGACTTCCACGACGGTGAGCCCGGTCATCGTCTCGATCGCACGCTTAACATTCTCCTGCGCGGCAAGGGCAACCTCGGGAATACGGATGCCGTATTTCACGATGATATAAAGATCGACGGCTGCTTCCTTCTCGCCGACCTCGACCTTGACCCCCTTCGAGAAATTCTTGCGGCCGAGCATCTCCGCGATGCCCCCCGCGATACCGCCGCTCATTCCGGCGATGCCCTCAACCTCGGTCGTCGCAAGGCCCGCGATAATGCTGACGACCTCGTCGGCCACGCGAATCGTTCCAAGCCCCGTTTGCTTCTTTACGGCTTCTTTTGTGTTCTCCATGTTCATATCCTCCATTCCGAAGTGAAATCGTCTTTTGTATTTTTATGCGCGCTCAATGTAATTTCCCGTCCGCGTATCGATACGGAGTACATCGCCCTCGTTGATAAAGAGGGGAACGCGCACCTCATAACCGGTCTCAACTTTTGCCATCTTTGTCGCGCCCGTCGCGGTATTGCCCTTGACGCTCGGCTCGCACTCGACGACCTTGAGGCTAACGGAGTTCGGCAGCTGAATCCCGATGATACGCCCTTTGAACTGCTGGAGGGCAACCTCCATATTCTCCATGAGGTAGTTCAGCGCGTCGCCGAGTTGCGCGCGCGTCAGTTCCGTCTGCTCATAGGTCTCCGTATTCATGAACGTATAGACCCCGTCCGCCTCATACAGATACTGCATCGTATGCGTCTCTAGGTGCGCCGCCGGCATCTTCTCGTTCGGGTTGAACGTGCGCTCGACCACAGCGCCCGTCTCAACGTTTTTGATCTTGGTACGGACAAACGCAGCACCTTTTCCCGGCTTCACATGCTGGAAATCGACAATCTGCCAGACGCCTCCATCGTATTCAATCGTGAGACCTGTGCGAAAATCGGTGCTGTTAATCATATTGTTCAGTCCTCCATACAATCAATCGTCTCTTGCTATTATAGCGGTTTTATATGCAGATTTCAATAAATTCTTTTGGCGCGCGCGTCAGCGGCTCGCCGCCGACCGCGGTGACGAGCACAGTATCCTCGATGCGGATGCCGCCCCAATCGGGAATATAAACGCCAGGCTCGTCCGTGACGAGCATATTCTCCCGCAGCGTCTCCATGCCGAATTTCGAGAGGCGCGGTTCCTCATGGATCTCAAGCCCGAGACTGTGCCCCAGCCCGTGTCCGAAATACTGTTCGACACCGCGCTGCTTGAGATAATCGCGCGCGACAATATCGACGTCACGGCCCGTAATCCCCGGGCGAATCGCCGCAAGGGCTTTCTTCTGCGCCGTCAGCACCGCATCGTAGAGTTCCTTTTGCCGTTCATCCGCGCGACCGACGCAGATGGTCCGCGTAATATCCGAATGATAGCCGCAGTACACGGCGCCGAAGTCCATCGTCAGGAGTTCGCCGCGCGCAATTTCCTTCTCCGTCGCCGTTCCGTGCGGCAGGCTGCCGCGCACACCGGAGGCAAGGATGGTCTGAAACGCGGGGCGTTCGGAACCGGAACGCCGCATAAAGTCTTCCATTTCAGCCGCAACGGCAAGCTCCGTCATACCGGGACGAATATATGCAGCGATATGTGCAAACGCCGCATCCGCGATCTCACAGGCGCGGCGAATGCAGGCGATCTCCTCCGCATCCTTCACCTGCCGCAGCGCATCGAGATTCAGCGCCGTATCAAAGGCGACGCCGTCCAGCATCTTCTTCAGTTCCATATAGAGACTGTAGGTGAGCACGTTGCCCTCGAAACCGATGCGTTTCACGCCGTATTGCTTGAGCAGCGCCGCCGTCTTTCGATAGAGGCCGTCCTTCTGCTCGACGATTTCAAACGCGGGCGCCTGATCCGCCGCCTGCTCCGTATAACGGCCGTCCGTGACGAGTGTGAGCCGATCCTCCGTCACAACGAGTACGGTGGAATCGCCGCGGAATCCGCTGAAATAGTGAAGGTTGACTTCTTTCGTCACAAGAACGGCATCCAGCCGCTTCTCTGACAGCAGCGACCGCAGATGTGTGACGCGCGACTTCATATTCATTGATGCTCCTCCATGCGGCAGATAATCACCGCAAGCGCAGCCATATAACTCTCCGCGCCGAATCCGCAGATCTGCCCCTGCACAACGGGAGCGATGACCGATGTGTGCCGGAATTCTTCCCGCCGATGAATATTCGATAGATGCACCTCGATCACGGGAACGCCCGCGGCCGCGATCGCATCGCGGATCGCGATGCTGTAATGCGTGAAAGCGGCCGCATTGAGGATAATGTAATCCGCTTTGCCGCGCGCCGCCTGTATCGCATCCACCAAGGCGCCCTCATGATTGGACTGGGCAAACGCTATCGAAGCGCCCGCCGCCTCCGCACGAAGACGCATACGCTCGTTGATATCGTCGAGCGTCAGTCGTCCGTAAATCTCCGGCTCACGCGTCCCGAGCAGGTTGAGATTTGGGCCGTTCAGCACAAGTATTTTTGTCATTGTCCGCTCCTAATACCGAATAGAGAAATCCCGATCACCCGCAACGGTATCGCGCGGCGCGATGTCCATCCGCTCGACATGAACGAACATATTGCCGGCGCGTATCGCCGCGAACGCGGCGTCGATGCCGCGCTGCGTCCCTTGAAGTTCCATTGTCACAGTACCGTCGGGCATATTCTTCACCCAGCCCGCAATCTCGTGTGCGAGCGCCTGTTGGCGCACGAACATACGGAAACCGACGCCCTGTACGCGTCCCGCGGCACAGGCATAATAACGAACGATCTCTTCCATCGTGATTCCCTCCTAACGCTTTGCATCTCTGCGCAGAATACTGTATGGCGCGACAGGACGGGTCATCCGTATACGTACGATTTGCTGCGGATGCGGTGCCGCTGCAATCGGCGTCCCCGCCGCATCCCACATCTCCGTAAGTTCCTGGCGGAACCCCCGCTCTTCCGGTTGGAACACCTCAATCTCCTGCCCCAGCTTCATATGATTGCGCTGCTCTACCGTCGCCAGCCCCGTATTGGCATCATAGCTACGTACAAGGCCGATAAAATCCGATGTCTGCTCGTAGGACGACGTCCCGTAGATTTGATCTTTTTCCGTCGGCTTCTCAAAGAAAAAGCCCGTCGTATAGGCACGATGCGATACCTTTTCAAGTTCCGCCAGCCACTCCGGCTGCGGCATAAACGGCGTGCCCGTCATGCAGGCGTCTAATGCCGCGCGATATGTCTTCACCACGCCGGCGGCGTAATGCACGCTTTTCATCCGCCCCTCGATCTTGAGACTGTCGATGCCGCAGGCAACGACCTCGTCGAGATACGGCAGGAGACACAGATCCTTGGAATTCATGATGTAGGTGCCGCGTTCATCCTCGACGATCGGGTAATATTCGCCGGGACGCGACTCCTCGACGAGCGCATACTTCCAACGGCAGGACTGGGCGCAGCTGCCGCGATTCGCATCCCTGCCCGTGAAATAACTGCTGAGGAGGCAGCGCCCCGAATAGGAAATGCACATGGCTCCGTGGACAAACATCTCTAGTTCCACATCGGTATGTCTACGAATCTCGCGAATCTCCTCCCGAGAAAGCTCGCGCGCAAGTACGACGCGTTCCGCCCCAAGCTGCTTCCAAGCCGCCGCCGTCCGCCAGTTCACATTGTTTGCCTGCGTGCTGATATGGACGGGCAGCCGGGGCGCCGTCTCCCGACACAGCATAAAAACGCCGAGATCGGCAACGAGCACGGCGTCAACACGGGCATCGGCGAGAAAGCGCAGATACTCGGGCAATGCGTCGACATCCTCATTGTGCGGAAAGACGTTGACGGTGACATAGATCTTCTTCCCGGCCGCATGCGCGAACTGAACGGCCGCCGCAATCTCGTCGTGTGAAAAGTTGCCGCCAAATGCGCGCAGGCCGAACTGCCGGCCGCCGAGATAAGCCGCGTCTGCTCCGTAGGCAAACGCCATACGAAGTTTTTCCATCGTCCCCGCAGGCGCCAAAAGCTCAATGCGGCGTTTCATGCATCAGCCTCCACAGCATCGTAACGATTAGAGAATTATCGCACGCGATCGACCAATGCCAAATGCTCCTCATAGGTCGTCGCATAGTAATTGTTTCCGTTGCGGTCGGCAACGAAATACAGGTAGTCCGTGTCCGCAGGATGGAGGACAGCCGTGAGGGACGCCGTACCGGGATTCGCGATCGGTCCGGGCGGCAGGCCCGTATTCTGATAGGTGTTATAGGGAGACGCGATCTTCGTATCGCGCAGGAGCAGATCCTCCTTCGGCGTATCAAGGAGATACTGCACGGTCGGATCCGCCTGCAGGGGCATCCCGAGTTTCAGGCGTTTTAAGAAAATCTGCGCGATGATCGGACGATCCTCTTCGTGATACGCCTCTTTCTCGACAATGGAGGCGAGCGTCGCCAACTCATAGATGGATAGGTTCATTTCCTTAGCGCGTTCCCGCATCTCCGGGGTCAGACGACGGTCAAAATTCTCCGCCATCATCTCGAGGATGCGGTTCACATCAAACGATCCGTTGATCTCATAGGTGTCGGGAAATAGGAACCCCTCGGCGGCATAGCGCACGCCTTCATGATCCTCGACATAATCATAAGGTCTGTAGTATTTTGCCCGCTCTATAAATTCGTCCGCATTTACAAGCCCTTCGTCATCAAGCCGCCGTGCGATATCGCGCACGCCGAATCCCTCCGGAATGGTAAATCGAACGACAACCGTATTGCCGTAAACGAGCGTCTCGAGCGCATCGCGCGGCGTCATTCCCTTGGAAAGCGCAAAGGTTCCGCTCTTCACTTTATTCTCAAAGCCGTTCAGCTTAGCCATCCACCAGAATTTAAGTTCACTGTCAATGACTCCCTGCGCATGCAGCTCTTTGCCGATCTCGCTGGCCGTCATACCGGGACGCACCGTGAAATAAATCTGCGCCTCTCCGCCGCCCCGCACCGACGTTTTCTCCGACGGTGAAATCGAGACAAACGCCAGCAGAAGCAGTACGATCGACAGCCCGGCGACGCCGAAGACGATTTTTTTCTGAAGCGGCGTTCCCTTCCCCCGGTACACCGCGCGCAGGGTCTCCCGCAGTTCATGCATGCGCAAAAGCTCACGCATCCCCCGTCGTGTCCACTTCAAGCGCATCCTCCCTCTCTGATGTAAACCGCCGGCTTTATGAAAAAGCCGTCATCTTCCCCGGCGATGACAGCACATCTGCGCTTTAATCCTCCTCGTTCTCCAGAAGGAGTTCGTAGGCCTTTCGAACCTCTTCAAACTCTTCGTCCGAAGGATCCACGTACATATCCTCACCGTTCTCGTCCGTAACAATCTTTGCGATGATCGCCTCATCCTCATCCTCGGCGTCCTCGAGTTCCTCTTCCGAGCCTGCGGAGAGGCCGACGAGCACG
This sequence comes from Selenomonas sp. F0473, assembly GCF_000315545.1. Taxonomy (GTDB): domain Bacteria; phylum Bacillota; class Negativicutes; order Selenomonadales; family Selenomonadaceae; genus Centipeda. The sequence continues at coordinate 216,382 of NZ_JH992902.1, read as the reverse complement.
GCAAAGCGGTCGTCCCCTACCGTGAGGATCGTCTCCTCGCGATAGTAGGACTCCTCTCCATCCTCATTCGCAATGACGACGACAACATCCTCATCGTGAAATTCTTCATGTTCTGCCATGTCTATAACTCCTTCTTCCATATGTATCATGCGTTCAGATGCTGCCGGCGGTCCAAAAACCCCTGCAGAATATAAACGGCCGCCATCTTATCGATCACCTTGCGGCGCTTCTTCCGGGAAATATCCGCTTCGAGCAGCGCACGCTCGGCCGCAACAGTCGATAGACGTTCGTCCCAGTAGTGGATCTCCACGTCCGGAAAATGCCGCGCCGCCTCAGCCATAAATGCGCGCACAATATCGCAGCGCTCGCCCTCATCGCCGTTCATATGCTTCGGGAGGCCGGCGACGAGCGCTTCCGCCTCATATTCCCGTATCACCGCGCCGAGGCGATCGAAATCCGCGGCAAGACTTGTGCGGCGAATCGTCTCAACGCCCTGTGCGGTAATCCCAAGGAGATCGCTCACGGCAACGCCAATCGTTGCGTCGCCAATATCGAGTGACATGTAACGTTTCACTGCTCGTGCTCCAAGTAGAAACGCACCAGCTCGTCAAGCAGTTCGTCCCGCTCGAGGCTGCGGATCTTGCTCCGCGCATCCTTATGGCTGGTCACATACGCAGGATCCCCCGAAAGTAGATAACCGACCAGCTGGTTGATGGGGTTGTACCCCTTCTCACGCATTGCTGCGCCGACCTCTCGTATCACGGTATTCGCTCTCGGCTTATCTTCATTGAAAGCAAACATCATTGTTTTCTGTTCATCCATACCGATTCACCTCTTAACGAAAACGTCCCATAATAACGTCTATAATTCGCCGCTCCGTATGGCTGCCAGAGCGACATGCAGCGTGGGGTAGATCCCCTTGCAAATCGCGCGCATTTCCTCCGTCACGGGCAGCGTGTCGGGAATCATCACGGGACTGCATCCCGCTGCGGCCGCTCCGCGCAGGCCGTTATATCCGTCCTCAAAGACGTAGCAATCCGCGGGCGCCAAGCCGATGCGCTCGGCCGCCGACAAAAAAATATCGGGCGCCGGTTTTCCATGCGCTACGAGATTGCCGCCGACGATTGCGTCAAAGTAATCGCGCAGACGGCTTTGAACAAGATTTTTTTCAATCTGTTCGGTCGCCGCGCTGCTGGCTGCGGAAATATGAACCCCGTGCGCGCGAAAATACGAGAGGATTTCACGGACGCCTGTCATAACGACAAGATTTTGCTCCGCCTCTGCCGCGACATAGGCGAGCACCCGCTCCATATAGAGCCGCGCGTCTACCGTCGGATGAAACTCCTTGACGATCCGCAGGGTCAGGTCGCCGCAGGTTCCGCAGCAGGCTTTGCCGAGCTCCGGCTTGCGCGGCACACCGAAATCGTCGGCAACAATCGTCCACCCTTTCTGATAAAAGATCTCCGTGTCAAAGAGCACGCCGTCCATATCGAAAATTGCCCCGCTTTTCATGGATCCCCCGCTCGTCTGTCGCTGAAAAAATATAATCAAATATTACCACACAACGGTGCAAAAGACAATCACCGACGCCGAGAGCGGCGCCGCCGCTCATCCGTCGACGCCGCTCTGCGCGCTGCCGAGCGTGCGCGTGACGCGATAAACGTCCTTCAGTTGGCGCACGCGCGTCATGACCTGCGTGATCTGATCGATATTGCCGACATTGAGCCCAAGATGCACGGTGGAGGTCTTATTCCGCCGATTCGGCGTCGCGTTGATCGTATGGATGTTGACCTTCATCTCGGAGGGAACCGCGAGGATCTCGGAGAGCATGCCGTTGCGGTCGTTGCAGACGATCTCTATGCCGACCGTGTACTCTTTGTCGAGTCCGATGTCCCAATCCACCTCGATCATGCGCGAGAACTCCGTATCGTTGAGCACGTTCGGACAGTCGGAGCGGTGGACGGAAACACCGCGGCCGCGCGTAATATAGCCTGTGATCGGATCGCCCGGAATCGGATTGCAGCAGCGCGCAAGGCGCACGAGATAGCCGCCCTCGCCCTCGACGAGGATGCCGTGGCTCGCCTTCTTGCGCTTGCCGCGCCGCGGCGTTTTGAGCTCCGAGAGGAGCTGCGATACCTCGGGGGGCGTCTCCGCCTGCACGGATTTGCGGTGCAGCTCGATCAGCTTCGTCATGATCCCCTGCAAGGTGACGCCGCCGTAGCCGAGCGATGCGAGCAGATCGTCCTCGGTCTGCACGTTGAGCTTCTCCGCGACGATGCCGATACGCCCGTCCGCAAATAGTTCCTTGGGACTGTAGCCGAGCCGTTTCGCCTCGTCGCGGATGAGATTCATCCCGCGTTCAATGTTCGCCTCGCGGTTTTCCTTTTTGAACCATGCGCGTATCTTTCCGCGCGTGGCGGACGACGCCACGGTATTGAGCCAATCCGGACTGGGGCCGCCGCTCGCCTTGTTCGTGACGATCGAAACGATATCTCCGTTTTTGAGTTTATACTCGAGCGGAACGATCTTTCCGTTGACCTTCGCGCCGACGCAATGATGCCCGATCTCCGTGTGGATGTGATAGGCGAAGTCGATGGGATTCGAGCCTTTCGGCAGGTCGATCACGTCGCCGCGCGGGGTAAAAACAAAGACCTCGTCGGAAAAAACATCCAGTTTGAGCGCCTCGAAGAACTCCTTCGGATCGTCATATTCCTTTTGGAGGCTGACCATCTGGCGCAGCCACGACATCTTTTGATCGCTTTCATCGGTCGCTCCGGTGCTCTTTCCGGCCTCTTTATACTTCCAGTGTGCGGCGACCCCGAACTCGGAGATCCGGTGCATCGCGTGCGTGCGTATCTGAATCTCGAGGGGATCGCCGTGCGTCATCACTGTCGTATGCAGGGACTGATAACCGTTGGATTTCGGCATTGCGATATAGTCCTTGAACCGCCCCGGGATCGGCTTCCACATCGCATGGATGACGCCGAGCACACCGTAGCAGTCCTTGACGGATGAGACGAGCACGCGCACGGCGGAGAGGTCGTAGATCTCGTTCACACTCTTATTGTCGCGCTTCATCTTGCGGTAAATGCTGTAGAAATGCTTCGCGCGCCCCTTGATCTCCGCTTCGATCCCCGCATCCTCAAGCTTTTCCTTGATTTGACGGATCGAATCGAGAATAAACTCCTGCCGCTCCTGCCGCTTGTGCTTGACCTCCTCTACGAGCGTGTAATAGGCTTCCGGCTCAAGATAGCGCAGGCAGAGATCCTCGAGCTCGATCTTGATATTGGAGATACCGAGGCGGTTGGCAAGCGGCGCGTAGACCTCGAGCGTCTCGTGCGCGATGCGCTGGCGCTTGTCCTCGCGCATATATTTGAGCGTGCGCATATTGTGGAGCCGGTCGGCGAGCTTGATCATGATAACGCGGATGTCCTTCGCCATCGCGAGAAACATCTTGCGGTAATTCTCGAGCTGGACATCCTCCTTCGACATATACTGGATCCGTCCGAGTTTCGTCACGCCGTCGATCAGCGCCGCGATGTTCTTGCCAAATAGTTCCTCCATCTCCTCAATGGTCGCATGCGTGTCCTCGACGACATCGTGCAGGAGCGCCGCGCAGATCGTCTCGTCGTCCATGTGAAGCCCCGTGAGGATATAGGCGACGTTCAGCGGGTGAATAATGTAGGCCTCGCCGGAAATGCGCGCCTGTCCCCGATGCGCTTTTTCGGCAAAACGATAGGCGCGCTCAATTTTGTCGACATCCGCATCCGCTTGGTACGAACGGACTTTTTCGAGAATGATATCGAGCGTGATTACCTTCCGCATCTCACTTGACATGACCTTCATCCTCCTTTCTCTCCTTATATCGACGATATGTCGGCGCCTCCGTCAGTTCCATCTTCCGCCGGGACGGGATCAGCTTCCACGTACCGTCCGGCAGCGGCTCGAGCAGGCCGAGCTCGTGGAAAATATCCATTGCGCGCGCAACGGTATACTGCGATATATGCCCCTCTAAGCTCCTGAGCCGACACGTCAGCGCGGGCAGTTCATACGGAACCGCTCCCGTCGGCGACTGCATCGCGTGCAGCCGCCGATAGATGCGTTTGAGGAGTTCCCGCTCCGGGAATACGAGTTCACATGCCGCGGGGCGCAGAGAATCCGCCGTGCACTGCACGGAGGTCACGCCCTGCCACTCGTTGATGTTCGGAATATACGCGATATCTACGGATTCCTCCGCAAGGACCGCGGCGAGGTCCCCGTGGTTCCAATACAGCACCGCCACGCGGCCGGCATCGGAACCGAGTTCCAGACGCAGGTGCTTTCCTTCCCCGCCGATCGCAGCGGCGGACTGCGGGCGAATGTCCCGCGCGCCGAAGACGGGGCGCGGATTCCCCATGCCGTATGGCTCCATGAGCGCCAGTTCCTCGATCAGCGGCACCGTCCAATCGGTCGGCGGCACGAGCGCCATAATCTCGACTTTCGGCATAAAATCCGCGGGCGTAAGATGCGTGCGCACATAGTCCGAGAATGCCGTGCGGAACTCCGGCAGCCGCTCCGGCAGGAGCGACAGCCCCGCCGCCATCGCATGCCCGCCGAACTGAATCAGCGTATCCCGACAGGCGGCAAGCGCCTCATACATATGCAGTCCGGCGATGCTTCGGCAGGAGCCTTTATAGACGTCATCCTGCCGCGTCAGCACAATGCTCGGACGATAGTATATGTCAACCAAACGCGAGGCCACAATCCCGATGACACCCGCGTTCCAGTCCTCCCCCGCAACCACAATCGCGGGCATATCCGGCGTGAAGTCGGCCAGCTCCTGCCGCGCCGCGGTGAGAATCTCCCACTCTAGGTCTCGGCGCTCCGTATTGAGCGCATTCAGCGCCTCCGCAATGCGCTCCGCCTCCGCAGGCAGCTCGGATGAGAGCAGTTCGACGCCGCGCCGTGCGGTTTCAAGGCGCCCCGCGGCATTGAGCCGCGGCGCAAGCTGAAATCCGACGTGCCCCGTATTGATTGTCTTATCCTCAAGTCCCGCAGCTGCGATCAGCGCACGCATGCCGACGCACGGTCCCTCCGTCATCACACGCAGACCGTGCCGGACGATTTTACGGTTCTCCCCCACTAGCGGTACGAGATCGGCGACCGTGCCGAGCGCAACGATGTCCAGATCATCCTCATAGGAGCGCTGCGTATGCCGCCGCCAAAGTGCCTGACACAGCTTAAAGGCAACGCCGACGCCGGCAAGTTCCTTCTCCGGGTAGGCACAGCCCGTACGGTGCGGGTTGAGCACGGCGTGCGCGGGCGGGAGCTGCGCCCCGGGCAGATGATGGTCGGTGACGATGATATCCATCTCGCCGCGCATTGCCGCAACCGGGTCGACCGAGGCGATGCCGCAGTCCACCGTAACGAGGAGGACGCATCCCGCAGCATGGAGTTCCTCGAGCGCCGGCAGGTTGATTCCATACCCTTCGGTAAATCGGTTCGGGATATAATAGGAAACATCTCCGCCCAATGCGCGGATATTCTTCGTCAAAATCACCGTGGAGGTCATGCCGTCCACATCGTAGTCCCCATAGACCACGATGGGCTCACGCCCGGCAATCGCACGCAGGATACGGTCAACGGCGGGCTCCATATCCGCCATGAGGAACGGATCGTGAAACGGCGCCTCCTCCGGGTGCAGGAAATCGTTTGCAGCCGCACGCGTACGAATGCCGCGCCGCCATAGAATCTGCCCGACGACGGGGGCGATGCCAATCTCGCGCGCGAACTGCTCCGCCTCCGCAGACGCCTCGTGAACAAGCCATTCTTTCAGCATGAACTCCGCCTTTCCCGCAATGCAAAAGAGCCCGCTCCGTTCAAAAGCAGGCTCTCTCTTTCTTATGCCTCCGCCGGCACCGCCTTTGCCTTCGGCACGTTCGGCCGCCGCTCCGTATGATTGCGCAGTTCAATCCAGAGCTGGCTCGCGATAAATATTGAGGAGTAGCAGCCGACGGCAAATCCGACGAGCAGCGCGAACGCAAAGTCCTTCGTCGTCTCGCCGCCGAACCAGTAGAGCGCCGCCGTGGTGAAGAGCACCGTAAAGACCGTGTAGAGCGAGCGTGTCAGCGTTTGATAAATCGATCGATTGACAAGTTCCTCGATATCCCCGCCGCGGCGGAAATGGAGTTTCAGATTTTCACGGATACGGTCAAAAATAACGATGGTATCGTTGATGGAATATCCGACGATCGTCAGCAGCGCGGCGATAAAGGACGAGTCGATCTGCCGTTGTGTGAACGAAAATACGGCGAGTACGATGATGATGTCGTGCACGAGCGCCAGCACCGCGGATACGCCGAAGCGCCATTCGAAGCGATAAGCCACATAGAGGATGATGAGGGCCCATGAGATCACAAGCGCGAGTACGGCGTTCGTAATCAGTTCTCCGCCGATCGTCGCGCCGACCTTCTCCTCGCGCAGCACGGAATACGGACCGACATCGTGTGCGAGCGCCGCCATCACCTCTTTGCGCTGGTTTTCCTCAAGATCCACCGTGCGGATCATGACATTCTCAGAGGATTCCACACCGGATTCCGTACCCGAGAGCTGGATCGTACTCCCGTCGAGATCATACTTTGCGAGGCTTGTGCGAACATCGGCAAGCGTCACCGGCCGTTCGAACCGCAGATCCATGATCGTACCGCCCGTGAAGTCGATGCCGAAGTTAAATCCGCGCACACCCATGCAGATAAAGCCCGGAATGATGAAAATGATCGAGATGAGAAAAAATATTCTCCGATGCCCCGCAATATCAAACTTAGGCATTCTTCTCATCTCCCTTCTTCACGCCCAGCATAAACCCGCTCGCACCGTACATCGCCGGCTTTTCCGAAATTTTGGCGCTGATCATCAGCTTCAGCAGATACTGCGTCAGCGTAATCGCCGTAAACATCGACAGGATCGTCCCGACGCCGAGTGTAATCGCAAATCCTCGAATCGTCCCCGTTCCGAGGAAGAAAAGCACCCCCGCAGCGATCAGCGTCGTGACGTTCGAATCGAAAATCGTTGTGAAGGCGCGCTTAAATCCCGCATCCATCGCAAGGCGCAGCGATTTGTGCTGCACCTGATACTCTTCTTTGAAATGCTCAAAGATCAGCACGTTCGCGTCGACCGCCATCCCGATCGAGAGGATGATCCCCGCCACGCCCGGCAGCGTCAGGGTCGCATCCATCAGATAGAGGATACCGAGCAGCAGCATCGTATACGCCATGAGTGCCACGTCCGCAATAAAGCCCGAGAGATGATAAAAGAGAATCATGAAGAGAACAACCGCGCCGAGGCCGACGGCAAATGCGAACTCGGACTTATCCTTGGAGTCCTGACCGAGCGTCGGGCCGACGGTGCGCGTCTCGATGATCTCCACCTTCACGGGTAGGGCGCCGCTGCGCAGGACGACCGCAAGGTTCTGCGCCTCCTCGAGCGTCTTCTGCCCCGTGATCTCCGCGCGTCCGCCGAGAATCGGCTCGCGGACATTCGGCGCGGTCAGCACCTCGCCGTCGAGCAGGATCGCAATCGTGCGCCCCACGTTACGCATCGTAAGATCGGCAAATTTCTGCGCGCCCTCGTCGGAGAACTCGAGATTGACGACATTCTGTCCCGTCTGCGGATTGGTGGACGCCTGCGCGTCTTTCAGATCGGTTCCCGTGAGAACCGTATTGCCGTCCTCGTCGCGGAACTCGAGCATCGCAGTTTTGCCGATGGTCTGAATCGCCGCGTCGGGGTCTTTGATGCCCGGCAGCTCGATGATGACGCGCCGCTCTCCCTCGCGCTGAATAATCGGTTCGGTCAGACCGAGCGCGTTGACGCGCTTTTCCATAATCGCCACAACGCGGTTCATCGCATCGTCGTTGACCTGTGCCTGCTCCGTATCTACGGCCTCGAGCACAACGTGCGTCCCGCCCTGCAGGTCAAGCCCTTGCCGGATGGAACTCGCGAGCGGCTGAACGAACGCGAAGAACACGCCGATAATGACGGCGACTGCGACCGCCAGTTTGAGCAAACTATGTTGTCTCAACAGTCCTCACACCTCTTCCTCAAAGGTCAGATTATCATTGCACATTTTGCGGCGCATGAGACGCCGCTCCGTGAGAATATAGTCCACATACGCGTCGTACGGCGCCGTCGGAACCTCGGTAACAATTTGAACGTCATAGGCAAGCGCGATCCGCAGCGCGTTTGCCGCACGGGGCAGGAACCGATCGTAATATCCGCCGCCCAGTCCCAGACGGCCGCCGTCCGGGGTAAACGCCGCCCCGGGCACGATGACGACGTCGATCTCCTCGGGGGAAACGGGCGCGCTGCGGGCGAGATCGGGCGCGGGAATGCCGAACGCCCCCTCCACAAGCGCGTCCGCCCTCGGAATCGACCGCACTTCCATCAGTCCCTTCCCCACGATGTACGGAAGGACGACACGCTTCCCCTGCCGGAGAAGTGCCTCCATCATCGGAAAGAGATCGATCTCTTCCGGTGTGGATGCGTAGAGCATAACGGTCTCGGCCTCCCGCAGAGGCGTCAGCGCCATCGCTTTTGTACGGATTGTCTCATCCGCCCGCGCCCGTCCTTCAGCGGGAACCGCGCGGCGAAGCTTCAGCATTTCCCGCCGCAGCACACGTTTTTGTTCCGACAGCAGATGCAGCTCCGTATCCGCCTCTGCGGGCACCGATTACTCCTCTTCCCGTGTGAGGACGGCGCTGATCGCCGACCGCTCGAATACGATGTCGACCCCTTCGGCGGCGCGCAGGGTCACCGTTTTTTCATCGAGCAACATAATCGTTCCGTGCATGCCGCCGAGGGTCACCACGGCGTCGCCGGTCTTCAGCCGGCCGAGCATCTCTTCGCGTTTCTTCTGCGCCTGTTTTTGCGGACGATAGAGCAGGAAGTAAAAGAAGACCACCAAGATGATGATGGGTCCCCAGGAACTCAACTGTGCGATCATTTGTTCATCCATACGTACAACTCCTTTATTTATCCATTTTTATGATAGCGTTCCATCACGCTGCGATAGAACGACGGGAACGTCCCTTCAAGAATCGCCTCGCGCATGCGCCGCATGAACGATTGGAGGAAATACAGATTGTGCAGCGAGAGGAGCCGCAGCCCGAAGATTTCCTGCGCCCGCACGAGGTGCCGGATATATGCCCGCGTATACCCGCTGCGGCAGGCATAGCAGCCGCACCCCTCTTCGAGCACCGTGTGCGCATGCGTGTGTTCGGCATTCTTCATGACGAGCCGTCCCGTCCACGTCATGGCCATCCCGTTGCGCGCAACGCGCGTCGGGAAGACGCAGTCGAACATGTCGATGCCGTGCCGTACCCCTGTGAGCAGATAGTCCGGCGTGCCGACGCCCATGAGGTACCGCGGCTTGTCGGCGGGCAAAAGCTCCGCCGTATAGGACAGAATCTCCTCCATGAGCGCATGCGGTTCGCCGACGCTGAGCCCCCCGATGGCATAGCCGGGCAGGTCGAGCGCCGTTGCTTCCGCCGCGTGCTGCGCGCGCAGGTCGCGGTACATACCGCCCTGCACGATGCCGAAGAGCCCCTGCCCGGCCGCATTCGCCATTTCCTCTTTGCAGCGGACAAGCCAGCGCTGCGTGCGCGCGGTCGATGCCTTTGCATAATCGTAATCCGCCGGATATGGGATGCACTCGTCAAACGCCATAACGATGTCCGAGCCGAGGCATTTCTGCACCTGCATCGAGACCTCCGGCGAGAGGAATTTCTTCGACCCGTCGATATGCGAGCGGAACGCGACGCCCTCCTCCGATATTTTGCGCAGGTCGCCGAGGCTGAACACCTGAAATCCGCCGCTGTCCGTGAGGATTGCGCCGTCCCAGTGCATGAACCTGTGCAGCCCCCCCGCCTCCCGCACGAGCTCCATGCCGGGACGCAGGAACAGATGATAGGTATTGCTGAGGATGATGCCTGCGCCGAGGCCGCGCAGTTCGTCGGGCGAGACGCCCTTCACCGATGCCTGTGTGCCGACAGGCATGAAGATCGGCGTCGGAAAGCTGCCGTGCGGCGTATGGAGCACTCCTGCGCGCGCTCCCGTCGTTTCATCAGCACGAATCAGCTCATAGGTAATCGCCGCCAATCACGCACCGCCCTTCTCAAAGCATTCCATATCATAACACAAAAGCGAAAGATTTTCAAAATACAAAACTATGCGAGCGCGTCGCGCAGCGCCTGCCGCATGAGACCGGCGTCGGGACGCACGCCCGTCCAGAGGAAGAACGCCTCCGCCCCCTGCGCCGCGAGCATTGTCTCTCCGTTGATCGTTCGGTGTCCATACCGCGCCGCCTCTCGTAGGAACCGTGTTTCGGCAGGCGTATAGATGAGGTCATAGGCAAGCGCCGCGGGGTGCACCGCCGCCCAATCCACGGGCGGCATCTCCGCCACATGCGGCGCCATACCGAGCGGCGTCGTCTGCACGATGACATCGGCGGTGCGCAGGCAGGCGGCAAACGCATCGTCTGCAAAGTGAAGCGCCCGCACACCGCCGTCCGCCGCAAAGTCCGCGCACAGCGCCGCCCCCTTTCGGGGACTGCGCACGCCGATATCGATGCGCGCCGCGCCCGCTTTGAGGAGCCCCCACAAAACGGCGCGCGCCGCGCCGCCCGCACCGAGCACGGCGGCATGCGCGCCGCGCAGAGAAATTCCGCATGCCGCAAATCCCGCCAAAAATCCGGCGGCATCCGTATTATATCCGGCGAGGCCGCCGTCCGCACGGACGACCACCGTATTGACCGCCCCGATGCGCCGCGCATCCTCGTCCAGTTCATCGAGCAGTGGAATGATCTCCGTCTTAAAGGGAACCGTTACATTCCACCCGCAGAACCCCGCATCGCGCAGGCCCGCCACGGCCGACGGCAGCGCGTCCCGCCGCACGGGGAGCGCGACATACACATAGTCCAGTCCCGCCGCTCGCAGCGCGGCGTTTTGCAGAACAGGCGATAGACTATGCGTTACGGGCGCGCCGATCACGCCGAGCAGTTTCGTTCCGCCTGTAATCATCGCATCTCCTAGCTGTGCTTCCCGCGCACCTCTTCGAGCAGGCTCATCTTTAGATCATAGTAATCCGGCGTCATGTCGAGATAGTGCCGATGCGGATTCTCAAAGCGCTGTTCCTCCTGCCATATTTCGTGCGTGAGCTGCGCACGGACATGGGCGCGGATTTCCTCGAGCGTCGGCAGCTGCTCCACACGCCGTCCCTCCCGGACATATAGACGGTGGAGGTTAACCGCTCGAAAGCCCTCGAAGAATCTGTTCTTCCACGGCTTCTGCGGATCCACATAGCGGAACGGACGCGTTAAGTCGACCGTCTCGCCGCGGATCGCGAGCATATCCGCAACGGCGTTGCCGGCTTCATCGTAAACGCGGTAGATATCCTTCAGCCCCGGATTGGTCAGTTTTTCCACGTTCTCCGACATTTTTATGCGCGGCAGGAAGGCCCCCTCCCGCTCGACGGCGACAAGCTTATATACCGCGCCGAAGACAGGATCGGACTTCGCCGTAATCAGCCGCTCGCCGACGCCGAAACTATCTACCTGCGCCCCCTGCAAAAGGAGCGAAGAGATCGTCCATTCGTCGAGGCTGTTCGATAGGATGATCTTACAGTCAGAGAGCCCCTCCTCGTCGAGTACCGTACGGACGCGTTTCGAGAGATAGGCGAGGTCGCCCGAGTCGATACGGACGCCCGCGAGGCGCCGTCCCTGCGGTTCGAGCACCTCATGTGCCGTGCGAACGGCGTTGGGCAGTCCCGAATGCATTACATCGTAGGTATCGATGAGAAGAACCGTTGCCTGCGGATAGGTCTCGGCATAATACCGGAACGACTCGAACTCATCGTCAAAGAACATCACCCAGCTGTGCGCCATCGTCCCGGAAACCGGGATGCCGAACTGCTGCGCCGCCGAGACCGTCGCCGTCATATCGACGCCGCCGATATACGCCGCGCGTGCGCCGTAGGTTGCCGCATCCATGTTGTGCGCACGCCGCGCGCCGAAATCCGAGACCGTGCGGCCCTCGGCGGCACGCACGATGCGCGACGCCTTTGTTGCGACCAGCGACTGATGGTTGATCTGCGTCAAAATCGCCGTCTCGAGGAGCTGCGCGTCGATCATCGGTCCCACAATCGTCATAATCGGCTCGTCTGGATAGATGATCGTCCCCTCGGGCACCGCATAGATATCCCCGCGGAACCGAAAGTCGCGCAGGAAGCATAGGAACTCCTCGGAGAACAAATGCTGCGCACGGAAGAACGCGATGTCGTCGTCCGAAAACGAGAGGTTCTCCACAAACTCGATCACATGCTCCAGCCCCGCGAATATCGCGTAGCCGCCCTTATCCGGCACCGCACGGAAGAAAACGTCAAAGGCAGCGCGCCGTTCGCCTCCTCCTTGCTCAAAATATCCGTAGGACATCGTCATCTCATAGAAATCCATCATCATGGACAGATTGCGCTTGTCAAACTGCGTCATCGGAGGCCCCCCTTTGCTCGTGCCGTATCAAACGATAGGAATATACCGCCTATTATAGCATTTCCCCCGCCCCCGCGCAAAAGAACTTTAAGAGATTCCATTTTCTTCCCGACTTTTCAAAAACACACGGTCGCGCTCCGAAAGTTCCGCACGCGAAAGCAGTTCCGGACGCCGGCGGAGCGTCGTGAGCAGCGACTGCTCGCGGCGCCAGCGCGCGATCTCCGCGTGGTTGCCGGAGAGCAGGACGTCCGGCACCTCTTTCCCCTCGAAGGAGCGCGGGCGCGTGTACTGCGGATATCCGAGCAGGCCGCCATAGAAGGAGTCCGTCGGCGCGGACATATCGTCGCCGAGCACGCCGGGCAGCATCCGCGCCGTCGCATCGACAAGGAGCATCGCGGGGATCTCCCCGCCCGTCAGTACGAAATCACCGACGGAAATCAGACGGTCGGCAAGATCGCAGATGCGCGCGTCGAATCCCTCGTAGTGCCCGCAAATCAAAATGAGCTGTTCACAGGAGGCGAGTTCTTTTGCCGTCTCCTGCGTGAATACTTCCCCCGCGGGATCAAAAAGGATCGTGCGCCGTTTTCCCTCGTATGCCGCCGTCTCCTTCTGCACAGCGCGCACAGCCGCGTACACCGGTTCCGGTTTCAGCACCATCCCCGCGCCGCCGCCGAACGGCGCATCGTCGACATGCCGATGCTTGTCCGTCGCGTAATCGCGGAAATTCGTATAGTGAATATCCAGGATGCCGCACGCTGCCGCTCTGCCGATGATGCTGCTGCCAAAGGCGCCCGCGAACATCTCCGGGAACAGCGTTACCAGATCGATCCTCATATAAATTCCTCTTACTCCTAATTAGTGATTTTGTATAGTATAACACACCGCAGACGCGCTGCCCCATAGAAATTTTCCTAAATCTCTACAGAAAATGAACGCTTTGCGTTATAATAGAACAGTCGAACAATCCCCCGTACATTTTGGAGCAGTTTTATGGACATCAATCTCGCCCGCTTTAACACGAACATCGGCCGGCAAAAGCCGGAGAATATCGTTCACAGCGAAGCCGCCTGTCCCTTTTGCGAGCCGGATAAACTCACGGATATCATCGCGACGGACGGCGACATCATCCTGCTGAAAAATAAATACAATGTCCTCGACGAAGCGGATCAATTTGTCCTCATCGAGGGCAAGGACTGCTGGGCGGACATGCCGGACTATCCCCCCGCGCATATGCATCGGCTCATTGCCTTCGGCATGCGTCATTGGGCGCAGATGCGCACAAGCGGGAAATACAATACCGTTCTTTTTTTCAAGAACTACGGACACTATTCCGGCGGCACCATCCGCCATCCGCATATGCAGCTCGTCGGGTTCCCCCATCTGCGCCCGGAGCTTCTCTTCCAACGCAGCGAATTCGACGGGCTCACGGTCGCGGAAAAGGACGGGGTTACGCTGAATCTCTCGACGCGGCCGCGCATCGGCTTTTGGGAGCTGAACATCGTGCCGCGGGATGCGGCAGAGACCGACGCCATCGCCGACTACATCCAGATTGCCGTGGATTTCCTGATGCATAGGTTTCATCGGCGGCTCGACAGCTACAACATCTTCTTCTACAACGACGGCGACGACGTGTTCGTCAAAGTGATGCCGCGGTTCGCCACATCCCCGATGTTCGTCGGCTACAACATTCACCTCGTGCCGTCCAATCTTGAGGAGATTCGGGAGCGCATCCAATCGATTTATTTTATGGGGAAATAGAAGAGGGACATCCATGACAGACGAACAAAACGAAGGCGCGTCGGGCAAACGGCGACGGCGCAAGCCGACGGGAACGCGGCGCTCAAAAAAACGTACGGCAAGGAGAAAAACGGGCGCGCCGAAACGGATGGGGCGCTTATTCATGATCCTTGTACTCATCGGACTGACGACGTGCGCCGGAACATTCCTGTTCTTCCCTCACACGTGGCAGGGCATCGGTATGCTGCTTCCCGATGCGGAACCTCAAAAGCCCGCAAACCGGCTGCACGATATGCGAGAGCCCGAAGCCGCGGAGCGGATCGCACGCATCCTCTTTGTGCGTCGTGCCGTCGAGGCCCGCATCGACAGTGCGGATTACGTTCCCATCAGCCGCATCTCGCCCGACCTGCAGCGCGCCGTCGTCGCCGTCGAGGACCGGCGGTTCTACGAGCACATCGGCTTCGATATGACGGGGATGGCGCGCGCGACGCTCGTCAACATCCAGCACGGACGCATCGAAGAAGGCGCCAGCACGATCACGCAGCAGCTCGTCAAAAATCTTTTCCTCGAAAATGACCGGTCCTTTACGCGTAAGGCGGAGGAAATCCTGCTCGCCCTCGATATCGAGATCGCGTACACCAAACCCGAAATCCTCGAAATGTATTTGAACGTCGTCTACTACGGCGCGGGATACTACGGCGTCGGCGCGGCATCCGAGGGGTACTATGGGAAAGAGCCCGCCATGCTCGACCTCCCGGAGGCATCGATGCTCGCGGGGATCCCGAACGCACCGTCCGAGCTCTCCCCCTTCGTCGATTTCATTGCGGCAAAAAAGCGCCAAGCGGTCGTGCTTGACGCAATGGAGGCGCAGAACTATATCGATCGACGTACGGCGGAGGATGCGAAGATCCAGCCGCTCATCCTGCGTCCGAAACAAAATTTCTAACGGTCGATGAGCGCCTTTCCCTCTGAGAAAAGCCCGATGCGGGTCACATAGGCCTCGCTCGGGTCAACGGGCAGATCGAAATCCCGCACCATGAGGCTGAGGATTTCGACGGGCTTCACACTGCCCGCAGGCGTCACTATAAGATTCATCCAAAAGATCAGCCGCGCACCCTCTTGCCGGACGGTCACGGGTGCTTTCAAAAACGCCTTTGTCTCAATCTCTCGGCTCTTCTTCGGCGTGACGCGGCGCCACACGGCAGTCTCCGCTTCGTTATAGCGGCGCACGCTCTCCCGCACCGGCGCCGCAGCTCCCGCATAGGAAACGGTGATGCGGTAGCGCGCCTCGTCCACATCCGCCATAAGCGCCTTATATTTGCCGGCGAGCATGCGCAGCCGAATTATATCCGCGCCTTTCGGAAGATGCCGTCGCAGCCTCGTCACCACCTCCGCCGCGGGAAGCGCTTCCGTCATTTCGAAGTCCACATACTCCGCGTCACTCGCCGCGCCGAGGGACAGCGCAGAGGCGAACGCCACCTTCATATGCGGATTGAATCCCTCCGAGTACGCCATGGGCAGATGCGCGCGCTTGCATGCCCGTACGAAGAGATTTGCATAGTCGAGATGGGAGACATAGCGCAGCTCCTCCCCCTTCGTAATCAACCCCCGATAGGTCGTCAGCGTACGTTCCTGCGGGGGATTTTTGGCGTTCTGCGGCTGCTCCGCAGCGGGGCTCTGGATAGATGCGCTGTCCCGATTCTCCTCCATACGCCTCCGTTCCGCCGCCTCATAGTCGACGATATCGACGCCGAGCGTCGGGCAGATGCCGCAGCCCGTGCAGTGTGTGCGGCGGCAGTCGACCGTCAGCGCCGCGGCAAGCGCCTTCTGCCACTCCTGCCGAAGGAACCGCTCGAGCACGCCGGGCGACGTATGCGCCCACGGCAGCGGCTCGCCGATCGTACGCGTCCGTCTGCTGAAATAGGCCCAATCGATGCCGCATGTTTCAAATGCGGCAAAATACCGCGCATCGTCGAAAAGATCCGACCAGCCGTCAAATTTCGCCCCGTTCTTCCACGCCTCGTAGAGTGCGGGAGCCAGCCGACGATCGCCGCGCGCGAATACCCCCTCGATCACCGAGAGCCGCGCGTCATGATAGTGGAACGAGATAGACCGATCGGTGATATGCTCCTTGAGCAGCTGCTGCCGCCGCTGGAACTCCTCGATGGAGAGCTGCCCAAACCACTGGAACGGCGTATAGGGCTTCGGCACGAAACAAGAGACGGAGACCGTTACCTTGACGCCGCGTCTGCCGCGGATCTTTGTATAGAGATCGACGACCTTCTTCGCCAGCCGCGCGATGCCGACGATGTCCTCGTCCGTCTCGGTCGGCAGCCCCATCATGAAGTAGAGTTTCACCTGTTTCCATCCGTGCCGGAACGCCGCACCGCACGCGTCCATCAGATTTTCTTCTGTCACGCCCTTGTTGATCACATCGCGCAGACGCTGCGTCCCCGCCTCGGGCGCAAAGGTGAGTCCGGACTTCCGTACCTGCTGCATCTTATGCGCGAGATCGATGGAAAAGCTGTCGATCCGCAGCGACGGCAGGGAGAAACTAATCTTCTCGTCACGGTAATCCTCCATGAGATCGTCCACAAGCCGCCCGAGGCAGGAATAGTCCGCCGAAGAGAGCGAGGTGAGGCTCATCTCGTCGTAGCCGGTTGCCTCCGTGAGACCGCGGGCCATCCGGCGCAGCCGCGCCTCCGTCCGCTCACGCGCGGGACGATAAGCGATTCCCGCCTGGCAGAACCGGCAGCCGCGCGAGCAGCCCCGGAAAAGATCCAGCATCAAACGGTTGTGCACGATGTCCATATAGGGGACGATCGGATGCTCCACGGACATCACGTCGTCCATATCCTTCACAACGCGCTTATAAATAACGGGACGCGCCGCGGGATGCAGCGGACGAAGTTCCGCAAAGTTCCCCGCCGCATCATAGACCGCATCGTAAAACGACGGCACATAGATTCCGTCCACAGCAAGCAGACGCGTGAGGAACCCGCACCGCCCGTCCGGTCGGCCCGCCGCACTCCACACGATAAAGGCATCCGCAATCTCAAGGATGACTTCCTCCGCCTCCCCGATCACGAAGAAATCAAAAAAGTCCGCAATCGGCTCCACATTGTAAACACAGGGGCCGCCGCCCACAACAAACGGCATATCCTCGCCGCGGGCGGAAGCATATACGGGAATCCCCGCAAGATCCAACATGTTAAGGACGTTGGAATAGATCATTTCGTATTGGAGAGAGAATCCGAAAAAATCAAAATCTCGGATCTCCCGGCGCGATTCGAGAGAAAAGAGCGGGATACCGCGCGCCCGCATCTTTTCCTCCATATCCACCCACGGCGCGTAAACGCGCTCGGCGAGAATATCGTCCCTACGGTTTAGGATTTCATAGAGGATGGCGAGTCCGAGATTGCTCATACCGACCTCGTAGACGTCGGGCAGCGCCAGCGCAAAACGGCAGCGTACGGAATCCCAGTCCTTGCGGACGGCATTCCATTCGCCGCCTGTGTATCGTGCCGGTTTTAACACAGACTGCAGGATGCTGTGATCAAGCTGCACCATCGGTTCCGATTCCCTCCGAAAACCCTAAAATAAAAGAGACTGCCGCGCGCAGGCAAGCAGCCCCACAGATTGCATCGTTCCTCTAAAAAAGCAGTTTTTGCCGCCGCAGCTGAATATTCAACAGAATGGCGATCGCCATAATATTCGTCGTGAGCGAGCTGACGCCGTAGCTCATCAGCGGCAGCGGGATGCCCGTGACGGGCATAATGCCCATCGTCATGCCCGCATTCACAAGCACGTGGAAAGCGATCATCGAAGTGATGCCCACTGCCAGCAAACGGCCGAACATATCGCTCGCATCCTGCGCGATCCGTATGCCGCGCCAAAGGATCACGAGATAGAGGAGCAGCAGTACGGTGCAGCCGACGAAACCGAGTTCCTCTCCCACGACGGAGAAGATAAAGTCCGTATGATTCTCCGGCAGGAAGTTCAGCTGACTCTGCGTCCCGCTAAAGAGTCCCTTGCCGAACAGCATCCCCGATCCGATGGCGATCTTCGACTGGATGATGTGATAGCCCGCGCCGAGCGGATCCACGTTTGGATCCATAAAAACCATGATGCGCATCTTCTGATACTCCTTCAGAAAATGCCAAATGACGGGCATCGCCGCAAGACCGATGCCGAAGATCCATGCCAGCATACGCAGGCGGATCCCGGCGACGAATACCATGCCGAAGAAAATCGCGACAAAGACCAGCGACGTACCGAGATCCGGCTGTTTCAGGACGAGCAGGAACGGTACGCCGACATAGGCAGCAACGGGGAGGAGTTCTCCGATCGTATTGATCTTGCCGCCGCGCTTTTCGAGCATCGCCGCGAGCGCAATAATCATAATGAGCTTTGAGAACTCGGACGGCTGTATGCTGATCGGACCGAGCGCGATCCACCGCTGTGCGCCGAGCGCCGTCTGCCCGACCAACATGACCAAAATGAGCAGCACCAAGTTAAAGATATAAAAACGGTTGCCGTAGGGCTGCAGCATCTTATAGTCGAAGTTCATCAAAAACGCCGCAATCGCGACGTCCACAAGGATCGAAATGCCCTGCCGCTGCACGAACCAGTAGCGGTCGTCCGTCGGCGCATTGGCATGCGTCGCGCTGCCGATGATCACGAGACTCATGATGACAATGGCCGCCGCCGCCGCAATCAATGTGATATCCGTGCGGCGCAGCAGGCGTTTCGAGAGTATCATCGCCCGCCGGATCCGCCGTGCTGTACGCTGACGACGGGGATGTTGACGACGAGCGCCATCGTATCGTTCTCGTTCTCGAGCGCGAATTCCATCTCCTGTGTGTCGATATACATATATTTCGAGATCACCTGGATAATCTCCGCTCGCATATTATCCATGATCTCCGGCGAGACGTTCGCCCGATCGTTGATAATGACGAGTTGGAGGCGACGGCGCGCAACGGAGCCGGAGCTTTCCTTCTTGCCGAGAAGTCTTTTCAGTGCATCAATCACGCCAACCCCTCCTTACTTTTTCCCAAAAATTTTGCCCTTGAGCGATTCCCAGAAGCCTTCCTTCGTGAGTTCGCGGAACGGTATCTCCTCGCCGCAGAGACGGCCGACCACATCGAGATAGGCTTGTCCAGCGGGGGAGTCCGGCATGGTGACGCAAGGTTCGCCCCGGTTCGTGCTTGTGACGACGCTCTCGTCGTCCGGGATTTGGCCGATACAGCCGACGGAGAGGATTTCGTCGATATCGCTCATATCGAGCATATCGCCCTTCTCTACCATCTTCGGCCGGATACGGTTGACGACGAGGCGAATATCCTCTTTATCCGCTCGCCCGAGTTCGCCGATGATCTTGTCCGCATCGCGTACGGCCGAGATCTCCGGCATGGTCACCACAATCGCGGTGTCGGCGGCGGCAATCGCCGTCTTGAACCCCTGCTCGATGCCTGCGGGGCAGTCGATGATGATCACATCATAGGCGCGGCGCAGCTCCTCACAGAGCGTTGCAAGCTCCTCCGGATTCACCGCGCTCTTGTCCTTGACCTGGGAGGTCGGGAGAAGATAGAGGGAATCGTATTTTTTATGACGAACGAGCGCCTTTTTATACGGCACGCGTCCCGTCGTCACATCTACCAAATCGTACATGATGCGATTCTCGAGGCCCAACAAGAGGTCAAGATTCCGCAGGCCCGTATCGGTGTCGATGAGGACGACACTCTTGCCGCGCATCGCAAAACCGACGCCGATATTCGCCGTTGTCGTCGTCTTGCCGACGCCTCCTTTACCCGATGTCACCACATAGATCTCACTCATATGCTGTCCTACCTCTCTATTGGCTCAATAACAATCTGACCATCCTTCACATAGGCGCGTTCCGCCTTGCCGGAATCCTCCGGCTCATCCGGGGAACGCGCGACGTAGTTCGCGATGCGAATCTGCGTCGGCATCAAATGATCCGCGATAATAAATGCGGTCGAATCCCCCGCGGCACCCGCGTGAACGACCCCGCGGCACGTGCCGCGGATATCCACACTGCCGCCGGCGGTAATCTGTGCGCCGGGATTGACGTTGCCGAACACAATGACCGATCCCTCGGTCTCAACCTCCTGTCCGCCGCGCAGCGTCTTATCGATGACGAGCATTTGCCTGAGTTCCGGCTGCTCCGCCGCTCCGGCCGGAGACGCTTCCTTCCGGCGCGGCGGCTTGCGTTCCGCAGGCGGCCGCTCCGGAACGATCGGCATGGCGGGCAGCGGTCTTTCCTGTCGGCAGATCAACCCGTGCGTGCGAAACAGTTCCTGGAGTTCGTGAAGCTCCTCCTTCGGGAAACGATCGCGCGGAACGTAGACGAGCGTGCCCCGCAGGAAGAACCCGGAACCGGACTCGAGTTTTTTCCCAAGTTCCTCCATAATTTCCGCAAAGGACATATCTGCCGGGAAGGCAAGCATCAGCCCGTCGTTTTCCCCTTTGATTTTGATTTTATCCTCACTCATTGCTTTCCCTCACTCTTCCCTCGCGGATCCTGAGGCGCGGCTTTATCGAGTCCGAAGGCCGCCTCGAGAATCCGGCGCGCAATCGGCCCCGCCGCGACCGAGCCGAATCCGCCCTGCTCGACGATCACCGCCACCACGACATTCGGATTCGTATACGGCCCATAGACGACAAACCAGCTGTGATCTCTGCCCTGTGAGTTCTCCGCCGTGCCCGTTTTACCGGCAATATCAACCGGAAATCCCGCAAAGAGCGCCGTTCCCGTGCCGACCTTTGTCACGCTGTGCAGTCCTTCCTGCACATGGCGGATCACGCTCGGATCGACATCCAGCGTGGAGAGCAGTTCGGGGCGGATCTCGCGCACGGTTTTCCCGTTGACGTCTACGATACGCTGCACGAGATGCGGCTTATAGCGCTTCCCATCCGCCGCAATCTCGGCCACAACCATCGCGGCCTGCAGGGGCGTTACGAGATTGAACCCCTGCCCGATCGCCGCGTCAAAGGTCTCGGAGAGGTACCACTCGCCGTCCTCGTAATTGTCCGCCTTATACTTACGGTTCGGTGCAAGGCCCTCCGCCTCATAGGGGAGATCGATGCCCGTCCGTGCGCCGAGACCGAACATGCGCGCATAGCGTTCGATGGTATCGATGCCGAGACGGTTGCCCATCTCGTAGAAGTAAACGTTATCCGAGTGTGCCATCGCCTGCTCAAAATTGATCCAGCCGAGGGCCTCGCCGGCCGCGTTCGTCTTAGGAATGATCCAGTGACGTCCGGAATCGAAGATCTGTTCCTGTGCCGTAACCTTATGTTCCGCGAGCGCCGCCGTTCCCGTTATGATTTTAAACGTAGAGCCCGGGGGGTACTCTCCTGTAATCGCCTTATTATCCATCGGATGATAGGGATTGTTGTTCAGCACATTCCAATTCGCCGTTGAGATCCCGCCTGCGAAGAGGTTCGGGTTAAAGGCGGGGCGACTGAGCATCGCGAGAATCTCGCCCGTCTGCGGGTTCATAACCACGACGGCCGCCGCATTTGCATGGATGGCGGCGAGCTGATCGTCCACCGCGCGCTCGGCCGCCTCTTGAATATGCTGATCGATTGTCAGGATCAGGTCGTTGCCGGGAACGGGCGATTGCCGGCCGAGGATCTGCACGGGCCGTCCGGATACGTCGACCTCAACTTGCTCGCCGCCCTTGATCCCGCGTACGTCTTTATCATAAATGCGCTCAAGGCCGAACTTACCGATGATATCGCCGGACTTATACTCTTCTCCTTTGCGCCGTTCAAGTTCCTCCTCGTTAATCTCGCTCACATAACCGAATACGTGTGCCGCGTATTCGCCGAAGATATAGTCGCGAACCGGCAGTACCTCGACCACGACGCCGGGATACTGATCCTTCTGTTCTTCAATGACGGAGACGACATCCGGCAGCACGTCATTTTTGATGCGGATGGGATCAAAACCCACATGCGCGTCAATCTTTTTTTGGATCTCCTCCACAGGCACATGGATCAGCGTTGAAACGCGCGCGATCACCTCGGGTGAAATAGGCTCCGTCAGCGGCAGCAGAGAAACGGTGAAACCGGGACGGTTCGTCACCAAGAGCGCGCCGTTGCGGTCGTAAAACGTCCCGCGCGCCGCCTCCGCAGGGATGATACGGATGCGGTTCCCCTCCGCCAGACGCGCGTAGAGCGCTCCGTCATACACTTGGAGATATCCTGCACGGCCGATGAGCACAAGGATGATGCATACGATCACCGCACTCAGGAACTGCAGCCGCCCGCTGAAATCTTCGTTTTCGTTCACAATTAGACTCCGAGAATATCCTTCCCTAACGTTTCGGTTCACTCACGCGCTTATCCAAATGAAAGGTTGCCCAATGAATCGGATAAGCAAAGATCAGCTGAAATATCAGCAGGAGAATAAGCACGCGCCCCATATGCAAAAACGGATTGAAACGATAGCCGAGCAGATAGACAATCACGGCCGAGATCACGTACTGGGCAAATGTCGCGGCGACCGACGCGGTGATCGGCAAGAAAAACTGCTCCTTAAAGACGCGGTCGGAGAAACGTCCGAAGAAGAGCCCAATCAGCGTCAACGTAAACGCATGCAGTCCGAAAAAGGAACCTACGCTGAGATCCTGCAGTAACCCGAGTGCGAATCCAACCAGCCCGCCCAGCTTGCTCCCGCGCAGGAACGCATAGGACACGGTGACTAAGAGGAGAAGATCCGGGATCACTCCGTACACCGCAATGAGCGGCAGAAAAGAAAACTGCAATATAAACAGCACAATGAAAAAGAGGATAAAAAACCGATATCGCTTCACTGTGCCGCCGCCTTTATCTGTGTCGCCGAGATCTCCGCGGCGGCAGCCGCACCGGGACTCAGCGGAACCGCCCGGATCGGTTCCGGCGGAGCCTCCCGCGATGCCGTGATAATCGCCACGTCCTCGAGCCGCTGGAAGTCCACCGCCGTCTCAATGACGGCGATCTTGAGGAGCCCGCTGTCGTCGCCGCGCTGTGCCGCAACGCGCCCGACCATGATCCCCTTGGGGTATATGCCGCCGAACCCGGACGTGACGACGGCATCGCCGTCCTCGACGTCCGCATTGCGCGGGATATTGACCATCTGCGGCATATAGGGGTTATCGATAGTCCCCGTGACGATCCCGGTCACGCGCGAGTCGGAGCGCTGGATGAGCGTTCCGACCGAGGAGCGAACATCGAGGATCAGCTGTACCTTGGACGAGAGCGGGCTGACGTCCGTCACGCGCCCCACGAGTCCGTTGCCCGTGACGACGGGCATATTCTCACGGACCCCGTCCCTCGCGCCGCGATCCACCACGATCATGCTTGTCCAAAGCGCCGCATCGCGCCCTATCACACGTGCGGCTAGAAGATCGAACTGATGCGCCGACTGTTTGTATGAAAGAAGCTCGCGCAGCCGCACATTTTCTGCCGCATATTCCTCCGCCATCGTATTTTCCCGACGCAGCTGCTCAATCTCATTTTTAAGCATTTTATTCTGCTCGTGCACCGTCGCAATTTCCCAGATATTCGACGTCACAGAGCGGATCTGCCCGGCACACCAGGAAAACGCCATCTCGAACGGAGCAAGCACAGTGCCCACCGTCGTTGTGGACGCAGTCGCCTGAAACCGCCCGCGTGCGGCAAAGAAAATAACGCAAAAAAGGGCCAGCAGAACAAAAAGCAGCGCCCATATCTTAGGTCCCGACCGTCTTGCCCGTCCGAGCCGATCAATCATTGCCTTAATTTCTTCGACGACATGACGACGCTTTTGAGGAGGCCGATGTTCTCAAGCGTCCGCCCCGTCCCCTCGCCGACACAGGAAAGAGCGTCCTCCGACACCAGTACGGGCATCCCCGTTTCATGTGAGAGCAGCTTGTCGAGGTTCGTAAGGAGCGCGCCGCCGCCCGTCATCATAATCCCGTGATCCATGACGTCAGCGGCGAGTTCCGGCGGCGTCTTTTCAAGGGTACTCTTCACGGCGTCGATGATCTTATAAATCGGCTCGTTCAGCGCCTCGCGAATTTCCTTCGCGTGGATATTCAACGTTTTGGGCAGTCCGCTGACGAGATCCCGTCCGCGAATATCCATCGTACGATCCGTATCCGGCGTCACAATCGCCGTGCCGATTGAAATCTTAATCTCTTCCGCCGTACGCTCGCCGATCATGAGATTATACATACGCTTAATATACTGCACAATGGCGGAGTCCATCTCGTCGCCGCCGATACGAATCGAACGGCTCGTCACGATGCCGCCGAGTGAGATGATCGCAATCTCCGTCGTACCGCCGCCGATATCTACGACCATACTGCCCGTCGCCTCTTCCACCGGAAGACCCGCGCCGATGGCAGCCGCCATCGGTTCCTCAATGAGATACGCTTCGCGTGCGCCCGCCTGCTGCGCCGCATCGATGACCGCGCGCTTCTCGACCTCCGTGACGCCCGACGGCACGCCGACGACAACGCGCGGACGCACGAACGACTTCGAACGCATCGCCTTGTGGATGAAATATTTCAGCATCGCCTGCGTCACGTCAAAGTCGGCGATAACGCCGTCTTTCATCGGTCGGATCGCAACGATATTGCCGGGCGTGCGCCCGATCATCTGTTTTGCCTCCTCGCCGACGGCGAGCACATCGCCCGTATCGTTCTTGATCGCAACGACGGAGGGCTCGCGCAGTACGATTCCCCTGCCCTTCACATGCACCAGCGTATTTGCCGTGCCAAGATCGATACCCATATCGTGTCCACCAAAAAGACCAAACATTGTTAAAGGAGTCTCCTTCCATTCAAAAAGCTGAGTGCGGCGGATATAATTCCATATGCATACGCACAGTATGCAGGACTCAGTATAACATAAGGAAGTTTATTTTTCCATGAGATTTTATCTGAAAAGGCTTCATTCTATACTAAGAATTCATATGCGTTAGGACGATTTAACTAGATTCCTTGACGCCCGGCAGCCTTTCCTCTATAATGGATGCTAGAATAGTATGAAATTGTACGAGGAGACAGAATCGAATGACCATTCAATCGAGATTGCTGGCGGTGGATTTTTATAACTGTAAAGGTGAAAAATGCGGCGACGAGGAAACGCTCCGTATAAAAGTTTCGGAAGTGCTTACGGAAATCAATCTGCCTCCCCTACAGATCGTCAGCGATGTACGGGAGAACGGTCATATCTCGCTGATGGCGCTGCTGCCGGACGGTCATCTGGCACTGCACGTACATCCGGATCTCCGCCATGTCTCCCTCGATATCTATCTCTGTATGGAGGACGCGGTACTCGAGCCCATCGCCGCAGATCTGCGCAGGGCATTCCAGCCGGATAAGACCAAGAGCACGCATCTGCGCCGCGGCGATTTCCGCGCACCGGCAGAGATTCGTCCAAAGACCACAACGCGCGTCGCCCCCATCCGTAGGATCAAGAGTACGGGCGCCAAGGTGATCCGTATCCTCGCACGAAGAACGCGCAGATAACGCCTCGAAAGAAAAGCGCCCGGCAGCGGGTGCTTTTCTTTTGCCCTGCGCGCCGCATAAAAAAAGCCCGCCGCATCAGACGGGCTTTTTATGCGCTTAGTTTTGACTGATCTTTTTCTTCTGGCACTCCGGGCAGTAGCCGAAGAAGTACATCTGCTGTGCGACGACGCGATAGCCCGTCAAGGACGCGACATTTTTATCCAGTGCGGGCAGCGAGGTAATGGGAACGTCCGCAACCTTATCGCAGGCAATGCAGCGCACATGCGGATGCTGCGAGATATCCGCATCGTAGCGGAACGCCTCCTCGCCGACATTCAGCTCTCGTACGATGCCGATCTCGCAGAACGCATCCAAAGATTTATAGACCGTCGCAAGGCTCATCGTCGGATAATTCGGGCGCAGCTCCTTATAGAGGGTCTCCGCCGTCGGATGCTCTTTGGTCGCGGCAAGCGCCGTATAGACGGCAAGCCGCTGCGGCGTTACCTTCTTCTTATTCTGACGGAGAATATCCGTGACCTCGCTGATCGTCAACATCGAATCTGCATGCATAATCGTTCCTACTTTTCAATCATATCAAAACTAAAATCATTATTACTTATATATTATAATACTCTATTCTAAAATTCCTGTCAATAGTCCTATTTCATCTTCCGATATAGAACTCATTTCCTCCTTTTGTTCTACGGAAAAATCATGTTATAATGAAAAGCATTGCTGAACAAGAAAGGTTGATTTCATGCGTATTTCCGATATCCCGGCCGTAATTGCGAAAGAACTCTCCATCCGTCCGCAGCAGGTAGAATCCGTTATCACCCTGCTCGACGGCGGCAATACGATTCCCTTCATCGCCCGCTACCGCAAGGAGGCAACGGGCTCTCTCGAGGATGAAGTCCTGCGGCAGGTTGAGACGCGCCTCGCCTATCTGCGCAGTCTGATAAAACGGCAGGAGGAAATTCTAGCCCGCATCGAAGAGCAGGGAAAACTGACGGACGAACTCCGCGCCTCCGTCGATGCCGCGGAGAAACTCCAGACCCTTGAAGGCCTCTATCGTCCTTACAAACAAAAGAAAAAGACGCGCGCCTCCATCGCGCGGGCGCGCGGCCTGGAGCCGCTCGCAAACGCGATGCTCCTGCAAACGGAGACAAGCGGCATGCCCGGGGACTACGCCGCCGCATATGTGAGCGATGCGCGGGAGGTTCCTACCGCCGCCGACGCCCTAGCTGGCGCACGCGATATTCTCGCCGAGACCGTCACGGACGATGCGGAGCTCCGCCGACTGATGCGGGAGCGCTTTTGGAAACGGGCGACCCTAGAGACCACGCTGAACACGGAGGCGGAGGATGCGCAGACCTTTCAGATGTACGACGCGTACGCGGAACCCGTCCGTACCCTGCCCTCGCACCGCATCCTTGCCGTCAACCGCGGCGAGAAGAAAGGATGCCTTGCGGTTCGCATCAATATCGACCACGAAGAAAATATCGATTGGATTTATCGGCGTATCTTCCGCCGCCCCTCCATCTTTGCCGCCGAACTGCGCACGGCCGTGGAGGACGGTTACAAGCGCCTTCTCGTCCCCGCGCTTGAGCGGGAACTGCGCACGCGCCTGACCGAAGAGGCCGAAACAAAGGCAATCAAGGTATTCGGACACAACCTCCGACAGCTGCTGCTCCAGCCCCCCCTCTCGGGGCATGTCGTCATGGGGCTCGACCCCGGCTACCGCACCGGCTGCAAGGTCGCCGTCGTCGACGCGACGGGACACGTCCTTGCAAGCGGCGTCATTCAAGTAACGCAGAGCGAAAACGCCCGCCGCTCTGCCGCCGATGCGCTGCTGAAACTCATCAAGGCGCATAATATAACGCTCATCTCCATCGGCAACGGCACGGCATCCTACGAGACGGAGCAGTTCGCCGCCGCGCTCATCCGCGACAATCATCTGGCGCACGTCCATTACCTCATTACGAACGAGGCGGGCGCCTCCGTCTACTCCGCCTCCGCACTCGCAAAAGAAGAACTGCCCGATTACGACGTGACAATCCGCGGTGCCGTCTCCATCGCACGCCGCGTGCAGGACCCTATGGCCGAACTCGTGAAAATCGACCCGCAGTCCATCGGCGTCGGTCAGTACCAGCACGACGTCAGCCAAAAAGAGCTCAAGGAGACGCTCGACGCCACAGTCGAGGACGCGGTCAACCATGTCGGCGTCGACCTCAACACAGCCTCTCCCGCACTCCTGAACCGCATCGCGGGCATCAACGCCGCCATCGCAAAGAACATCGTCGCCTACCGCAACGAGCACGGCAGATTCACCGACAGAAAATCCCTGCGCAAGGTCTCTCGGCTCGGCGATACCGCGTTCACCCAATGCGCAGGCTTTCTGCGCATTCGCGAAGGGGAAACGCCGCTCGACGCAACTTCCGTCCATCCCGAATCCTATCCGCTCGCGCGCGCAATCCTCGGAGAAATCGGTGCTGATGAATCTGACCTCACGAATCGTTCGAACCTCCCTGCCCTCGCCCTCAAGACGGCACAGGTCGACGCTGCGGCACTTGCGAGGAAACTGGACGCGGGCGTTCCGACGGTCACGGATATTCTAAAAGCCCTCGCGCGCCCGGGACGCGACCCGCGCGAAGACCTGCCCGCGCCGCTCACACGGCAGAACATTGAAAGCTCTCCGACCTCGCCGTCGACAGCATCCTGCGCGGTACCGTGCGCAACATTACGGATTTTGGAGCATTCATTGATATCGGCCTCAAGCAGGCGGGACTGCTCCACATCTCGGAGATGAGCGCGCGGCGCGTCCGCCATCCGCTCGACGTTCTGTCCGTCGGCGACACTCTCGACGTTATGATTATCAGCATCGACGAGGCGCGCGGCCGCATCGGTCTCTCGCTGAAACAGCTAGCAAAGGAAAAGAAACGCGCATGACACTTTTGGAAAAAACAATCGCTGCGATAGAGGTTCCGGACAGCACGCTCTCCGATGCCGCAGAAAAATCGCTTTCAGCCCATCAAGACATGGATTTCGGCCGTCTCGGCGACGCCCTGCTCCGCTATATCCGCATGACGGGAGAGCGTCACCCGCGCCCCCCGCAGACGAGCGTCGTCATCTCCTGCGCCGACCACGGCGTCGCGGCGGAGAGCGTCAGCGCCTATCCGCCCGAGACCACGCTCAACATGATGTGCAACTACCTCATCGCACACGGCGGGGCTGCCAATGCGGTCGCGAACTATGCGCATGCCCGTCTCATCGTCGCCGACCTCGGCGTGGATGCAGATACGGCGCATATAGAGGGGCTCCTGCACCGCAGCATTGCGCGCGGTACGGCAAACATGACCAAGGGGCCTGCTATGACGCGCGCGCAGGCCGTGCAGGCGGTTGAGACCGGCATCGAACTCGCGGGGCTATGCGCCGACCGCGGCGATCGCTGCATTCTCCCCGGGGAGATGGGCATCTCCAATACGACCTCCAGCGCCGCCATTGTCGCCGCCATCCTCGGCCTCGCGCCCGAAGAGGTCACAGGACGCGGCGCGAACATCTCCGATGCGCGTCTCGCGCATAAAATTGAAATCGTTCGGCGTGCGCTTGCGGTCAATCGCCCCGACGCAGCGGATGGCCTCGATGTCCTCGCAAAGGTCGGCGGCTTTGAACTCGGCTGCATCGCCGGCATCATCCTCGGCGCCGCGGCACGGCGGATGCTCGTCGTCCTCGACGGAGCAAACACAACCTCCGCCGCGCTCATCGCCCACGCGCTCGCCCCCAACTGCGCGTATTATCTGCTCGCCTCCCACGGCTCTCTCTCTGAACATTCTCAGCCCCACGCGCTCCGCCGCCTCGGTCTCACGCCCATGCTGCGGCTGGATATTCGCCTGAGCGAGGCCGCCGGTTCCTCCATCGCGCTCGATCTGCTGGGGCAAATGCTGCGCGTATGGGAAGTCATTGACGGCCGACAGGGCACTACTGATTCCCCCGCGCCATACCTTCTGCCCCCAACAAATGACACGACCGCAGAACGAAAGCCGATGCCGCGCATTCCCGTACCGAACAGTGCGGCAATGGAGGCCTGCCAATATCGTCTGGACAACCTCGCCAAACCCATCCACAGCCTCGGTTATCTCGAACAAATCGCCGTGCGCCTTGCGGGTACGATGCGGAATCCGCAGCCGCCCGCAGATACGAAGGCCGCGCTCCTCCTCATCGCACGAGAGGATCGGCTCTCCCGAACATATACGAGAGTCC
Organism: Selenomonas sp. F0473; assembly: GCF_000315545.1. Lineage (GTDB taxonomy): Bacteria > Bacillota > Negativicutes > Selenomonadales > Selenomonadaceae > Centipeda. Next base: position 186,364 of record NZ_JH992902.1, on the reverse strand, counting down.
TTGGAGCAATGGCCGCGCATGGAGGGATTCCAATACGTCTCCTGTCCCTCCCGCAGGATAGGTCTGAGGCGCAGTTCCGCGCGCTGCAGCATGCCGTAAAAAGAACTGCCGCAACACATCCCATCCTCCTCCTCGGCACGCCGGAGAATGACGCGGCAAAAGAGCCCCTTCCGCATGCCGTCTCGGAGGCCGTCCGCACCGCCGCCGCGTGCGGCGCCCTCATCCTGCCCGCCGACGCCGCAACGGATGCCATCGTACATCATATAGAGGAATCATCCCCCGCCGTCGCTCCCTACATCCTGCATATTCTCCCCGATATGCTTGACCTCGGCGCAGAGCCTCCCGCAGGCACGGCAGGACTGCTCGCTTGCAGCATCGTTCGCGCCGCGCTCCACACCCTCAACGACATGAAGACCTTCACCGAGGCAAACGTCGCCGTCGCCATCGACGGCGCAGGGGCCGGCAGACAGGTCCGTTAACCCAAAGGAACGTAAAACGGGACTGCTGCAGACATATGCAGCAGTCCCGTTTCTTATCGGATAAAATTTTAAGCGCACTACACCTCAGCCTTGAGCTGTCCTCTCCGAAAGACCTTGCCGATCGTACCGAACTGGAACGTCGCCGCTTCTTTCACCGTAAAGTGCCCGTAAACCGTACCCGGGCGATAGTTCGAGTTGAACGCCTCGCGCATACCGCCGGCCGTATGCATCTCCTCGCCGTAGACGAGAAACGGGTTCGGCACAACGGCAAAGAGATTATTGCCGAGCGGCATCCCCCAAAAATCCGCATCGCGCGGCGGTGCCACCGCCACAAAGCGCGGCTCAAGCTCCGGACGACTGAGGCGCAGCCGCATATTCGTACACTTCATCCCCTGCACTTCATACTGCTTGATGAAGTCGTCCTGCGCCTTCTTCTTTTGGAACATTGTCCCCTGTACTTCATAGAGCGCATTATAGTCCGCAATGTAATCTGCGGCACGCTCCGCAGGCGTCTTCTCCCGCAGTTCATGCGTCGGAATCTGCGCGAGCGCCGCAGCGTCTGCGGTCTTTTTTCGTGCGGCTTCGTTCTGTTTTGCGCGATCGCTCCGCACGGGTTCTTTCCCGCCCGTCGCGCGCGCATAGCTGCCGGCAGCCCGCGCCATTGCGGACGGCGGCCGATCCTGCGCGCCTTCCGTAGGTTGTTCGCGCGGCGGCGGCGCACCGTAGGCGCGTGCCAAATCGGTCTTCATCTCCTCGTCCAACAGATCGCTCACGGACGGGACGGCGCGTTCGGCAGCTTCGTTTTCCCGTGCCGCAGCCGCCGCGGACGGATCTTTTTCCGCAGCATGCGGACGATCGACACGCTCCGTTTGCTCGAGACGCTGCAGGAGCTCGTCCATACGGCTCTGCTGGCGCAGAACCAGCTTTTCGAGCAGAGTCACCCGCTTTGCCAGTTCATGAATCCGCGTTAATTCGTCCGTCCCCATGCTCCGCCCCTGTCGACTGATTAGACTTCGATCTTCTGCGCGTGCGCAAGCGTCTCCTTCGCCTCGCGGACAATATGCTCGATGATCGTGCGCACCGGCTCGATCTCGCGCAGGAGCGTCAACGTCTCCCCCGCCTGCACCATCCCGTTGACGACGTCGCCGTCCACTGCCGCAAGTTTATTGGTTCCCGTTGCACGATCGAGCAGTTCCTGCTTCGTCGCCTTTCCGGAAAACTCGAGCGCAACAAACTCCTCGGAGAATTTATTCTTCACGCCGCGCACGGATCCGCCGATCGTGCTCCCCGTCACGATCGTATCCGTATCCACGGAGGCAATCAGTTTCGCCTTTACATTCGGATGCACGACGCACTCTTCTGCAACGAGGAAGCGCGTTCCCATCTGTACGCCCGAAGCACCCATGAGGAGCGCGGCCGCGAGCCCGCGTCCGTCGCCGAATCCGCCCGCCATGACCACGGGGAGAGAGACCTCCGGAATGACCTGCTCCATGAGCGGCATCGTCGAGAGTACGCCGATGTGTCCGCCCGCTTCCATGCCCTCGACAACGATGGCATCCGCGCCCTTTTCCTCGACGCGCTTTGCGAGCTTCACACTCGGCACAACGGGAATCGCCTTGACCCCCGCCGCGTGCAGTTTTTCAAAATACGGCACGGGATTCCCCGCCCCGAGCGTCACGAATGCGGGCTTCTCTTCGCAGATCACATCCACGATCTCATCCTTATTTGGCGCCATGAGCATCACATTCACGCCGAACGGGCGATCCGTCAGGCTGCGGCAGCGGCGGATCTCATCGCGCGTGTACTCCGTCGTGCGCCCGCCCGTTGAGATGATGCCGGCACCGCCCGCGTTTGAAACTGCCGAGGCGAGGTTTGCCTCCGAAATCCACGCCATACCTCCCTGCAGAATGGGAACCTCTATCCCGAGCAGTTTCTTCAGCTGATTTGCCATGTTGATACCTCCAATTTTCTATTAAATGCGCTCTACGCCTGCAATGGCATAAGCGGACATTCCTTCCCCCGCGCCCGTAAAACCGAGCCGTTCTTCCGTGGTCGCCTTGACGTTGACATCCCCCGGCGCAATATCGAGGAGGCGCGCAATACGGTCGCGCATTTGATCGATATAGGGTCGGAGTTTCGGCACCTGCGCGACGACCGTTGCATCGATATTGCCGATGGCAAAGCCCGCCGCGCGTATACGGCGTGCAACCTCTGCCAGCAATACGCCGCTGTCCGCACCGGCGTAGCGCTCGTCCGTGTCCGGGAAGTGCAGCCCGATATCGCCGAGTGCCGCGGCCCCGAGGAGCGCGTCGGAGACGGCATGCAGCAGCACATCCGCATCCGAGTGACCGAGCAGGCCCTTCTCATAGGGGATATCCACTCCGCCGATGATCAGGCGCCGCCCCGCAACCAGCCGATGCACATCGTAGCCGATACCGAACCGCGTCATTCTTCCTCCCCCCTGCGCCGACAAACGACGCCGCCGAGCAGTCGCTTCGCCTCGTGGACAGCCGTCCGCATTAGCTCGCCCGCCCCCATGTCGCTGCGCAGGATCGCCTCCGCAACCACCATATCCTCGGGTGTCGTCACCTTGATATTACTATATTCGCCTTTGACGATGCGAACCGGAACACCGAGACGCTCCACGAGGCTCGCATCGTCCGTTCCGAGAAAGCCGTCCTCGTCCGCCTTGCGGTTCGCCTCCAGCAGGATGTCCTTTCGGAACCCCTGCGGCGTCTGCACCTGCCAAAGGGATCTCCGCGGCGGAGTGGACGCGACCATGCCATCCTCCGCCGCAATCTTAATGGTATTTTTCTCAGGCACGGCGACAATCGCCGCGCCTTCGGCGCGTACGACACGGATGAGTTCCTCAATCGTATCGAGGCGAATGAGGGGACGCGCCGCATCGTGTACGAGCACGATATCCGCCTTCTCCGAGACAAGAGCGAGTCCATTGCGAATCGAATACTGCCGCTCGGAACCTCCCTCCACCACATGCCACGGCGCGAGTCCCTTGACACGGCCGAGGAGGTTCGTCACGGGCTCCACCTCGTCCGGGCCCACGGCGACGATGAGTTCCCCGACATCGGGCACCTTGGAAAACGTAAGCAGTGTCCGGAGGAGCATCGGCTTGCCGGCAAGCGTCAAAAAGACCTTATTAAGCCCCACCTGCATCCGATGCGCCTGCCCTGCGGCGGGAAAAACCACACTAACCATGTCTCTTCCTTCCTGTGCTCCGCTCGGATCAGCGTGTTAGTTTCGCGAAGATCATACGACCCGCAGCCGTTTGGAGTGCAGACGTCACCTCTACGGGGACGATTTCGTTCATGCAGCGGAACCCGCCGTCCACGACAATCATCGTACCGTCGTCGAGATATGCGAGCCCCTGCCCGTGCTCTTTGCCCGGGCGAACAATCTGGACCGTCATCATATCGCCGGGAATGGCGACCGGTTTGACGGCGTTTGAAAGGGCGTTGATGTTCAGGACGGAGACCCCGCGCAGCTGCGCGACCTTGTTCAGGTTAAAATCGTTCGTGATGATCTTCCCGCCGACCTCCTGTGCAAGCTGGAGGAGCTTCGAATCCACTTCCGTGATATCCTCAAAGTCCGCCTCTGTGATCTCTACCTTCATACGGGATTCCTTACGAATTTTTTGCAGGATGTCGAGACCGCGGCGTCCGCGGACACGTTTCAGTGCGTCCGGCGAATCTGCGATGTGTTGGAGCTCTTCGAGAACGAACACGGGAATGAGCAGCGTTCCTTCGAGAAACCCCGTCTCACAGATATCCGCAATGCGCCCGTCGATGATGACGCTCGTATCGAGCACCTTGTATCCGCGCCCCGTTTGTCCGTCACGCGGCGGCGCCTGTACGGGGGCTGCTGTGCGCCCTTCGCGGCTGCGTGCCATCTCGCGGAGAAGCCGTGGGAAAAAATCGAAAGCCTCCGCGATCTCCGGCTGTTTTTTGACCATGATATGGACGCCGAGATAGCCGAGCACAATGCTGAACACGATGGGAATATAATCGCCGACGATAGGAATCGTAGAAAACGAATCGCCCAAAAGGCGCGCTATGATAAGTCCGATGATAAGCCCTATCGCCCCCGCAATCACTTCGCGGATCGGCATCTTGCCGAGTTGTCCCTCCACCCATACGGAGAAGCGTCTAAGACGTCCCGTGAAGAAGGGAGCGAGCGGATATCCGATAAAACCGCCGAGCAGGGTCCCTACGAGGATACAGATCAGCCCCGCAAGCGAGAGCCCGAACAGCCCCAGTTCCGTCTGCCAGAGGGGCGCCGAAAGGTAGGCGTTCGCGGTCGGCACAAGCAGTTCAAAGAGGGTTCCGCCGATGATTGCAGTGATGAGAACGATGAAAAACCGCAATACGCGTTCGAATAACAAATATTCACCTCCTTCCCTACGATAGAAATGAACAATTCACGTTCTCAGTATAATAAAAAACTTGCATGTTGTCAAAAGACACATTGAGAGAATCAAAGAAAGCTCATTCTAAATATTCATTTTTCTATTGACATATAAATCTTAGCCTCTATAATGATAATCGTATTCATTTTATTCTTTCCGTTTGCTTTCATAAAAGGAGGTGTCGTCAAAAGATGTCGTTGAAAGGAAAATTTCATCAAGGAAGATATACCGTTCTAACGGCATGTATACTTGCATGCCTCAATACACATACATATGCGTCTGAGGAGAATAGAGCCAACGCGGAGGGAGCGGAAGTCACAACTTCTGATATCAGCGTCGAAGCAAACTATGACAAAGAGCTGCTTCGAGAGGAACCCGAGACTAAGGCCATCATCACCCGTGAGGATCTCGACCGCAAAGGGGCGCGTACGCTCTCCGACGCGCTTGCCGGAGAGCAGGACATCCAGATGGGGCGCGACAACATGGGACGGCAGACTGTCGCTCTTCGCGGTGCAGAAGCGCGTCATACGCTGATTCTCATCGACGGGCGCAGACTTGCAGGCGGTCTCAGTAAATTCTACGGCGCAACGGACGAGGTGAACCGGATCGGCATGGATAACATCGACCATGTCGAGATCATCCGGGGTGCGGGCACGGCGCGCTATGGTGCGGACGCCATTGGCGGCGTGCTCAATATCGTCACGAAGATCCCGCACCAACAAGGCGGAAGCGTCACGCTCGAACGCTCTTGGATCGGCCAAGGCGGCAGCCAGTACAACCACGGTATCAGTTATGCCACCGGTGAACTGGGGAAAGGCATCTGGATGGACTTCTCGTATGGAAGAAGCAAAACGGCGCCGTTCCTCTACGATCGCGACAACACGTCCATGCAGTATTACGGGAAGCGGATCCCGATGAGCGCACGCGTGGAGTTCAGTCTCGGAAAGGGAGAAACGCTCACGCTGTCCGCGGACCGGCTCGCAGAAGATCTGCAGAAAGACACCTCTCTCGGCACGATGCTGAAGATGAATGCACGGGAAGACGCGTGGCGCAACAATTTCAACATCGATTGGAAAAAACAAACGGATCGCGCGGATTTCCGTGTGCGCACCTATACGACCAAGTACAGTTCCGACGTGGATTTCGAGGTCGGTCCGATTGTGCCGAGGAGCATTCCCTACCATCATTTCTATTTTGATTACCTCAAGCGCGAGGATCGCGTCGTTGAGGCATCCATAGGGCTGATGGCGCATGACAAACACTATGTGACCGTCGGTGCGGATTACCATGACGAGAGCGGCGAGGGGACGCGTATCACTGTGCCGGGGCAAATACCGCGAGAACAGTCGCGCCTGTACGTATTCCCAAACCCTGATGATCCCAACGATCCGAATAAGCGGACCTACATCGGCAACGTGTACGAGACCTCTCTCAGCTACTACAGTGCCTACGCGATGGACAACTGGCAGGTCGGCAAAAAACTTTTGCTGATCCCCGCGCTGCGCTATACGAATCACAGCCGATTCGGCGCGCACCTGTCCCCCTCCATCGGCGCGACCTATAAGGCGCGCAATAATCTGCGCATGAAGGCGAATATCAGAACTAGCTTCTCAACGCCCGGCATCGCGGAACTCTACCACGACTGGGAAATGTACGAACCGTCGCTGAATCCTAAACCGCCCATCCGCAACGGGTGGCTGTTCGAGGGAAATCCCGCGCTCAAGCCTGAAAAAGCGGTCAATATGGATGTCTCACTCGAGGCGGATTTCGGCAAAAAAACGAGCGCCAAGTTCACCATATTCCGCAATGATTTCAAAGACTATATGCAGATCGTGTACGACGGTGAAAAAGAGAGCAAAAATCTCTACGGGCGCAGTTATTTCGATCCGCAGATTCTATATCCGAACGCTTGGTTGGGAACGATGAGTTACGACGAGATCGTCGACGCGATCAAAACGGCCCCCAATTGGCAGTATATTGAAGATAACATTTTCGACGATGATCAAACGGATTATGTAAAGAGCGTTCCCGCAACGGACGATGTTTATACTTACAAAAATATTTCCAAGGCGCGCACGCAGGGCGTCGAGGCGGAGGTAACGCATCAGTTTGCACGGGATTTCAGCGTCAAGGCGGGCTACACCTACCTCGATGCGCGGGACCGGCAGACGAACAAGCGGCTTGAAGGACGCGGACGCCATATGATCAACCTCACCTTTAGCTACAATGACCGCAGGCACGGCTGGCGCGCGACATTCTGGGGCGACTACACGCGGAACTATCTCGATCTCCGCGACCGCATCGCCACGGGACGCATCGTCGGCGGCGCGGGTAACCTGGAGCAGTTCACCTTTACCGATCCCAACACGGGAAAGGTATATCGCTTGTTTAAAAATGAATCCGATGCTAAATTATATATGAAAGGCGATTTTGAACACGGCTTCACCCGTGAAAAAGTCGCGCGCGAAAAAAATTACGGACTATGGAATCTGATGATTGAAAAGGATATAATGAAAGGAGGCACGCTCTATGCCGGTGTGACGAATTTATTCAACCAATATGACCCGTACCTCGGTATGGGCGGGCGTATTTACCGTTTCGGTATGCGCATGAGTTTCTAATTTTTGTCGGTCCCGGGGTGAAAAGGGCCGGCAGTCTATGTAAAGGAGTAAAATCATATGGAAGGTTTTTCTAGCGCAATGCATCTCTTTAAAAGCGGCGGACTCGTCATGTACCCGCTGCTTCTGCTCTCGCTGATCACGCTCGCAATCGCGGTGGAGCGTTTCTACTATTACCGCATCAACCGCAAAGGCGCGCGGGTATTCTTCCACGGCGTTTACCACGCGGCAGTCCAGAAAGACTGGGATACGGTCGAAAAACTCTGTACGGAGTTCCCCTCAGCCATCAGCCGCGTCATCGGGAGCGGTCTGGAAAACGCGGATACGGAAACGGCGATGAAGGGGGCGTTCTCCGATCGCATGGCGTTGGAGGCGATCAATTTCCGCCGCTATCTCGACTATCTGAGCGCGATCGTCACCATCGCTCCGCTGCTCGGCCTTCTGGGTACGGTCACGGGTATGATCCAGACGTTCAGCGTGCTCGATGAGGGCGGCGGTGCCGGCGCGATCACGGGCGGCGTCGGCGAGGCGCTCGTTGCGACAGCAACCGGTCTCTGTGTCGCGATCATCGCATTCTGCGTCTACACCTACTTCAGCCATCAGCTCGACGCGATTGTCACCGATACGGAACGTCTCTGTGCGACGGTTGTCACGGCAAAGAAAGAAAGTTGGGATGCACAATGAATTTTGGCAGTCATCGGCTGAAAAAAAAGCCGGAATTTATGATTATCCCGATGATCGATATCATCTTCTTCCTGCTCGTCTTCTTCATGATGAACAGTCTGCAGACAGTCGCGCAGAAGGCGCTCGCCGTACAGCTTCCGCAGGCGCAGAGCGCCTCGGCCCCCGCACAGCTGCCGATCATCATGACGCTCGATGAACAGGGACATATTACGATCGACAACAAGCCCGTGAGCATCACGGAGTCCGCAGCGATCATGAAGGACCGCATGCAGGCAAACCCCAATGCGGCGGTGATCCTGCAAGCGGACAAGCGTACGGCGCACGGTCAGGTCGTCGCGGTCATGGACATGCTCAAAGGAGCGGGGGTAAAACGGCTCTCGATTGCCGCAGAACAAAAGAAGGGATAGATATATGGAGCGACAACTCTCATGGAGTAAGGCCTATATCGTCTCCGCCCTCTTGCACCTCGCACTGTTCGGCTTATTAGCGCTCGGTCTGACGGTTGTCGTCAAACAGCAGGAACAGCAGGTCTATGTCATCGACCTCACCACATCCGATTTCGAACAGGGCAGCGGACATGCGGGCGGCGGGAGCAGCGAGTCCCTCTTCCCCGAACCGCTCAAAGCCGAGGAAGTCGCCAAACGTGTCGAAGCGGTACAGCAGACTGTACCGACACCCGTCACAACGAAGGAAACACAGGCGACGACACCGACCCCCGACGCCGTCACGCTCCCCACACAAGGCTCCGCAACGGCGCCGTCCGCCCCGACAGGGGGCTCCGAGACGGGCAGCAATGCGGGCGGATCCGGCACGGGTACGGGCACGGGGACAGGCAGCGGCGACGGTGAGGGCGATGGACGCGGTAGCGGCAGCGGTACGGGCACGGGTGAGGGTAGCGGCGACGGAGATGTGCAGGGCAAGGGCAATATTCCCTTCGATGCGGAGGGATTCCGCCTCGCCATCGACGCGCATAAACAATACCCCTATATGGCGACGAAACGCCGTCTTGAGGGCCGTACGGGCATTTCCGTCACACTCTCCGCCTCGGGTGCGATTACAAGTGTCGTCGTTAATTCTTCGTCGGGACACAGTATTCTGGACGATGCGGCGGTTGCGGCGGCCTATGCCGTCGGCTCCTATCCGAATCCGACGGGCGCCGCGATTACGGTCAACACCGGCGTATCCTTTACCCTGCGCTGACACGATACGATACACGGCTTTACAAAAAGGCCACGGCAAAACACCGTGGCCTTTTATGATATCATCCGTTTACTTTTCTTCGAGCAGCTGCACGAGCTCGTCGTAGTCGCGCCGCAGCTGATCGTAGTCGTCCATCATTTGCAGGACGGTCAGCGCGGCGATCCGCTTCACATCGAAACTCCGCACCTTGCGTGACATCTCCTTAATACGGCGGTCCCCTTCCGCCGCAAGGCGCTTGAGGCGCTCGGGGTCATCCGTCTTGAGCTGATAGGTCAGCCCGAACATCTCTACGACAACGCGCTGCGTCGCCTTTTTTTCCTCTGCCATGGCTCTCACCGCCTTTTATCCGCGCAGCTGCGCATGAAGCTCCTGCTCCGCGGCCTGCAGGATATTCGCAAACGCCGCATCCACTTCCTCATCCGTTAGGGTCTTCTCGTCGGACTGAAAATGCAGATGGAACGCCATGCTCTTCTTCCCGCGCTCGACCTGCTTTCCCGTATAAACGTCAAAGAGGGTCGCCCCGCGGAAGAACTTCCCGCCCTTCTTTGCAATGACGCGCTCGATCTCGGCCGTCGTCAGATCCGCGCCCACAAGAACAGCGAGGTCGCGCGTCGACGCGGGATATTTCGGCAGAGGCTCGATCGCACTCTTCTTTTTGCGATAACGCATGAGCGTCGCCGCATCCATCTCAAAAACGTAAACGCTCTGTGAAATGCCGAAATTCTCGGCAACCGTCGGATGGATCTCCCCCAGCACGGCAATGACCTCGCGGCCCTTTTTAAAGAACGCGGTCTTCCCCGGGTGCATGGCGAAGTGAGCGCCCTCCTCGACCGTATATTTCCGGACGCCGATCGCCGCGAAGAATCGCTCGACGACGCCCTTCAGATCGTAGAAATCCACGTTCTCATTGTCCGTATCCCATGCGACGGGGCTGCGCCGCCCCGTCATGAGTCCCGCAACCATCAGACGTTCGTCCGCCGGCTCCGTCACGGGCAGCGCTTTGGGTGAAAAGACCGGTGCGATATCGAACAGGCGCAGGTCCATGTTCTTGCGCGCAATATTGCGGGCGGCATTTTCGAGGATGCTCGTGAGGAGCGTCGTCCGAATGAGCGGATACTCGTCCGTCAGCGGATTGAGGATCGGGATTGCCCGGCGAAGCGGACTCTCCGACGGAACGCAGAGGTGATCGAGCGCCTTTTCACTCGTAAAGCTGAACGAAAGTTCTTCCGTCATGCCGAGCGCGGCGAGCGCGTCGCGCATCGTGTCCGCAAAGTCCTGCATCTCGCTCTGCCGCCCCTGCCGTACCGTGCCCGACGGAAGCCGCGATGCGATATTGTCATAGCCGTAGAGCCGCGCGACTTCCTCGGAGATATCCTCCATGAGCGTCACGTCGCCGCGCCACGAGGGCACGGTGACGCGATACGTCTCGAGTTCCCGCTCCTCGACGGTAAAACCGAGCGAGCGGAGTGCCGACGCCATCCAATCCCCGGGAATATTCGCGCCGATTCGCTCGCCGACGGCGCGCGCGCCGAACTCGAATACGGTCTTCTCCTTGGGCACGGGATAAACGTCTACGACCCCCCGCGTCACGGCGCACGCCCCCATCTCTGCAAGAAGCTGCGCCGCGCGCGTCACGGCGCGCACCGTCCCCGTCTCGTCAACGCCGCGTTCAAACCGTCCCGAGGATTCGGAGTGCAGACCGATCCGACGCGCCGTACGGCGAATCGTCGCGCTGTGGAACGAGGCCGCCTCAAGAATGACCGAGGTCGTATTCTCCGTAATCTCGGATTCCAGCCCGCCCATGATGCCCGCGAGCCCGGCAGGTTTCTCACTGTCCGCGATGACGAGCTCGTCCCCCGCGGCAACGCGGGACGAATCGTCAAGCGTATGGAGCAGTTCTCCCTCGCGCGCGCGGCGCGCCGTCAGCGTATGCCCCGCGACGGCGTCATAATCGTAAGCATGGAGCGGCTGACCGAGTTCGAGCATGACGAAATTCGTCACATCAACGACATTGTTGATGGCGCGAATTCCCGCCCCCTGCAGACGCTCGACCATCCATGCGGGAGAGGGCGCGACCTTCACATCGCGCAGGACGCGCGCGGAGAATCGGCGGCACAGTTCCTTCGCCTCGATTTTGACTGTGACAAGATCCTCCGCATGTTCCGGGGCCGACTCAGATACTTCAATATTCGGAACGCGCAGCGGCTTTCCGGTCAGCGCCGCGATCTCGCGCGCGATGCCGATCACGCTGAAACAGTCCGCGCGGTTCGCCGTGAGCTCAAACTCCAGCACCACATCGTCAAGTCCCAGCGCCTGCGCCGCGGGAATGCCTGCGGGCGTATCCGCGGGCAGAATGTAGATGCCGCTGACCTGCTCTTCGGGCAGGCCCTCGGTATCGATCGCAAGCTCGCCCGCCGAACACATCATGCCGTTGGAGGGTACGCCGCGCAGCTTGCCCTTCGATATCTTTTTGCCGTCCGGCAAAAGCGCCCCGACCATCGCGGCGGGAACGACGTCCCCCTCCTGCACATTCTGCGCACCCGTGACGATCTGCAGCAGCTCTTCTTTACCGATATTCAGCTCACAGATACGCAGATGATCCGAATCCGGATGCGGCACAACCCGCTCGATGCGCCCCGTGACGACCTTGTCCAGCCCCTCGTCGGCGCGCACGACACGCTCCACGGGCACGCCCGCCATCGTGAGGCGATCCGCGATTTCCTCCGCCGTCTCGTCAATATCCACATAGTCTTTCAGCCATTTGATGGAAACCTGCATCCTTACGCCTCCTTAGAACTGATGCAAAAAGCGCACGTCGTTGTCATAGAACAGGCGCAAATCGTCTACGCCGTAGGCAAGCATCGCGATGCGTTCGACCCCCATGCCGAACGCAAATCCCGAGGCCACAAACGGATCGTAGCCGCTCATCGAGAGGACGTTCGGATGCACCATGCCCGCGCCGAGGATCTCCAGCCAGCCGGTCCCCTTGCACACGCGGCAGCCTGTACCGTGACAGGAAGAACAGGAGATGTCGACCTCCGTCGACGGCTCCGTAAACGGGAAAAAGCTCGGACGAAACCGCACTTTCACATTGGCATCAAAAATTTGATGCAGGCACAGTTCGAGCGTGCCCTTGAGGTCGGCAAAGGAAATCCCCTTATCGATGACAAGTCCCTCGACCTGCGTAAACATCGGCGAATGGGTCGCGTCGTAGGCGTCGCGCCGATAAACGCGGCCGGGCGCAATCATGCGGATCGGCGCGTTCGGCTCCTGCTTCTGCATGGTGCGCGCCTGTACGGGCGACGTCTGCGAGCGGAGCAGAACGTCCTCCGCGATATAGAAAGAATCCTGCATATCGCGTGCAGGATGATCCTTCGGCAGATTCAGCGCTTCGAAGTTGAAATAGTCGCTCTCGATTTCGGGACCTTCTTCGATGGCAAAGCCCATCTGCAGGAAGATCTTCTTGATGCGGTTGAGCGTGATCGTGAGCGGGTGCAGGTGTCCGACCTGCGCCGTACGCCCGGGAAGGGTGACGTCGATGCGCTCGCTCGCCATCCGCTCCTCAAGTTCCCGATACGCAAGTTCCTCGGACTTTGCCGCGAGCAGTTCCTCGAGTTCCGCGCGCGCCTCGTTGACGATCCTGCCGATGCGCGGACGCTCCTCGGCGACAAGGGCGCTCATGCTGCGCAGGAGGGACGTCATCTCGCCCTTCTTCCCCAAGAATTTTACACGTAAATCGTTGAGCTCGCTGAGACTCGTCGCCTTGTCCGTAATCGCCGCGCGGGCGCGGTCCCGGAGTTCTCTGATCTTTTCGTCCATATCGTCCTCCTGTATCGGGGCGGAATCATGGGTCGTTTGCATATACGCTCCGTTTTCTATCATAAAAAATATCAAAAATTAGTTTATCATATCCGTGGAAAAAAATCTACTTTCGAGCTCAGCTGTCCTCATACGGCCGTACCCGCAGGGTTAAGCCGCGGTCGGCACAAATCTTCCGGCAGAGCGCGATCTCCTCCGCATCCTCCACCTTCTCCACAACGGTGAGAACGACATTCGGCACATAGGGCTTGCAGTGCTCCGCGAAAGTGAGCATCGCCTCAAAGGATTGGATGCCAAACCGCGACTGTGTGAGCGCGAGATAGCGCTCCGCATTGGACGCGTTGAGGCTGATGGAAATCGTATCGAGAATCCCCGCGAAACGCTCCGCAAACACGCAGCCGTGCTCCAACTCGCCGAGGCCGTTCGAATTAACGCGCGTCGACACATCCGGATGCTTCTCCTTCACATAACGAAGCACGCCGAGCACCGTCTCAAGCCGCATCAGAGGTTCGCCGAAGCCGCAGCATACGACTTCGCCCACGTAATCCCACGGCACTTTTTCCAATTCCGCAATGATCTCCGCAATGCTCGGGTCATGCTCCACCCAGAGAGAAGACTCCTTCGCCATCTCCTTCATGCTGCGCAGGCAAAACACGCAGTCGCAGTTGCAGTCATTTGTGATGTTGACGTAGATGCTGCGTTTCCCCTCCGGCCGCTCGCGCAGGCTCGCCTCCATCGAGAGGTAGCGCCCCCCCGCGTGCGTCGCATAGACAATCATAATATACTCCTAAAATCATACGCAAAATGAGAAAGGAATCGGACGCCGCACGGCAGCCCCGATTCCGATGATTTTATTGTTGTTCGGGAAAAACACGTTGGGTGCGAAAATCCCGCATCACATAGCAAGTTCTCCTAGATACTCCTCAAACGGCAGCCCCCAGTTCCACGGCAGATCCAACGCTTCCGCATAACCGAGGCACCTCCCGATAAAGTCCGCCGCACGGCGTGCACCTTCCTCCAGCGATATCCCCTGCACGAGCGATGCCGCGACGATCGCCGCGAAGGCATCGCCCGCCCCCGATCGGTCATGACCGACCTTTTCATTGTCGAAAGAACGCTCCGCGCCGTTCTCATAGAGATAAGTCTTGATTCTGTCGCCCTCATACAGCCCCGTAATGACGACATCGCGCGGTCCCATCGCCGCAATATCCGCCGCCATGCGCAGCAATGCCACGTCGTCCGCATATCCGTCGGCGGGATACGGAATGTCCAGCAGCCGGCACGCCTCCGTGAGGTTCGGCGTCACAACGTCCGCATGCGGGAGGAGTTGGCGCATCTTTGCGCATAGGGCAGGCGTATAGGACGAGTAAAGCTTGCCGTTATCCCCCATCACGGGATCGACGACGACGATCGTCTCCTTTTTCTTGAACCGCCCGATACAGTCCAGTACGACCTCAATCTGCGCCTCGGAACCAAGGAAGCCCGTTAGGACCGCATCAAATGCGAGTCCGTTCGCCTGCCAGTTCTCCATGTAGGGGCGCATACGGTCCGTGTAGTCGTCGAAATAATGGTTCGGGAACCCCGTATGCACCGAGAGGATTGCCGTCGGCAGCGGACATGCCTGCACACGCATCGCGGAGATGAGCGGCAGCTGCACCGTGACCGAACAGCGCCCGAATCCCGTAATGTCGTTGATGAGGGCGATGCGCTTCTGCCGCCCTGTCACCGGTTGTCCACCCGTTCCGGCACGCGGTCATGCATGGAGAGACGCTCCCATGCGAGCGCCTCGTACTTCGACCCCGGCATGCCGTAGTTCACATAGGGGTCGATGGAGATGCCGCCGCGCGGGAGGAATTTCCCCTGCACCTCGATGTATTTCGGCGCCGTGAGCGCGATCAGGTCCCGCATGATGACGTTCACGACGTCCTCGTGGAAGTCGCCGTGATTGCGGAAACTGACGAGGTAGAGTTTCAGCGATTTGCTCTCCACCATGCGCTCCCCCGGCATATAGGAGATGTAGATCGTCCCATAGTCCGGCTGTCCCGTAATGGGACAGAGCGTCGTAAATTCCGGGCAGTTGAACCGCACCCAGTAATCGTGATCCGTATGTTTATTTGCGAAGGTCTCGAGCGCTTCGGGCGCGTAGTCGTAGCCGTAGTCGGTGCGCTGCGCGCCGAGAAGTGTGAGGCCTTCCTGTGTCTTTTCTCTAGCCATTACATACCTAAAAACTTTTTTTCAAACGCTTCCTGCGGCTCGGGACGACCGAAGAGATACCCCTGTATCGTATCCGTCTTGCAGAGCTTGACGAGACAATCGTACTCCTCCTGCCGCTCGACCCCTTCGATGCATGTGGTCATGCCGATGCTGTGACAGAGATCCACCGTGTACTCGACGAGTTTCTGATCGAAATGATTTTCGAGAATCCGAATCACAAATGCGCGGTCGATCTTTACGATATCGCAGTTCAGATTTTTGAGGGACGAAAGCGACGAATAGCCCGTGCCGAAATCGTCCATCGCCACCTTAACCCCGTGACGGCGGAACGCATCGAACTGCATATTGACGAATTTGAGATCGCCGACGATCCTGCTCTCCGTCAGCTCGAGCACTACGGCGTCCGACGGCATATCGTGCCGCTTTAGGCAGTCGTCGATAAATTCGAGGAACGAGAGATCTTTGATCTGCTCATAACTCATATTGACGCTGATGCGAAAATTTGGGATGCGGCGCCGCCACTCCTTGCATGTGCGGAGCGACTGCTCAAAGACCCAACGGCCCACAGGCACAATCGTCTTCGTATCCTCAAGGATCTTGATGAACTCCATCGGCGCGACCATGCGCCCCTTGCCGTTCTTCCAGCGGAGCAGGGTCTCCGCACCGACGAGATGCCGATCGTCCCCCGCCACTTGAGGCTGGAAATAGAGTTCAAAATTACGGCAGCCCGATTTGACATCCTCGAGGATCTGCTCCTGGATCGTCATCGAGCGCAGCCAGCGGTTATAGAGTTCCTTAGAGAACGTGCTGATCCGATTCTTTCCGCCCGACTTAGCCGCGTCGAGCGCTGCCTGCGCGTATTTGTGCAGAACGAGCGGATCGCGCGCCGACTGCGGATAGAACACCATACCCGCCGAAACGGTGACGATATACTGCCGCCCGTCGTAGACCTGCGGATGTGCGAACTCCCTCTGTACGCGGATGAAGAAGTCCGTCAGCATCTCCTCATCCGCATCGGGATAGATGAGTCCGAACTCGTCGCCGTCGAGACGGTAAAGCACGCATCCGGGCGGAATATTCTGCAGGATGCGCTCCGAGATCTGACGCAGGATAACGTCGCCCACCTCGTGATTGAACGCCTCGTTGACCGTGCGGAAGTTGTCGATGCCCATGACGAGCAGACCGCCGCCCCTGCCGGTCTCGCGTGCCGTCCGCAGCGCCGCGGCGAGATCCTCGACAAACTGGTAGCGGTTGAGCAGCCCCGTCACGGAGTCGGCGGAGTTGCGCCGCGCAAGCTGACTAATCGTCCCGACAAAAAGATTCGGTAATCCGTCCGCGGATAGACCGATTCTCCCCTTGATACGCAGCCACGCGAGATCCCCCTTCGCATCGCGCATCCGGAAGTCGAGCTGCCGCTCCCGCCCTTCGGCGCCGCTGTGCAAAGAAGCGAAGAGCGCGGCGAGCGGCTTTCGGTCCTGCATATGGACGAGCGGCCGGAGAACCTCTCCAATATTCTCGATCGTCTCCGCCGGGAGATCGTATGCCTGAACAAAATTAGGCGAGGCAAGAAAGACGTTCTCCGCCGGATCCATCATAAACACGTAATCAGAAGTCGTATTTTTCATCAGGTCATAGACGAATTTATGACGCTTGAGCGCGGGGCTCAATGCGATCCGCTTCTTCCCGCCCATGATCCCTTCCTCTCTTTTCCGTCCGTAAATGCCGTCCGATAAAAACGTCGTATTTCTCATTATTATATAACGGATCTGCGGTTCGCGCAACCGCACAATCCGCGTTGCCCGCTCCGTTCAGAGGAAATAATATGCGCAGCCTTTCTGCCTAAAATTTTCCCGGCCCTCTTGAAAAAGCCGCATTCTCTGATATGATGAAAGAAACGATATCCACAGCGCCGCATAATTAAGGGAGGAAGGCTGCATGAGTGTGGTTGAGTTAACGAAAGAAACGTTTGAAGCGGAAGTTCTGCGGGAGAAAAAATTTGTCGTCGTCGATTTTTGGGCAACGTGGTGCACGCCCTGCCGCATGCTGGCGCCGATTCTTGAGGAAGTTGCGGAAGAGCGTGCGGATATCAAGGTCTGCAAGCTGAATATCGACGAAACGCCCGATATCGCCGAGAGATACGGTATTATGAGCATCCCCGCGCTCCTCTTTTTCAAGGACGGCAACGCGGTGGAC
Source organism: Selenomonas sp. F0473 (assembly GCF_000315545.1). GTDB lineage: Bacteria > Bacillota > Negativicutes > Selenomonadales > Selenomonadaceae > Centipeda. The sequence goes on along the minus strand of NZ_JH992902.1, from coordinate 168,734 downwards.
GAGAGCATCGGTCTCATCTCAAAAGAACGTCTCCTGTCGTTCCTGCCGTAATCAATATGTTCCGGATGCGACGTATGAAAGAGAGCCTCATCTGCTCTTTGAGGATGGGCTCTCTTTTATTTTGCAAAATCGCGTTGACGCACAGCCTCATAGAGAATCGCGGCGGCAGCCGCGGAGACGTTAAGCGACTCCCCGGAGCCGCGCATCGGAACGAAAATGCGCCGCGCTTTTGCAAGCAAAGACGGCGACACGCCGTTCGCCTCGTTGCCGAGAACGACGACGGCCGGGACGCTGAAGTCCGTATCGAAATGCACGCACGCCGTCGGGTCGCACGCGGCCGCATAAACGCGAAGCGACCGTGCCGCCGCCCAATGCAAAAAATCTTCTTCCCCGACATCCGCGACAAACGGCATATGGAAAAGAGCTCCCATCGTTGCGCGTACGAGCTTATTTCCGTAAATGTCCGCGCATCCGTGCAGGAGGATTGCCCCCGACGCCCCGGCGGCATCCGCCGTGCGCAAAATAACGCCGACATTGCCGGGATCCCGTATACGGTCAAGCGCGACATATAAAGGGCGCGGCACATGCGGCAGCCCCTCCAATCTCGCCGCCGCCGAACGTTCCGCGACGAGGAGGACGCCCTGCGGCGTATCCGTTTCCGCAAGTGCGGCAAAGCTTTCATCGGGGACGAGATAAACGCGCGTCTCCCGCGCGTGGAGTTTTTCTATCAGCGCTTGCGCGCGCCCTCCCTCGCTTCCGCGCTCCGTAAAGAGTGCAAAGCGTATCTGCCAACCGGAATCCGCCGCCGCCTCCGCAAGGCGAAGTCCCTCGACGGCAAACAGCCCCTCTTTCTTCGCTCGTTTTGCCGTACGCATGACGGCGCGCGCGAGGCGCAGCGCCGGGTTCGAGGGACTTGCGATACGTTCGATTTTTTTCATTGTAAAAAAGCGCCCGATAAGTCTCTCGACTCATCGAACGCGCTCCTGTCTTACTGATTTTCCTTCGCCACGGCAACGAGCTGCGTGAATGCAGCCGCATCCGCGACGGCGAGGTCGGCGAGCATCTTGCGGTTGACCTCGACCCCGGCCTTCGTCAGCCCTGCGATCAGCCGGCTGTACGAGATACCGTTGGTACGGGCCGCCGCGTTGATGCGGGTGATCCAAAGGCGGCGGAACGTCCCCTTCTTCGCGCGGCGATCGCGGCGCGCGTAGTAGAGCGCCTTCATGACCGTCTCGTTGGCCTTCTTGAACTGTTTGCTGCGTGCGCCGCGGTATCCCTTGGCAAGTTTTAATATCTTCTTATGTCGACGGTGCGCCGTGACACCGCTCTTTACTCTTGGCATTTCGATTCCTCCTGTTTCCTACCCGCACATACGGGGCGTTTCATTTGTACCCCGATTATGCGTAGGGGAGCATCTTTCGGATGCGCTTGTGATCCGACGTATCGGCAAGCGCAGCTTTGCGCAGGTTACGCTTGCGCTTCGGGGACTTCTTCTCCAGGATATGTCTCTTATACGCCTTGTTGCGGCGGAACTCGCCGCTCCCCGTGGCGGTAAAGCGTTTTGCCGCAGCACGGCGCGTCTTAATCTTCGGCATCGTCGTTTCCTCCTTTATCCTGCTGCTTCGCGGGCTTTTGCGCCTTGGCGGGCTTCTGTACTTTCGGTGAAAGAATCATGGTCATGTTCTTCCCCTCCAGCTTCGCGCCGCGCTCAATGGTCACAAGTTCTCCCATGCGCTCGGAGACGCGGTCAAGAACCGCGCGCCCGAGTTCCGGATGGGAAAGCTCCCGCCCGCGGAACATGATCGTCACTTTGACCTTGTTGCCCTCTTCAACGAAGCGAAGCGCATTCTTCAGTTTGACGTTGAAGTCGTGCTCGTCGATATTCGGACGGAGTTTGACCTCTTTGATACTGATGGTCTTTTGCTTTTTTTTCGCTTCTTTTTCGCGTTTCTGCTGCTCATAGCGGAATTTCCCAAAATCCATGATGCGGCAGACGGGAGGTCTTGCGTTCGGCGCAACTTCGACCAAATCAAGATGCTGATCCTCCGCCATGCGAAGCGCCTCGACTGTCGGCATAATGCCGAGCTGTTCCCCCGCCGCGCTGGTGACACGCACCTCACGGATTCGGATTTCCTCATTGATTCGCAAAGATTCCCTGCTTATGGCAAGAACACCTCCTGTTTTGGATGCACCGCAGTGCCATCCGGCAATAGAAAAGGGCGGCATAAAGCCACCCTAAAAAGTTCTATATCGACCCGCCGGACATCTGTGTCCGCAGGTGAGAAGCGGTGGCCTCTGCTTTCAACGAAAATTATGCTATCACAATTTTCCGCGATTGTCAATACGAGGATGCGCGTTCCGCGATCTTTTTCTCCACGAACGCGATGAACTCTGCGGCGGACATGACCGCGCTGTCCTTCTCGCCGTATTTGCGTACGGCCACCGTATTTCCTTCCTGCTCCTGATCTCCGACGACGAGCGTATACGGGGTTTTCTTGACCTGACTCTCGCGGATCTTGTACCCCGTCTTCTCGTTGCGGTCGTCGACCTCCACGCGGATGCCGCGGTCGAACATTTCGCGGCGCAGCCGCTCCGCATAGTCCGCATGGCGCTCGGTAATCGGCAGGATACGCACCTGCACGGGCGCCATCCACACGGGGAACGCGCCCGCAAAGTTCTCGATCAGAATACCGATGAAGCGCTCAATTGAGCCGTAAACGACGCGGTGGAGCATGACGGGGCGATGCTTCTCCCCATCCTCGCCGACATAAGTCAAATCGAATTTCTCGGGCAGGCTCATATCGAGCTGGATCGTACCGCACTGCCATGTCCGCCCGATCGAGTCGCGCAGGTGGAAGTCGATCTTCGGACCGTAGAACGCGCCGTCCCCTTCGTTGACAATGTAGTCGAGATTGCGGTTCTCAAGAGCCTTCTGCAGCCCGTTCGTCGCGAGTTCCCACATCTCGTCCGATCCCATCGAGTCCTCCGGGCGCGTGGAAAGTTCGGCCTTATACGAAAGTCCAAACGTACGGTACACCTCGTCGAAGAGATCAATCGTATGCTGAATCTCTCCCTCGATCTGATCGGGCGTTACGAAGAGATGCGCGTCGTCCTGTGTGAAGTTGCGTACGCGAAAGAGCCCGTGCAACGCGCCCGAGAGCTCGTGCCGATGGACGAGACCGAGTTCCGCGAGGCGCAGCGGCAGATCGCGGTAGCTGTGCAGCTGCGATTTGTAGACGAGCATGCCGCCGGGGCAGTTCATCGGCTTGATCGCATAGTCCTCGTCATCGATCGTGGTCGTATACATATTCTCACGGTAGTGGAACCAGTGGCCGGAGGTTTCCCATAGCTTTCGGCTCAGAATGACTGGGGTACTAATCTCTTGATAGCCGTAGCGGCGATGGACTTCGCGCCAGTAGTTCAACAGTTCGTTGCGCAGAATCATGCCGTTCGGATGGAAGAACGGGAAGCCCGGGCCCTCCTCATGCAGACTGAAAAGATCGAGCTCGCGTCCGAGTTTTCGATGGTCGCGCTTTGCCGCCTCCTCAAGCATGTGAAGGTAAGCGTCCAGTTCTTCCTGCTTTTCGAACGCCGTACCGTAAATGCGCTGCAACATCTTATTCTTCTCGCTGCCGCGCCAATAGGCGCCTGCGATGCTCTGCAGCTTGAGCGCCTTAACCTTACCCGTCGACAGTACGTGAGGCCCCGCGCAGAGATCGGTGAATTCCCCCTGCGTATAGGTCGAGATCGTCGCATCCTCGGGCAGGTCCTCGATCAGCTCTACCTTATAGTTTTCGCCCTTTTCCTTGAAGTATGCGATCGCCTCGCTCCGCGGGATCTCCCGGCGCTCGAGTTTCAGGTTCTCCTTGACGATCTTCTTCATTTCCTTTTCAATGTCGCGCAGATCCGCATCCGTCAGCTGCCGCTCCATATCGAAGTCATAGTAGAAGCCGTTCTCGATCGCGGGACCGATGGCGAGCTGCACGCTGCAGTCCTTGTAAAGCCGCTTCACCGCCTGTGCCATGATATGAGAGCAGGTATGCCGCAGCGCAAGCCGTCCGCCCGCATCCTCAAAGGTCAGCACCTGAAAAACGGCATCCTTTGTCACGGGCGTCATGAGATCCACGGTCTTTCCGTCAAGGCTCGCCGCCAATGCCTTCTTGGCCAGCGAGTTGCTCATCTGTTTCACGACATCGAGCAATGTCGTTCCGCGCTCTGCCTCGCGAACGGATCCGTCCGGCAGTGTCAGCTTTACCATAAGACGCTCTCCTCCCAATCTGGAAAACAAAGAAAAGCCCCGCCCCACGGGATAGGAAATCTATCGCTAGGGACAAGGCTGTTATGATTCCACCCTACTCGGTAACGCCATTATAAGGCGCGCGTGCGGGTGTGTCAAGGGCTTTGTGTTCCGCCATCGCTTGTAACTGCTCCGCGGGTTCGATCACGGGAATGCGCAGGCGGCGGCCCGCATAGAGCGCGCCGTCCGGCGGGAGATCGTTTACCTCGATGATCGCTTCCTCAAGCTCTCGCGCCATCGATTCCTTAGACGCATATTTGCGCGCGATCGTCCAGACACTGTCGCCGCGCGTCACCGATATCTCCATAAACTCCGCCGACCGCAGATAAGGATTCGTCAAATGAAGAGACGAGACGACCATCCACAGGAGCGCAAATGTGCCGATCGCAAGACCGATACGTTTCATATATATCCCTCCGTTCAGAGTAATTTCGTATATACATTCTTAAAACCTCTGTTCGGATATAATATAGCACAGAAAATATGTTCTGTCAATACTTTTACGAACATATTTTTCGCGTTTTTTTGTTCGAAGAACGTATTTTTGCAAAGAAAAACTATTGCACAAACGCCATGATGCGTCAATGCAATAGTTCCTATGATGATCCCCGCTGTGCGCCGCGTTTACATGTCCTCGTGGGGACATGATACGCCGTATCCGCGGTAATCAATTTTAGAGCACGCAATTCTGCGTTTTGGATCTTTCTATATCAGTGCGCATACTCCATTGCGGCGTGTCGTTCCGCCGTATGCGCTTCGCTCTGCGGCCGCCGCTCCTTCGCGACGGCAAGCATAAGCTTGATGCGGTTGAGCTGGTTGACTTCGCTCGATCCCGCGTCGCAGTCGATTGCGGTGATGTTCGCGCCGCGATAGGCCTTGCGCAGGTCGTGCATGACGCCTTTGCCCGTGATGTGGTTCGGCAGGCAGCCGAACGGCTGGAGGCAGATGACGTTCGGCACGCCCTCTTCGATGAGCTTGACCATCTCGCCCGTGAGGAACCACCCCTCGCCCGCCATATTGCCGAGGCTGACATGGCGCGCCGCGAGCTGCGCCGTATGATCGATGGACTGCGGCGGGCGAAAGTGACAGCTCGATTCGAGCGCCTTTCGCATGGGCGCGCGGAAGAACTCGATGACCTTGATGAACATACGCCCAAAAATCCTATCCTTGTACGAGCCCGCGAGCAGTTTGTGCTGCGCGATGGGGTCGTACGCAGAGTAGAGGAAAAAGTCGATGAAGTCGGGCATGACGACCTCCGCGCCCTCGTTCATCAGCACGGTCTCGATATCGTTGTTCGCGACGGGATGGTACTTGACGAGAATTTCGCCGACGATGCCGACCTTTGGCTTCCAAAGATTTTCGTCGATGGGGATGTGGTCGAAGTCGCGCACGATGTCTTTCACCGTGCGGCGGAACTTAAAGATATTGCCGTGTTCGAGTTCGTCCTTGGCGCGCGCCATCCATTTATCAAATGCCGCCTGCGTCGAACCTTTGACTAACTCATACGGCATCATGCGGTTGCGGACGTTCATGAGGAGGTCGCCGTAGACGGCGGCCTTCACCGCGTCGACCATCATCTCGCGGCTGAACGAGAACGAGTCGGTCTCCTCCGGGAGGCCGTGCACGGCAAAGACGGCGACGTTCGGGAACCCCGCGTCGCGCAACGCTTTACGCAGGACGCCGAGGTAGTTCGTCGCACGGCACGCGCCGCAGGTCTGAAAGAGGGCGATGCTCGTGTGGTCGGCGTCGCACATCCCCGCCTTGAGGGCTGAGATGAGCTGTCCGATGACGACGATCGCGGGATAGCACATGTCGTTGTGAACGTAGCGCAGTCCCATGTCGATTGCCGCCTTATCCGGCATCGGCGGAATGACGACGTTGTAGCCGTGCTTGCGCATGGTCGTTTGGAAAAGGTCGAAATGAATCGGCGCCATCTGCGGCGCGAGGATGGTGTGCGTCTTTTTGCAGTCCTCGGTGAACCGCGGCCGCTCGATGACGGGAGCCTCATGATAGACGGGCGTCTCGCGCCGCGCGAGCGCGGCGATGAGCGAGCGCAGACGAATCCGCGCTGCGCCGAGGTTCGACACCTCGTCGAGCTTGATCATCGTATAGATACGCTCGTGCGACTCGAGAATCTCGCGCACCTCGGTCGTCGTGAGCGCGTCGAGGCCGCAGCCGAACGAGCTGAGCTGGATGAGCGTCACGTTCGGATGCTCCGCGACGAACTGCGCCGCATGATAGAGCCGCGCGTGGTAACTCCACTGGTTGACGACCTGCAGGCGGCGTTTTCGCACGGGGATGTGATAGACCGCATCCTCGGAAAGGATCGGCAGCTTGTACGACTGGATCATCTCCGGAATGCCGTGGTTGATCTCGGGATCGACATGATAGGGACGTCCCGCGAGGAGTATGGCGTGCTCGCCCGTTTTCTCGATGCGGTCGAGAATCTGCTGCCCGTAGTCGCGCACATCCTGCCGGTACTGCGCGATCTCTGCATAGCCCGCGTCCACGGCGGCGGCAATCTCCTTCTTCGCAATGCCCTCGATTTTACCGAACTCTTCAGTTAGGCGCTCAATCATGCGATTGCGATCGTTGATCGGCAGGAACGGCTGGAGGAAGCGGATATTCTTCTCGCGCAGGATGTCCATGTTGCCGCGGATGTTCTCGGCGTAGGACGTGACGATCGGACAGTTGAAGTTGTTTGCGCCGCTGCCGGGCTTGTCGTCCATATTGTGCGGCTCGCAGGGGTAGAATATCGTCGTGACGCCCTTTTCGACGAGGTCGACGATATGCCCGTGCGCGAGCTTTGCGGGATAGCAGAGCGAGTCCGACGGGATGGTCGCCATGCCCTTATAGAAGAGCTGCGGCGAGGATTTGCCCGAAAGGACGACGCCGTAGCCGAGTTTGTCGAAGAAGGTGAACCAGAACGGATAATCCTCGTACATATTGAGCGTACGCGGGATGCCGATCTTGCCGCGGCGCGGGTCTGCGGGCGATTTGTAATGCTTGAACACGCGCCGGTACTTGAACTTGTAGATGTTCGGCGCGTCCTCCTCGTGTTTCTCGCCGCCGATACCGCGCTCGCAGCGGTTGCCCGTGAAGTAGCGCTCGCCGTTTGGGAACTGCTGCATCGTGATGAGGCATTTGTTCCCGCATTTGCCGCACCGATAGGAGCTCGTCTTGGTCTCAAAATTCCCAAGCTGCTCCGCGCCGAGCAGCGTCGACGTCTCTGTTCCGGTCTCAAGGGCGAGGATCGCCGCGCCGTACGCGCCCATCAGCCCCGCGATGTCGGGACGGATGACATCCTTGCCGAGCAGGTTCTCAAGGGAGCGCAGAACGGCGTCGTTGTAGAACGTGCCGCCCTGCACGACGATCTTGTCGCCGAGCGTGGACACGTCCTTGAGCTGCATGACCTTAAAGAGCGCGTTCTTAACGACCGAGAGGGCGATGCCCGCCGAGATGTCGGCAACCTCCGCGCCCTCCTTCTGCGCCTGTTTGACCTTTGAGTTCATAAAGACGGTACAGCGCGTGCCGAGGTCGACGGGGGCTTTGGCGTCGATCGCCTTTGCCGCGAACTCGCCGGGCGTCAGGTGCAGCCCCTCGGCGAAGTTTTGGATAAAGGAGCCGCAGCCCGCCGAACACGCCTCGTTCAGCGTGATATTGCCGACGCTGCCGTCCTGCACGAAGAAACACTTCATATCCTGCCCGCCGATATCGAGCACGAAGCTGACGTCGGGGCAGAACTCCTGCGCCGCGCGCAGATGGGCAAAGGTCTCGACTTCGCCGCCGTCCGCGTGCAGCGCCGCCTTAACAATCGCCTCGCCGTAACCCGTCGTCATTGCGCCCGCGATGTGCGCGCCCGCGGGCATGACGCTGTAAAATTCACGGAGGGCGCTAATGACCGACTGGAGCGGCGAACCGTGATTGCTGCCGTAGGAGGTATAGAGGAGCTGCTTATCGCTGCCGATGGCGACAAGTTTCGTCGTCGTCGATCCCGCGTCGATACCGATGCAGATCGCGCCGCGATAGTCCGCAAGCTCCGCACGCTTTACCTTATCCCGGTCATGGCGAGCCTTGAACGCCGCGTAGTCCGCCGCATCGCGGAACAGCGTAAAGTCCGCCGTCCGCGTCTCGGCGGCGGCAGCCTCCTCGGCGCGCGCGACGCACTGTTCCATCTCCCGCATATCGATCGTCCGGGCATCATCAGAAAGCGCCGCGCCGACCGCGACGAAATAATTGCCGTAATCCACATCGACGACGTGATCCTCGTCGAGTTTCAATGTCTCGATAAAGCGTTTTTTCAGTTCGGGGAGAAAGTGCAGAGGACCGCCGAGGAATGCGACGTTGCCGTCGATGGGGCGTCCCTGCGCGAGGTTGCCGATGGTCTGATTGACGACCGCCTGAAAGATGGAGAGCGCGATATCCGCTTTCTCCGCGCCGTCGTTCATGAGCGCTTGGATATCCGTCTTGGCGAACACGCCGCAGCGCGAGGCGATGGCATAGACGCGCTCGCCCTTTTCCGCAAGCGCGTTCAGTCCTACGGGATCGGTCGAGAGGAGCGACGCCATGTGATCGATGAACGATCCCGTACCGCCCGCACAGACGCCGTTCATGCGCTGCTCCGGCGCATCGCCGAAATAGGTAATCTTCGCATCCTCGCCGCCAAGCTCCACCGCGGTGGTCGTCTGCGGGATGAGCCGCCGCACCGCCGCGGCGCACGCGACGACCTCCTGCACGAAGGGCAGACCGATGCGCTGCGCGATACCCATGCCAGCCGAGCCGGTCAGCGCAAACGAGAACTTCGACGTGCCGACGAGCTCTTTCAGCTGCGTTAGGTTTTCCTGCAGGGATCTGCCGATCTCCGAGAAGTGGCGCGCGTAGTTCTTATAAAGGATCTCATGTTCCTCGCCCAGCACAACCAGCTTGATGGTCGTCGATCCGACATCCACCCCGACACGAAATGGGGATTCCAAAGTAACACCACCCGTCATATCCGTATCAAATAGAATGCAGTTTTTCATTTGATGTATATTAAATAGGAAAGCCCTTTTTAGGCTCCCCTATTCTAACGCATTTATTATAACTATGCAAGTGCATGAAGCACAACGATAGATACAACATCTTGATATTTTCATACAGTCAATACATATATATTAGATTTGATAGGGTGCGGCAAGTTTTTTAAAATAGCCGCGCGCTTTCTGCATCGTGCGGATGATCGGTTCCATAAGTTTCGGCTGACGTACGACGGTCCGAATGATCGCCTTGCGCAGCTGCCGGTACTCGGCGTCGAAGCCGCGCATAACGTCCTCCATCTCCGCCTCGACGGAGACGGCCGCATTCTGCGACGGGATGAGAACGGAATTGCGCCCCGCGATCGTCACCGCATCGCCGAGGAACGGCGCGTAGACCTCGAGCCCCAGCTCCTCGTTGATCCGCTGGCGCAGCGCTTCCTGTGCCTGTCCCTCGCCGTGGACAAGGAACACCTTTGCCGGACGCGGTGCTGTGATCGACCGCATCCAGTCGACGATCTGCGCGGCATCGGCATGGGCCGAGAATCCGTCGAGCACCTGTATCTGTGCCTTGACCGCAATCTCCTCGCCGAGCACGCGCACGCGCTTGATACCGTCGACGAGACGCCGTCCGAGACTCCCCTCCGCCTGATACCCGACGAAGAGCACCGTCGATTCCGGCCGCCACAGATTGTGCTTCAGATGATGCAAAATGCGCCCCGCATCCGCCATGCCCGAGGCGGAGAGGATGATCGCGGAGCCCTCGGCGGAGTTCAGCGCGCGCGAGTCGGCGGCAGACTCTGCGATGCGTACCTGCGGAAATGAAGGGATCGTCCCATTTTTCCCAAAGAACGCAATCGTCTCCTCGTCAAAGTTCTCATAGTTATTGAGGAATACGCGCGTCGCTTGGATGGCAAGCGGACTGTCGATGATGATCGGAATGTCGCTGTCGAGCCGCCCCTCTTTCCAGAGCCGATAAAAATAGTAGAGCAGCGTCTGCGTCCTGCCGACGGCAAAGGACGGGATGATGACGTTGCCGCCGCGGTCCATCGTGTCGCGCACAACCTCGAGGAGCGCCGTCTCCTTGTCATAGTCGCGGTGCACGCGGTCGCCGTAGGTCGATTCGACAAGCAGGAAGTCCGCCCCCGCGATCGTCTCCGGGTCGCGCAGGATGGGCTGATGCGGCTGCCCAAGATCCCCCGAGAACACGATCTTCGTCTGCTGCTCGTTCTCCGTCACAGTCATCTCGAGAATCGCCGAACCGAGGATATGCCCCGCATCATGATAGACGATGTGCAGGCTGCCGATATCGAGCGCGTCGCCGTACAGGACGGGCTCGAAGCGTTCGAGCGCCGCAAACGCATCCGCCTGCGTGTAGAGCGGCATGATCGGCGCCTCGCTGCGGCGCGCGTTCTTGCGGTTCATGATCTCCGCGTCGCTCTCCTGGATATGCGCCGAATCCGGCAGCATAATATGTGCGAGTTCGCACGTTGCCTTCGTCGCGTAAATCTTCCCGCAAAAGCCTTCGCGCACGAGCTGCGGAATGCGCCCGCAGTGGTCGATATGCGCATGCGTTAAAAAAACCGCCTCGATCTCCGCGGGATTGAACGGGAACGGCTCGTAGTTCATCTCGCGCAGCCGCCGCGTCCCCTGATACATGCCGCAGTCCACCAAATACTTCCGGTCGCCCGCATGGAGCAAGTAACACGAGCCCGTGACGACATGCGCAGCGCCTATAAATTCCAGCCGCATAATGTCCTCCCTTCGTTTCATCGCCGCCGTATCTTGTACTATAAAATTCGAAATCAAATGAAAAAATCCTGCAAATAGGCAGGATTTTATAGACAGCGCGCCGCTCTCCTGTTACACTGAACATAACATTTCATCGAAACGAAAGAGAGGACCTCTGATGAAGAAAATCGGATTTATCGGGCTCGGGCTCATGGGCGCGCCGATGGTGGGGCATCTCATGGACGCGGGCTACGAGCTCAGCGTCTACAATCGTACCAAATCAAAGGCGGACGCCCTCATCGCGCGCGGCGCGCGTTACTGCGACACGCCCGGCGCCTGCGCTAAGGGACAGGACGCGGTCATCACCATCGTCGGCTATCCGAAGGATGTGGAGGAGCTCTATCTCGGCGCGGACGGTATTCTCGAAAACCTCGCGCACGGCACGTATACCGCCGACATGACGACCTCCTCTCCCACCCTCGCTGAGCGCATCTACGAGGAGGCGAAGACGCGCGGCATCCGGGCCCTCGACGCGCCCGTCACGGGCGGCGACATGGGGGCGCGCGCGGGGACGCTGAACATTCTCGTGGGCGGCGACGAGGATGCGTTCCGGGCGATGCGCCCCGTCTTTGCCGCGATGGGGTCGAACATCATCTACGAAGGCGGCGCGGGCGCGGGACAAAAAACCAAGGCGGCGAACCAAATCGCCATCGCGGGGACACTTGCGGGGGCCTGCGAGGCGTTCGCCTACGCGCGCACGATGGGGCTCGACGTCGAAAAGGTCTTCGCCTCCATCTCGGGCGGCGCCGCGGCGAGTTTTCAGATGTCCCATATGGTGCGCATGGCGCTCGACGGTAATTTTGACCCGGGCTTTATGCTCAAGCACTTCATCAAGGATATGAATATCGGCGTAGAGACAGGGAGCGCCAACGGCCTCACGCTGCCCGTTCTGAAGCAAGTGCTCGAAGAGGCCCGCGCCCTCGAGGACAAAGGGCTCGGTACAGAGGGGACGCAGAGTCTCCTAAAGTACTACGAGAAATAAACTGCTCTCCTATCATCTCGGCGCACGCCACGCACGCACGAGCGCATCCGCCGCTGCGAAGGGATGCGCTGCGGATGCCACGGCGCTGACGACGAAGAATCCCTCGACGCCCGTCTCCCGCAGCGCAGGGAGGTCGCATTCCTTCACCCCGCCGCCCACGACGACGGGCAGGGGGCTTGCGCGGTGCAGGCCGGAGAGTTCCGCGAGGCTGCGCGTCACGACATGTCCCGCCGCATCCCGCCCCGCATCGGGTTTCGTTGCCGTTGCGTGCAGCGGCCCCGCGCCGAAATAGTCGATGCAGGAGGTATCGCAGGCGCGCACATAGTCGATCAGCGCGGACGTCCGCGCCGAGAGGCCGACGACGGCATCCTCGCCCAAATATTTCCGGCAGGTCTCGGGCGGGATATCGCTCTGCCCGACGTGAACGCCGTCCACCTTTACCCCCGCGTCCCGCGCGGCGAGTGCGACGTCGAGCCGGTCGTTGACGACGAGCGCGACCCGCTCGGACTTTTCCTGCGCCGCGATAACCTCGGCCGCCGCGCGCGTAAGCTCAATCAACTCCCGCGCCTCAGCCGTCTTGGAGCGAATCTGAACGAAGGTAAAGCCCGCCCGCACAGCCTCCGCGATGGTGCGCGCAGCCGGTCGCCCGTTCGTATTCTCAGGACCGATCACAAGATAAGCCGACAGGTCGAAATTCTTTCGCATGGACATATGCGTTCTCCTCAAAAACAAGGAGCCGTGTATAACGGCTCCTTTTCATGTGGTCTAAAATCACGGCGCCAGGCGCGAAAATCCAGCATCGTAACGCAGCCCTAAGTGACGCGGAAGTAGTCAAAAGCCTACGTCGACCGCAGAATTTTTCGCAGTGACGACGCTAGGCGCAAAAATCCCGCGTCACGTCTTCCCGCGTCACGCCTCAGTAATTCTGCACAACCTGCTGAAAGAACGACTGCGGATGTTCGCAGACCGGACACTTCATCGGCGCCTGCGGGCTCTCGCAGACATAGCCGCAGTTCAGGCACTGCCAGATGATCTTTTCATCGCGCTTGAACACGCGTCCCTCCTCGACATTTTCGAGAAGGATCCGATAGCGCGTATCGTGCCTCTGCTCAATCTTGCCGACCGCGTCGAAGAGACGGGCGATCTTGTCGAACCCCTCTTCACGCGCCACGCGTGCGAACTCGGGATACATACTCGTCCACTCTTCGTTCTCTCCCGCGGCCGCGGCGGCAAGGTTCGCCTTCGTATCGCCGATACCGGCAACGAGTTTGAACCAAATCTTGGCGTGCGCCTTCTCGTTGACCGCCGTCTCGTTGAAGATGTCCGAAATCTGAACGTAACCGTCCTTCTTCGCCTGCGACGCGTAGTACAGGTACTTCGTATGCGCCTGTGACTCGCCGGCAAACGCCGCCCAAAGATTTTTCTCCGTCTGTGAACCCTTCAGCTCCATGATGAACTCTCCTTTACTAAAATATATACACAAAAAACATATGGATACCGGCAAATATCTACCGACAGTCGCCTTGCTCAGGGGCGTGTGAAATGCGGTATTATTTTGCCAGGATATCGGCGATCTCGTCGATATTCTTCTTGCCGAAGTGCAGCTCCTCCCCCACGATCATGCAGGGAACGCTCATAACGCTGTACTGCTCCTTGAGTTCCGGGAAATACCGGATATCGTAGATGTCCGCACGGACATTACCGCACAGGGATGCGATGCGCTGCACTGCCGCGACCACATCGGGACACATCGTGCAGGACAGAGACATCAGAACCTTCACATCGATAGATTTCGTGATGCGCGCGATCTTTTCCTGCGTCTCGGGGCGAATTTCCTGTCCGGGTCCCGCGACATTATACAGGGCAAGGATGAACGAGTTGAACTCGTGTCCGCCCGGCACCGCGTGGAACGTGATGCCGCTCGGCGTCCCGTCGGCATGGAGGAATTCGACCCCCGGCTGCCCGTTTGCATCGTTCTTCGCCTCGTAGCGCACCTTGTCCGTGAGCCCCGCGAACTCATCCATGAAACCGCGCAGTTCTACCGAGAGCTCGCCGCTATCATAGTGACCGACAACCTTCACGGGGGCGGCGAATTTCTCAAACACCGCGGCCAGCTGCGCTCTGATCTCCGCGGAGATGAAATTCGTCTCGTTCCCCTCCGCCGCCTCTTTTTCGATGGAGGTCCGACGCTGCTCGAGCCGTGCCGTATCGACTTCGGGGCGCGAGAACGCCGGCAGATTCAGTTTGTCGTGCAGCGCCGCCGCATGACGCTCCGCCGCAACCGCGCTGACCGCACCGTCGGAGACCGCCGTAACGACCTGACGCAGCTCCTTGACGCAGACGTCTCCCGCCGCGAATACACCCTTGACATTTGTCTCCTGTCTCTCATCCGTGAGAATGTAGCCCTGCTCGTTCAGCGCGACGAGATTGCGGAAGAGTCCCGTATTCGGTATATACCCCGCAAAGACAAAGAGACCGAATGTCTCGCCGTCGCGCGGGGCGAATCTTTCCGTCTCTCCCGTCGCGTCGTTGCGGAAATCCGCATAAGAGAGCATCGTCTCGCCGCCTACAGCATCAACGACCGTATTGAACCGCACGCTGACGTTCGGGTACTTTGCGAGCGCATCCACCGCGGTCTGCGGCGCACGGAACTTGTCGCCGCGCACGAGGATCGTGACAGACCTGCCGTAGCGCGAGAGGAACATACTCTCCTCCACCGCCGACATACCGCCGCCGATGACGAAGATATCCATCCCCGTGAAAAACTCCGCGTCGCAGGTTGCGCAGTACGCGACGCCGCGCCCTTGGAACTGTTTCTCTCCGGCAAACCCGACCTTGCGCGGATTTGCGCCCGTCGCGAGAATGACGCTGAGCGCCCGCACCGTTCCCGCCGTCGTCTCAAGTTCCTTCACGTCCTGGTCGAGCTTCAAGCCGATCACCTCGGCGGAAAGGAACTCCGCGCCGAAGCCGCGCGCCTGCCGCTCCATCTGTGCCGCCAACTCCGCACCGCTGATCTTAGCAAGGCCCGGATAGTTGACGACATCGGCAGTGATGGTGATCTGTCCGCCCGTTTTTTCCTTCTCTACGACGAGGACTTTGCATTTGGCGCGCGCCAGGTAAATCGCCGCCGAAAGACCCGCGGGGCCGCCCCCGACAATCACGGCATCATACATTTTATCCATCAGTGCACCTCTTTTGTCTCTTCATAAGAAAAAGCACTTTACGAGCGCCCTCGCAAAGTGCCCTATATAGCGTCTTAGAGTTTGCCGACAAGATCAAAACTCGGCTTCAGCGTCTTTTCGCCCGGCTTCCAGCGTGCGGGGCAAACCTCATCGCCGTGTTCGGCAACGAACTGGAGTGCCTGTACCTTGCGAAGGAGTTCTGCGGCGTTGCGGCCGACATTGCCCGCGCTGACCTCGTAGGAAACGATTCTGCCCTCGGGGTTCACAACGAACGTGCCGCGTTCGGCACGGCCGTCCTCCTCGATGTAGACGTCGAAGTCGCGTGCGAGTTTCGCCGTCGGATCCGCGAGCATCGGATAGGTGAGTTTGCCGACCAAATCGGAGCTCTCATGCCACGCTTTGTGAACAAAATGGGAGTCGCAGGAGACGCCGAAGATCTCGCAGCCGAGTTTCTGGAACTCCGCATACTGATCCTGGAGATCCGCGAGCTCCGTCGGGCAGACAAACGTAAAGTCCGCCGGGTAGAAGAAGAACACGCTCCACTTGCCCTTAAGATCGGCCTTCGTGTACTGCTTGAACTCGCCCTGTGCGGCCCCCGCCTTCTTCTGGAACGCATCTACCTTAAAATCGCCGATTTCCTTATTGATCTGAGACATTAAAAATCCTCCTTTGTTCCTAAAACCAACCGCCCATGCGTCGACCGATTGGATATGTCCTATGGATGGGATCATCATATCACTACGGGCTATTCCTGTCAACTAATATTTTTACCTTTTTAATAATTATTTTTATTTATATAGCAATTGAAATGAACCGTCCTGTTTTCCGGATATACAAAGAGAGATGCCGCGGCATCTCTCTTTGTATAATCACTGTTCCCAGCTCGTATCCAGTTTCCAGCTCACAGGATGACAGGCGCTGCATTTCTGCGCGGACTGCTTGTGATGGACGCTGTGGCAGTCCATGCACCGCTGCGGATTCTCGTTGCCCGCGAGGTGGACGGGATCGTGCGGGTTCTCCTTGCCGTAGTGCGCGGTGGCACGCTTGACCTCCTCGAAATTGTGGCAGGAAAGACACTGCTCATTCGTGAATCCGTACTTCTGCATTGGGTTTTCATAGTTTCCCGTGACAAACAGCCAGCCCTCGTTCATCTGCTGCAGAAGCGTCGGTTCGTGGCAGTCGTGGCAGGTCACGCCTGCATCCGCATGCGCCTTTGCGAGAAATCCCTCATGCGTGTAGCTGTCATATTCGGGCTGCATATTGTGGCAGGTCGCGCAGAACGCGGGCTTCGCGCTGACGGTCGAAAGAACTGCCAGCCCGCCGAATCCAGCGGCTGCGGCACATACGATGAGGATCAGCAGGACGCGCGGCTGTTTGAGTTTCGATAAGAATCGCATCGTTCCCCCTCCTCACAGTTTCCCGACGACGTTGCCGACGAGGCGGCCATAGACGAGCGCAAAGGCGTGACTGACGCCCGCGGTCACGACGGGATAGTCCCCGACGAAACGGCCGCCCTGCGTATTGCCGGCCGCATAGAGCCCCGGGATGCCGTGGTACTGCCGATCGAGCACGTTGCCGTCCTCGGGGTTCACCGTCAGCCCGCCCATGTTGACGAGAAGCGCGCCGCCGCGCATCTTGCCCGCATAAAAGGGCGCTTTTTCGATCGGGAAGAGCCGCTTTGCCGCCTTGCCGAAATCCGCGTCATGGTGCGCGTGTGCCAGTTTGTTGTAGCGCGCGATCTCGGCGAGGATTGTCTTCTGCACAGCGGGACGTTCGGGTGCGAGCGCCGCCGCAAGAGCTTCTATCGTGTCGGCCTTCACCAGTCCCGACGTCTTCTCCACGTCCTCCACGGAGGTGTAGGACGTACGGCCGATCGCCCATTGACAATCCGGCGGCAGTTTCGGATTCTCGGCGGCGGGTACGCAGTGATTGACGCTGCCGTGCGAGACGCCCATCGCGCCGAGCTGCTGCGGAAAATCCGCGTCGAAGATCTGCCACGCATAGTCGCCGCGCTGACGGTAGATCGCGCAGGAAAGCTGCTGCCCGCCGATATCCTCGTTGACGAACCGCTTGCCGTCGTCGTTCAGCAGCAGATAGGCGTCCACACCGAGCGGGCCGCCGAGCGTGTGGATCATCGGCGCATGCGGGCCGTCCTCGATCTTCCCGCCGACCCACGCCGCCATCTTGTGCCCGTCGCCCGTATTGGTGGGGCTGTCCCACGCGTCGCGGTTGGGGAAGACGTTCATATAGTCGACCGCCCACGGCACGAAATACCCCATCATCTCTTTGTTGTTCCCGTAATCGCCCGTTGCAAGGACAACGGCCTTGCGCGCCGCGCACTGCACGAAATTTCCGTGAATATCCTCGCCGATCACCGCCGTCACACGCCCGTCCGCCTCCTCGCGAATGAGTTTCCGCGCACGCGTCGCAAAGATAAACTTGCACCCCTGCGCGAGGCATTTCTCATAGACGAGTTTTAGAAGCGGCTCCTGACTCGGCAGGAGCGTCATGACCGTCGGGTAGGTCGGGCTGTTCTCCTCCGCGCGATTGTAGCCTGCGGGGAGCGGATAGTGCATCATCATGAGATTGATCTTCGAGCGGTCGAGTTCTGTATCCGTCTCCTTCATCACATGGACGGCGGGCGCGAGGTCGAGCATCCAGTCGAAATCCTCGCCGCTGTGATCCGCCCAATACTTCCACATGCGCTGATCCGAGCGGTAGCCCATCTGCTTCATGTTCTCAAGGATCGCTTCGTTCTTGTCAAACGTGATGCCGAGCGCCCGCTGGTAGCGGTTGCCGATCGTCCCGTACTGCCCGCTGCGGCACTGCCATGTGCTTCCCCGTTCCATGACGAGAACCGACACGCCGTGTTCCGATGCCGCACGCGCGGCGGTCAGGCCGGCAAGTCCCGCGCCGACGATTACCACATCAGCGACGCGTTCCTCGGCGATCTTTCCATCCGGAATCTCGGGAGCCGTGCCGAGCCACGCGGGCGGCGGCGGAGGCTCTGCAGGCGGCGCGGGAGGAATGAGATGATCGTCCGGATTCTTCGCGCATCCCGCAAGGAGAGCCGGCGCGGCGACGAAGCCGCCGAGCGCAAGCGCGCCGCCCTTGAGGAAATTCCTGCGGCTGAGCGCTCCGTTTTGTTTTTCATCCATCGTATCCGCTCCTTTCACACTTCGCTCTATAAGGATATTATAGAAGCGCAGATGCATAAACGCAACTTAAAAATCCATATTTTTCATTTATGCATATCCGTCCTGCGGTCCCATCATACCTATGTCGGCAGAGTCTCTTAACGGCATAAAACAGCCCCCATGTGTCGGACGTAAATGACCGATACATGGGGGCAAATTGTTTGATTCCAAAATATTTTCAGAGATTCCTCGAAAGCTCCTCGATGTTGTTCGACATTGACTTTGCCTCTTCGACGGAGGCGCTGATCTCCTTCATATTCGACGCTTGATTATCGATCAGACGGCTGATCGAATTGATCTTATCGACGATGTTGTTCGTCGCCGTCTGCATGGAACCGAGAGCTTCCACGATCTTTGTCGTCGCCTCGCGGCTGCTGTCGGCGAGTTTACGAACTTCCTCTGCTACAACGGCAAATCCGCGTCCGGCCTCGCCGGCACGCGCCGCCTCGATCGATGCGTTGAGCGCGAGGAGATTCGTCTGCTTGGAGATGTTCATAATGAGTTCGGTCGTTTGAAGCGTGCTCTCCGTCTGTCCGCAGGCATCTTCCGCCGCCCGCGTGATCTCCTCCTGCACGCCGGAAAGCTCTACGGTGCGCTCCGTCGTCTGGGTCACGCTGTCCGTGATCCCGTCGATGGATTTGTACAGGCTGCCCAGCATTGTGCCCAGCTCCCGGTAGAATTCTTCCTTGCGCTTTGTGTTCTGCTCCAGCGACTCTTTATTTTTCTTCTCCGCGTCAATATCGACAAAGACGCCGATGATCTCTTCGGGATGGCCGCTCTTATCGCGGACCACATTGCCGGAAGCATGGTACCAGCGATAACTGCCGTCGTGCACCTTGAGTCGATAATCCACGTCATACGGAGTGTTCCCGCTGAGATCCTTGATGCACTTCATAAACGCCGCGAGCGTTGCATCCGCATCCTCCGGGTGCAGACGGGAACTCCACGACTCCACCTGATTTGGAAAATCGGCTTCCCCTTTGAAACCGATCATCCGGCGGAACTCATCCGACCAAATCGCATACGCAATACTGAAATCCGCATTGATCTTCATATACCACATGCCGGAATGAACCGCTTCGTTGACGGTACGCAGACGAAACCGCTGGTACTCCAACTCATCGTTCATGCAGTCAATCAGACGGTTCAACTCGTTCGCATACGGCGTGCTGCCGGAAATTTTTTCAAACGGCTCGTTCTTCGCGTGTCCTTCGACCAGCCGATCGATCGCCGCGCCGATTCCCGCTCCGCCGATCTCCGGCGCAGCTTCGGCATTCTTTCCTACCATTCCTACTTCCTCCCCGATTTTATATAGTATCCCAAATCATATAAAATTGTACCACAGAATCCTATAGATGCAAGCCTCGTTTATAATAAAATTGATATTTCATAAACGTGATTTAACGCCCGTGAATCGCGGCCTGCTGCGCGGTAATTTTTTCCTCCCAGTCGGCTCGGTTCTTTGGGATGAATTCATGCACAAGCCAGCGCGGCCGGACGCGGTCGACGATCTCCCGCGCACGCGGCGTATGGAGCGGACGGTGTTGATCGATCCGCAGCACATAGTCGATGGATTCCTCGGGGGTCGGCCGCTCCGGCATTTCGCCGCGCACCACCGCCGCCCGGACGGTCTGCGCATACGCTCCGGAGAGGGACTGATGCAGATGCAGACCGTAGATGCGCGCGGCGAGCGCCGCATCATAGCGTGCCAGCCCTTCGATCGTTTCGAGCACATAGCGCACGCCCTCCTCCTCCGTGCGCAGATCCCAGTTCGTATTCATGAGATGACCCGTATCGAGCATGAATCCCGTCCGCGCGTGCGGCGTCTCCTCAATCAGGCGTGCGGCAAGCGCGGGATCACGGAATGTCAACCCCGGCCACCAAAGATTCTCATAGAGGAGCGCACAGGTCTCGGGAAGCGCCGATATAAGTTCGCGCACAACCTCGATCGTCCCCGCGACGACCGCCCGATCGTCATAGAAAAATCTTCGGGAAAAGATCTCGCTCTGCCCCGCGTGCGCGACGTGAAAGACGGCATACTCCGCCCCGCACGCCCCCGCCATGCGGAAATTCTCCCGAAAGCGCGCCAGCCATTCCTCGCGCGAGTCGCCGAAGATGCGGCGTATTTGCTCCGCCGTATAATCCCGGGCAAGGAGCTCCCGATTCCCGCGCCAAAAATGCATCCACGAGGGATAGAACCATAGATGCATGCCGCGGACGAGGCGCTGCGGAAAGAGGCCGATGTCCTTCGCGTCGCATACCATAAACTCGATGCCGTCAAGCGCATAGCGCCGCACAAGTTCTTCCGCGCCCCGGGGCGTGCCGCCCGGCAGGTTGCGGACATCGCAGTCCGCGCTCGATACATTGACGAGTTCCAACATGTCCGATTCTCCCTTAGATAACTTTACGCCGCCGTGTCCGCCGCTTTAGAACCGATAGCTGTAGCTCAGCAGATAGTTGACGGGTGCGACATAGTAGACCGTTCCGCTGTGCATCGTCGTATCCTCGCGATTCAGCACGTTATCGATGCGCAGACTGATCTCGCTGTGCTCGTCCGGCGCGTAACGCGTGTTCCAAGAGGTCAGGAGATAGGGTTTCGTCGGATAGGAACGCTTCTTGGACGGCGACTGTACGCGGGATCCGAGGTAGGACGCCGTCAGCGAAGAGTTCCATTTCCCTTTCCGATAGGTTATGCCGCCCGTCAGCTGTATCTTTCCAAACGTACGGTCCCAGCCGCCGGCAACATCCGAGCTGTTCGTCTCCGGATTCTGCCACGTCAGTCCCCAGTTGTACGAAAAACCGCGCGTTCCCGTGATATCGCAGGAAAGTTCCATCCCGGTGTTGCGGAAATCCTCGTTCGTGTATTGATATTCGGTGCGCCCGCTGTTTACCTTTGCCGTGATATTATCCTTGACATTCATATGGAAGAGCGCCGCTTTCCACGCGTGCCCGCCATGGTTCTTCTTCCATCCGATCTCATAGTTGACGCCCGTCTGCGGCCGCAGATCCGAGGCCGGCAGCTGGCGCCCGTTGCTGCCGTACATCTGCGCAAAGGTCGGCATCACGAACGATTGGCTGACGTTCAGGTAAATGCTGCTCTCTTCGTTCAGCTTGTGCAGCCACTGTCCCGAAGCGCTGAGATTGTGGAAATTCTGCCGCTTCGCCGCGCCCGTCGTCCACGTCTCTCGCAGTCCGAAGATTCCCGTGTTGCGCGCGTCGAAACGCTGTTCCCATTGTCCGAAGAGTCCCCAATTATTGCGGGAATATCGGTCGTTCTCCGTGCTCGCCGCGGTCGGAAGCGCCGCGTAGTATTCGTGCTCAAAATCGATGCCGAGGATCGCCGTCGCCTTTGCGTTCACCTGCCAGGTCCGCTGCAGATCCAGCCCATAGGTCATATTCTTCTCGCGCGAATCGTAGAAACCGTTCGGCGTACGCGCGCCGGTTCTCGTACTGAAATACGTCGGTCCCGCGAACTCCATCGTACTCGTGTTAAAGTACAGACTTCCTTTCCAGTCGGCGTCATGGTAGTTGAGCTGCGTAATATACTGCTTCGACTCATATTTACGGTTATTGTACGGCTCTCCCACGGTCAGCGGGATGCTGTCGGCATGCCGTGCCGTCACATAGCGCTGATAGCGCGCCGAGGATTCATAGGCGTTGAACAGAACGTCGAGCCGCGGATTGACGCGGTAGCTAAAACCGAAATTTTTCTTTTCAACGTCGCGAATATCGGTACGGGTCTCCCCTTTGAATCTGGTCTGGTTGACGTCCGTATAGGTCAGGCCGTTTTGGCGCCCCCATTTGTCGTAGTTATAATACGCGCCGAAGCGATCGTCTCCGACGCTCACGCCCGCGCTTCTCTGTCCATAGTTGCCGAATCCCGCGTGCACCTCGTTCGACGCCTGCTTTTTCGTAATGATGTTGATCACGCCGCTGACCGCCTCGCTGCCGTAAAGAACGGAGCCGCTGCCCTTAACGATTTCGATGCGCTCGATGGAGGATGCCGGAATCGCGTCGAGATTGTATTTCCCGCGCCACGAGATCGGGTTTCCGTTCATGAGCACGAGCATACCGCCCTTCGCCCCGCGGACATTGAGCTCGTTCGTCATGGTTCCCATCGACGCGCCGTTGGGGCCGAACGATTTATAGGCGAACCCGTTGACCTGCGCGAGCGCGTCGGATGCATGCGCGGCGCCGCTCGCCTTGATCTCCTCGGCCGTGACGACGGTCGTCGCCGCCGGCACATCCACATCTCGTTTCTCAGAGCGCGTTGCCGTCACAAAGACCTCGCCCATGGTGTAAGTGTCGAGGCCCTGCGCGCCGGTATTGCCCGCCGCGCCCGCGGCATAAACATGATGAAACGGAGCAAGAAGCGCGCCGCAAAGCAGCGGCGCAAGAAATTTCCCCTTTTGATTCCTCATAAAAACCATCTTCTTCCTATTCGTAAAGGGAGCGCATGAAGGTCGGCACGTCTTACTTTTCCCCCCCGAAAACGGCCGACGCCTATCGTTATCGATTCTCCAGCAGATAGAGATAGTCGCCGTACCCCTCGGCTTCCATATCCTCTTTTGGGATAAAACGCAGCGAAGCGCTGTTGATACAGTAGCGGAGCCCGCCCGTTTCCTGCGGTCCGTCGTCAAACACATGACCGAGGTGCGCGCCGCTCCCCGCTGCGGTCACCTCCGTGCGCACCATACCGAACGAGCGGTCCTCGTGTTCCGCGATGAGCGTATCGTCGATGGGGCGCGAGAACGCGGGCCATCCGCAGCCCGAATCATACTTGTCCGTCGAGACGAAGAGCGGTTCCCCCGTCGTAACGTCACAGTAGATGCCCGCGCGGAACTCGTGATCGTATGCGTTGCGAAACGGCGGCTCGGTCGCCTTTTCCTGCGTCACGGCGTACTGCATATCCGTCAGCTTTTCCTTGAGCTCCGTATCCGACGGCTTCGCGTAGGCGCGTGCGGGGCGCTGTTCCGTTTTCTTTTCCGCCGCAGCCTTCTGCGCCGCGGCGCGTTTTTCACGCAGCGCGGCGATCTTCGCGGGCGAAATATGGCAGTAACCGTTCGGATTCTTCGCGAGGTACTCCTGATGCCCCTCCTCCGCACGGTAGAAGTTCACAATCGGCCCGGTCTCAACGGCGATCGGCTTTCCGATACGCTTTTGCAGCGCGTCAAGCGACGCGCGGATCGTACGTTCATCCGCCGTCTCGCTCCCGTCCTCATTCGGCACATAGTAGACGCCCGAGCGGTACTGACGCCCCGCGTCGTTGCCCTGCCGATCCTGCGTCGTCGGATCGATCGAGTCATAGAACACGGTCAGCAGCTCGTCCAGCGACACGATCCGCGGATCGTAGACGACATGCACCGCCTCCACATGGCCGCTGCCGCCGCAAACCTCCCGATACGTCGGATTTGCAGTTTTCCCGTTCGCGTAGCCGCTCTCGGCGGAGACGACGCCGTTCACGAGACTCGTATACAGCTCCGTTCCCCAAAAACATCCGCCTGCGAGATAGATCTCCGCCTGTCCGTCCTTCGGTTGATTTTTCTGCACGATGCCGCGCGGCATCTCTGCAGACGCCGTTGACGAGGCGCCCGGCGTACCGCATCCGCCGAGGCAGAAGATCAGCCCTATCGCGCATGCGAGACGTATTCCTTTGGTATTCATATAGGTTCCCCTTTCGAGCCGTTCATCTTACGGTTTGATTTCATCTGCCGGCGGCAGCGCCCATGTGATCGGCGTTTCCCCCGCGCGTATGAGAAAGTCGTTCACGCGCGAGAACGGCCGGCTGCCGAAGAACCCGCGGTGCGCCGAGAGCGGGCTCGGATGCGGCGACTCGACGATGAGATGCGCGGGATTCGCGATAAGGCTGCGCTTGCGCCGCGCGGGGCTGCCCCACAGGATAAAGGCGAGCGGGCGCTCCCGCGCGCCCAGCAGGCTGATGATGTGGTCCGTGAACCGCTCCCAGCCGCGTCCCTGATGGGACGCCGCCGCATGCGCGCGCACCGTGAGCACGGCGTTGAGGAGGAGCACGCCCTGCCGCGCCCACGGAATGAGGCACCCGTGATCGGGCGGCGCGATACCGAGATCATCCTGCAGTTCCTTGTAAATATTGATCAAAGACGGCGGCGGGTCAATGCCGACCTGCACGGAAAAGGAAAGGCCGTGCGCCTGCCCGTCCCCGTGATAGGGATCCTGCCCAAGGATGACGACCTTCGTCGCGGCAAAACTCGTATAGTGCATTGCATTGAAGATCGAATACATATCCGGATAAATTCTGCGCGTCCTGTACTCCTCGATGAGGAATGCGCGCAGCTCTCGGTAATACGGCTGCGCCATCTCGTCCGCAAGCAGTTCCTGCCAATCGTTTTGAAAAATTGCTTTTGCCATGGCACTCTTCC
Organism: Selenomonas sp. F0473; assembly: GCF_000315545.1. Lineage (GTDB taxonomy): Bacteria > Bacillota > Negativicutes > Selenomonadales > Selenomonadaceae > Centipeda. Next base: position 143,875 of record NZ_JH992902.1, on the reverse strand, counting down.
TAGATTCTGTCGTAAATTTCAAAGACACAGTCTTTTGCCGGACGACGCCCCGTCCGCTCGAACCCCTCCAACGGCGGCAGGAAACGATCCGCAGCATAACTTCCGGGCAGCCGCGTCACATGCGCCCGATGCGCATAGGGCAGGAGCAGACGATAGCACGCCGCGCCCCCGATCGCAAAAATACGCCGCGGCGCATCGACAGCCAGCCGTCCAAGCAGATGCCAAAGCGCCGGAAGATCATGCACAAGACGAAAGCCCTCTGCCTTCTCCCGTATCCGTGAAAGGACGACGTTCTCACGCCCCGCGAGAGGTTTTTCCCCCGGTAGGCTCTCCATCGTGCGCCGCCCCATAACGACGATATGCCCCATCGTCTCCGCGCGGAAATGCGCCATATCTGCAGGACAGTCGGTGAGGAGGCCGCCTGCGCGCCCAATGCCGTTCTCCGCATCGACCGCCGCAATGAGTTCGAGCGGATAGGGCGCGGCGAGCTCCGGCGCACGGACGATCCCCGTCCGATCCGTTTCCGCGCGCCGCCGCGCAGCCGACTTGCCCCGAACGTCCAGTTCGGGCGCAATCTCCGCCAGCGGCACAAGCACAAATGCGCGTTCGCACAGGTAAGGATGCGGCAGGATCAGAGTCTCGTCTTCCTGACAAACGCCTTCGACATGGAGAATGTCGAGATCGATCGTCCGCGCGCCCCAGTGTTCCCGCCGCACCCTGCCGAGCGCATCCTCGACGGACCGAAGCAATCTCAGCAGTTCCTGCGGCGTACTGTCAAACGAGACGCGTGCCGCGGCGTTGAGAAACGGCGGCTGATCCGTTTTCCCCCACGGCGGGGTCTCATAGAACGAGGAAACAGCCTCTAACTTGATATGCGGATGCGCCGCCATGCGCCGCAGCGCCTCGCGCATCGTCTCTCCGCGGTCGCCGAGGTTTGCCCCAAGTCCGACGTATGCCGTATGCATTGTCATTTTCCCCTGTGGCGCGTGATGCTGACTCCCACATCCGAGAACAGTCCGCGCATGGGCGCTTCCGGTTTATGCACGGCGATACGAACGGCGCAGACGCGCGGGAACGCGGCAAGCGTGCGCGCCGCAATCTCCCCGGCAACGGCTTCTATGAGCCGCTTCGGCGTTCCTTCCGCGACCGCGCGCACGATCTCATAAACCTCCGCATAGTTCACCGTCGCCGCGAGGTCGTCCCGCGCCGCCGCCGCCCGCAGGTCGAGCAGTAGCTCCGCGTCCACAATGAAGCGCTGCGGGATATCACGCTCATGCGCCAGCACGCCGTGACATGAAGAAAATGTCATCCCGCGCAGAAAAATACGATCCATTTTATGCCCTCAATATCGCGTCCGTCATGCGGCACATGCGCGCAATCGGCTTCACATCATGCACGCGCACGATGGACGCGCCGCGCGTGACGCCGAGGACGCACGCGGCGCCCGTCGCCTCCGTCCGCTCTTCCACGGGCAGATCCAGCGCCGCACCGATAAAACTTTTACGGCTCGGACCAAGCAGCACGGGATAGTCCTCACCGCCATAAGAAACGAGTTCGCCCATCCGCCGCATGACATGCATATTCGCCGCGGGCGTCTTTCCAAAGCCGATGCCGGGATCGAGAATAATATTGTCCCGTGCGAGTCCGGCCGCATCCGCGGCGGCAAACGACCGCCCGAAGAAGTCCCGCATCGCGGCGATGATATCGCCGTCATAGGAGGTTCCATTTTGGTTATGCATCACGACGACGGGGGCGTTCGCCTCTGCGGCCGCATGCGCCATTGCGCCCGGCTCTTCCGCATACTGCAGCCCCCAAATATCGTTGAGCATATGCGTGCCCGCGGATAGCGCCGCGCGCGCCGTCTCCGCCTTGAACGTATCCACAGAGACCGGCACGGGACATTCCCGCAGAACGACTTCGAGGAACGGCAGCAGCCGCTCTGTCTCCTCCGCGGCGCCCATCGGCACAAACCCCGGACGGCTGGATTCCGCGCCGACGTCGATGATGTCCGCGCCGTCCCGCACCATTTCTTCCATATGTCTAAGCGCGCGGTCGACCGTATTCCACCGTCCGCCGTCCGAGAACGAATCCGGCGTCACGTTCAATATGCCCATAATGAGCGTGCGCTTCCCCAGGGTCAGGCTCTTGCCGTCGCGAAATCGATACGTTCTTTCTGCCGTCATGCCCGTTCTCCCAACATCTGCCACGCCTGCGCGCTCTGCACCGCATCCGTGCCAAACGCGCCGCGGCACGCCGCGGTTGCCGTCCGTGTCCCATGCGCGTGCGTGCCGCGCATCGTCATACAGAGCTGGCGGGCGCGGACGAGAACCAGCACGCCTAGCGCATCCAGGCCCGACATGATCTCGTCCGCGATCTGCGCCGTGAGGCGCTCCTGCAGCTGCGGGCGCGCCGCATAGCATGCGACAAGTTCCGTAAAGGCGCCGAACCCTGCGACGCGTCCCGCCCGCGGTCGATAGACAATATCGACGGTTCCGAAGAACGGCAGCAGATGATGTTCGCACATGGAGTGAAACGGGATCTTCCGCACGGCAACGAGCCCGTCCGCATCCTCAATCAGCGTATCCGCCCAAAGGGCATGCGGGTTGCCGCGCACTCCCGCAAAGAGTTCCGCGTAGAGTTCCGCCGCCCGCATCGGCGTTTCTTCGATCCCGCAGGCCGCGGTATCGACACCGAGCGCCGCGAGGAATTCCCGCATTGCCGCCGCCGCGCGATCAAGATCCGGCGCCGTCGGTCGATTCTGCTCCGTCATCCGTTCACACTCCTTCGATGACCTCCATTATAAATATTCCGCTCAAAAATTACAAGAAAAAGGGACGGCTCCGGCAATCTTGCCGCGCTGTCCCCGGAAAAGTCCGCGCGATTGCCGCCGAATCTCCGCTCAAAGCCGCGCCTTAAAGTCGTCGTAGCCAAAGGAACGCACGATCTCCCATCGCCCTGCGGGGTCGACGGCGACGATATGCGGGAGCGGCATCCCGTTGAACGTGTTGTTCTTCACCATCGTATAGATCGCCATGTCGCCGAATGCGACGCGGGCGCCCGGTGCAAGAGGCGCATCGAACGAATACGTGCCGATCGTATCGCCGGCGAGGCAGGTCGGCCCCGCGAGCGTATAGGTATACGGCTTTTCCCCCGCGGCACCCGCGCCGACGGCGGGCGGCCGGTACGGCATCTCGATCACATCGGGCATGTGACAGGCGGCGGAGGTATTGAGGATCACATTGCCGTCCGCCCGTACGTCGAGTACGGACGCCACAAGGAAGCCGGCGTTCAGCGCGACCGCCTCCCCCGGCTCGAGGTACACGGCGACATCGTACGTCTCCCGCACATGGCGAACGAGCGATTCGAGCAGCGGGACATCGTAGTCCGCGCGCGTGATATGATGGCCGCCGCCGAAGTTCAGCCATTTCAACCCGCGAAGATATCTGCCGAACTTTTCCTCGACGGCAGCAAGCGTCACGGCGAGCGCATCTGCGCCCTGCTCGCAGAGCGTGTGGAAATGGAGGCCGTCGATCCCCGCCGGCAGTTCTTCCGGGAAATCCGCGATCTTTACGCCAAGGCGGGAGCCGGGCGCGCACGGATCGTAGATCGCGTGCTCCTGCGTCGAGCATTCGGGGTTGATGCGGATGCCGCAGGACGCTCCCCCGGCACGCGCGGCGGCGTCGAACCGTTCCCATTGGGCGAAGGAGTTAAAGACGATATGATCGCAGATCGCCGCGAGCGGGGCGAGTTCCGTCTCCTCATAGGCGGGCTTAAAGACATGGTTCTCCTTGCCCATCTCCTCGCGGGAGAGGCGCGCCTCATAAATGCCGCTCGCCGTCGTCCCCGCCAGATAGCGACCGATGAGCGGATAATAATAGTACATGGAGAAACATTTTTGCGCGAGCAGCACCTTCGCCCCCGTGCGCTCCGCAACGCCCGCAAGAATCCTGAGGTTGTGCGTCAGCAGATCCTCATAGACAAGATACGAAGGCGTCGGAACGACGTCCCACTCCGTGCGCCACGCGCCGTACTGCGCCGTCATCAGTCCACCGGGACGGGGTTCCGGTTTTCCCGCCACGGCAGCCCCCATTGGTTCAACGCGTCCATGAAGGGATCGGGATCGAACTCCTCGACATTGTAGACGCCGGGCTTTCTCCATCTGCCCGTCATGACCATCATCGCGCCGATCATCGCGGGCACGCCCGTCGTATAGGCGACCGCCTGCGATCCGACCTCCTTGTAGCATTCCTCGTGATCGCAGACGTTGTAGAGATAGTAATTTTTCTTTTTCCCGTCCTTTTTCCCGCGGAAGATGCAGCCGATGTTCGTCTTGCCCTTCGTACGCGGACCGAGGCTTGCGGGATCGGGGAGCACCGCCTTTAGAAATTGGAGCGGGATAATCTTGTGCCCCTCGAAGTCAATCGGCTCAATCGACGTCATGCCGACGTTCTCGAGGCAGCGCAGATGCGTCAGATAACTCTCGCCGAACGTCATAAAGAACCGGATGCGGCGAATTCCCTTGATGTTCTGCGCGAGCGACTCGAGTTCCTCATGATGGAGCAGATACATATCTCTCTTTCCGACCTCCGCGAAGTCGTAGACGCGTTTGATCTCCATCGGCTTTGTCTCGATCCACCTGCCGTCTTCCCAATAGCTGCCGTTCGCCGAAACCTCGCGGATGTTGATCTCCGGATTGAAATTCGTCGCGAAGGGATAGCCATGGTCGCCGCCGTTGCAGTCGAGGATATCGATATCGTTGATTTCGTCAAATTCGTGCTTCATTGCATACGCGCTGAATACCCCCGTCACGCCGGGATCAAAACCCGAGCCGAGCAGCGCTGTCAGCCCCGCCGCTCGGAACCGGTCGCGATACGCCCACTGCCAGCTGTATTCGAACTTCGCCGTGTCCTCCGGCTCATAGTTCGCCGTGTCCACATAGTGTACGCCCGCCGCAAGGCACGCGTCCATGATGTGCAGATCCTGATACGGAAGCGCGAGGTTCAGCACAACCTCGGGTTTGAACTCCCGCATCAGCGCGGTGAGCGCGGCCACATCGTCCGCATCGATCGCCGCCGTCCGAATCTTCGTCCTGCCCCCGCCGAGTTTCTCTTGGAGCGCATCGCATTTCGACTTCGTACGCGAGGCGATGAGGATCTCCTCGAACACCTCAGGATTCTGACAGCATTTATGCACGGCAACGCTTGCCACGCCGCCCGCGCCGATGATCATCGCTTTTCCCATGAAAACGCCTCCTTTTATATATCCCCTATCATACAACAGCAAAGGGGGCACTGCAAGCGCAGCGCCCCCTTTTGAGGATTCTATTCGTATTACAGTTTGAACTTCTTCGTCTCGCCGGCAAGTTCCTCCGCAAGGTTCGACAGACGGCGCGTGGAGGCCGCAATCTCCTCCATCGAGGCCGACTGCTCCTCGGTCGCCGCGGAAACGTTCTGCGCGTTGTCCGCATTCGCCATGCTCACCTTCTGGATCTCTTCGACCTGGCTGCGAACCGTCTGCGTCTCGTTCTCCATCTGCTGGATGCCCGCCGTGATCCCCTGCACGCCGTCGCCCAGCTTCTGAATCGCGTCGTAAATCGACTGGAACACGCCGTCCGCCGTCTGCACGGATTCAAGTCCGCGCGCAACGTCCGCCGTACCGTTTTTGCCCGCTTCCATCGCACGGTCCATATCTCCTTGGATGGACTGCATCGTCTGCGAGATCTTCTTGGAGAACTCGCCCGATTCCTCCGCGAGTTTGCGGACTTCCTCGGCGACAACCGCGAATCCACGCCCGTGCTCGCCCGCGCGCGCCGCCTCGATCGCCGCATTCAGCGCGAGCAGATTCGTCTGCTCGGCGATGCCCGCGATGACATCCACACTCCGGCTGATTTCCTCCGAACTCTTGCCGAGTGCCGTAATCGCACCTTCGATGGTCTCGGAGCCGCTCTTGATCTGATTCATGTAATTGACTACTTCGTCGATGGAACGCCGCCCTTCTTTGACGCGCTCGACCGTCTCGTTGGTGACCTCGGCCACCGACTCCGCCTGCTGCGACATCTCCGCCGCATGGCTCGAGATCGACGCCGCCGCATTCGCTACGGACCGCGACGATTCGGACTGCCGTTCGACGCCCTCGGCGATCTCCGTAATGGAGATGGCGACATGGTTCGACGCCTCTGCCGACTGCTGCGATGCGTCTGTCAGCGCCTCCGCAGAGGTGGAGAGTTCCGCCGCGTTGGACTGGATTCCCTTGATGAGTTTATTCAGCGTTTTGCCCATATTGATGAAGCCGTCGGAGAGCTGTCCCATCTCGTCGTGAGACGTGATCGTTTTCTTTATCTCGCGCAGGTCGCCGCTGTTGAGCACCTCGCAGACGCGGACAATGCGCTGGATCCCATCCGCAAAACTATGCGAGATAAAGAAGATGATTGCCGTGATTACGATCAGCATGAGGACGGTCAGTCCCGTGAGGATGAGCAGCAAATGATACGCCGCCGCGAGGATCTCGCTGTCCGACGCCTCCGACATGACCACCCAACGGCGGCTGTCGAGCTGGATCGGCACGAGGATGCCCGTCATCGCCTCGCCCGATTCGCGCTCATAATGCGCGACGGCGGGCTCGTTTTTATCGATGACGTTCTTAAACGCCTCGACGAGGCTCGGGGAAATCCGAACGCTCGATACTTCCTTGCTGAAGTCGAGTTTTCCGATCTGTTCCGGTTCTTTCGGGTGGATGATCACGATTCCCGTCTCGTCCAGAACGACCAGCTGTCCCGTCTTGTATGTCGCCATCGCGGCAAGCGTGTCGTCGAAGTTCGAGAGGCCGATCGTCCCCGTGACGACTCCCACCGCCGCGCCGTTCTCCTTCACAGGAACGGAGATCACGACAATCACCTTTCCCGTGATCGAGGAGATTACCGGCTCCGATACCACGGTCTTCTGGGTCTGTATCGCTCTTTTAAAGTAGTCGCGATCCGCGCGGTTGAACTCGTTTCCATCTACATCGATGCCGTTTCCCGTAGCATCGATATATGAGATGTTAGAGAACACCTGCGTATTCTTTTTCACTTCCTGCATTTTGGCGATCTTCGCCGCATTATCCCCGTGCAGGATCGCTTCTTCGCGCGATAAAACCTCGAGATGAACCTCGTTGGTGTCGAAGACGCGCTGAATCTCAACGGCGGCCTGCTTCCCGACGCCCTTGCCGATCGTCTCCGCATTTTCGTCCAGCATGCTGCTCGACATCATGTAGCTCACGCCGAAGAACACGAGGAACCCTATCAACACGACAGGCAAAATGGACGCTAAAAATTTCGTCCGAATAGACTTAAACTGCATTTCTCTACTCTCCCCCAAAAAATATGTGCCCGTTTACTTTTCCTGGCCACACGAATCGTACCACAAATTTTATATATTAACAAGGTATAAGCAACTTAAATCATTAACATTTAATGGTAGAAAATATTCGTATTCTTCGTTGATCGTATAGAAATAGAGGCGGCAGACGCCGCCTCTATTGAGGACAATATGCGATTTACAGTTTGAACTTCTTTGTCTCGCCCGCAAGTTCCTCCGCAAGGTTCGACAGACGGCGCGTCGAGGCCGCAATCTCCTCCATCGAAGCCGATTGTTCTTCGGTCGCCGCGGAAACGTTCTGCGCGCTGTCCGCATTCGCCGTGCTCACCTTTTGGATCTCTTCGACCTGGCTGCGTACCGTCTGCGTCTCGCTCTCCATCTGCTGGATCCCCGCCGTGATCCCCTGCACGCCATCGCCCAGTTTCTGGATGGCGTCGTAGATGGACTGGAACACGCCGTCCGCCGTCTGCACGGATTCAAGTCCGCGCGCAACGTCCGCCGTTCCGTTCTTGCCGGCCTCCATCGCGCGGTCCATATCGCCTTGGATGGACTGCATCGTCTGCGAGATCTTCTTGGAGAACTCGCCCGACTCCTCCGCGAGTTTGCGGACTTCCTCGGCGACGACGGCGAATCCACGCCCGTGCTCGCCCGCGCGCGCCGCCTCGATCGCCGCGTTCAGCGCGAGCAGATTCGTCTGCTCGGCGATGCCCGCGATGACGTCCACGCTCCGGCTGATTTCCTCCGAACTCTTGCCGAGCGCCGTAATCGCTCCTTCGATGGTCTCGGAGCCGCTCTTGATCTGATTCATGTAGTTGACTACTTCGTCGATGGAACGCCGTCCTTCTTTGACGCGCTCGACCGTCTCGTTCGTCACCTCGGCAACCGACTCCGCACGCTGCGACATCTCCGCCGCATGGCTCGAGATCGACGCCGCCGCATCCGCCACGGAACGCGACGATTCGGACTGCCGCTCGACGCCCTCCGCGATCTCCGTAATGGAGATGGCAACGTGATTCGACGCCTCCGCCGACTGCTGCGATGCGTCTGTCAGCGCCTCCGCCGAGGTCGAGAGTTCCGCCGCGTTGGACTGGATCCCCTTGATGAGTTTGTTGAGCGTCCGGCGCATTTGGATGAAACCGTCAGAGAGCCGTCCCATCTCGTCTTCGGACGTGACGGACTTCGGCGTATCGCGCAGGTCGCCGCTGTTGAGAACCTCGCAGACGCGTACGATGCGCTTGATCCCATCCGCAAAACTATGCGATATGAAGAAGATGATTGCCGTGATGACGATCAGCATCAGGACGGTCAGTCCCGTGAGGATGAGCAGCAAATGATGCGCCGCCGCTAGAATCTCGCTGTCCGATGCCTCCGACATGACCACCCAGCGGCGGTTGTCGAGTTGGATCGGCACGAGGATGCCCGTCATTTTCTCGCCCGATTCGCGCTCATAGTGCGCAACGGCGGGCTCATTTTTATCGATGACATTCTTGAATGCCTCGACAAGACTCGGCGAAATCCGGACGCTGGATACTTCCTTGCTGAAGTCGAGTTTTCCGACTTGTTCCGGTTCTTTCGGGTGGATGATGACGATGCCCGTCTCATCCAGAACGACCAGCTGTCCCGTCTTATATGTCGCCATCGCCGCAAGCGTGTCGTCAAAACGCGTAAGACCGACCGTTCCGGTCACCATACCGACGACGGCGCCGTTCTCCTTGATCGGAACAGCGATAACAGTGGCTACTTTCCCCGTGCTCCCGGATATGAGCGGCTCCGATACCACGGTCTTCTGGGTCTCCATGACTTTCTTGAAATAAGCCCGGTTAGAACGCTCGATCGGCTCGCCTTCGACGCTGAACCCCTTCCCCGTCGCATCGAGGTACGAGATCACGGAGAACACCTGCGCATCCTTTTTCACTTCCTGCATTTTGGCGATCTTCGCCGCATCATCCCCGTGCAGGATCGCTTCCTCGCGCGACAGAACCTCAAGATGAACCTCGTTGGTGTCGAAGACGCGCTGAATCTCGACGGCGGCCTGCTTCCCGACGCCCTTGCCGATCGTCTCTGCATTTTCGTCCAGCATGCTGCTCGACATCATGTAGCTCACGCCGAAGAACACGAGGAACCCTATCAGCACGACAGGCAAAATGGACGCTAAAAATTTCGTCCGAATAGATCTAAACTGCATTTCTCTACCCCCCTAAGAATACGTGCTTATTCAGTTTTACCGCTGAATTGCATCGTATCATAAATCTCATATATTAACAAGACATAAATAACTTAAATCATTAATATTTAATGGTGAAAAATATTCGAATTCTTCATTGATCGTATAGAAATAGAGGCGGCAGCCGCCGCCTCTTATGGATGGCAATATATGATTTACAGTTTGAACCGTTTCGTCTCGCCGGCAAGTTCCTCCGCGAGATCCGACAGAGCGCGCGTCTCGGCGGAGATCTCCTCCATCGAAGCCGACTGCTCCTGTGCGGCGCCGGACACCGACTGCACGCCGCTCGAATTCGACATGCTGATCTCCTGCACGGAGACGATCTGTTCGCGTACGGTCTTTGCCTGACCGTCCATCTGCTTGATGCCGTCCGTAATGCCCTTCACGCCGTCGCCAAGCTGCTGGATCGCCGCGGAGATCGACTGGAAGACATCGTCGGCCGTCCGAACGGAGGTCAGACCGTAGCCGACATATTCGCCGCCGCGTTTGCCGGCCTCGACGGCGCGTTCCATATCGGACTGCACCGACTGCATCGTCTGCGCGATACGCTTTGAAAATTCTCCCGACTCCTCGGCAAGTTTGCGGACTTCCTCGGCGACGACGGCAAATCCCCGCCCCTGCTCGCCTGCGCGCGCCGCCTCGATCGCGGCGTTCAGCGCAAGCAGATTCGTCTGCTCGGCGATGCCCACGATGACCTCGACGCTGTGGCTGATCTCTTCGGAACTCTTTCCGAGCGCCGTAATGGCCGCATCGACCGTCTCCGCCCCCGTCTTGATCTGCTCCATATAATTCACAACTTCATCGATGGAGTGCCGGCCTTCGCGTACGCGGTCGATCGTGTTATTCGTCACCTCCGCGACTTCCTCCGCACGCGCGGCCATCGTCGTCGTGCGTTCCGAAATCGCCGTCGCCGCATTCGTCACGGATACCGCGGACGCGTGCTGCCGGTCCGCGCCCGCCGCAATCTCCGAGATCGTGTCCGCGACGTGTGTCGACGCCTCCGTCGACTGCTGCGCGGCATGCGATACGGTCTCCGCGGACTTTGAGACGTCAACGGCATGCGATTGGATCCCCTTGATCAGATCGCGGAGGGTCTTGCGCATCTTAATAAAACCGTCGGAGAGCTGTCCGAGCTCATCCGCAGACGTGACCGACTTCGGCCGGTCGCGCAGATCACCATCGTTGAGGAGGTCAAATGCGGCGAGCACCTTTTTAATGCTTGCGGCGAAGTTGTTCGCGATGTAGAAGATGACCCCCATCACGATGAGCAGCATCAAGATCGTCAGTCCCGCGAGGATGCCGAAGAGATCATTCGCCTCTGCGCGAATCTCTCCCGTCGTCACTTCGGACACGACGACCCAACGGCGCCCGTCAAGCTGTACGGGAACGAGCATCCCCGTCATCGCGTCGCCCTGCGCCCCCGTATAGTGCGCGATTGCGGGTGCGTTCTGATCCAATACGCTCTTAAACGCCGCGACAAGCTCCGGCGCCGTCTTTTCGTCTGCGTTTTCCTTGCCGAAGGCCGCCTTGCCGATCTTTGCCGCATCCTTCGGCGCGATGATCACGACACCGGACTCATCCACAACGATGAGGTTCCCCGTTCGGTAGACGGACATGGATGCCAGGCTCTCGTCGAAATTCGCAAGGCCGATCGTTCCCGTCACCACCCCCTGCACGGCGCCGTTGTCGATGACCGGAACGGAGATCACAACGATGACCTTACCCGTGATGGAGGAGATAACCGGTTCCGAGATGACGGTCGACTTCGTCTGTACCGCGCGCTTAAAATAATCGCGGTCGTTGCGGTCAAAGTTATGATCGTCGATATCGAATCCCATACCGTCGAGCCCGATATAGGAGACGTTGGAGAACATATTCGTGTGTTCCTTCACGTCCCGCAGTTTCGCGAGCCGCGCCGCGCGGTCCCCGCTGAGGATCGCGTCCTCACGCGAGAGATCCTCCAGGTGCGCCTTGTTCTGTTCAAAGACGCGCTGCGCATCGAGTCCCGCCTGCTTGCCGATCCCCGTCCCGATCCGCTCGGCATTGGCGTCGAGCATACGGCTCGACATTGTGTAACTGACGCCAAAGAAAATAAGGAAGCCGACGAGCGTAACGGGAATAATAAATGCTAAAAATTTTGTACGAATTGATTTGAACTGCACCGCGGACCACTCCTTTTTCACAGGGAAATTTTATTCTTTTAAATTATATTATCATAACTCCCATGCATTATCAAGCCTTAAGTCCTATAATCGTCATTTCAATAATAGTAAAATTCTTTTGTATCGGCGTGAAAGTATGGTATAATTACGCATGTGTATACAATAATATTTAGGAAGCGAACGAAAGGAATCTTTCTATGGCCGTTCATGTCATCAACGAGGCGCGCCGCTGTCTCCAGTGCAAGAAACCGCTGTGCCGCATCAAAGGCTGCCCCGTGCAGACCAACGTGCCGGAGATGATCCGCCTGTTCCTCGACGGCAAGATCAACGAGGCGGGCGCGATGCTCTACGATAACAACCCCATGAGCGTCTTCTGCTCGCTCGTCTGCGATCATGACGCACAGTGCGAAGGCAACTGCATCCAAGGGCGCCGCGGCGCGCCGGTCCAAATCTCGAGCATCGAGCACTATATCTCCGACACCTTTCTCGATAAACTCGTCCTCACGCGCAAGTCCTACAACGGGCACAACGTCGCCGTGATCGGCGCGGGTCCCGCGGGCATCGTCGTTGCGGTCAAACTTGCGCAGGAGGGCTACGGCGTGACGATATTCGAACGCATGCAGAAGATCGGCGGCATGCTCCGCTACGGCATCCCCGATTTCCGCCTGCCCCCGTCGACCATCGACCGCTACGGAGAGAAGCTCCACATGCTCGGCATCCACATCCGCCCGAACACGACGATCGGCAGCGCGCTGAAGGTAGACGACCTCTTCCGCGACGGGTACGAGGCGGTCTTCATGGGCACAGGCGCGTGGCGCGCAAAAGCCCTCCATATCCCCGGCGAAACCCTCGGCAACTGCCACTATGCGGTGAACTACCTCCAAAACCCGGACGTCTACCGGCTCGGCGACCGCGTCGCCGTCATCGGCTCCGGCAACTCCGCGATGGATGTGGCGCGCACAGCGATCCGTAAAGGCAGCCGCTACGTCACCATCTACGCGCGGCGCAACGGCATCTCCGCGAGCGAACGCGAGCTGGAGTACGCCCTCATGGACGGCTGCGAGATCCAATATGCGAAGGGCATTCATTCGGTAACACCCGAGGGCCCGATGATGTGCGACCGTATCTTTGACGAGGAGCAGAACCTCATCGGCGAGAGCGCGCCTTATCTTATCCCGGCAGACAGCACCGTCATTGCGGCAAGCCAAGGCGTCAAGGATAAAATCGTCCGCACGACAAAGGGCGTCACGTTCAACGAGAAAGGGCTCGTCAAAGTCGACGAAAACGGCATGACGGAGCGCGACGGGGTTTTCTCCGCGGGCGACGTCGTCCTCGGCCCTTGGAACGTCGTACAGGTCGTCAAGAACGCAAAGCACGTCGCCGACGCGATGATCGAGTATCTTCGCCGCAAGGAAGGATCCGTTCCCGAAAATGCCGAACATTGACCGGATAAAATAAAAGAGGAATACGAAGGGAGCATCCACTATGGATATGAGCGATCAGGACATCACGAATCTCGTGCGCCAAATGGCCGCGCCGCCGAAGCCGCCCGCCTATACGGAGGCGGACGTCGAGGAGCTCGTCCGCATGCATGCGAGCGGCAGGCGCAAAATGCGCAGCGAGGCGGAGATCCTCGCGCGTTACAACCTCGGACGCAAGCAGTACAAACAGCTGAAACTCAGCCGTGAAAACAACCGCGAGCAACAGCAGATGCTGTATGCGGAGCTGAAGGCGCTCGGCTGGATTCTCGGCCGCAACGAGAAGGACATCGTGATGGAGATCAACGGATGAAGCTGACGCCGTGCAAAGAAGAATTTATCGCTTACAGTAAAACGGCAAACCTCATCACCGTCTTCACCGAACTGACGATGGATCTCGACACGCCCGTTTCCGTCTACTATAAACTCGTCGGCGAGAAGAAGGGCTACATCATGGAGTCCGTCGACACGACGCAGCAGCAGTTCGGCCGCTATTCCTTCATCGGCGGCGAGCCGTTCGTGCGCGTTCAAGTATTCGCCGATCAACTGCTCGTCAACGAGAACGGCCTGATGAAGAGCATCGCGGGTCCGCCGCACGAGACGATGAAGGCCTATGCCGCGCGTTTTACCCCCGCCGTTCCCGCGGATGACGAGCAGCTGCCGCTTGTCCACGGCGGACTGGCGGGGTATTTTTCATATGAGACGGCCGCCACATTCGACCGTGTGCGCGGTGTGGAACTTAGCGGCGAGGATCTCCTCGGACAGTTCATGATGTGCCGCTTCCTCGTCGTCTACGACGCGCTCAAGGGAAGCGCGCGTCTGCACTATCTTGCGGATATCAAGGAAGGCGACGATCCCGGCAAGCTCTACGACACGATTGCGGATCGCCTCTCGGAGGTGCGCGGGCGTCTTGCCGCCCCGTTCTCCCCGCCTCCGGCGCCGCGTTCGAAAAGGACCGCCCCCGTAGATTTTATGGCGCGCTATGCCGCGCCCCCCGCGCGTTTCCTCGAAGCGATCCGGAAGGCCAAGGAACACATCTATGCGGGCGATATTTTCCAAGTCGTCCCCTCCTATCGATTCCGCGAGAAGATCACGCGCCCCGCTTTTCTCTTTTATCGGAGACTGCGGCAGGTCAATCCCTCGCCCTATATGTTCTACTACAATTTCGGCACGGTGAAGCTTGTCGGCGCCTCGCCCGAGATGCTGGTCAAGGCCGCGAAGGATACCGTCTGGACCTACCCCATCGCCGGCACGCGTAAACGCGGCCGAACGGAGGAAGAGGATGCGGCGCTCGCCGCAGATCTCCTTGCGGACGAAAAGGAACGTGCCGAGCACGCCATGCTCGTGGACCTCGCGCGCAACGACCTCGGCCGCATCAGCGTGCCCGGCACCGTGCGCGTACCGAAACTCATGGCCGTCGAGCGGTTCTCGCATGTCTCCCATATGGTGAGCAGCGTCGTAGGGAAAATCGCGCCCTCCTACGCGCCGATGGATGTCCTGCGCGCGGCCTTCCCCGCGGGCACCGTCAGCGGCGCGCCGAAACTGCGCGCAATGGAGATCATCCATGATTTGGAGGATGCCCCGCGCGGTTTCTATGCGGGCACGGTGGGCTACATGGATTTCCGCGGCAATATGGACATGTGCATCACCCTGCGCACCATGTGCATCGAGAACGACGACACGGCGGTGATCCGATCGGGCGCGGGCATTGTCAAGGACTCCGTTCCGGAGAAAGAGTATCTCGAGATTCTGCAAAAATCCAAAGCGCTCTTTCAGGTGGTAGAGGAGGTGGAGAACAATGCTGCTTTTGCTTGACAACTACGACTCCTTCACCTACAACATCTATCAGCTGCTGAAAGATATCGGCGCCGACGTCGAAGTCGTCCGGAGCGATGCGATGACGCCGGATGATATTCGCGCGCGCGGCTACGGCGGCGTCGTCATCTCCCCGGGCCCCGGCCTGCCGAAAGATGCGGGTGTCACAGAGGATGCGGTACGCGCGCTTAGCGGAGTACTCCCCATTCTCGGCATCTGTCTCGGTCATCAGGCGATCGGCGAGGTGTTCGGCGGAAAGATCATCCGCGCGAACGAGATTGTCCACGGCAAATCTTCTCCCATCCGACACTGCGGCACGGGGCTCTACCGCGGTATCCCGGACGGCGTGCGGGTTGCGCGCTATCATTCTCTGATCATCGACCGTACGAGCCTTCCCGACGCACTCGAAATTACAAGCGAATTGGACGACGGCACCGTCATGGGCGTACGCCATAAGTCGCTCCCCATCGAGGGTATCCAGTTCCACCCCGAGTCGATTCTGACCCCCGCGGGACGCGCTATGATGGAAAACTATCTAAAGGATATTGACGCTCTATGAGTGAAAAAAGATACGACGACATTCTTCTCATCAGTGACCTCGACGGCACGATCGTCCCGCGTTACGAGATGATCTCGGAGGAAAACATAAACGCCATTCATGCGTTTACGGAACGCGGCGGCGCATTTGCCATAGCGACCGGACGCGCGCCCGGCGCGGCGCTTCCCTACCTCGAGGGCATCGCCGTAAACGCGCCTTCCATCTTCTTCAACGGCGCTATGCTGAAAGATCTCAGTGCGGATTGCGTGCTCGAGTCGCGGACGCTCGACGGAGATATTTGGCGGGATTTTGCCGCGCAAGTCCTCTTCCGGTTCCCCCGCGCCTGCGTCGAGGTCTATACCGCCGACGACTGCAACGTTCTCACGCCTGAGGAAAACGACGACCCGCGCCTCGACGATGAGTTTTACAATGTGACGCGCCGCCCCCTGCGCGACGTAGAGCAGGAGACATGGCTGAAATTCTTCGTCTGCGACGCGCCCGTCAACCTGACCTTTGTCGAGCGGCTGGCGAAAGAACTTGGCATTGATAAAATCTCCACGTCGTTCTACTCCGATGCGAACTACCTGGAATACGTCGCCCCCGGCACATCGAAGGGCGATATGGCGGACGTCCTGCGCGCCATGCCCGCCTACGCGGGGCGCCGCGTCGTTGCATGCGGAGACTACGGAAACGACGTCTCGCTCCTCCGCACGGCGGATATCGGCGTCGCTCCCGCCGACGCCTCGGAGGAAGCAAAGGCCGCCGCCGACCGCGTCGGCGTACCGTGCGGCGAACACCTCATCGCATGGGTGTTGAAAGAAGTGCTGTAAGATAAATTCGGACATAAAAAAAGAGTGCCGATCGGCACTCTTTTTTTACGGAAATCCCGTTATGGGATTTAAATTCTTTAGAAGAAGAAGCTGACGCGGCCGTAGAGCGTCTGGATCTTGTTGTCCGTCTTAAGCTCTTTGCCGTTGAAGTACTGCGCCTGCATCAGGACGTTCTTGAACGGAACATAGCCGAGACCGAGATCGATGCCCTTCGCGCCGTTGGTTTTTACAGTGGTCAGCTGATCCGTCGAGAAGGTCGGCGCAAGGCCTACGTTGGAACCGATATTGCGGTACGCGACATAGGCGCCCCACGATCCCATATCGGATTTCTTCGCCCCCTTGTAGTCGAGCTGGAAGCTCATGCCCTTCTTCAGATCGTCCGCCTTCGTGTTGTTCGCGTAGGCGGCGCTGAGGGACGCGTTCTTGTCAAACGCATACGTTGCGCCGACAGACCAGATGTCGGCCTTATCCTGCGGCGCGCCGTTCGTATTGTAAAGGGCTGCGCTCTTGAACGCCTCGCTGGAGAAGTGGCGATAGCCAACGCCGCTCTGCACGAGCTTGCCGGAACGGTAGCCGAGTTCGATGCCCTGATAGTTGGCGGCTTTATCCGTCGCTGCAGCAATATTCTTATTGGCATCGTCAAGGTTCCAGCGGCCCGCTTCCGCAAGCACCGACCACTTGTCACCGTAGGAGACCTGTGCGCCCGAGAAGAAATCGTCGGCGACGATCCCCTGATCGGCATTCGAGAACAGCGGCATCTTACCGAGCTGGACATGGAACTTGCCGTAGTCGCCGTCCGCATACGCATAGGTAAGGGCGACATCACCGCTCTCATCCGTCTTCATGTTGCTCGAAGCCGTCAGACGCGCTTTGACATGCCAGTGATCGTTGATCTCCGCCGTCGGGAACAGGCGCAGCTGGAGCTGATCCTTGTTTGCTTTTTGAGCGACCTTTGTGTCGTTCTTGTGGTCGTTACGACGACTCCAATAACGGTAACGCAGTTCGCCCGTCCACTTCACCATATCCGCGTTGCGCTCGAGGTTCGAGACGCGGACGCCGAGATTGTTGAGCTCATCCGCAAACTCGGCGGCAAGGCGGTCGACGAGCGCGCGGTCCGATGCGGACATATCGCCCTTTGCCATCGCCTTTGCGACCATCTGCGCCATCTCGTAACGCGTGATGTTGCGGTCGCCGCGGAACGTGCCGTCGCCGTAGCCTTCGACAACGCCGTCGGCAGCGAGCTGCGTTACGGCGTCGTATGCCCAGTGATCGCGGGGCACATCCGAGAACGGATTCGCGGCCGCAAACGTCGTCGAAGCCGCGCCGACCGTCAGCGCAGCCGCAAGAGCTGCTACCAAAGTCTTCTTCATGTTAATACCTCCTTGCGGGGTTTTCCCGCCGTCAAAGAAACATCTTGACCCGGTACAGGAGGACGGAGTATCCTTGTTGCCTCACATCAAGCCCCTATACCGCAGTTCAACGCGGTTATTATATCATATGAATTTGATATTTGCAAAGTCTAAATTTTATTATCGTAATGTTATTACAAATATCGACAACCATTAAATTCCGATCCCCTCTTTATATTTCAAATCAAAAAGCCCGCGGCACCGCTCGGATGCCTTGGGCTTTTCTGCTGTGAGCATCAGATTCGATTAGAACAGGAACTCTACGCGCCCGAAGAGATTCTGCACCTTATCGTCGCTGCCTGCGGGGACATACATGTCCTTGCCGTTGAAATACTTTGCTTTCAAAACGACATTTTTGAGCGGAACGTAGTCGAAACCGACCTCGACGCCCTTCTGGTTGTATCCCGCGCCGTCCGTCGTCGGGGCAATCGCCGCGAAAGCGCCGAGCTTGCGGTACGCGACATACGCGCCCCATGATCCCTGATCGGAAGCCTTTGCCCCCTTGTAGTCATACTCGACGGTGTAAGCGTTCTTGTAATTGTCCGCCTTTGTATTGCTGGCATAAGAACCGCCGAGGG
Source organism: Selenomonas sp. F0473 (assembly GCF_000315545.1). GTDB lineage: Bacteria > Bacillota > Negativicutes > Selenomonadales > Selenomonadaceae > Centipeda. Next base: position 125,486 of record NZ_JH992902.1, on the reverse strand, counting down.
CATTGTTCTTGTCGAAACGATACCCGGCGAAAACGCGCCAGATATTCGCATCCTTGGCATCGTTGCTGCCGCTTGCATACGGCTGCGTTCCGATCCCGCGGCCCACGAACTGCATCGATCCGAGATGGAAGTATCCCGCGCCGAGCGACACATTGCCGGCCATATACTTGAGATCGATCGACTGATAGTTCGCCGTCTCATTGGAGAGTTTCGGGAGAGGCTTTACGGAACTGCCGTAGATGGTCTTCGAATCATAGGCGTAACGGCCTGCCTGTACGGTTGCCTGCAACTTATTGCCGAACGTGACCTCGGCGCCCGAGAACTTTGCGCTCTCATCGGTGAGGAGGCAGCCGGAGCCCGGATGGACTTTGTTCTCGGGAGAGGCAAGGCCGATCTTACCGAGTTTCACCTGGAAGTTCGTATAGTCGCCCTGCGCATAAGCGCGCTTCAGCGAAACATCGCTGCTGGTATCATTCTTCATGTTCGCCGTCGCATCGAGACGCGCCTTGACGTGCCAATGGCTGTTGACCTCTGCCGACGGTTCGAGTCGGAACAGCAGTCCGTCGTTGTTTACCTTGCTGTGATTCGCATCGTGGCGGTTGCTCGTGTAGGTGTAACGGAGGCGTCCGTTCCACTTCACCATATCGGCATTGCGCTCGAGGTTCGAAACGCGGACGCCGAGGTTGTTGAGCTCATCCGCGAACTCGGCGGCAAGGCGGTCGACGAGCGCGCGGTCCGACGCGGACATATCGCCCTTTGCCATTGCCTTTGCAACCATCTGCGCCATCTCGTAACGCGTGATGTTGCGGTCGCCGCGGAACGTGCCGTCGCCGTAGCCCTCGACAACGCCGTCGGCAGCGAGCTGCGTCACGGCGTCGTATGCCCAGTGATCGCGGGGCACATCCGAGAACGGATTCGCGGCCGCAAACGTCGTCGAAGCCGCGCCGACCGTCAGCGCAGCTGCAAGAGCGGCTACTAAAGTCTTCTTCATGCTAATCCTCCTTGCGGGACTTTCCCGCCGTCAAAGAAATATCTTGACCCGATACAGGAGGACGAGTATCCGTGTTCCCTCGCATATAACTCCTCTATCAGATGCAACGATGTTATTATACCATAAGGTTATACTTTTTAAAAGTAAAATTTATAGTTTTATGTTTTTATTTTGAATATCGGGAATATTTCTCACTAATTTCGAGTCCAGCCGAACTGCGTCATGTTCGACGTGTAGCGCAGACGATCCGTAAAGTCTTTGTTCGTATTCGCCGTACGGAAGATGGGCACGCGCTCCATCGCGAACACATTGCTGTTCCGATCGACGTCGCTGTATTTGACGGTAAACCCGCCCTTATACCCGGCCTCCCGCGCCATCTGTGCGATATGGAGATCGTGGACGCCCGTGGGGTATGCGATAAACTCAACCGGATGCCCGAGTTCTTTTTCCGCCTGCCGTTTCGAGTCGACGAGCTCCTCGCGGATCTTGTCGTCCGGGAGCTCGGGAAGCGGGGCGTGCGTCACGGTGTGCGACTCTATCGTAATGCCGTGCTGTTCCATCTCGCGCAGCTGATCCCACGTGAGATAGCCCTTGCGCTTGCTGAGGAACCCCGTGACGACGAAGATGGTCGCCTTGAGGTTATATTTTTTTAAAATGGGATACGCCGTCGTATAGTTGTCGACATAGCCGTCGTCGAATGTGATGAGGACGGGACGATCGGGCAGCGTCCCCGTCCCTGCGAGGTAGTCGTAAAGTTCGTCGGGCGTGATCGTATGATAACCGTGCTCGACAAGGTATTTCATCTGCCAGTCAAAATCTTCCGGTTCAACGGCGAGGGAGATGAACATGGAGTTGACCATATGATAGTTCAGCACGACCACCTGCGTATCGTCCTCGGCATGCGGGAGCCGCACCGCCTGCGCCTGTTCCTCCGGTTTCCAAAGGATGAGCAGCGCGCCGAGAAGAATGGCAAGCACGGCGATCAACGTCCAGAACTGACGCCCGCCGATAATTTTCTTGAAGTTCATGCCATTCCCCCGTTTCCGCCATTTATTGTACTGAGATTTGAAAAAGAAATCAAGGGAGCGTATGACCGGACTGTGAATATTTTGCATAAAAAAGACTAAGGTATAAATGCGGCATGCGCGTTCATATCTTAGCCCTATCGAACGTTATTATAGCGCGGCTTCTATTTTTTTGCCCAAACAACCGCCATAAGATCTTCGTAAACGGTCTCGAGCTGCTGTACGAGGATCGGCAGGAGGGTCTGGATCATCCGGCTATCGAAAGTCTCGTCGACAAACGGAACGCAGATATCGAGATAGATGTTGCCGTCCTCACGCAGATAGTACTTAAAGATCTTGTACTCCGCGTTCAACGCGTTGAGGTGGTCCTTGATGCGCGCGACATTCTTCGCGTTGATGCCCGTGGCAACCTGGGTGCGAATGATGGTGAAGATGCTGTCGTCGATGAAGATCGCCATCGGCATGATCTGCCCCTTCGCCTCGATGCGCGAGCGGAAGATCGTCGTATGGAACTCATCCGCGAGCGTCTGCGATTCAAAGAAGTTGATGTCGTTCTCTTTGAGGAAGGTCTTGAATTTCTCCGCCTTCGCTCCGCCCTCCGGGACAGGCGTCTCCGGCGCCGCGGCGCTCTTTTTTACCTTGTCCTGCAAATCTTTCTCTTCGCTGCTTGCCATGTAAATATTTCCTCCTTATCGCTGTGCAAATAAGATTCGTCCCCGTTCATAGGATGGAATTATTGTATCATGTTTATCCGCATACTTGCAATAGAAAACCGCCGCAATTATACGACGGCTTTCTATCAGACCGTATCGTTGCCGTCAGATTGTTCTCTTCCTGAGAATATACGCGCGGAAGAAGAGCGCGGTGAACAATACGGCGAAGCCGATGCCGGCGGGATAGGTGATGTCGGTCGGCAGGCCGAATCCCTCGGGTGCCTGAAGGATGTATGTCGTCGTAACGGCCGACATGAAGATAGCCGGCAGCATGGCGACGATATAAGCATAGGAGCCCGGTTTATGCAGATAGAGATACGCCGTCCCCATCCAAAGCGTAATCATAGCGAGCGTCTGGTTCGCCCACGAGAAGTACCGCCAGATGATGGTAAAATCCATCTGCGAGAGGACGAGTCCGATGCCGAGCATCGGGACGGCGATCACGAGGCGTTTCGCCGCCTCTTTCTGCGGGATGTTCAGCCAGTCGGCAAGGGTCAGACGCGCGGAGCGGAACGCCGTATCGCCGGATGTAATGGGGCAGGCAATCACGCCGAGCATGGCAAGGATCGCGCCGATACTCACGCCGCCGGCGCCGATCGCCCCCATGAATCCGACGCAGATATCGTAGACGACGCCGCCGGGGCCGGCCTCCTTGAGCGCGGCGCCAAGTCCCGCCGTACCGTCATAGAAGGTCACGCCCGCAGCCGCCCAACAGAGCGCGATGATGCCCTCGGCAATCATTGCGCCGTAAAATACGGGACGTCCCATCTTCTCATCCTTGAGACAGCGCGCCATGATCGGCGACTGGGTCGCATGGAAGCCGGACACGGCGCCGCATGCAACGGTAATGAACAGCAGCGGCCAGATGGGCAGGTTTTTCGGATGCAGGTTCTCGAGCGTCATCTCGGGCATCGTATGTCCGCCGACGCCGAAGAGCATGCCGCCCATGATGCCGAGCGCCATGACGATGAGGCAGATGCCGAAAAGCGGATAGAACCGCGCGATGATCTTGTCGATCGGCAGAAGCGTCGCAAGTGTGTAATAGGTGAAGATAACCGCGAGCCATAGGAGCACCTGGAGCCCCGTCAGCTTCGAGAGGAGCATCGCCGGTCCCGTCATAAAGACGACGCCGACGAGGACGAGCAGGACGATGGAGAAAATGCGCATGATCTGGAGCATGATATTGCCCAAATTCTTCCCGACGATCTCCGAGAGACTCTTACCGTCCTCACGGAATGAAATCATGCCCGAAAGATAATCGTGCACACCGCCCGCGAAGATGCTTCCGAAGACGATCCACAGGTAAACGCTCGGCCCCCAGAGCGCGCCTGCAAGCGCGCCGAAGATAGGTCCCAGTCCCGCGATGTTGAGGAGCTGAATGAGGAATACCTTCCACGTGGGAAGCGGGATGTAATCCACGCCGTCCTCCAGCCGGACGGCAGGCGCGGTTTCCCCCGTGCGGCCGAATACCTTGTCTACGATGGTGCCGTAGATCAGATAGCCCAAAATCAGCGTTGCGAGCGCGCCAAGAAATGTAACCATTGCTTGTCACTTCTTTCCTTACAATACACAAAGATATACGAACGGCCTTTCCAATAAAGTTTTCGTCTGCCCTCCTTCCCTTCTAAAACCGCAAAGAAGCCCTCCTAAAGAAATCCTAAAAATAATAACTCGGCTTCTTTTTTTTGTTATATTACCATAATTCTCCCCTATTGTCTAACGCTTCCGCTGTGCTATAATGAGCAATAAGTCGATATTTTAGGAGGTATTTTTATGGGGTTGGACATCCTTCTCTTTCTCGTGCTCGGCGTGTTTGTCGGGACGTTCGGAACGCTCGTCGGCATCGGCGGCGGTTTGATCTGTGTGCCGATTTTCATCTTCTTCCTATCGGACGGCGGAATCTATCCGTATTTTCACACGGCGGCGCAGATCACGGGGACCTCGCTCGTGATCGTACTTGCCAATGCGCTCTCCGGGACGATGGCGTACGTCCGGCAGCAGCGCGTCTTCTTCCCCGCCGCCGTGCCGTTCGCGCTCGCGACGCTGCCCGGCGCGTTCCTCGGCTCGTATATCGTCGACGACTTCACCGGGCCGATGCTCTACGCGTCGTTCGGCGCGTTCCTGCTCATCATGGCGGGTATCATGTTCTGGAACGCGACGCATAAGAAACACGCGGATGTCCACGATCTGCCCGCGGGATTTGCATTCAACCGTTCGCTCGGCATTGCCTCGAGTACGGGGGTCGGCTTCCTCTCGAGTATCTTCGGTATCGGCGGCGGCGTGATCCATGTGCCGCTGATGGTCTATCTCTTCGGCTTTCCCGTGCACATGGCGACGGCGACGTCTCATTTCGTTCTCGCGGCGTCCGCCGCGTTCGGCGTGATCAGCCACGTATGGCTGGGGCACGTGATCTGGACGCCCGCCGTCTGCATCTCCGTCGGCGCGGCCGTCGGCGCGCAGATCGGCGCCGCGCTTTCAAAAAAGACCAAATCCGCCGTGATCCTCGTCCTCCTCTCCGCAGCTATGTTCGCGCTCGGCCTGCGTCTCATCTGGATGAGCGGAATGGTGTAATCACACACAAAAAAAGAATCGCCGCGGCGATTCTTTTTTTGTTGCGTTCATATATCCTTAGAGCGGTTGAAATCCATACCGCGCCGCTTCTGCGGACTCGATCGCCTGATGTGCGAGATCGATCGCAAGACCCGCGGTACGCGTCATTTTATCCGGGTTATGGAAGCCGACGCCGTTCTCTGCGGCGACCCAATCCCAGTACCACTGTGCCTCGCGCACTTTTGCCCGCGCATCCTCAAGCGCGGCGTCGGGCACGCCCGCGTCCATCGCGGCCTTGATCGTTAGATGTGCCTTCGCGACGGTCTGTCCCGCGATGCGCTGGAGCCGGAACGTATTGTCATGGATGGTCTTCACGCGTGCGACGAGCGTCTCCTCGCTCTCGTCGTGACACTTGAGGCAGGATTCCTTCGTCGTTTTGAGCGGACTCGTCATCCAGTGCGACGTGTACTTCTTGCCGCCGTCACGCATATAGGGCATATGGCAGTCCACGCAGGTGACGCCCGCATCCGCGTGCACGCTGGTCGCCCACGACTCGAAGTCCGGATGCTGCGCCTTGAGCATCTGTGCCTTGGAATCGGCATGCACCCAGTCGCGTTTGAATCCGCCCGCCTGGCCGGACTGATAGTACCGGTACTCGTCCTCGGCGTCGAAGCCGTTCTCATAGGGATGCGCGACGCGTCCGTCCTCCGCCGTGAAGTAATACTCCGTATGGCACTGTGCGCAGACGTAGGCGCGCATCTCGTTGTGGCTCGCGGCGTTCACATCGATGCCGCGCTTTGCCATCGACTCGATGAAGCCCTGCTGATAGACGCGCAGCTCCATCGTGTCGGGATCGTGGCAGCTCGAGCAGCCGAACCACTGATCGTCCGCGATGTTCTCCGCGACCTCGGGGAACGGCTTGGAGGCAAACGCCCAGCCGTCCTCCTTGAAGCAGACGTCATACATGTAGGAGCCTTTGCAGACGATACAGCTGCCCTTCTGCCCCGGCAGACGCTTCGAATGCAGGAGATCGTAGCCCGCATAGGTATGTCCGCGGTCGTCGTCATACTGGATGGCGAACTTGTACCCCTTGAAGTTCTCGACCATTTCGGGCTGATGTTCGAGATGCGAGTTCCCCTCCATGCTGCCGCCGTAACCCGTGGGGGACGGCGACTCGTCGTTGTTCTTCATGAACGAGTTGTACTGCAGCGGGTAGGCTTCCTTGTACGCTTCCTTGCCAATCTGCGCGTTGTTCTCCTTGGAAATCTGGACGAGCTTCACACTCGTATCGTTCGGCTGCGCGCCGATACGCACGGCGACGAATCCAAAGAACAGGGCGCAGAGCCCGGCCATGCCCGCGATGATTTTCTGTCTGTTACTCAACTCTTATCCCCCCTTCCAAAGGATTGGAACCATGCGGAATGCGGCTGTGACACTTCGTACAGGTCGCGCTGCCGTCTTTGCCCTGATCTACGCACACGGCGCTCATGGTGGTCTCGTGGCAGCGCAGACAGTTGTCGTTGACGATATCCCGGCCGTGATCGGAGATCTTGATGTGTACGGGATAGTCGTCGAGTACCTGATGGAGCGTGTCGTGCATGCCCGTCTTTCCCTTTTCAAAGTAATAGACGGCGATGTTATCATGCGGCAGATGGCATTCCACGCAGGCAATCTTTTGGTGTGAGGACACGGCGTGCGTCGCGGCTTCATGCTGCATCGCGTGGCACATACCGCAGAATGCGGGCGAGGCCGACGCCTTGTCCATGAGCATGCCGCCCGCGACGACGATCAGCCCGAGGGCAAATCCGCCGATGATGCAGCGTAGCGTATGCCGCTCCAAAAGCTGCTTTAGATTCATGTTTCCTTCCTCCCTTCTGTTTTATTCCTGGGAATCACGCTGCGATCCACCTCCTTTGCCGCGCGGCATCCGCAGTGCCGCCGCGATGCCGCCCGCGGTGACGAGCATGCAGGCGAGCCAGAGCAGCGAGATGCCGGGCTTCGTACTGACCGCCGCGGTAACGGGCAGCGCAGCCTCCTCCGCGCGTGCCGGCAGCAGCTCGAGCCGGATGTCGCGATCGTCGCCAGAGACGCCTGTGAGACGGATGCGGAATTTTCCGTCCATCACATCGACGGGACGCGAGGTGCCGCCGCGCTCTGTGGCGAGGATCGAGGGCTGCGCCGTCTCGACCGTCTCGCCGTCCGTCACGGCGACATCCGCGGTGACGAGGGTCTTGCCGCCGCCCTGCGGCTCGTAGCTGATGTCCTCATAGCGGTAGGCATAATCGTTCACGCCCATCGCGGTCCTGCCGCGGTGCAGGATCATCTCGTCCCGCTCCGCTGCGGTCGGCGTCGGGGCGATGTAGAGATCGCCCGAGAGCGTCCGCGCGATCGCAGGTTCCCGCGCCGCATCTTCGCCGTTCGCGCGGAGTTTCGTCACCGCCTCACACGCCGCGCCGTCCACCTCGTAGAGATAGGATTTTTCCCCGCCGCTCTCGGCGAATTCCTGTCCGCGGTAAAGGACAGTGTGCCCGTAGATTTCCTGCGGCACATCGGGGGTCAGCGTCACGGTCATCGTTTGACTGCCGCTCCCCGACAGGACAAAAGCAAGGAGCGCGAGTCCCGCGCCGACGTGGGCGAGCATCCCGCCAAGACCAAGCCGCCGCCCACGGAATGCGGCGCATGCCGCTGCCGCTGCAAAGAGCCCGAACGCGGCGAGAACCACGGCGGCCGCCTCGGTGACGCCGGCGACTCCTGCGGCGATGCCGCCGAGCACGGCTGCGGCAAAGATCCACGGGGGACGAACGAGCCCCCCCTCCGTGCGCGGCAGGAGTACGCCGCCCCCCATCAGCAGGGCAAGCACGACGGCGATCGGCAGCGTCGTCCGCACATAGTACCCCGTATCGACCGCTGCGCTCTCCCCGATCAGTCCCGAGATGAGCGGCATCGACATGCCGAAGAATACGATCGCCGTGATGAAGACGAGCAGCAACATACCGAGGAGGATCAGAAATGCACGGCTCTTGTGCGCGCCGTAGACGGCCCCCTTCGGCAGGCGCTCGATCCGTGCGGCGAGAATGCCGAGTCCCGCGAGGAGCACCAATCCGTTCGCGAGCGCGATGTAGAACCCGATGTCCGATCCCGCGAACGAGTGCACGGAGAAGTCGCCGAGGATGCCGCTGCGCGTGAGGAACGTGCCGTAGAGGACGAACGCGTAGGAGAATATCGCCGCCAGATGTACGAGATAGTATGCCCCGCGCCGCTCACGCGCCACAGAGATCAGATGGATGAGCACGCAGGCGAGCAGCCACGGCACGAGGGAGGAGTTCTCCACGGGATCCCAGCCCCAGTAGCCGCCCCAGCCGAGCACCTTGTACGCCCAGTAGCCGCCGATGAAGATGCCGGCGCCGAGGAACGCCCACGCGACGAGCGCCCAACGCCGCATAGGGGCGAGGAAATTGCCGTCTGCGGGCGCCTTCAGCATGCTCTCGATCGAGTAGGCGAACGGCACGGCGAGCAGCGCGTAGCCGACGAAAATGATCGGCGGATGTACCGCCATCCACGGGTCTTGCAGGAGCGGATTCATCCCGTTGCCGTCGGAGACCATCGTCTCCGCATACGCGAAGGGACTTTTGATCAGCACGAGGAAGACGAGCAGCGCCGTCAGCAGCTGATAGACAATGCGCCCGAACGTCCCCATACGCCCCTGCCGCACAATGATCACGCCGACGACGGCGTGAATGAGGAGCCAGAGAAGGAAGGAGCCCTGCTGCCCCGCCCAAAATGCCGATACCTTGTAGAGCAGCGGCAGCGCGATGGACGAGTAGCTCACGACGTAGGCATAGCCGAAGTCATCCGTGAGAATCGCGGCGAGGAGCGCGGCCGCCGCGCCGAGCGCTAAGAGTCCCGCGAGATACGCGCAGATATCGCTCGCGCGATGCTTTCCCTGCGCGTCACACACGGCTGCACCGAGCGCCGAAAGGAGCACACCGGCGAGAAACACGGTACCGATCATACGTTTACCTTGCCCTTCTGGGATTCATATTTGGAGGGACATTTGATCAGCAGTTTGTCCGCATTGAAGCTGCCGTCCGCATATTTGCCGATGGCGACGATGTGATACGCCTCGTCGAACGTGTCGGGCTTGACGCCCTTATAGCGCACGAGCATCGTTTCGCCCGTCTCCTCGTCGGCGATGGAGAACACGAACGTCTCGTCCTCCATATGCGCCGCGACCGATTTATCCGGCAGGCCCTTGACCTGCACGTTGCGCGCCACCGCACGCGCCTCTGCGATACCGACGTAGGGCGTCACGGAGTCCGCAAAGAAATAGCCGGCATCCGATAAAGGCAAGAATGAGCCCGATAAATAGATAGGTACGATTCATGACGGCCTCCGTTTCATCAGCCAGGCAAATATAAGCGTTACATCCACAAGACAAAGCATCAACACGGCAAGCATAACGCGGTCCATATCGAGCTGTCCCGCGCCGTTGATGACGGGCGACGGGTGCAGCGAGAAGAACATACGCGGCAGAATGAATACGAGGAACGGAACCGAGAGAAAGGAAAAGAGCGCATAGACCGCCGATGCGGACGCCCGCGCGCGTTCCTCCCGCATCGTCATGCGCAGCGTCAGATAGGCGCCGTAGATGAGGAGCAGGATGAAGATCGTCGTCTGCCGCGGATCCCAATTCCAGTACGCGCCCCACGTCAGTTTTGAAAAAATCGCCCCGCTCCCTGTCGCGAGGAGCGTGAAGATGAGCCCAAGTACGGCTGCGCGCGCGCTCGCAGCATCGTGTTTAAGATCGCGTGTCCGCAGATAGCGCCCGCCGCGGTACGCGGCATAGAAAAACGCGATGACCGAGACCCACGCGACGGGGATGTGGAAGAATGCAATGCGCACGTACTCGCCCAGTCTCTCCGCCGGAGGAACGACGAAGAACACGGCATAGAGAGCGGCAGCCGTTAAGATGCCGATGGCTCCTTTGAGCATCGATATCCCCCTTCCCCCTAGCTTTCAATCCATAGATAGTCGAACAGGAGCGACGCCCCAACCGTAAGCGCCATATCGTAGATGAGGATACCGCCGAGCAGTACTCCCTCGTCCTCTCCCGCTGTAATGGCAATCGCAGTCAGGAGAATGGGGAGCATCGACGGCAGTAGCAGCACCGGCACGAGACCTCCGCGCACGCTTGCAGACGCGGCAACCGCCGCGAGGAGGGTATCTGCCGCCGCCATCCCCCAAAGCGCGAGCAGGAGGACAGCGAGAAATGCCGTATCGAGCATAAACATCGCATCCATTAAGACGATGACGAACGGCATAATGATAACGGAAAGAATCAACAGTGTGACAAGGTGTGCCGCCATCTTGCCAAAGAGCACCGCCTGTGCCGGAACATAGATCCGCAGGAAGAGAAGCGTTCCTGCCGCAGCCTCCTCTGCAAAGAGGCGTTCCCCTTGGAGTGTTGCCGCGAAGAAGAGTACGATCCAGTAGAGCGTCGCCGACTGCCGCGCATCCGGCATATCGCCTGCAAGCGACATACTCATAAAGGCGATGACAGTGAGGGCGAACATGCCCATCGTCACATAGCCTGCGCGGTGACGCACACCGTCGAGGAGTTCCTTGTAGGCGACACGGCGTGTTGCCTCAAAGATCGATGCACGCATCCGCCGCCTCCTTCTCCGCACGGTCGTTTGTCGCCCACAGGATGAGCCGGCCGCGCGCGGCGGCATGGCGGACTTCCTCTCTGAGAAGAGCGCATCCCGCCTTGTCAAGCGCCAGCCCCGGCTCATCGAGCAGCCATACATCCGTATCGGTGCCGAAGAGCACCGCGAGCCGCACGCGCTGACGCATCCCCGTGGAGAGCTGTCCTGCCGGACGAGACAAGACTTCCGTCGAAAGCCCGATACGCGCGAGCAGATCTTGCAGAGCCGATTCCTCCACAGAAACGCCGCGCGCCCCAAGCAGAAAAGCGAGATTTTCGCGCACCGTCAGACGCGTATAGAGTTCCATCTCCGGCGTTGCCATCCCAATCAGCACACGGTACGCCGCACCGGTGACCTCCGCCCCGTCAAGAAATGTCTCGACCCGTCCCGACGTCGGTATCATCAGCCGCGCCGCAAGGCGGAGCAGCGTCGACTTCCCGCTGCCGTTCGGGCCCGCAACCGCCGTTATCCGTCCGCCGACAAAGTTACGGGTGACGTCCCGCAGCACTTCTCGCCCTTCAAATGACTGCCCGACGCCGTTAAATCGGATTTCAACCATAGATTATCCCTTCCATAACTTTAATTTATTTTACCATGTTCTTCAAGAAAAAAGGAATACATATTTTATATAGGTCTATTTTATAGTTGTATTCTATATCAATATTGAAGGGTATTCATAAATTAAAAAGGGCCGTTACGCTTGCACACATGTGCAAGTGCGGCAGCCCCGATTTATCAATATTTTTCTTCTTGATATTAGGATCCCGACCCGCCGAATACGGCGGACATCGGCACACGCGACAGTTGCTCGTCGATGGCGGCGACCTCTGCGGCGGAGAGGACGATCTCTGCGGCTCCTGCATTCTCTTTAAGCCGCGAGATTTTCCGCGTGCCCGGGATAGGCGCGACGTACGGTTTCTTGCAGAGCATCCACGCGAGCGCGATCTGCCCACTCGTCGCGCTCCTTCCCTCCGCGAGGTTCCGCAGGAGCGCGAGCAGCTCCGCATTCCGCTCCATCGCCTCGGGTGTGAACTGCGGCATCCGCGCGCGCATATCGAGCTTCGCATCGAATATGTCGCCCTTACCGTACGCCCCCGTTAAAACGCCGTTTGCCAGCGGAGAGAAGGCGACGAAGCCGATGCCGAGCTCCTCGAGCACCGGGAAGAGACGTTCATAACCGCGCGCCATCATAGAGTAGCGGTTCTGTACTGCCGTCAGCGGGCAGACCGCATGTGCGCGGCGAATATCGTTCTCCGTTGCCTCGGAGATGCCCCAGTAGAGAATCTTCCCCTCCCGTATGAGCTCTCCCATGACGCCGGCAACCTCTTCGACGGGCACCTTCGGATCGACGCGGTGCTGATAGTAGAGATCAATATGATCCGTCCCGAGGCGCCGCAGCGAACCTTCGACAGAGGAACGAATCACTTCCGGCCGCGCGTCCGTCACGATCGGGCTGCGCCCCTCCTTGAGGAGCGACATATCGAACGAGACGCCGAACTTCGACGCGATGACGACCTTCTCCCGATATGGAGCGAGCGCCGCACCGAGGAGCCGCTCGTTGTCATGCGGATCGTCGGACGAACCGTAGACCTCCGCCGTGTCGAAATGCGTAACCCCCATATCGACTGCCGCCGCAATCAGCTCGCGCATCTCCTTTTTATCCGCCGGCGCGCCATAGGCATGGCTCATGCCCATACAGCCAAGCCCCACGGACGAGACGGTGAGATTGCCTAGTTTACGATAGTTCATCTGCATTCGCTCCTCATTCATGTTTTCTCCATTATATGCCAAAGAATGAAAACCGACAACACATAAAAAGGCCTCTGCACCGCGCTGATGCAGAGGCCTTTATGTAATTTTGTACCGGCGTTATGCGTTCAGCGCCGCGTTCTTCTCCACGATGAGGCCGAACAGCTCTGAGCCTGCGGGGATCTCGGTGAAGTGTGTGAGCGCCGCATCGAAGCCGTGCGCTTTCACATAATCCTGTACCTCGACCGCTTCGGGATCGTCCGCGTAGTCGAACCGGAGAGCGGCGGCAATCACGGTCGCAAGGGCGTCCGGCCGTTTCCCCATCCGCACCAGTTGGACGGCGGGAGATACGAGGCGGTCCTGTGCGCCAAGTTTACGTTTCGGTCCGCGGGCAACGCGCGTCACAGCGTCGGAAAGATGTGGATTCTTGAACCGCTCTTCCGCCGTTCTGATATATGCCGCATGTTTTTCGCGGTCAAATCCATATTTCTCGATGAGGAGCTCGCTCGTCTCCGCCCAGACACGCCGGACGAAGGAGACGATCTCCTCGTCGCGCATGGCGGCGGCAATATCCTCGATGCCCTTCAGATAGGCCATGTAGGCGATAGAGGCGTGCCCCGTATTGACGGAGAAGAGTTTACGCTCGATATATGCCGCGAGGTTGTCCACCCACGTCAGCCCCTCGATGGCGGGCGGTTCTCCGGCCGCCCCCTTCCGATCGACGTCCCACTCTGCAAAGGGCTCGACCTTGACAAGCAGCGGATCCTCGTTGTGCTGGATCGGCACAATACGGTCGACAGCCGCATCCGGGAAGCCGATACAGCGGTCCGCTTTTGCCTTCACCTCGTCCGAGAGATGCTCGTAAACGAAATTTTTGAGTACGGTCGAACCGCCGACCATGTTTTCGCACGCGATGATGTTGAGCGGCGCCTCGTTCTTTTCAAGACGGTGCGCGAGCCCCTTCGCGATGTTCGGCGCGATAAATTTGAGGATATTCGGACCGATGGCGGTCGTCACGATATCGGCCGTCACAAAGGCATCCAGCAGAGGCGCAAGACTCGTATTGCTGTTGATCGCCTTGACATGCTCCACATGAATGCGCTGCGGCGCGTCTCCGACGATCTCGATATCATAGGCGCGGCGCGCGTTGATCTCGTCGACGAGCGCCTCCGCCACATCGACAAACGTGACTTCATAGCCCGAACGGACAAGCAGCTCGCCGATAAAGCCGCGGCCGATATTGCCGCCGCCGAAATGAAGTGCCTGTTTCATAGGAAACTCCTCTCAGTCCTCCCGCATGAACGCGGCATAGAGATCGTCCGCATTTTTCGTCGTAAAGAGCGCCTCGAGCTGCTCGTCGCTGTAATCACCGATCATTGTGGCGATATTCGCGAGGATGGCGAGATGGTCGTTGCCCATGCCGGCGATGCCGATCACGAGGTGCGCGGTCTCGTCGCCGAACTTTACCCCTTCGGGATATTGGAGGATGACGATGCCTGTCTTTTTGATCGCACTCTTGACGGCATTCTCGCCGTGCGGTATCGCAATGCCCTTGCCGATATAGGTCGAAATGTCCTTCTCGCGGTTGAGCATCCCCTGCACATAGGCTTCGCCGACATAGCCGCCCGCGACGAGCAGTTTTCCCGCCTCCGCAACGGCGTTTTCACGGCTGACGCTCGGAAGTCCGACCTTGATGTTCTCTTTGAGGAGAACGCCCGCGCCGATCCTTGGCTCCGCAGAGGCTTCCTCTTCTGCCGGTGCCGATGTGCCGACGGCGGCAGCCTTCAACCGCTCGGTGACGATTTCGTACACGTTGTTCTGCGTGAAGTCGCGCACCCAAATGTGCTCTGCCTGCGGTGAATCCGCAAGCGCACGCTCCGCAAGTTTTTCATGCGAGATAACGAGCTGCGCCTCGCTCGGGATCGCCCCGATCGCACAGTTTGTGACCGAGATATCGGTATATCCGTCCTTCTTGAGCTTCTTGCGCAGTGCCGCCGCGCCGAGCGCCGACGAGCCCATCCCCGCGTCGCAGGCGTAGACAATGACCTTCAGATCCTTGCCCGAAACCTTCTTCTCCATCGGGAGATCCCTGCCGCGATTCTTCATGTCCGCCATGTTTTCACGCGCCGTCTCAAGCGATTCGTCGTCGACATCTTTGGACATCTTGATAAAGACGGACGCGACCGCACAGGACACCGCCGTCGCTACGGCAACGGCCGAGAGGTTTGCAAAAAGCGCAGAGCCGCTCGGCGTCATGGCGATAATCGCAAAGATCGAGCCGGGAGAGGCCGGCGCGATCAGGCCGCCGTTCAGCATAACGAGCGTAAAGACGCCGGACATGCCGCCTGCGATCGCCGCGACGATGAGGATCGGCTTCATGAGAATATACGGGAAATAGATTTCGTGGATCCCCCCGAGGAAGTGGATGATCATCGCGCCCGGCGAGGACGACTTCGCCATGCCCTTTCCGAAGAGCCAATACGCGATCAGTATCCCAAAGCCGGGGCCCGGGTTCGCTTCGAGCAGGAAGAATGCGGATTTGCCGAACTCCTGTGCCTGCTGGATGCCGAGCGGACTCAGCACGCCGTGGTTGAGCGCGTTGTTGAGGAAAAGCACCTTGGCCGGCTCGATGATGATGGATGCCAGCGGCAGAAGCCCCGCCGCGACGATTCCCTCGACGCCGGAGCGGAGGATGTCGTTCGCGGCGCTGACGATCGGTCCTACGACCTCGAACGCGAGGATCGCTAGAAGGCCGCCGAGAATGCCGAGCGAGAAGTTGTTGACGAGCATCTCAAAGCCGCCCGGTATACTGTCGCGGACGGCATTGTCAAATTTCTTGATGATCACGCCGCCCAACGGCCCCATGATCATCGCCCCGAGGAACATCGGGATATCGGAACCCGCGATCACGCCCGAGGTCGCAATCGCACCCATGACGCCGCCGCGGTGTCCGTTGACGGCAAAGCCGCCGGTAAATCCGATGAGCAGCGGAATCAGCCATTTGCTCATAGGACCGCCGACCTGCGCGAGCGTCTCGTTCGGCATCCATCCGGTCGGGATGAATAGCGCCGTGAGGAATCCCCACGCGATAAATGCGCCGATATTCGGCATGACCATTCCGGACAGGAACCGGCCGAATTTCTGCATGGCCTCCTGTGCCCCTCCGCCCTGTTGACTCATAAAAATCCCCCTTCGTGTATAACATAAAATAAGAGCCGTCCCAAAAATTTCTTGGAAAACTCCTCGAACACATAGGCCGGTATACGTACGCCCCCATACCCACACCGCGTATCGTATACGATGAGTTTCATTATAGCGAATCTCTCTCATTCTTACAACATATATCGTACACGCTCCTATAAAATAATCCTATGAACCAATCGAAAAAAGTCGATGCGCGACGCACGTTCACACACCGACTACAACCTCGTTTATGCCGATACAAAATCCAGCCCCGGCACCGCATTCAAATAAAGGTCGCTGTAACGCCCCGCCGCCGCTTGGTAGGCGCCGCGGCAGGCGATCATCGCGGCGTTGTCCGTGCAAAGGCGCGGCGACGGATAGAGATAGCGGATGCCGCGCTCCGCTGCAGTCTCTCGCAGACGTTTTTCGAGCGCCGCATTCGCCGCGACGCCGCCCGCAAGAACGAGCGTATCGCGTCCCGCTTCTCGGATGGCCTCGAAGGCCTTGTGCGCGAGCACCTCGACAACCGCAGCCTGGAACGATGCTGCAATGTCCGCCTTATTCGGCTCATGCCCTTTCATCCGCTCGCTGTTGATATGGTTCAGCACGGCAGATTTCAAGCCGCTGAAACTGAACTCGTAGTTCCCCTCCTGCGCGAGTGCGCGCGGGAAATCTACGGCATGCGGGTTGCCCTCCCGCGCGAGTTTATCGATCTCGGGGCCGCCGGGGTACGGCAGGTCCATCACGCGCGCAACCTTGTCGAACGCCTCACCCGCCGCGTCGTCGCGCGTCTTTCCCATCAGACGAAACGTCTCGTAATCCGCGACGTCGACAAGCGCCGTATGTCCGCCCGAGACGACGAGGGCCATGAAGGGCGGCGCGAGTTCTTTCGTCTCGAGGAAATTCGCAAAGATATGCCCCTCAAGATGGTTCACGCCGATGAGCGGAACGCCAAGCGAAAACGCGAGCGATTTTGCCGCCGACACGCCGACGAGAAGGGCGCCGACGAGCCCCGGGCCATAGGTCACGGCAACTTGATCGATATCCGAGCGTTTGATACCCGCCTCTTTGACCGCTTGGTCAACGACGGGCAGGATGCTCAGGATATGGTTGCGCGAGGCGATTTCGGGCACAACGCCGCCGTATTTCCGATGAATGGGAATCTGCGTCGCGATCACACAGGACAGGAGTTCGCGCGCACCGCGCAGCACCGCTGCAGACGTCTCGTCGCAGCTCGTCTCAATGCCGAGCGTTATTTTTTCGCGCATCGTCGACCTCCCTTCCCTCCGCGGCAGACCGCTTATTATTTATCATCCGTCGGAAGCAACGCTCTCTCTTTCGTTCGGAAAATGTCCACGGCATCATACGCGGGCGCAACGACAAAGTCACCTGCATGATTCATATAGCCCCACAGTTTACCGACCCGCACCGGCATCAGTCCCGCGGCAAAGGGGCCGAGATCCGTCACGCCGTCGGGCAGCGTCAAAAGATCTTTGCCCTCTTTGTCAATCACATGCCACGTTCCATCCTTACATACGCTCGCCGCGCCTTCGCCGAAGCTCACGACTTGATCGTACGTCGGCGGGATAACAGCGCCGCCCGCGCCGTCGATAAAGCCCCATTGATCGTTGAGGCGCACCGCGAAAAGGCCTTCGCTCAGCGGATAGATTCTTTCATACTGCGGTGCGATCACATAAGCGCCCGTTCTGTCCATGACGCCCCACTTCCCCTTTGTCATGACATAGGAAAGACCGTTCTTGTCAAAAGGGCTCACATAGTCGTTCTTCGTCGAAATGACTTCTTTCCCCGCGGCATCGACGTATCCGCGCTTTAAGACGTCGTGGTCGATGCTTGTGAAAATCTTATCGTCGTAGATCTTATCCCACTTGCTGCCGACCGACATGGTCGAAATCGCGTTGAAGCTATAGGTTCCGACGCGGTTATATACCGCGGCAAGCCCGTCCTTATAGGGCTCCATGCGATCGTATGCCGACGGCCAAAGCGCCGCCCCCGTCGCGTCGATAAAGTGCGCAAACTCATCGTCGCTGACAATCGCGCGCCCATCCTCCGTAAAGTCGTGATCGACATAGTAAAACTGCGGTTTGATTACCTCCGTTCCCGTTCGGTCAACGAATCCCCAGTCAGGGCGCGCAATCGCGCCGTGATTCTTTTGTACGGCCGCGTAGCCGTTGGAAAACTCCCGCGCTTCCGTATACGCGCAGGGAACAACCTGCGCGCCTGTCTTATCGATATAGCCGTAACGTCTCGTACCGTCCCTTACAATCGCCAATCCGTCCGAAAACGGACGCGCCTCCGCATAGACGCACGGAATGACCGGCGTCCCCGTCTTATCGATATAGCCGTAGCGGTTCGTATCGTCCTTGACCGCCGCCAGTCCCTCCGAAAAATGGTTTGTTCCCCGATAATGCAGGGGCAGGAAATTCCCCTCCGGGTCGACAAACGTCCACGTTTTATCCGGTCGGCACACACTGGCAAGGCCTTCGCAATAAGAATACATCTCGCGCTGCTCGATCGGAACGACGACGCTCCCCTCCTCGTCGTAGGCGCCGTAACGGCCGCTCTTCTTGTCGTATACGATAAAGCGCCCTTCCTTGGCATCCCCGACGCTCTCGTACGCAACCGGAATCAAGACCGTTCCGTCCGCACGCAGAACGCCGCAGATTTTTTTATCCGTGACATGAATAAATCCCGCGCTGTCAAAGCGGATTTTATCATAAATAGGCGGAACAACGACGTTCCCCGCCGTATCGAGGACAGCGCGTTTCTTACCCGTATGGACAATGACCAGATGCTCGATGATTTCGGACTTTTCGTCCTCCTCGTCGACAACCATCAAAGCGCGAATCATGTTCCCCAGAATCCCCGCCTCGGCGTTTCCTCCCGGCAGCAAGAACATTGTCGACAAGAGCGCGCCGACGAAAAGTCGCTTTCCCCATTTCTTCTTCATAACATATTCTCCTTTTCAAGAGCCGCATTCCCCTGCATCGGGCGCGGCATCCGCATATGCTTCCCTAAGTTTCGTATGCCACATGAGGATGGCGTCCTCATCGTTGTCTTGATAGTATTTTTTACGCACGCCGACGGCGGAGAATCCCAGCCGCTCATAGAGATGCAGCGCGGCGGCATTCGACGGGCGCACCTCGAGAGTCATGCGCTCGGCGCCGCGCGCCGCGGCCGCGCGCATCATCTCCTCCATCAGGCGGCGGCCGAGGCCGAGCCCGCGGTGCGCCCGCAGGAGGGCGATATTCATCACCTGCGCCTCCTCAAAGGAAATCCAACAGCCTGCAAAACCGACGACGGCGTCATCCTCACACGCCACAATATAGCAGGCAAACTCGCTGTTCGCCTCGCGCCAAAAGTCCTCGCGCGACCACGGCGTCGGGAAACTCTCGCGCTCCACATGGGCGACGCCCGCCGCATCCGCCGCCGTGAGCGCGCGGAACACTATCACGACTCTTTCTCCGCCCCGTGCCGTTTCTCCCACAGCACCTCCGCCTCGCTCCGACGGAGATAGAGCGGCTCCAGCGTCATGGGATCGTCCGACATGCCCTTTCCCAGCCGCGCAAGCCCCGCGAGCCCCACGCAGGCGGCGCGCGGCATCCGCATATGGACGGGCGCGAGACGCACCCCCGCGGGGAGGCCCGTCCCCGTATGCTTTTGCATCGCGTCGCCGAGCAGGAATACGGGCTGCGCCGTCCCCGCAAGGGATGCGATAAATTCTGCGCGCGGCAGGATGGCGAGCGGACGCACATGACGAAGGGTCAATATATCGCCTTCATTCGCCCATGCGAACTCCTCGGCATAGACGTTCCCCTTCTGCGCGTCCATCATGGGAACGAGGCGCACGCCTTCACACATGCAGTGATAGGCGAGCGCCTCGAGCGTCGGCACGCCGACAAGGGGGATGCGCAGCGCATACGCCGCCATCTTTGCGGCGGCAAGGCCGATGCGCAGCCCCGTAAAAGAACCGGGGCCGATACTGACGGCGATGCCGTCGAGCTCCTCTTTTTTCACGCGCGCCATACGAAGGGCCGTCTCGATATGCGGCATGAGCGTCTCCGAGTGCGTCAGCGCCCCCTGCATACCGATCTCTGCGGCGACGCGTTCCGTCGAGAGTACGGCGACGCTCGACACCTGCGAGGCCGTATCAACGGCTAGGATTGACAAGTCCGTCCAGCTCCTTCAAGAGCACGGTGCTCTTCTCGCCCACAGCATCAAAGGTGAACTGGCGCTCCTCATCCGTGAGCGCGTCGATCTGCACCGTCAGCCGGTCGGCGGGCATGGCATCCGGAAATTTCGACGCCCACTCGATGAGCACAATCCCCTCGAGCGCCTCCGCATACTCGTGGAAGCCGATGTCCTCAAGCTCCTCCTCCGAATCAATCCGATAGAGGTCAAAATGCACAATCGGACATGCCGCCTCGTAAATATTCATCAGGTTGAACGTCGGGCTCGTCACGTCGCTCTCGACCCCGAGCGTACGCGCGAGCGCGCGTACGAAGAGCGTCTTGCCGACGCCAAGTTCTCCGTCGAGGCAGATCACCGTCCCTTCCCGGATGATTTTACCGATCGTTCCCGCTAAATGCGCAGTCTCCTCCGGAGAATGCGTGATACAGGTGAGCATAGTTCAACCCCTTATGAATGTATGCAAAAACCGAAATAAAGTTCTGATATATTATAACACGCACGCGGGTTTTGCGCAAAAAGAAAAACGAACGAGCCGGCACCGCCGCCTATCGAATCAGAAGAATCGCCGCATCGTTCACATTCGTCCCCGTAGGCCCCGTGACGATGAGACCGTCCACAGACTTCAGCGCATGATAGGCGTCATTCTCACGGAGAACCTTGTCGATGCGGATGCCGCGCGCAGCGAGCTGCCCCATCGTATGCCCGTCCGCATAGCCGCCCGCCGCATCCGTCGGCCCGTCCGTACCGTCGCTGCCAAAACTGAACACCGCCGCATTCTCCATACCGGAGAGTCCCTCGGCGGCGGCCAGCGCAATCTCCTGATTGCGCCCCCCCTTGCCGTGCCCCGTCAGGTGCACGACCGTTTCCCCGCCCGCAATATAGGCGACGGGGCCGTCATTCGCGTGGGTCTTTGCAATGGCGCTGA
This sequence comes from Selenomonas sp. F0473, assembly GCF_000315545.1. Lineage (GTDB taxonomy): Bacteria > Bacillota > Negativicutes > Selenomonadales > Selenomonadaceae > Centipeda. The sequence goes on along the minus strand of NZ_JH992902.1, from coordinate 104,436 downwards.
GGAACCGCCCCGCGTCCCGCGCCTCGCAGCTGAGCCGGTCGGTGAGGATATGCGGCGTATAGCCCAGGGCGCGGCACTCCTCTGCCGCCGCGGTGCAAAGTTCGCGTACGCTGCCCGTGATATGCGTCTCCACATGGGGGAGTTCCTGCGGCAAGGGGACATCGAGCAGCGCCGTTGCCTGCGGCGATAGCTTCAGGCGGTACTTCTCAGCGATTGCCTTCGCCTCCGCCGCGCTGCCGCGGTCGGGATATGCGGGACCCGATGCGATCATGTCGAGCGGGTCGCCGATGATATCGCTCAGCACGATGCTCAGCACATGTGCCGGTGCACAGTGCGCACCGAAACGGCCGCCCTTCACCGCGCTCATACGCTTGCGAATCGTATTGATTTCAACGATATCCGCCCCCGATGCGAGGAGCGCCTTCGTGATTTCCGCAAGCTCCTGGGCAGGAATGAGCGGTCGTTCAAAGAGCGCGCTGCCGCCGCCCGATAAGAGGAACACCACCGTATCGTCCGCGCTGAGATGCTCCGTCAGCCGCAGGGCGTGCTCCGTTGCCGCAAAGGAATTCTCGTCGGGAATAGGATGTCCCGCCTCGTGACAATCGAGCCCACGAATCGGCGCAAGTACATGCTCGTATTTCGTAATCACAACGCCGCCATGAACGCGGTCGCCGAGCAGTTCGTCCGCCTTTTTCGCCATCTGCCACGCGGCTTTGCCCACCGCTACGAGAATTACCTTCCCCTTGGCAAAGGAATGTCCCGTCAACGCCTTTTCGACTGCCGCATCGGGAAGAACATCCCGAAGGGCGCCCGCGACAATCGCATCCGCATCGCTGCGAAGACCACTGCGCTCGTTCATAATGTGAAACTCCTTTCCCAAAACAAAAGCCCGCATAAACCGGAAACATCATATCTCCGATGTATGCGGGCAGCATGTCAAGCGCCTGCGCTACGCGTTGACGACATTGGTCGGCGCGCCCTGCGCCCATGCTTTGATATTATCCGCCGTGGTCTGCATGATACGCATCCGCGCCTCTTTCGTCGCCCAAGAGATATGCGGCGTGATAATACAGTTCTTCGCCTTCAGCAGCACATTTTCCTTCTTAATCGGCTCGCTGGATACCACATCGAGCGCCGCACAGGCGACTTTCCCGCGCGCGAGCGCCTCGCAGAGGTCCTGCTCCACAACGAGCGGGCCGCGACTGTTGTTGACGAGAATCACGCCGTCCTTCATCTTCTTGATATTTGCCGCGTTGATGATTCCCTCCGTCTCCGGGAAAAGCGGGCAATGCAGGAAGATGAAATCCGATTTGGCAAAGAGCTCGTCCATCGGGACATAGGTCGCTACTTCGCGCCCCTTGTCGTTCTCGTTGGCATCCGCCGCGAGGACATTGACGTTCATCGCACGCAGGATACGCGCCGTGTTCCGGCCGATGCGCCCGAGGCCGATGATGCCGGCCGTCTTGCCCGAGACCTCGATGAGCGGATGGTGCCAATAGCACCAATCCGGATTGGACGCCCATTCGCCGCTGTGCACCGACCGGTCGTGGTACCCGACATGCGAGCAGGCCTCAAGCAGGAGCGCAATGGCAAACTGGCTCACATTGTCCGTCCCGTACACCGGCACATTCATCACGGGAATGCCCTTCTCTTTGGCATACGCATAATCCACGACATTGTAGCCCGTCGCGAGCACGGCAATCGCCTTCAGATTCGGGCACCTATCCATCGTTGCCCTGCTGATCGGCGTCTTGTTGATGACAATCACTTCCGCGTCGCCGATGCGCTCCGCGATCAGCGGCGACTCCTCATAGGCGGTGCGGTCATACACCGTCACCTCGCCGAGCGCCTCAATCGGCCCCCAGCTGATGTCTCCCGGATTCTCCGTATAGCCGTCCAAAACGACAATTTTCATGTTACCCTCAGTGATATAAAGAACCGCAGTGTCTGAAGGAAACAATGCGCGATGTATTCCTTTGACAGAGCGGTTCTTCTATAAATCGCTATCCCACACATATTCTGACATAAAATTATACGACCGTATGATACGCAGGATTTGATAGGCTCCGATATTGATATCAAAGCATTTCATCAACGTCATCCGGCAGACACACAACCATCCGCCCCGCGCCGATATCGATCTGCTTGACGACGCTGCGCAGCGCGGGGATGAGGAGCTCGCTTCCGTCCTCGGTGCGCACGGCATAGACGTCGTTACTGCCCGTGCGGATAACGTTTTCGACGGTTCCAAGGAGCGCATCGTTCTCATCGCAGACGGAGAGCCCCACGATGTCAAAGACATAGTACTCTCCCTCCTCAAGCGGTGCGGCATCCGCGCGTGCGACGGTGAGGAGACGGCCCGTGAGACGCTGTGCATCCTCACGGGCGGGGTACTCGCGAAAGCGCATGAGGATATTCTTCCCCTGCGGCTTCGTACGCTCGATGTGAAGAAGCTCGTCGCCGACCATGACCTCGCGGAGATCTGCAAAGCGCTCGGGAAAATCCGTCAGCGGAATGACGCGCACATCGCCTGCGATGCCATGCGCGGCGCCGATACGCCCGATGACGATACGATCCTCAGGAACGGATGGCGATAATCTTGTCATCTTCGACCAGGATCTCAACGTTCATGAGCTCGCGCATGTCGTCGCCGACCTTTGCCTCTACCTGACGCTCGATCGTGCCCTGAATAATCTCCGCCCCCTCGGCGAATTTCTCGAGTTCTTCGAGCTGCACTCGAGTCTGTTCCACATATTCCATACGGCGCTGGCGTTCCTGCCGGATCATATTGATGTTGTCGATCGCCTGCGGTGTGAGATCGCCCTGCTCGGCCTCCTGCATGACGCGCTTTTCCTGAATGCCGATCTGCTGCAGTTCGAGCTCCGCGCGGCTGATGCCCTCCTCCATCTCCGTGCGCATCTTTGTGCGCAGTTTCTCCGTCAGCTTCGCCTTGACCGTCACGGGTACTTTAATCGAAATAGAATCCACTCTGTATCTCTCCTTATGCAAAAACGGCGGCCGTCCATGACGCACGCCGTTTCTGCAGGCTCAGCCGATCTCGACCGTCGCCCGCTTATTCTCTTTCGTCGCGGCGGCCTTGACAACGCTGCGCAGCGCCTTTGCGATACGCCCCTGTTTGCCGATGACCTTACCCATGTCATCCTCCGCCACGCGAAGTCTCAATATGATCTCCTGATCATCCTGCGTTTCGTCAACGACGACAGCTTCCGGATGATCCACCAAGGATTTGGCGATAACCTCGACTATCTCTTTCATGCGGCCGTCTCTCCTCATCGCGCCATGCGCACCCGGCGTGAGATTCCTTCGTGACGAAGGAATCTCCTCTCCCGGGCACACGCATCGCTTAGTCCTTCTTACGCTTTGCCTCGGCAAATTTTGCCATCGTACCGTTCTTGCTCAGAATATTTCTGACCGTGTCGGTCGGCTGTGCGCCCTTCTTCATCCAGTCGATCGCTTTTTCCTCGTCAATGCTGACGACGGCGGGCTGCTTCGACGGATCGTAATTTCCAAGGATCTCGATGAATCTTCCGTCGCGCGGTGCGCGCGAGTCGGCAACGACGATGCGGTAAAAGGGATTCTTCTTCGCACCCATGCGGTTCAAACGAATCTTGACTGCCATATTCTCACCACCTTTCGTTGTGTTATCTAAAGAACGGCATCTTCGGGAGGTCCATGCCGCCAAGGGGTGGCATCTCCGGCATCTTCCCTTTGCCCTTCATCCGGTTCATCTTTTTCATCATCTTGCGCATTTCGCCGAACTGCTTGAGGAGCTTGTTCACATCCTGCACGCGCGTCCCGCTGCCCGCGGCGATGCGCTTGCGGCGGCTGCCGTTTATGACGGTAATGTCCGCGCGCTCCTTCGGCGTCATCGCGCGGATAATCGCCTCGATGCGGCGCATTTCCTTACCGTCGAGATCAAGTTCCCTGTCGCCGAGTTTTTTCTTGAGACCTCCCATCCCGGGAATCATACCGAGAATACTCTGGAGCGAGCCGAGTTTTTTCACCTGCTGCATCTGAGCGAGGAAGTCGTCGAGGGTAAAGTCGTTCTTGCGGAGCTTCTCCTCCATCTTCTTCGCATTCTCGAGGTCAAAATTCTCCTGCGCCTTTTCGACGAGGGAGAGCACGTCGCCCATGCCGAGGATGCGCGACGCCATCCGGTCGGGATGAAATATCTCGAGCGGTTCGATCTTCTCGCCCATGCCGACGAACTTCACGGGGCAGCCCGTGACCGCTTTGATCGAAAGCGCCGCGCCGCCCCGCGCGTCGCCGTCGAGCTTCGTCATGACGACGCCGTCGAGCCCGAGGGACGCGTCGAACGCCTCGGCGACGTTCACGGCTTCCTGCCCCGTCATGGCGTCAACGACGAGGAGAATCTCGTGCGGCTTGACCGCCGCCTTGATATCGCGGAGTTCCTGCATGAGCGGTTCGTCAATCTGCAGGCGTCCCGCCGTATCGATGATAACGACGTCGCTGGCATGGGACGCCGAATGTGCGATTGCGGCGCGCGCGATGGCGACGGCGTCCTTCCGGCCCTCTGAGAATACGGGAACGTCAACCTGCCCGCCGATGACCTCGAGCTGTTTGATCGCGGCGGGGCGATAGATGTCGTCCGCCACGAGGAGAGGACGCTTCCCCTGTTTTTTCAGCATGAGCGCGAGTTTGCCCGCCGAGGTGGTCTTACCCGAGCCCTGGAGGCCGACGAGCATGATCACTGTCGGCGGGTTCGGGCTGATATTCAGGCGGCTCTCCGTCCCGCCCATGAGGGCGGTGAGTTCCTCGTCTACGATCTTAACGACAGCCTGTGCCGCCGTGAGCGTATCGAGCACCTCTCGGCCAATGGCACGCTCCTTGACACGCGTTACAAAATCTTTCACGACTTTGAAATTGACGTCGGCCTCGAGCAGCGCCATACGCACTTCGCGCATCGCCTCGTTGACGTCGCCTTCCGTCAGTTTGCCGTGTCTGCGCAGTTTTTTGAAAATCCCCTGCAGTCGATCGGACAAATTCTCAAAGATCATGAACTCACCTCCTCCTGTTCCGCATATTTCCGCAGCGGCTCCGCAATCCGCCGTACCTCTGCCGCCGCAATCGGCTCTCCGAGGGCGCACAGCGCCTCGTAGACACCCGCGAGTACACGCTCTTCCTCCGAGCGGCAGGCGCGCAGACCGAGCCGCTCTTCCATCTCCTCGAGGGAGCGCTCCGCGCGCCGGATGCTCTCATGCGCCGCCTGACGCGTGATGCCTAGCGCCTCGCCGATCTCCGTGAGCGAGAAGTCCTCGGCAATGTGGAGATGCAGACATTCCCGCTGCTTTCCCGTCAGCAGCGCGCCGTAGAGATCGTATAACTGCGCGAGATCATAGAGCCGCTCCATGCGCACATCCCCCGTTTCAGGGAAACAACCGTCGTGTTCCCCAATCGCTTCTCGCAGTATAACGACAAACGAAAAGTCTGTCAAGTATTTTTCTTGACAGACTGTATTTTTATGTTTAGCGACGGAATTTTTCGAGCGGCTCGGCGTGATCGGTTACGAACTCAACCGTTCCCATATAGTCGCCCGCCGCGTCGTAGAGCCCCTGATAATGGACGCGGATGGGTCGTTCGCGGATATAGCGGTGCACGATCATCTGCGAGCGTTTCTTCGCCTTAAAATCGGCGAGGAGGTTGCGCACGACGGGGATGATCTCGGGCGGATGACAGTTCATGACGTCGCGTCCGAGCGCCGACATGGGGCGCGTGAACACCTGCCCCTCGTTCGTGAAAAAGCGCACCGTATCGTCCTTGTCGATGAAGGTGATGTCTACGGGAAGCATCTTGAAGATCGCGACGAGTTGATCCATCGAGAGCTCGCCCGTCGGGAACTGGAGCTTGCCGTCCGTCGTACTGCCCGCGAGACGCGCCGCCTCTCGATCAAGCCACGGCTGCGCTGCCGGCCATGCCGGAATGGCCACGCCGAACGAGACACCCATATCCGGCAGGTCATGGTACATACGGTACCACTCGATCTCCGTAAAGTAGCGGAGGCTGAGCGGGAAGAGAATTTTCTCCTCCTTAAAGATCATCTCGCGGATGCGCTGCGTGAGGGCGCGCAGACGCGCCTCGTACATCGGCAGATTCTCCGGATCTTCTTTGAGCGCCTTGATGATCATGCTGAGCTCGCGTTTCATCTCGTCGTCGATGCCCCACATGACCTGCGAGGGTCCCGTGACGCCGTAGTCGTAGAGAACCGGCATCAGCAGCTCTTCTTTTTTGATATAGTGCATGCGCACATCGCCGAGCGCAAGAACCTGCTCCAGTATAACATCCGTACGCTTTGCGCCGTCGAGTTCGGCCCCAATCGTATCAAGCAGGGTTCCAAGCGCCGCATTCTCCGCGCGCAGGATAGACAGCGGATGCCCCGCCGCCAAAGCGTCGATATCATCCGGATTCACAGATTCCGCCTGCGCGTGAATCTCATCGTGCGAGAGCGCCCCCGGAGGCGGTGCGGAGGGCGTTCCGTGAAACAGCGCGGAATGCACGTCGCAGAGGCGCTGGACTTCCGTGATCGGCATGCCCTCCTTGATGAGGGTCTGCTCCGCATCCATGATCTCGTGTGCCTCGACATGGCTGAACTCCTGCACGAAGTCTTTGCGGACGGATTCTAAATCCTCGCCGCTCGAAAGCCGCTCGATGAAGCTGCGCAGCCGTCCCTGCCGTGTCCCGCGGTCATCGCCGACAACGGTAAACCCGTGCTCCTCGAACGCCGCGATGACCTTATTGAGGTCGACCCCCTTCACCGCCGCGCCGCGCGGGATCGTCATGATGCGCCCCATCACATTCAGCGCCACATCGCTCGTGATCTCACGAAAACCGACCTCCGCCATAATCGACCGCACCTCGGGGTATTCGCCGACGAGCTCGGCGACCGTCTTTTTAAGGTCTAATACCTTTTCCATCATAAAACTCCTTTATATCATACTTCGCTATCTCTCAAAACAATGTGCACATTATAGCGCGGAATTATGGAAAAGACCGTAACCTTTGCTACAGAAAAACGTTTTGAAAAAATTTCCAAATTCATGGGGATTTGCAAAAAGATAGGAATTTTTGACATAATTTCTCCGCTATACTAGAGGAAATATATATAAAAAGGAGTGTGCATATCATGAAAATCTTAATTTTTACCGCTGTTGTCTGCGCGGCGTTTCTCTTCCTAGCAATGGGAATTCTTACACCTGCGCACACATTTCCCAACGCATCCTCACTGTGCCAAAGCAATCAAAACATCATGACGGGCTATGCCCCATATTTTCCGCCGGCACCTCATCAAAGAACGGATGTTTACAACATACATCTCGAAGTAAATGAACATATGCAGCGGAATAATGTAGGACAAACGCTCTCATCGGCTTGTCGTGAACATACGAAAAGAGGTGCGGTCATCTTAATTCCGTACGCTGTAAAACTTCTCGCCGTCTTTACGGCAATTGCCCTTATAACTGACGATATCAACGGTGACGCTAAAATATTCTTTATTCAAAAAGGGATAGAAACCGCTCTTTGTCTTTTCCTTATTTTCAACTGGTACGGGAGCGGAATCGATCTTATGGGACATTTATATGACGGCGCTCATCGGCTTGGGGCTCATATGGGAGGGACAGGACACCCAGACGCACTGATCGACAGTGCCGTCACAATATTGTCTGCCGGTTTTGATCGAGCGGAGATGTTATTTTCCGCGGAGACGCCTTCCTCAGGTACATTTGCCGCCGTTTGTCTCCTTATTTCATCTGCCCTGCTCCTCTTTGCGGCGATCGAGATTCTTTTGGACGAGTTTATATTCCATATAGTAGCGATGTTCTCGATTCTGCTGATCCCATTCTTTGCCCCCTCACGCACAAAAATCTTGATGCGGGCACTTTGCAAAACGTTCACTCTCGCACTGAACGTCTATGTCATGCTCTTCGTCACAAAAATCGTGAACTGTGCATTGTCCTACTTCTGTCTGCAATTTGTATACATTGCTAAAGTCAGAGACGCCGACGCTATGATCCCGGCCTTCACCAAAATCGTATTCATTAGTCTCATGATCTATCTCCTCGTCAAGAAAATTCCAGAACGTATACAAGGAATTTTCAATAAGTAATTCTACTTCCCCCTGGATTATTTTGATGGAACCGAGGCAGCGAAGGCCCCCAAAACGAAAGTTCTCCGTTCGTCATGCATGCACGTACTCCCCTATTTTCTTGAACTATGCATGACATATTCGTATATTGTTTTATGAATGATACTGCCCCCGCGAATATCGCCCGCAATGGTTCTCTCATAGCGGCAAACATTTATCCAAGAGAAGCTGTCTGCTCCTAACACAGTAAACGCTTCAATATTTTTCGATATTCTCCAAGCCCTCTCCCTTGTGTTATAATGGGGTTTAGATATTTATGGGAACTATGGGAAAGGGGATGCATACCAACCGTATGAAAACAATCCTTGTCCTCGTCCTGCTGCTCGCCGTCAGCATGATTCTGTCGCTCGGCTTCGGCTCCGTTCCGATCCCGCCCGACCGCATCGTGCAGACGCTCATGAACGGCGGCATGGACACAGGCACAACGGAGAGCATGGTGCTCTACACGATCCGTATGCCGCGCACACTATTCGCGGTGCTGGCGGGCGCGGGGCTCTCGCTTGCGGGGCTGCTGCTCCAGACCATCACGCGCAATGAACTGGCCGACCCGTATGTGCTCGGCGTCTCCTCGGGCGCGAGTACGGGCGCGGTCTGCGCGATCATTTGGGGAGCGTTTGCCTTCCTCGGCGCGTACGCCGTACCGTTCAGCGCTCTCCTCGGCGCGACCGTCGCCACTGTGCTGGCGGTCTTCTTCGTCGGTAAAAGCAGCAACCCGACGAAGCTCGTTCTTATCGGCATGGGCATGTCGGCGCTCTTCTCTGCGCTGACAATGCTCGTCATCTACAGCGCGAACCACGAGGCACAGGTGCGCAGTGCGATGTTTTGGCTGCTCGGCAGTCTCTCCGGCATCCAGTGGGGAGATCTGCCGCTCGCCGCGATCGTCTGTCTCGGCATCTTCACCTTCCTTCAGTTCGTGCGGCACGAGCTCGACATTCTCCTGCTCGGAGAGAGCGAAGCCCATGCGCTCGGCATCTCGGTGAAAAAACTCCAGCTCGCCGCCGTCGCCGCCTCCTCGCTCACCGTCGCCGCGCTCGTCGCGAAGGCGGGCATCATCGGCTTCGTCGGCCTTATCGTTCCGCATATCGCGCGCATCTTGATCGGAGCAAAGCACGGCGTATTGGCCGTCGTCTGCACCTTGCTCGGCGGCTGCGTTCTGCTGTGGGCGGACGTGCTTTCGCGCACGCTCTTTCGCCCCGAGGAACTGCCGATCGGCGTATTGACCGCATATCTCGGCGCGCCGCTCTTCATTTGGATCATTTGCAGACGGTACGGTGACGCCTATGATTGAAATCCGACATTTGAGCTATGCCATCCGCGGCAATCCGATCCTAAAGGACATCTCGCTGACCTTCCCGCGCGGCAGAATCACGGGCATCATTGGCCCGAACGGCTGCGGCAAGTCCACGCTCCTCGCGCATATCGCGCGGCTGCGGCCGAGCCGGTGTGCCGTCTTTATGAACGGCACACCGATCGAGACGATCCCCGCGGCGGAGTATGCGCGCAAACTCGCCGTGCTCGCGCAGCGGCACCTGCAGATGGCGGCGGAACTCTCCGTCCGCGACGTCGTACTCATGGGACGCTACCCGTATAAGGAGCGCTTCCAATCGTACAGCGCCCACGATCATGAAATCGCAGAGAACGTCATGCGCCGGTTCCGCATTCTCCCCATGGCGGAGAAAAAGATTGGACAGCTCTCGGGCGGCGAACTCCAGCGCGTCTTTGTCGCAAAGGCGCTTGCACAGGAGCCGGAGGTGCTGCTCCTCGACGAACCGACCAATCACCTCGACGTAAAGTACAAGATTTCCCTTATGGAGGAACTGCGGCGCTTTGACGGCACCGTCGTCATCGTCCTGCACGACCTCGGACTCGCGGCGCGCTACTGCGACCATGCCGCCGTCCTGCGCGCGGGCGAAACCGTCGCCGAGGGCGCGGCCCAGGACGTGCTCACTTCCGCGCTGCTCAAGGACGTGTTCGAGGTTCCGTTTTACACAAGCGAACAGCAGGGCACACGCTATTTGTATTATTGACCACGATAATAAGGAGGACATTTATGTTCAAGACAAAGAAAACTCTTTTGGCGGGACTCGGCGCAGCGGTGCTGCTTCTCGGCGCCGGCTGCGGTCAGCAGCAGGCGGCGGAGACAAAGACGGAGACCGCATCCTCGTCCTACACGCCCGTCTCCTGGACGGAAAACATCGGCGGTCAGACGCTCGACATGAAGGCGACCGCCCCGCCGACGCGCGCCGTCTCCATGTCGCAGGCGACGACGGAGATGCTCCTCGCCCTCGATCTCGGCGACCACATGGCGGGCACCGCGTTCAAGGAAGAGGAAATCTATCCGCCCCTCCAAGCGGCGTATGAGAAAGTCCCCGTCCTCGCCGAGAAGTGGCCGTCCTACGAAGTCTTTATGGCGGCAAAGCCCGACTTCGCAACCGGTTGGGAAGTCCCCTTCACCAAGCGCGGCATCGAGGCGGATAAAATCACCGCACAGAACATCCCCATCTTCATCCCCGACTCCATGCAGTCTACAAAGGCAGATCTCGACATGGTCTTTGCCGATATGGTCAAACTCGGCGAAATCTTCGGCGTCAAAGACCGCGCCGAGGCGTGGGTCGCGGAGCAGAAGAAACAGCTCGCCGCCGTACAGGACAAAATCGACAAACTGCCGCATAAGCGCGTCTTTGTCTTTGATTCCGAGGACGGCGAGCCGTTCACCGTATTCGAGGGCTATACGCCGAACCTTCTGCGTCTCATCGGCGCGGACAACGTCATGAGCGGACAGGGCGTCGATAAGACGTGGAGCAAGACGAGCTGGGAGAGCGTCGTCGCCGCTGATCCCGAATACATCATTATCGCCGACTACGGCACGAGCATCCGTAACGAGGATGACTTCAACCAAAAAGTCGAGAAGCTGAAAGCAAACCCGCGCCTCCAAGGCGTCACGGCAATCAAGGAGAACCACTTCGTCCGCGTGAAACTCTCCGAGATCACCCCGGGCGTGCGCAGCGTCGACGCGCTGAAACGTCTCGCCGAGCAGATTCACAATGTGAAGATCGACTAAATAAATATACGCACAGCAAAAGGGCTGTCGTGCCGGCATTTTTAGTGCCGGTGCGACAGCCCTCTTTTGATGAGCAAATAACCTACCGCATCATCTGAACGACCATGCCTCGTCGTACTGCGGCGTGACGACGATCGTCCCCTGATGATCCATATAGCCCCACTTCTCACCGATCTTGACCGGCATCAAGCCGTCGGAGAACGAACCGAGCCCTGTGACGCCCGCCGGAAGCCGGAACGCCGAGATGCCGCTCGTATCAATCACGCGCCATATCTCTCCTTTACGAACAGAAGCGACGCCCTCATGGAACTCGTTCGCCTCATCGTATTTTGCCATGATGCTGACGACGCCCTGCATATTCACATAGCCCCAGACGCCGCCCGCCTTGACCGCGGCCAGTCCTTCCGTGAAGTTTTTCATCTCCTCATACTTTGGCTCTATGACATAATCGCCCCGTTTATCGACAACGCCCCAACGCTCCTTTACCGAGACGCGCGCAAGACCGTTTTCATACACATCGGTAAAGTTGTTCTTTGTCGAGACAATCTCCTTGCCCGTACGATCGATATAGCCGCGCTTCGTGTGCTCATCCATGATATTTTCGCCGCCATAGTAGCCGGTTCCGAGCACAAGCGCTCCTGCCAGCGCGCCGAGGAGCGGATTGACCGTGTGGACGCGGCGGCGCACCTCTGCAATGCCGTCTTTGAACGGCAGCACATAATCATAGTCCGCGCGGAAGAGTTTCGTCCCCGTTCGATCGATATAGCCCCATCCCTGACCATCTTTGACCCCCGCAAGACCTTCGCTAAAACCTCCCGCAACCTCTTTGAACTGCGGCGCTACCACCATTGTGCCGGACTTATCAATGAACCCCCATTTTCCGTTTTGCTGCACGGCAATCAGACCTTCCCGACAGGGAAATGCCGCCTCATACTCATAGGGAACGACCTCATTGCCCGATGTGTCGATAAAGCCAATCCGCTTCTTTGGGTTCTGTACGGGGGCAATCTCCTCTGCGAATACCCCCGCCCATGTATATGTCTTATCGTTCAGCAATGTGCCGTCCAAACGGTAGTAAACCCACTTTCTGTCATTGCGCTGGACAGCGGCAAGTCCATTGGTATAGGGAACCATATCGCGGTTTTCTATGGAAACGGTAACCTTGCCGTTCTCATCATAAGCGCCGTATTTCCCCTTGGCGTCTTTCACAACAAAATGCCCCTCGTGGTACGGATCGATACTTTGATACATGACCGGAACGACTGTCTTTCCGCTGCGGTCGAATACGCCGCGCAGTTTCCCCTTGCGGACGGAGAGAAAGCGCCCCTCGCTGCTGGGGAGAATCTCATCGTACTCTGCGGGGATGACGACTTCGCCGCGCGCATCGACCGCGCCCCACTTCTTGCCGATGCGCACACGCGCGAGCGGGTGCTCCGACGGTACCTGCGTCTCGTCAATATCCAGCATAATACTGACGCTGTCCACCATATCGCTCATACGAGCGGCTTCTGCCGGCGGTATCGCAGCCCCCATGCACATCACAGCTGCGCATACCATCGCGGCGAGTATTCCCCTCATGCTCTTTCTGCTCATCATAGACGTCACTCCTTAACATTCACGCGAATCTCTGCCAAACTAGGCGAGAGCCGCATATATTTGCTCTCATCCCATAAAATTCTTCTTTCATTTCAAAACACCTGCATGAAATTACAAATAAAAAACGGTCCCGCCGTATACGAACAAAAAAATAAGACCTTCCGACCGGAAAGTCTTATCAAAGAGGATGCCGCTGTCCCCGCGCTTCGTCGTTAACGATGCCACGGCTTATTGTTCTTATAGTCCCGCATAATTTTGTTCACGACCTGATCGTGGCGTTTCTGTTCCTCGCGCACGGCGCGCTGATACTTGCCCTGATCGCCGTCGCGGCGGAACTCAAAGCGGATCTTCCGCATATTCTGCTCGTGGACGCGGTCCTCTTCCCGCATGCGGAAACTGAACTCGTTCGACGTGCCGTTCTCATATGCGGGCGGACGGTCCCCGCGCGCCGCCTCGACGGTGCCGACAGACGAGGCCATAATACCAAGCCCCATCGCCGCCGCAAGGGCGGCTGCAAAATAACGATTTGTCTTTTTCTTCATGTTCCCCACTCTCCTTTACGGATGATTCATGGACATTGTTACTCTACCGCAATTCCCTTGGATATCATTTAAGAACATGTAAACTGTTCATTAGAAGTTATTTGCTCAGCAATACGGCACATTGTGCATGCTTGCTGACGTACGACGACACGCTGCCGAACGCGAGCCGCTCAAAGGTACCGAAGCCGCGCATGCCCATAACGATGAGGTTGCTTTCCTCTTCGGCCGCGACCGCGACGATCATTTCGCCGGGATTGCCCTCCTCGACGCGCGGATGCGCGCGTATGCTCCGCGGAATCTCGTGCATCAGCTCCGCGAGGAGACGATAGGCCGAAATCTTTAGCTCCGCGGGCATGTAGCCGCTCGTACTGACCTGCTCCAGCGCCGAGACATGCGCGTCGTAGTCGACGACCATGAGTACCGTCAGCTCCGCCTCCGCAACTCGCGCCAATTCGATCGCCCAGCCGGCGGCGTGCATCGACGCGTGCGAACCGTCGACGGGCACGAGGATGCGCCTGCACGATATCTCATGCGCCGGTCGGCTTCCAATCTCCGCAATCAGAGATGTCATATCCATCGTGAACGCCTCCTTTAGCTTTCCGCCGTAAGCCTTGCTCCGGCGCGCGCATGCTCCTCGGCATCGCGCGCGAGCAGCTCCTTCTTTGCACGATAGAAGCGCAGTGTGTAGAGAATACCGATGACGGCAATGTAGATGAGGAAGGCGCCGAAGGTCGCGGCATAGTTCATGAAATCCGCCCCGCGCGTGATGATGTCCCGCGTGAAGTGGAACTCCCACGTGAGCGGCCATATATGGGAAAAACCGACGACCCAATCGGCAAAATGTGTGAGCGGACCCGTGGGACCGCCGAAGATGAACCCGCCCGGGATGATGAGGATCATGCGGCTCGCCGCGATGCCCGGGTTGGCCGCCGTCCAGCCCGTGAGCGTCGTCACCATGCCGAGGACGAACACATAGAAGATCTGCACAAAGACGAAGTTCGCGAGATGCCCCGCAAAGATGAGATCGCCCCAGACGCGCAGCACCGCCATGCCGACGCACCACGAGACGATGAGGAGTCCGCCGTAAGGCAGCGTCCGCACGATGATATCCCACGGCGTCCCCGCACGCAGGACCGCATCGAGTTCGCCGCTGAGCCGCAGGCGCGGGACCATACCGATCGTGGCAAAGGTGTAAAACATCGAGCCGAAGAAGAACAGAAATCCGAGCGTCATGCCGTTGCTCGTAGAAGCGTTCGGATTGAACAGATTGCGGTCCGCGAGGCGGATGCCTCCGGCAATCGTGTCGTTCGTACTGCCCGGATCTCCGCCGGCGGCCGCGTTGTCGAGCGCGATAAGCTCGTTCATCGCCTCTTTGATCTCTGCGGTCTGCGCAACGTTCGTATTATCGTAAAAAATACCGATGCGGTTCTCCACGCCCGTATACCGGTCCTTTTCGATCCCCGCGGGGAAATAAACGACGGCGACCGCCCGGTCCCGATAGAGGAAGGAACGCGGATCCGCTGGCGTATTGACGACGGCCGCGACCTTCATGTATTCGGAGGCATCGATACGGTTCGTGAGTTCGCGCGTATAGGCCGAGTTGTCGAGATCGACGACGACGACCGGAGCGTCCTTGGAAAAATTTCCGCCCAGCATGACGCACAGGACGACCGATATGACCATCGCGACCATGATGCTGACCTTTTCATAGGGCATCCCCTGTCCCGAAAAGAGATATTTCAGCTCAGCTCTGAGTGAATTCACGATCGTTCACCCCAATCGTCATCCCCGGGATGATCCCGTCGGTCGGGTCGATATAGATGCGGATCTGGAACGCCGAGAGGTCCGCCTGGCTCTTCTCACGCGTCATCTTGAGATCGGCAAATCCGGGGGCCTCCGTGACGAGCCGCACCGTCCCCGGGACGGTGCGCGCCCCCGCAACCGTATGTCCGGTGATACACGGATTTTGTATTTGTTGATGGTAGTTTCGCATCGGTGCGCGCCCCCGCAACCGTATGTCCGGTGATACGGCTGCCCTCCTTGACGCCGCCCACCTGCCGTTCGCTGACATAAATGTCGTAGTAGCCGCGCTTGCTCTCGAGCAGTACTACGGGCGCGGACGGCGCGATCATTTCTCCTTTTTTCGCAAGGATTTTGAGAATCTTCCCATCCTCCGGCGCGCGCAGGACGAGGCGGTCGCGCGCCACCTCCAGTTCGCGTTTCTGCACGAGGAGCGCATCGCGCTGCGCCTCAAGCGCCGCGACATCGTTCGCCATATTGGCGGCACGCTGCCGCGCCTGATCGATCGTCGGCAGCGCGATCGTATCGGTGCTGCCCGTATCCGCTGCACCGCCGAGGAGCTGCGCGAGCCCCTCTTCCTCGCGGCGGGTCGCGGCGCGCGCGACGGACAGGCGCATCTCGGCGTTGTCGAGCGCCTCCTTCGAGACCGCCCCCTCGGCAAAGAGAGCAGCCATACGCTCATAGTCGCGCGCGCTGTTCGCCTCCGTTGCGCGCACGGACTGGAGCGCCGCGCGCTGTTGATCAATCTACCGGAAGCTCTGCGTCTCGTTCGTTCCGACCTGCTGCATCGAAATTCCCATCGAGGCGCGCGATCCCGCGATCTGCGCCTCGATCTGCGCAAGCTGTGCCTCGACGCGCGCAAGGGCAAGCGCGTTATCCGTCGGATCGATCTCCATGATGATATCGCCCGCCTTGACCTCATCCCCTTCCTGCACGGCTTCCCGCACGAGCCGCCCGCCGACAGAGTCGAATGCGATCTTCACCTGCTCCGCCGTGAGGATGCCCTCTTTCTGCCGCGTTGCGAGCACCACGGCATCGTTCCCCGTATACATGAGGACAATCCCGGCGACGATAAACAGTACGATAAATGCGATGCCGACCCGTTTGGCCTTTTTCTTCGGATCCATACAATCGCTCCTTTCTTTCCCTCTCACTCTATTTAAAAAGCGCCGCACCTGTGAAGGTGCGACGCTGAAAGAATCTCTGATTCTTTGTGTCTCCCTTATTCCGCGGTAAACGGAAGAAGTGCGATATTACGGGCGCGCTTGATGGCAAGCGTAACCTGTCTTTGATGTTTGGCGCAGTTGCCGGAAATGCGGCGCGGAAGAATCTTTCCGCGTTCCGTCGTGAAGCGGCGGAGTTTCGCGGCATCCTTGTAATCGATATGATCTACTTTATCCACGCAGAACGAGCAGACCTTTCGACGGGGCTTGCGGCCCCGATCTCGTTTCATCATTGTATTTGTCCCTCCTTGTCACGGGGTGTTCCGGGCGTATCGGCGCTCAGAATGGAATGTCGTCGTCCGGAATCACGGGTCCCATCATGTCGGGTGCGGCGCCGCCCGCGGCGGGCGCAGGACCGGAGCCGCCGGGGGCATCATAGCCGCCCGCGCCGCCGGCATTCTTCGAATCGAGGAACTCCACATTGTCCGCCACGACGTCCGTCGCGTATTTGCGCTGGCCGTCATTGCCGTCGTAGCTGCGCACCTGAATGCGCCCCTCGACGCCGATGCGGCGCCCCTTCGTGAGGTTGTTGCCGCAGATTTCGGCCAGCTTTTCCCAGCAGGTGACGGGGATAAAATCCGCCGTCTGCTGTCCTTCCTGCTGCGCCGCGCGCGAAAAGCGGCGGTCAACGGCGACGGTGAAGCGGCAGAAAGCCTTGCCGCTCTGTGTGTAGCGTATATCGGGGTCGCGCGTGAGGCGCCCGATCAGTATGACTCTGTTCATCGGTTGTTCTCTCCCGCATGTCGATGGGATGATTGTTTACTCTTTGTCAGATTCCGGAACGCCGTTTTCCGCACGGACGATCATGTGCTTTAAGAGATCGTCGGTGATCTTCATCACGCGGTCGCACTCGGCGACACAGGCGGGCTCTGCGTTCACATACAGCAGAACATAGTATCCTTCGCTGTGGTCATTGATCTCATAGGCGAGGCGCTTCTTGCCCCAGCGGTCCTCTTTCTCAATCGTACCGCCGTTTGCCTGAATGAGCTTCGTGAACTTCTCGATGACGGCATTGGTCGCCTCTTCCTCCATCGGCTTCACGATAAATATGACTTCGTACATTCTCACGAAATCACCTCCTCTTTGGTCTGTGGCCGCCGCGGCATGCGGCGGCAGAGAAATTTCCGCGCGAGCGCGCACGAAAGACGCGACCGCGACGTGTGTTAGTATAACATGTTTGCACGCCCTGCGCAAGATTCCCCGCGTAATTTTTCTCCGTTCCTCCCGCAAATAACAATGTGCGTTTGAATTGGGCGAAAATTATGGTATACTTCTTATATCATTTGACAGTGCCGACGGGAGGAAATCGTTTTGCGTATCGTTGTTGCAGGTGCGGGGAGGCTGGGGTACAGCATTGCGTCCCTGCTCTCCGAAGAGGGGATGGACGTCGTCGTCGTGGACGGCGAGGAGAGCCAGCTCGAGGCGGCGAAGGCGACCCTCGACGTATTGACCGTTGCGGCGAATATCGCGAGCCCGCTCACGATGAACGACCCGGACATCGCCAGTGCGGACATCCTCATCGCCGTGACGGAGAGCGACGAGGTGAATATGGTCGCCTGTATTCTCGCCAAAAAGCACGGGATCGCCCATACGATCGCCCGCATCCGCGATATGAATTTCACAGTGGAGGCAAGCACCTATCTCAAAGAAAACTTCGACATCGATCTCGCCCTCAATCCGGAGCTCATTACCGCGCGCGAGATCAACCGCATCCTCATGACGCCCGCCGCGCTCAATGTGGAGGATTTCGGACAGGGGAAGGTGCGTCTTTTCGAGACGCGCATTCGCCGCAAATCTGCCATCGCGCGCACCCCGCTGAAGTCTCTGAAGCTGCCGCCCGGCGTGCTCGCGGGCCTCATATTCCGCGATCACCGCATGATCATCCCGCACGGCGACGACGTGTTCCTCCCGGGCGACAACGCCTACTTCATCGGACTGCCGGACAAGATCGAGCAGTTCAGCCAAAGTCTCGTGCAGAGCGATACGCACAAACTGAAACGCGTCGCCATCATCGGCGCGGGACGCACGGGGCGCGCGCTCGCCGTTATGCTGGAACAGCAGGGCGTGCAGGTCAAAGTCATCGACCGCAGCCGCGAACGCTGCGAAATGCTCGCCGAGAAACTGACCACGGGGCTTGCGATCTGCGGAGACGGTACGGACATGGATCTCCTCACGGAGGAAGGGGTCGCCGAAGCGGACGCCATCGTCTGTCTCACGGAGGACGACAAGCTGAACCTCATGCTCGCGCTGCTCGCGCGCCATCTGTCGGACAATCGGATCAAGACGGTCGTACGCGTCGACCGCAACGAATACATCGACCTCATGGAAAAGGTCGGCGTCAACATCGCGCTCTCGGCGCGCCTGCTCTCCGCGAGCGAGGTGCTCGCCTACGCGCGCGGCGGCGACGTGGCGCGCGTGACCCTGCTCGAGGGAGCGCGCGCGGAAGCGCTCGAAGTGATCGTCAGTCCCGGCGCGCCCGTCGCGGGCAAGCAGCTCATGAACGCAAAACTCCCGCGCGAATGTCTCGTCTGCGCTTACGTGCGCAATGAGGAGGCCGCGATCCCGAACGGCACGACGGAACTGCTGCCGGGCGACCGTGTGATCCTCTTTGTGCTGAAAAGTTTTGCCCAAAAGGCGCTGTCTTATTTTGGAGACGACTGATGCGTTTCGATTTATTCTGGGTGCTGATGGGGCGCACAGCGTATGTTTTCGCGCCGCTCTATCTGATCCCGTTCGCCTATGGATTTGCACACGGCGAGAAAGGGGCGGGAGCATTTTTCGCGCTCAGCGTGCTGACGGCGATTCTCGGCATGGTGTTCGGAAATATGGGGCACAGCCATATGCGTCAGCTTTCCGTACTGGAGGGCACGATGTTTATCCTCATCGTTTGGCCGATGCTGGGCCTGCTCGGAATGCTGCCCTTCCATCTGACGGGCCTCCGGCTCTCCCCTGTCGATACCTTTGTCGAGTGTATCTCCGCGCTCACGACGACGGGCACAACCGTGCTCGGCGGCGTGCTGCCGCCGATGCTGCTTCTCTGGCGGGCGCTGATGAGCTGGTTCGGCGGGCTTCTCTTCGTCGTCATTCTCGTCACGGTGCTGCCCGTCACCGGCGGGTGTTTCGGTCTCGATTTCACGGTGCGGCAGGATCGGCTGTTCAGCCCTCTCTGGAACCGCATGACAAGGCCGATGCGGGAGATGATGCTGCTCTATATCGGGCTGACCTTTGCGGCGGCGGGTATCTATCTCGCTGCGGGCGACGCGGCGCTGCCCGCGCTCATGCTCGCACTCTTTACCGTCTCCTCGGGTGCCGGTTCGATGGCGGGCGGCATCGCGCCAACGCCCGGGCTCATGCTGGCGGGAGGACTCGTATCGCTGCTCTCCGCCCTGCCGCTCCTCACGATTTGGCAGACGCTGCGCCGCCGCTCCGGAGGAACCCTCATGCGGCATATGGAGCTGCGGGCTTTTTTTGCGCTCTTGGCCCTTGCGGGCATCCTACTCTCGCTCCCCCCGATTTTAGACGGCGGCCATCCGATATCGGAATCGATCGAACGCGGTTTTTTCTATGCCGTCTCCTTTTTATCCACAAACGGTCTGACCCTCCGTCCGCCGGATGAGTTTCACGGATTCTCGCATCTGCTCCTCATCCTGCTCGCCGTCGTCGGCGGCTGCATGGGATCCGCAGCGGGCGGATTCCGCGTATCGCGGCTCTTGGTCCTGTGTTCGCTTGCGTGGACGGAACTGCTGCGCACCCTGCATCCGCATATGGTGTTCGCCGTGCGGCAAGGCGGAGAGATCGTTTCCCTGCACGCCGCGGGACGGATTCTCATGCTCGCATTTTTCTTTGCCGTCGTATTTACCGCCGGCAGCCTTCTGCTCGCCCTCGCGGGACTTCCCCCGATCGAGACGATCTCGCTGGCGGTCTCCTGCCTTACGACGACGGGCGGCGTCGCCTCACTCGCGGGGCTCGATATCCTCGCCGACCTGCCTGCATGGACGAAAGTCCTATGCGCCCTGTTGATGATTCTCGGCAGGATTGAAATATTTTCGTTCTTTCTATTCGTCGGTACGGTCTTCGAAGGTACGGGGCGTAAGTGGTAAAAAGCTATGAATATCTATACCGTCAACTATATTCTCTCGCGCCTCGCCTTCGCCGTCGCGGCGTCGCTCGTCATACCGCTCGTCTTGGCCATTGTTTATCATGAAAGCAGCCGCGAGGCATTCATGCTGTCCGCACTTGTCAGCGCGTTTCTCGGCCTCACGTTCCGCCGTTACGGCCGACCTGCCGAGGAACTGACGGCACGCGAGGGCATCGCCATTACGGCGTTCGGCTGGATGACGGGCACATTCCTCGGGATGCTGCCCTATCTGCTCGGCGGCTACCTCGGGTTCCTCGACGCGCTCTTTGAAAGCATCTCTGGGTTTACGGGGACGGGGGCGACGGTCTTTGCAACGTTGGCCCCGCTCCCCTACAGCATCCTTTTTTGGCGCATGATGACCGCGTGGATCGGCGGTCTCGGCATCATCGTCATCTTCATCGCGCTCCTCCCGCAGTCGGGCGCGAGTACGATCTATATGTACAACGCCGAGGGCGCGGGGCCGACGATGGACCGCGTGATGCCGCGCCTGCGGGATATGACGATGGCGCTCTTTAAGATCTATCTCGTCTTTACCGCGGCCGCAACCGCCGTCTATATGCTCTGCGGCGTGGAACCCGGCATTGCCGTGACCCATGCCATGTCGACGATCGGCACCTGCGGGTTCTCGACCTATGACGACAGCGCGATGCACTTTCACAGCATTGCGTTCGAGCTGTGGACCGCTTTCTTCATGTTCCTCGCGGGCGGCAGCTTTTCGCTCTATTACCGCGTCTGGATCAAAGGGCCGTCCGCCGTCCGCCGCAATACGGAGTTTCGCACGTATCTCTTCATCGTGCTGGGAGCGATCCTCCTCGTCACGCTGAACCTCACGCTTGAGATGGGGCTGGATGTGCCGACCGCACTGCGAGCCGCCGTATTCCAAGTGCCGTCCCTCTCGACGACGGGATTCGTATCCGCAGATTTTGAAGTGTGGCCGACCTTCTCAAAGCTCCTGCTGCTGACGCTCATGATCATCGGCGGCTGCGCGGGATCGACGGCGAGCGGCATCAAGGTCGCGCGTGTCGTTCTCCTCTTTCGCAACGCCCGCGCCATTATCCTGCAAAAACTGAATCCGCACCGCGTCGTTGACGTCTCGCTCAACGGCTCGCGTGTGGACAGTGCCGCGCTGCTGCGCGTGGGTACGTTCTTTTTCCTTTATCTCCTCATTATTTTTATCACCGCGCTGCTGCTCACGGCGGACGGCCTGCTCCCGTTCGACGCCCTCGCCGTTGCCGTCACGACGCTTGGCAACATCGGCCCCGCGTTCGGCATCGTGAGCGCGACCGCGACCTATGCGCCGCTCTCAGATTTCGTCAAGGCTGTGCTCTGCCTCACGATGCTCCTCGGCCGCCTCGAAATCTTTACGCTCCTCATTCTCCTGCGCCCGTCGTTTTGGCGCAAGACCAAGCGGTGGTAAAAAAATAAGCGGGCAGCGCCCGCATCGACATAAAACGATTCACTTCTCCTATTCGCATCACATGAGGAGGTAATGATGCGATTGAGGAGATAAATGCGAAAAGCAGCCTGTATTTTCGAGATACAGACTGCTTTTTCAGTATCCTCCATCCTTCCATCCGTCCAGCACAATGTGCTCGCCCATCATTTGACGCCTGCGGATATTTTCACGCCCCCATGCGCACATAACGTCGACGATCGCATCGGCGGTGCGTCCGTATTCCGTGATCGAATACTCCACCTTGGGCGGCATCTGCTCGTATACGGTCCGCTTGACGATCCCGTCCCGCTCAAGCTCGCGCAGCTGCTGGATCAAGACCTTTTCCGACACGCCGGGGATGCGGCGGCGCAGCTCCCCCGTGCGCTTCGTCCCCGCCATGAGCAGGCAAACGATCAGCGCTTTCCATTTGCCGCCGAGAATTTCCAGCGTGGCTTCTATTCCCAGACGATATTGTTTCAATAGGATGCGCCTCCCCGTCTATTATATCCTGTGCCGCATGCCCCGGCAATACTTACCAAAAAGTAAGCGTTTCCTTACTTCATTGTGTGTATTTACGTTTCTCTTTCGCCGCGTTATGATGCATGTGAGAATGCACACGTTTTAAGGAGGATGCGTTATGAACCGTTCGGAAAAACCGCTGATTACGATCGCGGGCGTTTTGGGAAAACAAGGGTCGAGCGTCGCCAAGACGCTGCTTGCCGACGGCCGATTCGCCGTGCGCGGGATCACGCGGCGCACGGATACGCCCGAAGCGCGGGAACTCGTCCGCCGCGGCGCGGAGCTCGTCCATATTCCGCTGACGCTCGGACATAAAGACGCGTTCGAGAGCGCCTTTCGCGGCTCTTACGGAGTCTTCTTGATGACGCCCAATCTCCCGCCGCCTGCGACGCATGAGACGGCGCTTGGCAAAGAACTCGCGGACGCCGCCGCTGCGGCCGGCGTGCCGCATATCGTATACAGCAGTCTGGAGAACGTCGATCAGATTACGGGCGGAAGGCTTTCCGCCCCGCATTTCACTGACAAGGCGCGCGTCGAAGAATATATTCGTACCCTTCCCGTTCAGAGCAGCTTTATCTACCCGGCGTTCTTCTATACGAATTTTATGGAATTCTATACGCCGTACCGGAAAGACGACGGCGACACGCTCGTCTTTCCGATTTATCTGCCGGAGGATTTCAAAGCGCCGTTCGTCGACCCGACAAGCGCCACGGGACCGGCCGTTCTCGAAATCTTCTCCCATCCGGAGCAGTATGCGGGCGCCTCCCTGCCCGTGATCGGAGACGTTCTCTCGCCGCGGGAAATTGTCGAGACCTTCGTCGAGGTCACCGGCAAGCAGGCGGTATATAGCTCCGCGTATACGCGCGAAGAGCTGCTCTCCCATTTCCCCGCTTTTGCCGCGAACGAGCCGCTCGTCGAGGAACTCTGCGGCATGACACGCTACGCGGTTGAATACGGCTATTATCAAAAGACGCGCGATCTGTCATGGTATCGAAACATCAACCCGCACGCGCTGCGCTGGAAGGATTTTCTCCGCACAACGGGCTGGCAGGGCGAGAAGATTTCATTTTAACCGCGCGGATCTCCGTTCGTGCGTCGTGGCAAAAAAACAGCCTGTGTTTTCGAGATACAGGCTGCTTTTATGCGCTTGCTATTATTTTAGTTTCCCATACGCTTCGGCGGACACCGGCGCGCACCACTCGTTGCTCGTATGCTCGCCCGGGACTTCGACGGCGAGATGCGAAAACCAACTGTCCTTTGCCGCGCCGTGCCAATGCTTCACGTTCGGCGGGATATTGACCACATCGCCCGGCCGGAGTTCCCGCGCCTCTTTCCCATCCTCCTGATAGTAACCGCGTCCCGCGACGCAGACGAGAATCTGACCGCCGCCCGTCGCCGCATGATGGATGTGCCAGTTGTTGCGACAGCCCGGCTCAAACGTCACATTGTAAATGCCGAGCTGCGCCGTCGAGATGGGCGCGAGGTAGCTCTTTCCGCTGAAATACTGCGCGTAGGCATCGTTCGGCGCGCCGATGGGAAAGACCATCCGGCGCGCATGCCGCGCCATCGCGTCGTCGGCATCGTTCGTCTCCTCCGCCCACACGTCTTTTGCCATGCGAAACGCCGCCCACGCCTTCGGCCATCCCGCATAGAACGCGGCGTGCGTGAGGATCTCCGCGATCTCCGTCCGCGTGATGCCATTCGCCTTCGCACTTTCGAGATGATAGCGGAACGACGCATCCACGAGCCCCTGCGCCATGAGCGCAGTCACCGTCACGAGGCTGCGGTCCCGCAGGGAAAGTGCATCCTCCCTGCTCCACACCTCGCCGAACAATACGTCGTCGTTCAACGCAGCAAATGTCGGCGCAAACGCGCCTAAAACATCTCTGCCCGCCGTCTGTTTGACTGCCATCGTTAAGCCCCCCATCGCTGCGAAATGATATCTGCATTTATTATAATACAAATCCCTTATTGAGGGAATATCCGATATGTTGTACCAAAAACCGCGCATCAAAAAACTATCTGCACCAACTACGGATACAAACAGTTTTTGTTCATCGCTAGAGCAGCGTCAGCAACCCCCGATGGGTTTCGCCGCCTACTTGTGTCTCAAGTACGCGGCAGTCAATATCGAAGTAACGGCGCAGATTCTCCTCGGTGAGGACGTTCTGCGTATCGCCGAAGACGTATTCGCCGCGGCGCATCATGAGGCTCTTGTCGGATATTTTCAGCGCATTCTCGGGGGAATGCGTATTCATAACAATCGTCATGTTCCGCTCGCTTGCCAGTTTTTTGAGCAGGCGCAGTACGATGAGCTGATTGTGGAAGTCGAGATGCGCTTCCGGCTCGTCGAGGATCATGATCTTCGGTTCGGTCGCAAGCGCGCGCCCGATGTAGACCATCTGCAGCTGGCCGCCGCTGAGTTCCGTCGCGCGTCGATCCGCGAGCGGCGCAACGCCGACGAGTTCGAGCAGCTCCGCCACACGGCGGCGATCCTCATCGCTCGGCGTTCGAAAGAGGCCGATGCGCCGCGCCCGCCCCATCATGACCATCTCAAAGACGGTATAGGGAAACGCGGGGGCATGACTCTGCGGCACATACCCGATCTTGTCGCTGACGGCGTCGGGTACGGGAGGTTCCCCGGCCACCAAACAGCCGCCGCGCGTCCACGGCAGGATGCCGAGCAGACAGCGGAGGAATGTGGTCTTGCCGATGCCGTTGCGTCCGAGGATCGTCAATATCTCGCCCGCACGGAGGGAGAAGTTCAGCCCCGAAAAGATTTCTGTTTTGCCGTCGTAAGAAAATGCGGCGTCCTTCACCTCGATCATGACCAATCCCCCATTTTTTCCCGCGTACGCTTGAGGAGTACGGCAAAGAAAGGTGCGCCGAGCAGTGCGGTGAGGATGCCGATCGGCAGCTCCGCTGCGAGCAGGCTGCGCGCACAGATGTCGACGAGTGCAAGAAAGATCGCGCCCACGAAGCAGGTTGCCGGCAGCAGCCGCTGATGATCGACGCCGACCATCCGGCGGCACATATGCGGAATGACGAGTCCGACCCAGCCGACGATGCCGCAGCTGGTCACGGAGAGCGCCGTGATAACGGTCGCCGCAACGATGGCGATATTGCGCAGCCGCGCGGGATCGATTCCGAGCGAACGCGCCTCCTCCTCGCCGAGCGAGAGAATGTTGATCCGCCAGCGCATTGCGAGAAGGAGCGCCCCCGCCGCGATCATCGGGAGCCCGATGATTTCGAGCTTGTCAAAGTCCGCCTTGGAAAAGCTCCCCATCAGCCAATAGGTGATGGCTGGCAGTTTGTCATAGGGATCGGCGGCATATTTGACCAGTGAAATGAGCGCGGAGAAGATGGACGAGATGATGATGCCCGAAAGGACGAGTGACATCATCGACACCGATCCGCGACTCTTGGAGAAATAGTACGCGAGCCACACACTAGCCGCACCGCATAAAAATGCGAGCAAGGACGTGCCGCCGCCCGTTCCCCAGAGCAGGATGCCGAGCACCGCACCGAAACCCGCACCGCTGCTGACGCCGAGCACGTCGGGACTGACGAGCGGATTGCGGAAGATGCCTTGGTATACCGCCCCCGAGAGCGAGAGTCCCGCGCCGACCAGCATCGCGAGCAGAGTACGCGGCAGGCGCAGTTCCAGTACAACGGTCGATGCCATATCTTCACCGGGCGCACCGCCGAGGGCATTCATCAGAATCTCAGCGACCTCGTCCGGCCACAGCGGGTAACGCCCCGCCGCCAGGGAGAGGAAAAACACGGCGATCAGGCCGCCGGTCAGGCTCAGCCACAGCAATCGGTTACTCTTTTGCATAACCCGGCCTCACTCATGGAAAATGAACTTCAAATCTTCGTCGGTCAGCTGATAACCGAAGAATTTCTCATAGAAGCTGCGCATATCGTCGGCAAGCACATAGTCGTTAAAGACGTCCGGATGCAGCTTCTGTCCGAGCCACTTGATCATCAGCGGCGTCTCGACACACGGCGCATCCCAACGGTAGAGGCCGATGGGCGCTTTCCACACACGACCCTCACGAACGGCGGCAATATTGCTCCAGTTCTGGCCTTCGAGCTTGTTTTCGAACAGATCGCTTGGCTGAACCTGCGAGAAATTGCTGACGATCACGACATCGGGATTCCACGCGGCGACCTGCTCCATCGTGACATTGACCCATGTTCCGTCGACTTCCTTCGCCGCATTCGCGCCGCCTGCCGTCTCAATCATCATGGTATTGACGGCGTTGCCGCCCGCAACCTTGAGATTCTCATCGTATAAATAAAGGACCTTCGGCTTTGGTTTGTCCGCGAGTGCCGCCTTTTTCCCGTCGAAATAGGCCATTGTGTCCTTTTGGAACTCAATGATTTCCTCGGCACGGTCCTCTTTGCCGAGCACTTTTCCGATGACGCGGATGCCGTTCTGCAAGTCCTCCATCGTGCCGTATTTCAACGCGATGGTCGGAACCTTAAGCGCCTCCAGCTGTTTGATTTCCTCCTCTTGATAATTCCAAACGACGATGGCGCTCGGGTTCAACTTGCCGAGCTCTTCCATGTGAATGGAAAAATCCTGCCCGACAAAATCCGTCGAAGCTCCTGCCAGTTCGGGCGCCAACGTCTTCAGCATGGACTTCTCATAAGATGCCTTTGCCGAGGGATGCATCCCCGCGATGCGCTGCCCCGTGCCGTCTACCGCGTAGACAATGGACGCCCACGGGATCGGCACGATAGCGAGGCTCTTGATCTCTCCCGGCAAATGTACCTCACGCCCGGTCGTATCCGTCACGACACGCTCCTCCTTAGGGGCGGACGCCTGCTGCGCTCCGCATCCTGCGAGCACGATGCAGAGGAGCATCAGAGTCGCAAGAAAACCAAATGACAAACGATGTTTCATGATCATCCTCCTATTCCCAAAACTTCCATCTGAAATTATAGCATAAATACAATACGGGGCACACCCCAAAGGCTTGTAAAAGTCCTGGAGCGGCCCCTCCTGCATGTCTATCCGCAGTGCAGTCAGAGATCAAACGTCGCGGAGAGCATGAACGTCCGCGGCATCGAGAGCAGCAGCTTGCTCCCCTGACCCGGCTGCAAAATCCAGTAACTGCGGTCGAATACGTTGTAGATGGACGCCTGCAGAGACACGGGCGTCGTTCCGATCTTCGTTCGATAGTTCGCAAAGAGATCAAATACTGCCGATGACGGTACGGAGAGTTCGCGGCGGCCGGTGCCGATGATCGTGCCGCGCGAGACGTAGTTCAGACGCCCCGTGATGGTCCAGTCCGCATTCGGCATATACTCAACCCCCGCAACGGCGCTCCACGGCGCCGAGCTGTCCGTCGGCAGGCCGTCGTTTACGCCGCCCTGCGTCCGCTGCTGGCGCGCATGGAGGTACTGAATCCCGCCGAATACGTTCCACTTCGGCGCGGCTGCGCCCGTAATGCTGAGATCCACGCCGCGATAGCGGTTCTCGCCGTCGAGGCGATATGCCTTCGTCGACGCCCCCGTCGCAACATCGATATAGTTCGGCTGGTTCACGTCGAAATACGCGAGCGCGGCGTACATATTGCCGAACTTGTACTTGACGCCGAGTTCCTTCTGCGTCACCTTCACAGAGGGGAGGATCGTCCCCTCGTTGTCATAGCCGCCGGGGACGACCTGCCCGCGCGTCGTGGAGCGCGCATATGCCCCATAGACCGAGAGGCGCTCCGTCGGCGCATAGGTCACACCGAACGTCGGCGCATACTGCGTATCGGAGATCTGACTGCCCGCCGCACTGCCGCGATAGTTCCCGTGGCGGCGCGTCACGGCGGCGAGAAGATTCCATTTCCCGATCTTTACATTGTCCATCAGGTTGATGCTCGTATCCATTTCCTGATACTGGAACTTCTGCCCGAGACTGTCGGAGATGTCGTAGCTGTAGATCGAGGGCCGATAGATGATGCCGGAGTAGATATTGCCCGACACCTGCGCCCCCGCCCCATCGCGCCGCGTATTGTTGTACTGGACGCGCCACGAGCGGTCCACGGCGAGCGTCACGTCATGCTCCGCTGCTCCCGTGCGGAATTTATGGTTTACCCCGATCTGTCCGTAGCGGCTCTTGAGATAGAAATACTGCGACCAGACGCGGTTGCCGCGCAGGTTGCCGTCTCCATCAATCGTCACCTGCGACCAATAGATGAAGCGGCGGTTCGTCATGTCGTTCGTGCCGGCGTTCAGGAACCACTTCGTATGCGGATTGATCTTCTGCTCGTGGTTGAGCGTGATCTGATAGCCGTCCCAGTCGCTGTGCATGAGGTTCGGATCATCGTAGCTGCGGCTCGCATCGGGTGCACCCGGCACCTGCCGCGCCGTGCGCTGAATCTGGAAGCGCCGCTCCGTTCCGCGCAGGCGGTCCCTGTAGTATCCGCCGAAGAGATTCGTCGTGCTCTTCGGTGTCTCGCGGCTGACATCGACAAAGAGGTTCGTCTTTTGCCGTCCCGCACCGCTCACGGCAAAATTCCCCTCGCTGTGCTCGCCGTAGACGCGCACGCCGAATGTCCCGTCGCCGAGACCGCTGCGGTTCACGTCGATATAGCTGCCGTAGTGGCCGTAGCCGCCCATCGTCTGCCGGTAGCGCGTGAAATCGCCCTTCTCCGGGCGCTTCGTATAGAGGTAGACGGAGACCGGCTGTCCGCCGTCGGGGCCGTTGTAGGACTGCACCGAGCCGGAAAGCGTTGCCGCAGGCCCGACCATAACATCGGCACGTCCAATCGTATTCGTCACCGGACCAGCTGCCATGATGAAGAAGCCCGGCACATTGTTGAGATACATCGCCGAACCGTTCGCAAGCATCCCGCGCGCGGAGAAGTCCGTCTTGATGAGCGAGGTGCCCACGCGCAGCGACGGCACATTCGCGAGAACCTGATTCACGTCGCCCGACGGCGCAGAAAACGTATCGAAATTCTTCGTTGTGAGGCTCTGCGCCGTATACGGCACCTGCATTACGTCCCGATCGCCCAGCAGGCCGAAATTCGTCTCCTGCGCTTGAAAGCCGCCCGGCAGCATGAGCCGCCCGTCCGTATCCGTCAGTGTGCGCGCGCCTGTGACCGTCACTGCGGGGAGTTCGTAGGTATCCTCCGTCGCCCTTGCCGTATCGCTGAGCACCTCCGGCTGCGCGGCATTTGCGATGCCGCTGCCCGCCAGCCATAACGTAAGAAATGACGCAATCTTTTTCTTTGTCATGTTCTAATCCCCTTTTATACGCCGTTAAGTTGAATTGTTTTTGACTTTATCATAATGAACGACGCAGAACAATTGAAAGGATTCAAAGGATGAATTCAATTTTTTTGAACTTTTTTATTCGATACGCGCGTTATTGTCCGAGAAATTTCATCAATTCCTTATAAAACACATCGCCTAAAACGCCCCCGCCCGGCAGCGCGGCATTCCTGCCGGACAGAAGTCCGGACGGGAGCGGGACGATTCGTTTTTCTCCGAGGACAGCGCAATATACGGGATCGGCAACCACGATATCCGCCGCATCCCACACGGGCTGCAGCTCCTCGCGTGTGCAAAAACAAAAGATTTCCCCTCCCTCCGCCGCATGACGATAGAGTTCGGCCGTCTCGGACGTCCACGCATATGCCGCAAACTGCAAGTTATGCCGGCCGTATCTGCGCAGGACATTGGCAATCGCCTCCGACGCGATCGGATCGCCGATCAGCAGAACGCGTTCCCCTCCGCATGCCTCGCGGGGGCATATTGTCTCGTCGTTCAACGACATTCTTTCTTTATACTGTACGCCGAGCGCCGCGCACACATCGCGTTCCCACACCGCCGTTCCAACCGCGGAGAGGGGCAGCGTCCGCAGCATAGGGATGTCCCTGTTCGCGCGTATCCACTCCGCCGCGGGCACCCCCGCGGCGGAAACCGCCCATACGAGCGCGGGATACTCCGGCAATTCGTCCGCCCCGACCATATGCATCGTATAACCGTACGCGGCAAAGAGCCGCTCCGCCGTCTCAAATTGTGCGCGCTCACCGCCGAGGATCGCACTCCAACCGAGCACGTATACGCCGCGGGAGACCGTCGCCCACGCATCCGCAGCCTCCCGCACAAGGAATAGTGTCGCCGCCGCAATCCCCGCGACGGCATCTCGGAATCCGTTCGTTTCAAAAAACCGTCCATAACAGTTCTGTGCGGGGAGATTCTCCATCACGAACTCTTCCTGCAGCCCCATGAATGCAGGTACGGGCGAGCTCAAAATATTCAGCGTTCGGCAGCGCTCTCTTTCCGCAAGCGTATCGACCTGCGCGCGCACCGTCTCTTCCATGCCAAAGATATAATCCTCCGCCTCCGGCAGCGCGGCGTATACATCGCGGCGTTCCCGCATCATGTCCGTGCGGGCCAGCGGGCTGCGGCAGCCCGACGGTGTGACAAGGACGTTTACGGCATCCGAACCGCGCAGCAGATCGTTCACGCCCGCAATGTCGCTCATGGGCGGCGGCAGCGGTGCAGGCGCAGCGACGCGCGTTTTCTCCGGCGGCAGACGACGCAGAAGTTCCTTGGCCGTCTCGTGCGGGATTGCATCCGCCTTTGCAAGGGGGCCGCGAAAGAAACAGCGCACGATACGCCCCGTCTCTGCCGAAAGGCACGCTTCGATATCGGAGAAGTCGAGACGTATCAAGATGTCGAGACAGGAGAGATAAATGACGATTACGCGCGCCCCTTGGAGCATCGCCGCCCGCCGCACCGCATCGCGGATCTTCTCCTCCGCCATGCCGATCGCGTAGTCCTCCTCGCGGAGAATAGCATAGCGCAGCTGTGAAAGGACGCCGCGCAAGGCCGCCCTTTGGTATACGGCACGGAGGCAGATGAGGGATCCCGAAGCAAGCAGAACGAGATCATGCCGGCTCCATAACGCATCCATACTCGTATCGAAGGACTTGATCTCTTCGGCAATGATCCGCTCCATGTGTTTCTCTCCCAAATAGAAAGGCCGCCCCTCACCATTCATACGGCGGCGAAAAGGCCGGCAAACGATTACGGCGCATCGGCCGCATCCTTATACTCTGACAGGATATCGAAAAAGAGATTCATCGCGGGGCTATGCCATTTATTTTTCCGCGTTCCGCAGAAAGAGCGGACGTGGATCTTTTCGGACGGCACAATGGCGAGCGTCTTGCGCGCCACCCGCTCCTGCACGGAGAAATCCGGCAGGAGCGCGATGCCCATATCGTTTTCGACGAGGTTGATGATGGTCTGTGTGCTGAGCAGTTCGATGGTATTCGTAAAAGAAATCTCTTTCTTTCTCAGATACTCGTCCAGGAGCGCGCGTATCTCCCCCGGCCGAGGCATGGAGATGCGCGTTACCTCCGCCACCGTCTGCCCGCTCGTCTTCATATCCGGGCAGCGCGCGGCGACCGACGGCGATGTGTAAAAATGAGCCGGACTGTTCTCGAATACCCGGAAATCGATCTGCTCCCGATCTTTATCGTGCACGCCGTAGGCAAAGCCGATATCGACGGTGTCTTCATGCAGCGCCTCAATCACGCTGCGGCTCGAGAGCGAGCGCAGCCGGAGATCCACATGCGGCGCGTGTCGGTGCAGGCGTTTGAGGAGTGCCGGCAGGCGAAAGCACAGCATGGATTCGGGCGCGCCGATCGTAAGGGTCCCGTGACAGCCCGAGATGTCGTATTGAAAATTTTGGATTTTACGCGCGGCTTCGAGCACCTCGTCGACGTAAGGGACGAGCGCCTCGCCCGCCTGCGTCAAGATCATGCGCCGGCCGCTCTTTTCGAAGATCTGCACCCCCGCCGCTTCCTCGAGTTGCGCGACGTGGAACGTGATCGTGGACGGCGTGTAGTTGAGGCGCTGTGCGGCCTTGGAGAAGCTGCCCGTACGGATAATCGTCTTGAACGTAATCAGGATTTTGAGTTCCATGCGCTTTCCTCATAATACTCGGTTGTTTGTCAGAGTGGATGGAAAAAGGCTGCAACTCATCTTTTCGTAAATATATCTTCTATCTTTTCCTACCGAAGGTCTGCGGGAGATTTACTTCTTTCGCCGCAGTTCCTCGAGCCGCGCGGCGGTGGCGGGGTCGAGACGTTCGTGCACCTCGATCCGCCCGACGGGCTGCGTATGCGCGGCAATGTATTCCGCCTTCATCAGTTTCTTCGCCTTCTTGACGGCGCGGCGGAGTTCCGGCGAGGGGATGCGGTAGGCGCCCGCTCCCAGAATGAGGCTTTGCTCTGCGCCGTCGGAGGTGACGACGTGGACTTCCCGTCCGGCGCGCACCGCTCTATAGGCGAGCCGCTCGATGCAGCTGTCCGCCGTCTCCCCCGCCCCCGTATAGATGACGCGCAGGCGGTTGCTGAGATGCAGAATGCGCTCCTCATCCTCGGTAAAGAGCGCGTCGAAGACGACCGTCATCTCGTAGTTCTCGAACGCGCCGTATTCGGCGAGGATACGAACGAGCACGTCGCGCGCCTCGTCGAGGTTGCCGCGCAGACGGATCAGCTCCGGCCACGCGTTGATGACGTTATAGCCATCAACGAGATAGTATGCGCGCTCCCGCCCGCTATCCATGATGCGCGGCCTCCTTCGCCGCACGTTGGCGCATCGCCTCGTACATGAGAACGGCCCCTGCCGCGGACGCGTTGAGCGAGTTCATCTTCCCGCGCATGGGCAGGCGCACGGTGAAGTCGCAGAGCTCGCGCGTGAGGCGGCTCATGCCGCGTCCCTCGCTGCCGATGACGAGGACGAGCGTCCCCGTGAGATTTGCCTTGTCGTAGGTGTCGCTGCCCGCCATGTCCGCACCCGCGATCCAAAAGCCCTCTTTCTTCAGTGCGCGTATGGTCTGCGCGACGTTGCCGATGTGCGCGACGGGAACATAAGCGAGCGCGCCCGCCGAAACGCGCGCCACCGTCTCCGTGAGCGGCACGCTGCGGCGACGCGGCAGAAGAATGCCGTGCACCCCCGCCGCATCCGCGGTGCGCAGCAGCGCGCCGAGGTTATGGGGATCCTCGATGCCGTCGAGCAGCAGCAGCAGCGGCTCCTCTCCGCGCGCCCGCGCGCCCGCGACGATCTCCTCCACAGGCACATAGGAAACGGGCGCGACATAGGCAAGCGCGCCTTGGTGCCGCGCCCCCTGCGCCGCGGCGTCGAGCTTTGCCCGCGATACGATATCCACCGCGATATCATGGGTACGGGCAAGGTCGCGCAGCTCCCGCATGCCGTTGCCGTGCATGCCGTCCGCAAGCAGGATGCGGTTGACGCCGCGTCCGGCCTTCACCGCCTCTGTGATCGCGTGGCGCCCGACCAGCATGCCGGCGGGAGGATCCGCGGGACGTTCCTCCGGATGCCGTTTCTCCTGTTTCATGCACGCGCTCCTCTCACAGACGTCCTCAACGTTCCGCGCATCGAATCAGCTTCGCGGAATATACTGCTCGAGCCACGGCTCCTCCGCGACAATGAGGTCGCGCATACGGCACATCATCTCCTTGATCTCCCACTGTGCGCCCGGGGTCGTGACGCGTTTCTCATAGACGTCCATAAAGGAGCGCAGATTGAGCGTCGTGACAAAATTCGTACATGCGCCGCCCGGCAGGACGAAACGCGCGTCCTGCTTCGCGACGCCGAGGGCGAGCAGTTCGTCATACGCCGCCTGAATCGCCTTCATGCAGTCCATATAGCGCACATGTGCTTCGCCGTTCTCCATGATGGTCTGAGGAACGACATGACCAAAGAGTCCGCCCGCCTGCTTCGATGACTGCTCGGAGACGTAGCGCTGGCTCTGCACACTCAGCGAGACACCGATGCGGTGGCGGCTGTACTGCGCGAGGAGTGTACGCGAGACGTCCTTGACGGCAAACGTCATGGCGCAGTGCTCGACCACGCTCAGGTGCTTGCTCTTCATGATGCGATCGAGCAGACGCAGCATTTCTTCGTCCGTCTTTTCCTGCGTGAGGAGCTCGATGGGCGAGTCCGCGCTGTAACAGGTACGCGCCGCCGTCCAGCAGGTTCTGAGGTAGTTCGGCGTCTTTGATATGAGTTTAATTTCCATTGTGATTGTTCCTTATCTGTTCCATCATCTCTTTGGCGATGATTTGAAACGCCGCTTCCGCGATCTCTTCGAGCCGCGCTGTCTCTCCACGCATATAGAGCGACCCGAGCAGCGCCTCAAAGCCCGTGCTCACATGGTACTCCGCGACCGTTGCGCTGCGCGGCGCATGACTCTTCGTATTGCGCGCCCGGCGGTAAATCGTGCGCTCCTCCTCCAAGAGTATCGGCTCAATGCCGCGATACGCCTTTGCCTGCCAGACCGCCGAGACGATCTGCGCACTGAACGTGTCGAGAAGCCGCACCTTTGACTGCTCGTAAGCGAGCAGCCGCATCCGCACATAGAGATGGAAATACGCGTCCCCCACGTAAGCGAGTACGAGCGGATGCACATCCCGCGCATCGACTTTCTCATAGCGTGTGATGATGTTCCCCGCGGCATCCGGCGCAAACATCATCCGCACAAGCTCTTGAAAGCGTTCAAATTTCATGCCGCCGTTATGCCCTCTTCCAGCGCACGCCGGTCGGGGTATCCTCGAGGACAACGCCGTGCTCTTTGAGTTCGTTGCGGATGCGGTCGGCGAGCGCCCAGTTCTTCTGTGCGCGTGCGTCTTGCCTGAGACCGATGATGATCTCCATGAGACCGTCCGCGAGCCCGTCACTCGCCGCCGCGGTTTCCTGCTCAAAAATGCCGATGATCTCCGCCATCGTACGGTAGGCATCCGCCGCCTCCGCAAAATGCGCTGCATCGAACGCCGCGCCGTGCTCGAGCTCCTGCCGGTATCGGTTAATTTCCTTGGACAACCCGAACATCTGACTGAGTGCGAGCGCCGTGTTAAAGTCGTCGTCCATCGCCGCATCGAACGCCGCGAGGAACTCCTTTGCCTGCACGGCAAGTACGGCGGCAGTGTCCGCCGTCCCCTCGCATCCCGAGAGCTCGTCGATGACCTCTTTCGTATGAGAAAGGCGCGCGAGCGCCGCCTGTGCCTCGCTCAGGCGCTCGTCGCTGAAGTCGAGCGGACTGCGGTAGTGCGTCTGGAGAATGAAGAAGCGAATCACTTCTCCCGGGAACTCCTTGAGGATGTCCTTCACTGTAAAGAAGTTGTTCTTTGACTTCGACATCTTTTCGTTGTCAATCGTAATGAACCCATTGTGCAGCCAATAGCGTGCAAATTTCTCATGTCCGTCGATGCACGGCTCCGCCTGCGCGATCTCGTTCTCATGATGCGGGAAGATGAGGTCGCTGCCGCCGCCATGGAAGTCGAACGCCGTGCCGAGATACTTCACCGACATCGCAGAGCATTCGATGTGCCAACCGGGGCGCCCCGGGCCCCACGGGCTCTCCCATGCGGGTTCCTTGGGTTTTGCCGCCTTCCACAGGGCAAAATCCATCGGGTGCCGTTTCGTCTCGTTGATTTCGACCCGCGCCCCCGCCTCCATATCGTCCAGGCTGCGTCCGCTCAGCTTGCCGTAACGCGCGAACTTCTCCACGCTGTAATAGACGTCGCCCTCCGGCGTCGCATAGGCATAACCGCGCGCGATCAGGGTCTCAATCATGCGGACGATGTCCTCCATCGTCTCGGAGACGCGCGGGAACACATCGGCACGGCGCACATTGAGCGCATCCATCGCCCGGAAATACGCGGCGATATAGCGATCGGCGATCTCCTTCCACGTCACGCCCTCACGGTTCGCCGCGTTGATGATTTTATCGTCTACATCCGTAAAGTTCTGAATGTAGCGCACACGATAGCCCTTGCGCGCGAGATAGCGCCGAATGACGTCCCACGTGACAAAGGGGCGGGCGTTCCCGATATGCGGATCGTTATACGGCGTCACGCCGCAGCAGTAAATGCTGACTTCCCCCTCTTTGAGCGGCCGGAATTCCTCTTTCCTGCGTGTCATCGTATTGTAAACAGTAAGCACTCCATACACCTCTATGATTTTGTTTCAAGCGTATTCAGGCGTTCTTTGAGCGCCTCGATCTCTCCGTGCATCTGGTCGATCATCTCCGCCACGGGATCCGGCAGCATATCGTGATCGAGATCGACGTCCAGTTCGTCCGCAATCGCATCGACGCTCTCCCCCTCCTCGATAGAAAGCGCGCGCGCACGAAGAAGTTCGGTCTCCGTGCGGACGCGACGGCCCTTCATGACGACGATGCGTCCGGGAATGCCGACGACCGTCGCGTGGGCGGGCACGGGGCGCAGCACAACGGAGCCCGCGCCGATCTTCGCGTGATCCCCGACGGTGAACGAGCCGAGCACCTTTGCCCCCGAGGCGACGACAACGTTGTTGCCGAGGGTCGGGTGGCGCTTGCCCTTCTCCTTTCCTGTTCCGCCGAGCGTCACCCCCTGATAGAGCGTGACATTTCTGCCGATCTCCGCCGTCTCGCCGATGACGATACCCGTGCCGTGGTCGATGAAGAGGCCCTCGCCGATCGTCGCGCCCGGATGAATCTCAATGCCCGTTAAAAGACGCGCAAAATTCGAGATGAGCCGCGGCACGAGCACCCAGCCGCGCAGATAGAGCGCATGCGCGAGGCGATGCGCCCAGATCGCATGGAGCCCCGCATAACAGAGCACAACCTCGAGCGTACTCTGCGCGGCGGGATCGCGCTCAAAGACAACGCGGATATCGCGCCTGATCCTTGCGAACATAGCAGCATCCTCTCTCTCAGTGACGAGCGTCTCGCAAAAGAAACGCGCCCGCACCTCCGAAGAGACGCCGACGCGCAGATTCCTTTGCAGTCTTTCCTATTCTACCAAAAAAACACCCGCTTGACAAATATTTATCAGCGGGTGTCATCGTTTCCGAATAGCGGTCAAATCCCTTCCTCGTTGCGGCCGTGATGCGGCTGCCCGCCGACAATCTGCATCGCGCGCAGCGTCTCTGTCAGGACCTCCACATCATAGGACATCTCCATGCCCTCCACACGGCGCATGACGGCCCCTTTATGCGTGGAGACGTAGCGCGGCGGAAGATTGTTGAGCGCAATCATCATCATATCCGTACGGCAGCGCTCGCACATGCAGATATGGGGATACTGCGGCGCCAGCCGATCCAGCATGTGATCGACGGCGTCCTCCATATAATTTTTAAACGGCAAATGGCGCATCGCAGTACTCCTCTCTGCACGCAAAACGATCACAGACGAACGGTATATATTTTCCCCTCATAGGGCTTCGTCTCCAAACTTCTCTCCGACGCTACGGTGTACTCGATCGTATTCGGCGACTTCTTGCGGATATAGACCCCGACCGCATCGTCGTCGCTCACATCGTCGTCGTCGATAATGCAGCGCACCATACGCACCTCCGCGGCCTTCATGCGTCCCTGCATCGCACGCGGCTCCTGCGTATAATAGAGCTCGAATTCATCTTCATCCGCATAGGTGAAATACGACCACGTTCCGTACTCGACGCGCGCGTCGATATCCACCCGGAACCGGCCGCGCTCATTGAGGCTCCCGAGGAAGTAAGGAAAGAGCAGTTCGTCGTGTTCATCCACATTCTTGTTGATGATCTTGACATCCTTGCCTCCCTTACGGCAGCGGAGAAGGCCGAATGCGACCCCTGTCTTGCCCGTGCGGAGCCGGTCGAAATCGTCGTAAATCTTCTTTCCCTTCCCGCTCTTCTCATCCTCCATACCGAGCGGTAGATAGAGCAGAAACGGATCGTCCTTACGCGGTGCGGCGGCCTTCGCGGGATCCGCCTGCGGCTTTCCTTTCTGCATGGGGCCGCCGTTCTTGAAGTTCTGTTGGATGCGCGCTCCGCCGCCCACCTGACGGGCGATATACTCTTCGAACAGCTTACGCACGATCGGCGCCTTGCAGGAGTTCCCCGCGAGGAAGATATGCACCTGCCGCACCGTACGTCCCTTGAATGCCGTCGCCATCGCTTGGAAGAAATTCTCCACGCCGCGCCGAATGCGCCCCTCGAGCGTGCGCTCGAGTTTTCGTACGTCGATGTTGAGGTACACCTGCGCGCGATTGCCGGCGTTGCCCGTCTTTTCCGAGGAAAAGAGTGTGAGCGTCGTCTGGAACCCGTCGCCCGTCGCAAACTCGTCGTAGCCCACGCCCCGCTCCCAGAAGGGCCGCAGGCGCTCGGCGAGGATTTTATTGTTGAGATGCGAGGCCGCATCGCGCGTCTCGCGTACAAGCGCCTCCGCCCCGGCAAACGTCTCGCATTCGGGCGGCAGGGCAAACGTGATCTTGTGCTTTCGCATCTCCGCGAGGTTGTCCTTAAACACCTCGTAAGCGAGGAGCTCGAGGATATTCTCGCCGCCGAGATACATATCGCTGCCGAAACCGAACTGCTCGATGATGAATTTACGCCGGCGGTTCTCCGGCACATACTCCACGCCGAAGTCGAAATCCGTCGTGCCGCCGCCGAAGTCGAACACGCCGTAGGCGACCTCCTCACCCGGATGTCTCGGCTCGAGTCCGTAGGCCTCGAGCGCGCTGACGGCATATGCGGCCGGCTCGTTCGCCCCGTCGTAGACGCGGAAGCGGCGCATCATCTCCGGATCGTCGAGGAGCGCCTTCGGCAGGGTCTTTTTGAGACCGCGCTCAAAACTCATGCGGATGTGCTCCCGCACATCCTTTTCATAACCGACGGGGAACGAGAGGATGTAATCGAGATAGATATTGCGGTGCATATTGTTGATGTAAAGCCCGAGGTAGTAGGCGTAGATCTCAATGGGATCGAATCCGCCCGCATCCAGCGGCAGCGTCTCCGCATAGGGCTTGACCTCTTGGATGTAGCCGCGCCGGTCTTTGAGGATCGGAGAGTTCGCCGTGTCGCGCGTCCAGCGTTTCAACTCGCTGAACACCGAGTAATAGACCGCAATCCCCTCCGCCGACTGCCGCTTGAAGATCGCGTCCGCCGCCTGATGCGACGCCGTAACCTGCGCCCACTCCGTATAGGGACGGCCCTCGCGCGCACGGTAAAGATGCTTGAACGCCTCGATGTCGATCAGCTCGATTGCCGTCGGGTTCTCATAGTCCTGAATGGTCGGCTCGTTGGCGTAGTCCCCCTTGCCGATGCGCAGCAGTCGCGCCTCCCGGTCGCGGCAAACGACGACGGTGCTGCGCGTGCCGAAATCAATGGCGCAGGTACCGTTCATCATCACGTCGAGCTGCGGCGGCCGTGCGACGAGGAAATCCGTCGGCGGCAGGCGCAGACAGACGCTGTCCTCCCGCCCGTCGGCAGTCAGCTCTTCATAGAGGTCCCAGTGCCCGAGGCTCATATCTGTAAGGAGACGCTCCGCGTACGGCTGGATATTCGCCCGCACATGGTCGCACTGCAGGAGTTTCTTCTTGAACGGCTCGATGGAGAAATCAAGCGGAACGGAGCCCGTATTGATGGCCGTTTCGATGATGCTCTGAATATCAAAGGTCAGGCCGAAAATCTTCTCCTTAAATCGGCCGGCCACGACATCCTCGGCGAACCGCTCGTGATCAAAGACGAGCTGGTCCCTCTCGATGCGGATATATGTGCGGATCTTCGGATACTCCGCGACGAGTCTGCGCAGGCGTTCCTCCTGCTCATGCGATACGTCCTCCGCATTGAACTCGTCCGCGATCCATTTGAGAAAGCTGTGCGCACCGCTGCGATCTCTGCCCAACGAGAACATATACTTCTTGTTGACGATGGATGCCGTCTCATCTTTGAGCGCCGCGATATCGCGGCCGATCTGCTGCCCAAAGCGAAGCGAACTCTCATAGAAAAACTGCCGAAAGACGTTCTTTTTTAGGTACAGCGTCCGCATGAGCATCGGACGCATCGCCGGTCCCTGCGCCTCTTTTCGGGCCATGCATTCATCTCCTAACGAAAAACAAAAAAACTCTCGGTGTAAATATTCTTCGCATTCAGTCAAAATCCTTTTTCAGACAAAAAAAGCCCCGCGTCAAATTTGCAGGGCAAAAGATCAAAAGTGGTGCGCTCGGCGGGAGTCGAACCCACGCTTTCAGCTCCGGAGGCTAACGTCCTATCCACTGGACTACGAGCGCGCTGCTTAAATCACAAGGGGTATTATAGCCGAACACGCCGTGTTCGTCAAGTTTTCTCCCGCGGCTGCTCCTCCGCATGCGCGGCATTTTCGCGATGCGCGGCGGAAACGGGCGCAAGGTACCTGCGGATCGCACCGATCTCGTCTTCGATGAAGAGTGCGACGGGCGACTCGCGAAGCATAACGAGTTCGAGGAGCCGCGCCTGTTCCGCAGGATCCCGCTGCTTCATCGCCTCCGGATCCGCAGCCGCGCGCGTAAGGGTCACAGCCTTCTGCTCCGCAGCGGCATAGTCGCCCGTCTTATTCACGATGCTCGCAATCGGGTTGTATATCTCATCCGAGAGTTCCAGGGACGGCGCATTCTTATCCATGCGCGCGCGCAGTTCCTGCATATCCCGCTCGAGATCCGCAAGACGCGCATAGGTGGTCTCGAGATCGCTCTCCCCTTTCTTCGCATCCGCCAAAATCTGATGATACCTCGTCCAGCAGCGGTCAAGCTCGCCGATGCTCTTTTGATAACTCCCCCACCATGGAACGAAGAGCTCCTGGTCCCGGTTCATCGTCTCGATCCGCTCCTTCGTTAGGGGGGCCTCCGCACGTTTTGCCGTCTGCATATGAACGAGTACGCCGCCCAAAATAACGACCAAGAGCGCAAAGATGAAAAAAACACGCCGCGGCAGATATCGAAACAAGATGACGAGCAGCAGCAGGGCGATACCTGCCGGCAGATAATGCAGCATAGAAACCTCCGCTATAGGATCGGGGAAGTTAGGCGCCCGCACGTTTTTGGAGCGCCGCGCGATCGAGGATCCGAATACGGCCGCGCGACGCTTGGACGAGGCCTTCGTGTCCATATTCCCGTATGAGACGGCTGACAACCTCGCGCGCGGTGCCAAGGTAATGCGCCGTCTGCTCATGGGTAAAGCGCACCTCATCGCGCGCGGTGCGCTCGGACTCCTCGATGAGGAATTTGGCAAGGCGTCGGTCCGCCGACGTAAAGAGTATCTGCTGGAGTTTCCACAGTGTCTCCGAGAGCCGTGTCACCGCAGTCTCGTAGGCTTTAAAACGCGCGCTGATATTCGCGTCCAGAATACGGCGGACAGCCGTCGTATCGGAGACAAACGCCTCCGTATCCTCGTTCGCGTCGATATAGACGTCGCCCTTGAGGGTTTCAAGCGCGCAGGTGCTCGAAATGATCGCCATTTCGCCCTGCCGGATGAAATACAGCGTGAGTTCGCGTCCC
Organism: Selenomonas sp. F0473; assembly: GCF_000315545.1. Taxonomy (GTDB): domain Bacteria; phylum Bacillota; class Negativicutes; order Selenomonadales; family Selenomonadaceae; genus Centipeda. The sequence goes on along the minus strand of NZ_JH992902.1, from coordinate 62,625 downwards.
TCCTCCGAGAGGAGATAGACGCGCAGGCTGCCGGACATGATATGCATCGTCGGAATATGGCCCAGTCCGCCGCGATGAACGACCGCCCCCTTCGGATAGCGCACATACTGCGTATGTGCGAGCAGGAGTTCCCGCTCCTCCTTCGTCAGCGTCTCCCATACGCTGAACGCGTCGATGTGTTCGCTGAATTGACTGCCTTCCCTTGCTTGCGCCGGCATATCGATCCCTCCCCTTTTCTCACGGGGAATCCCTGCAGTCCCCGTATTTTTCACTTCTTTTGCAGATACCGTACGACGGCAAGTCCCGCCTCCGCCCCCTCGTAAGCGGCCTTAACGATCTGCAGGAGGCCTCCCGTACAGTCCCCCGCGGCATAGACGCCCGGGACGTTGGTCTCCATGTGCGCGCGTACAACAACTTTGCCGTCGTCCATCAGTACGCCGAGTTTTTCCGCGAGTTCAGCGGTGCCCGCCGTGCCGATCGCCAGGAATACGCCCGCCGTATCCGCCGATGTCCCGTCCGCAAAGACGACGCGCGAAACGCTCCGCTCTCCCTCGATCCGTGCGATCTGCGCCGGATAGACGTCGACCTCCGGCGGGATACCGACGGTCGGCTCCGCGCCGTTCGTCAGCAGAATCACGCGTGCCGCATGGGGCTGCAAAACCCGTATTTCATGGAGCGCATATGCCCCCGCGCCGACGACGGCAACCGTCTTGCCGCGGTAAAAGAATGCGTCGCAGACGGCACAGGAGCTGACGCCGCGCCCTGTGAACTCCCGTATGCCGGGCACGGAGAGCGTCCCGCGGACGGCCCCCGTTGCCAGGATGACGGCATCGCACCGATACCGCGTCGTTTTACCGTCGACGGCAAAGCCGCCCTCATCGCCCCGGACGCCGAGCACCTCGTCCGTAACGAATACGACGCCCAAGCGCCGCGCTCCCGCAATACCGCGCCGCGCAAGTTCCGCCCCCGTGACGGGATCTTCTATGCCGTAATAATTCTCAACGCACGTGGCCGTACGGAGCGCGCCGGCACCTTTCGCAACGACTGTCACGTCGGCGCCGCCGCGCCGCGCATAGAGTGCGGCCGAGACGCCGGCCGGCCCCGCGCCTATGATGAGTACATGCATGGACCTCTCCTAGCAAAGCTGCGTAGATGAAAAAAGAGACGCCCCCTGAGACGCCTCTTCATCCGGCCGCGGGGAACTTGCTCAATGATGGTTAAACAGCAGGCTCACCGATCGATGACTTTGAACGCGCACAATAACGTCGGCAAGCGACTGTGCGAGGGAAAGCGTAACGAGTTTGTCGGACTGCTTCTCCGGCGGTACCGGGATGGAGTCCGTGATGACAAGTTTCTCCAAAGGGGATGCTTCGATGCGCTCGACTGCGGGATCGCTGAGGATCGCGTGAGAACACGCTGCAAGCACATTCTTTGCGCCGCGGTCCATGAGCGCCTTGGCCCCCTCGCAGAGGGATCCTGCCGTATCGACGATATCGTCGATGAGCAGCGCGGTCTTGCCCTGTACGTCTCCGATGAGATTCATCACCTCCGCGCGGCCAGGTTCCGGACGGCGTTTCTCGATGATGGCGATCGGCGCATGGAGGAAGTCCGCCATGATGCGCGCACGCGTGACCCCGCCGAGATCCGGCGATACGACGATGATGTCCTCGATCGCCTGATCGCGAAAATAGCCGGCAAGCACGGGAGCGGCGGCCAGATGGTCCACGGGAATATCGAAGAATCCTTGGATCTGCCCCGCATGGAGATCGACGGTCACAACGCGCGTCACGCCCGCCGTCGTCATAAGATTGGCGACGAGTTTTGCCGAAATGGGTTCTCTGCCGCGTGTCTTGCGGTCCTGCCGCGCATAGGCATAGTAAGGAACGACGGCCGTAATACTGTGCGCGGAGGCGCGCTTGCACGCATCGGTCAAGATGAGGAGTTCCATCAGATTATCGTTGACCGGAAAGCTCGTCGATTGGATGATAAAAATATCCTTTCCGCGTATGCTCTCTTCGATCATCACCTGTGTTTCACCGTTATTGAAGTGCCCGACGAAGGCCTCGCAGAGGGGAACGCCGATCCGTGCGGCAATGTCCTTTGCCAGTTTCGGATTCGCATTTCCCGTCAGGATGCAAACGTTGTCGGTTTCAAAACTCATCTTTCTATTCCTCCTAAAATGCGCGCGTTTTCTTAGATTGTATACATACACCGACTACAGTATAGCACGCGCCGAATACTTTTGGAAGTGTATTCGTTCGTCTTTTTCATACGAATCTCAAAACGGGTCCGGACGATTATTTTCTCTTGTCTTTCCAGCCTTCGATGTCTTTTTGACGCGCGCGCGCAACGGACAGCGTATTGGGCGGGACATCGCGCGTAATGGTCGAGCCCGCGCCGATGTAGGCGCCGTCCCCTACCGCAACGGGAGCGACGAGGTTGGAGTTGCAGCCGATGAAGGCGTTATTGCCGATGACTGTGCGGAACTTCGTTTTGCCGTCGTAGTTGACGGTAATCGTCCCGCAGCCCATATTGACCCCCGTCCCCATGTCGCAGTCGCCGATGTAGGAGAGATGCGGCAGCTTCGAGCCCGCGCCGATCTCGGAGTTCTTGACCTCGACGAAATTGCCGATCTTGACGTTCTCCCCGATATGCGTATCCGGGCGAATGTGGGTGAACTGCCCGAGATCCGCCCCGCCGTCGATCTCCGCGTCGTGCACATAGGCGTAATGCGCCCGGACCCCGTCCCCGACGACCGCGTTCCGGAAACGCACGTGCGGTCCGATGCAGCAGTCCTCGCCGATCACGGTATCGCCCTCGAGCAGCGTAAAGGGATAAATGGTCGTATCCATGCCGATACGCACATCCGCATCGACGAACGTCGTCTTGGGATCGATGATCGTCACTCCGTCCGCCATGAGTTCCTCGACCTTGCGCTTGCGCAGAATACGCTCCGCCACAGCGAGCTGGCTGCGCGAGTTGATGCCGAGCGTGCACTCGTAGTTGTCCGCGACGACCGCCCAGATCTTTTCCCCCGTATCGCGCAGAATACCGAGCACATCGGGCAGATAATACTCGCCTTGGGCGTTGTCGTTCGTCACCCGTTCGAGCGCCGAAAAGAGCGCCTCCGCGTCAAAGCAGTAAATGCCCGCGTTGACCTCGCGGATCTCCAGTTCTTCCGGGGTCGCGTCCTTGTGCTCGACGATCTTCAGCACCTCGCCGCTTGCACGGCGGACAACGCGTCCGTAGCCCTTTGCATTCGGCATGATCGCCGTGAGCACGGTGGCCTTTGCCCCCGCCTGTACATGCTCTTCATGGAAGCGCGCCAGGAGTTCCGCCGTGAGGAGGGGCGTATCGCCGCAGAGCACCATGATCGTCCCGCGCTCTCCCGCCAGCAGTTCTTTTGTCTGCAGAACCGCGTGTCCCGTACCGAGCTGCTCGCGCTGCTCGACATATTCGGCGCTGTCGCCGATGGTTTTCCGCACGGTCTCGCCGCCAAACCCTGTGACGACAATATTGCGCCGCGCCCCCGCCGTATCCGCAGCGTCGATCACGTGCTGCAGCATGGGTTTCCCAGCCGCGCAGTGCAGTACTTTCGGCAGCTTCGACTTCATGCGCGTACCCTTACCCGCCGCCAGTATGACCGTAATAAAGTCCAACATATATGCCTCCAATCCTCAGGGTAACGCTATTCGGCAGCCCCTTTGCTTTTCTTGCTTTTACGCTTGACGAGCGGTGTCCCCGTCTTTTTCTCCTGATCTTCAATCGCGAAAAGCAGCGTCTGCTCCGAATTTTCCATATGCTTTTCCCCGACCTTGCGGGCAAGACGCGCATCTCCGGAACCGATGGCGTCGACGATAGCGCGGTGTTCTTCCAGCGTCGCCTTCAGGCGTCCGGGATACGACATGGAAATCGTACGGAACCGCGTGAGCTGTTCGCGCAGGTTGCCGATGATGAGCAGCAGGCGCTGATTGCGCGCCGCCTGATAGAGGAGTTCGTGGAACTCAATATCCGTCTGCACGATACGGTCCATATCGTGTTCCTCGATGGCGCGCCCGATCGCGACGAGCAGCCGTTCCAGACGTTCCTGCTCCTCCTCCGTAATGCGCTCGGCCGCGAGTTCGCACGCGAGCGCTTCAAGCGCCGCGCGAATCTCAAAGATCTCGTTGATGTCGCGGATAGAGACGCTCGCGACATAGGCGCCGCGCCGCGGTACCGTAACGACATAACCCTCCTGCTCCAGTTTTCGGATCGCCTCGCGCACGGGTGTGCGGCTGACGAGCAGTTCGTCAGCGAGATCGTTTTCCTTCAGCCATTCGCCGGGTTTCAGCACACCGCTGCGAATCGCGTCGCGCAACACCTCGCAGACGATATCGCGCAGCGGCTGATAACTGTTGACCACAACCGGTGATAGTTTTCCGTTCATAAAATAAAATCCCTTCAATGCAGATTCGGTATTACGTTCGTTTTATCATCGTCATCTTGGCTGTCCGTGTCAGGTGCACTTCGGCGTCCGTCTCGCGGCGGAACGCCTCGGCCGTATGTGCGGCGGCCGCCGCATCGGCAAAGAGTCCGAATACGGTGGGCCCGCTGCCCGACATCATCGCACACGCGGCGCCGCCCGTGCGCATGCGCGCGCGGTAATCGGCAATCACCGGGTGCGCCGCCTCCGTGACCGGTTGGAGCACGTTGACGGCAAGTCTTGCACAGGCATGGACGTCGCCGTGTGCAAGCGCCTGCAGGAACGCCGCATTATCCGGGTGCTTTTCCGGGGGATGCGCGTCGTAGGAACGATAGGCCCACGGCGTCGAGACCGCAACGGGAGGTTTCGCCAGCAGAACAGCCGTCTCCGGGAAATCGGAGAGCCGTTCCATGATCTCGCCGCGGCCTGTGGCAAACACAGTGCCGCCCGTCAGGGAAAAGGGAATATCCGAGCCGATCCGCGCCCCGAATCCGCGGAGTTCCTCATCCGTCAGGCCGAGGCCGTACAGTTCGTTCATCCCGCGCAGCGCCGCCGCCGCATCCGCGCTGCCGCCGGCAAGGCCGGCCGCAACGGGGACGCGCTTCACGATGTCGATATGCACGCCGCCGCGGATGCCGCACTCCTCTATGAGGAGCGCCGCGGCACGATACGCGAGATTGCGCGCATCCGTCTCCAGTCCCGGCACATCCACGCGGAGGCTGATGCCCTCCGCCCGCTGACGCAGCGTCAGTTCGTCTCTGAGCGCCAACGACTGCATGACCGTCGCAATCTCATGATAACCGTCATCCCGTACGCCCAAAATGTCCAGCGTCAAATTGATCTTCGCATATCCGAAAATCGTCACCATTCGACTTCCCTCATCGTCCTATCTTTGTCAAGATTACCATGATTTATAATTATTTACAATGGCTTTTTCAAAATATAGCCATCGGATCAATATCAATAGCTACGTCATTCCGTAAATGCAGTTCTTTTTCACGTAAAAATTCCCGGACGGGCGCAAGCTCATCCGTCTTGATCAATACGATGAACCGATACGCGCTGCGCTCTTTCTCTATGAGCGCGGGCGACGGTCCGATGACGGCGCGCCCCTTCGCCGCTCCGAACTGCCGGCGGCATGCGGAGGCAAAATTCTCCGCCGTCTCCCACGCTTCGTCGCGGCGCGGCGCGTGGAAGAGAAGTTTCACAAGGCGGCTGAACGGCGGGTAGAAGAGCTCGCGCCGCAAGACAATTTCCCGCTCGTAAAAGGCTCGATAGTCCTGCCGCATGGCACAGCGGACGGCATAGTGCTCGGGGTTGTAGGTCTGCACGACGACCTCGCCCCGCGCGCCGTGACGCCCCGCGCGCCCCGCCGTCTGCGTGATGAGCATAAAGCAGCGTTCGGCCGCGCGGAAATCCGGCAGATTGAGACTCGCATCCGCACTGATGATGCCGACGGTCTGTACGCCGGGAAGGTCGTGCCCCTTTGCCACCATCTGCGTGCCGAGCAGGATGTCATAGCCGCGGCTGCGAAACTGCGCCAGGATCTCGTCATGGGCGAGTTTCCGCCCCGTCGTGTCGCGGTCCATACGCAGGACACGCGCCGTGGGCAGCAGCTGAAGGAGCTCCTCCTCGAGTTTCTCCGTGCCGGAGCCGAAATATTTGATATAACGGCTGCCGCAGGCGGGACAGGTCTCCGGTACGGCGGCCCGCCGATCGCAGTGATGGCAGACGAGCGTTCCGTTCGTATGATAGACGAGCGGGAGCCCGCAGTCCTTGCAGGTGACGACCGCACCGCAGGCGCGGCACATGACGAAAGTCGAATACCCGCGCCGATTGAGCATGATAATCGCCTGCTCGCGCCGCGCCAGGGTCTCCGTGAGGAGATCGCGCAGGGTCTGCGAGATAATCGTACGCCGGCCCCGGCGGAGTTCCTCCCGCATATCCACGGCGCGCACATGCGGGAGCGGTTGACTGCCGATGCGCTCCGGCATCGTGAGGAGGGTCAGCGCGCCCCCGCGCGCCCGCGCATAGGTCTCGAGCGCGGGCGTCGCGCTGCCCAGCAGGAGGAGCGCGCCGTGGCGCCGCGCGAGGATCTCTGCGACGGCACGCGCATGATAGCGCGGGGATTCGTCCTGCTTGTACGACATGTCCTGCTCTTCGTCGAGGATGATGCAGCCGACGTTGTCCGCGGGGGTGAAGAGTGCCGAGCGGGCCCCGATGATGATGCCGGCCTCCCGGCGCCGCACGCGGAAGATCGCATCGTTGCGCTCCGCGAGCGAAAGGCGGCTGTGCATGACGACGATATCGTCCGCAAACACTTCCCGAAACGCGGTGATGAGCTGCCCCGTGAGCGCGATTTCCGGCACGAGCACAACCACCTGCCGCCCGCGGGCGCGCACGGCACGCGCGATTTCGATGTAAACGCGCGTTTTGCCGCTGCCTGTGACGCCGTGCAGGAGATAACCGCGGTACGCATCGGCGGCAAGTCCCTCGCGAAGAGCGTTCACCGCATGCGCCTGCGCCTCTGTCAGCGGCGCCTCCCGTACGGCAGCCGCACGGCGGTCGCCGTAGCTGTCCCGCGTCTTGCGGCGCAGATGCTCTTTGACGAGCCGCTCCGCACAAAGGCGTTTCACCGTCGCGGGCGAGATCCCCGCCTGCTTCAGCGCAGGGAGCGCATGTTCCTCCCGATCTTGGAAAATCCGCAGGGCACGCAGCTGCGCGGGTTTCCGTGCAAATGCCGCAAGGCGCTCGTCCGTGATCTCTGCCGCAGCCGCATAATATTTTTCATAACGCGCCTTATCCCGCCGGTCGGCATGATATCTCTTGTGCACGAGGCGATAGCGCAGGAGTTTCTCGACCGTCTCTTCCGCCGGCATGTCGGGCAGCGCGCGGCGCAGTTCCGCCATGCGATGCCCGCCGCTCTGCAGGAGAAAGTCATAGACGGCGCGCGCACGGACGTCCGCCAACAGAGGATGCGCGGGGTCCGCGTCTTCCGCCGCCTCATAGACGGGAAAGATCCGCAGGCCGCTCTTGCCCGGCATGAAGAGACGCATGATTTCTGCGGCGGAGCAAAGATAAAAGTCCGATAGTTCCCGCGCGGCCGCGAGAAGCTCCGGTGTGAACCACGCTTCTTCGTCCACCGCGTCGAGCACGGCGCGCAGTTTATGCGCCCCGTCCCGCGTCTCATCCAGGGGCCGCACATCGACGACGAATCCCTCCACGCGCATATTGCCGAAGGGGACGAAGACGCGCCACCCCGCGCCGATCTGCGGGAGCTCCGGGGGAACGGTATAGGTAAATGCGCGCGCAATGCTCTTGACGGGGATATTGATATAGACGTCGGCGACTGTCATATCTTCCCCCTCCGGTCTCTTTGAGACTCAATAAAAAAGCTGTTACACGAAATGATTCGTGCAGCAGCTCCTTTCCTTCCGTCGTTCTTATGAGGCAATTGCGGCCCTATTCTCTAGGATGACCTTGCCCGCCTGACACGCGGGGCAAATACAGGTCGTCTCTCCTTGCGATTTTGCTTTCTTCGCGGCAATCGTCAGGCCGCTCGCCTTTTTCTCGCCAAACGCGGCGATCCCCTCGGGGGAGTCCGTAAATCCGATGAGCTGATCGATCGTCAGCACGTCGCTCTTGATCTCTTCAATCAAAGCCTCGTACGCCGGTTTTTCCCGCGCCGTATCCACGGCGCCAAGGAATGCGTCCGCCTTTTCCTTCAGTCCTCCATAGACGGAGGGCGCCGCGCTCAGTTTACGAACTTGTTCGATCACCTCATTGCGATCCAATGCCATCGTCTCAGCCTCCTTTTTGAACGATTGTCTGATTTATAAAAATAATCTATCCGTATTATAGGACAACATCCGACATTTGACAATAAGAAAAAAAGCTTCGCTTTTCTTTCATTCCGAGTATTTTCATCGGAATTGTGGTTTCAGTCACAGCCCTGCGGGCACGCTTCATTGTATGCTGGACACATAACAAATCAACCGATACATGGAGGAGGAATATCATGTCCATCTTAAATAACATCGATCACAAGCAGGCCCTTCTACTCAAAGAACAGGTCGCATATGTGGAGGGGCAGGTCGTCAGCAAGACGCTCGTTCAGAATAATGGGCTTGGGATCACCCTCTTTGCCTTTGCCAAAGGCGAAGGCGTCAGCACGCACGAGTCGAAGGGAGACGCGCTCGTCACCGCGCTCGAGGGTGCGGGCGTGATTACGATCGACGACACGGTTTACAACCTCAAAGAAGGCGAGAGCATCGTTATGCCCGCGCGGCATCCGCATTCGGTTTACGCGGCAAAGGACAAGGGATTTAAGATGCTCCTCGTCGTCGCATTCCCCGAAGCCTAAGTATATACGCTGCAAATCCCCCGCGCGCCCGTCCGCACGCGGGGGATTTTTTCGTATGACGACGCTAGGCGCCAAAATCTCGCCCCGTCCCAATCGCCTCTGCCGCCGCCGTCACGGCGAGCGCCGCATGTTCAAACGTAAGCCCGCCCTGCATATAGATGCAGTACGGCTCCCGCATCGGGCCGTCTGCGCTCAGCTCGATAGACGCCCCCTGCACGAAGGTCCCCGCCGCCATGATGATTTGATCCGCATAGCCCGGCATATCCCACGGCTCGGGCGCGGCGAACGAATCCACGGGCGACATCGCCTGGATCGCGCGGGCAAACGCCTTCATGCGGTCCGCATTCCCTAGGATAACCGCCTGGATGATGTCGCTGCGTGTTTCCGTAAAGCGCGGGAACGTCCGATAACCGAGTCCCTCGAAGACCCCCGCGGCAAAAATTGCCCCCTTGAGCGCCTGTGCCACAACATGCGGGGCGAGAAAAAGCCCTTGAAAGAGCAGACGATTGGAGGCAAGGCTCGCGCCGAGCTCATCCCCCATACCCGGCGCCGTGAGGCGGTAAGAGGTGGCTTTGACCAAATCGCCGCGCCCCGCAATATAGCCGCCTGTCGGCGCAAGCCCGCCGCCCGGATTCTTGATGAGCGACCCCGCCGTAATATCGACCGTCTCCACATCGGTCGGCTCGCGCGTATCGACAAACTCCCCGTAGCAGTTGTCTACAAAACAGACGCAGTCGGGATTCGCCGCCTTGACGCGCGCGCCGATCTCACGGATGTCTTCGATGCTGAGCGGCCGCCGCTCGCTGTAGCCGCGCGACCGTTGAATGAGGGCGACCTTCGTCTGCGCGTCAATAACGCGCGCGATGCCGTCAAGGTCGACGGCACCGTCCCGCAGCGGCAATTCGTCGTAACGGATGCCGAACTCCTTCAACGAACCCGAACTCCCGTGATCGTAACCGATGACCGTCTGCATCGTGTCGTAGGGCTTTCCCGTCACAGAGACAAGACCGTCCCCCGGACGCAGAATACCGAATAATACCGTCGCAAGCGCATGCGTCCCTGAGACAAACTGCGTCCGCACGAGCGCACGTTCGGCCCCGAACACGCGCGCATAGAGTTCGTCGAGTTTTTCCCGCCCGAGATCGCTGTACGCATAGCCGAAGCTCACGCCGAAGTGCGCGTCGGACACGCGGCACGCGCGCATTGCATCGAGCACTTTTTTCGTATTGTGCTCGGCGATCTCGTCGATACGGCGAAACTGCCCCGCCGCCCGCGCGAGCACCTCGCCGCGCAGCGCCTGCAAACGCTCTCCCTGCACGTTTCCCTCTCTTTCACACCGAAACATATCACACGGGTCTCCCCGCATCCGCTTTTTCCGCCACCATCCGGAGGTACTGCACGAGATGCAGTTCTAAGCGCCGCTCGAGTTCCTCGAGATCCGCCGCGTCGAAGTCGTAGCTGACGTAGGGCATGCCCCATACGTGGTACTCGCAAAAAAACTCATTGCGGTAAAAATTATAATAGATCCCGACGTCGCTTTCCCGGGCAAAATCCACGTAGTCGACGACGAGATAGGAGCCGTTCGTCAGCGCGGCCGGAGAGGACGGCCGCACAAAGAGCGCGAATCCTTCACACTCCTTCGGCAGCGCCGCGCCGTACCGCCACGCGAGGATCACATCGCGCACGGGCGCCAGCTCCTGCGTATGCAGCGTCTCGGCCGTCAGTTCCTCCATCACGCGCGACAGATACATATCAAGCGCCCGGCCGAAACTCTCGAGATCCTGACGGATAAAAGCCGGCAACGCATAACTCACGACCCCGATCCGCACGCGCAGCTTGTACGAATCCGTCGCCGCGTCATAAAAGCCGATCACCGCGCGATGAAGTTCCGTATGCTCATAGCGAAAGAACTCATAGCGCTCTTCCGTCTGCTGGCGCTCATATGTGCGCCGAAAGCCGACGATCTCTTCCGGAAGTTCCTCCAGCTTCCGCCAATCCGCAAGGGCGGCGTCAATCTTCTCCGTATATGAATCCGCCATTCGCCCGTTTCCCTATTTACCCGTCCGCCCGCGTTTGGTCATCGGGATTCCTTCTGCACAAAGGGGGCATTCCTCCGGCGTGTAGCTCCGCACATCCATTGTGAGGAGCACGGACTTCGGCACATCGCCGAACGCGGCCTTGCCGCCGCTGCGGTCCACGATCATCGAGACCGCGGCCGGAACGGCGCCCGCAGATTTCACGACCTCGACGACTTCTTTAATGGAGCCGCCCGTCGTCACGATATCCTCGACGATGAGGACGCGCTCCCCTTTGCGCAGCGTAAAACCGCGGCGGAACGTCATCTTCCCCGCGACACGCTCCGTAAAGATTGCGCGCGTGCCGAGCGCCTTACCCGTCTCATGCGCGAGCAGGATACCGCCCGTCATGGGGCCGACCACCGTCTCAATGCCCGCGTCTTTGAACTTCTCCGCCATCGCCTCGCAGAGCCGCTGCGTATATTTCGGATGCTGCAGGACGTTAAATTTCTCCACATACTGCGAACTGTGCCGCCCCGAGGTCAGCAAAAAATGACCGTCCATAATCGCGCCCGTTTCCACCAACAGATCGCGTACTTCCTCTTCCGTCATCAGATCTCCTCCATCTCCCGCAGCACTTGTTCCGCCGCTGCGCGCGGATCCTCCGCCGCATAAATCGCACGCCCCACGACGATGTGCGACGCGCCTGCGCGAACCGCCTCCGCCGGCGTCGTCACGCGGCGCTGATCGTCGCGTGACGCCCCCGCGGGACGGATTCCCGGCGTCACGACGAGAAAATCCGCACCGCATGTGCGCCGTATGAGCGCCGTCTCCTGCGGCGATGCCACCACGCCGTCGAGTCCCGCCTCTCGGGCAAGCCGCGCGCGCCGGAGAACGGCATCCTCGATCGTTCCCGCATGGCCGAGTCCCGCCCAGTCGCCCGTATCCATGCTTGTCAGAACCGTAACCCCGATCAGCTTCGGACACGCGGCGCCCCGTTCCTCCGCCGCCGCATGCAGGGCATCCGCCGCCGCGCGCATCATCCGCAGGCCGCCCGCCGTGTGCACGTTCAGGATATCGGGACGGAGACGCAAAAGCGAGCACAGCCCCTGCGCGGTCGTGTTCGGAATATCATGGAGTTTAAGGTCAAGAAAAACTTTTTTCCCTTGTTCCTTCAGCCACATGACGATATCGCCGCCGCACGCATAAAACAGCTCCATGCCGACCTTATAGTAAGCGACGCTGTCTCCAAGACGCGCAACGAGCGCTTCCGCTTCCCCGCGAGTGGGCACATCGAGCGCCGCAATCAGCCGATCATCCGCCACTCTTCATACCTCCATGATATACAAACCGATCTCTGCGGCGTCGCGTACGCGCCGCTCCAACCGCGCCTTTAGTCCCGTACGATAGCGCAGTACCGGCATTGCCTCCGCCGTAAGCGTCGAGAGTACAAGTTCTCCCGCCGCACCGTCTTCGATATGACTTCTTCCCGCCGCATCGAGGACTTCGGCAAAGAAAAGGCGTTCCTCCAGCCGGATGCCGTTTTCTCCCGCACGGGAATATCCGACCGTCGCGCCAAGCGCGGCATTGCTCAAAATATGCATATGCTGCGCCGCGATCTCAGCAGAGAGGCTGCGCGACTCCTTTGTCGGCGCAATGCGCGTCCCGACCGTAACGAGGCGCTGCGCGACAATCCCCCGGGCCCGCAGCGCGGCCGCCAGTCCGGGCAGTGCCTCCTCCCAGACGACGAGGGTATCCGGCACAGCGCCACGCAGTGCGGCCGTCATCCTCTCCGTGTCGGGAGAGATACCGAGCGGCAGCGTCAGCGCCCCGATCATATCCAACGCATACTGAAGATCCAGCATCCTGCCGTCGGCAAAATCCCCCGCAAGAAGCACCGTACTCGCACGGTTGACGCCGCATGCCGTAAATAGTTCCGCCGCCGTCCGCACCTGCCGCGCAACGTCGCCCCGCGTGTAAAAATGCGGTCTGCCCGGATCCCCCGCCGCATCGTGCAGCACGCTCATACGCAGAAGTCCCGAAAGAGGAAGCGCAAGCATGAAAAAAGGGGCGGACGCCCCTTCCTGTGCTGCACACTCTAAAAGCGGCAGGCGATCCATATCGGCGAAAGACCGGATATCGGCCGGACCGACGCCCGTGCGCGCGAACGCTTCGCGATAAAACGACGTCTTTTCCTCGGCCCACGCAATCTGACGCCGCAGCAGTGCCAGCCGCTGCGCCTCGACCGGCCGCGCCGTCAAGATTCGAGCGGCCGTTGATAAAAGAACGGCTGGAAACTCGTATAGCCCATCTTGCGGAAGTTCAGGATCGACTCCGTCGCGCCGACAAAGAGGATCCCGCCCGGTTTCAGTGCCTCAAAGAAATGCCGATAGAGCTGATCTTTCGCCTCATCGGTAAAGTAGATCACAACATTGCGGCAGAGGATCAGATCAAACCCCGTCTCGAACTTATCCTGCAGGAGATTGTGGCGCTTGAACTCGATCAGGCTCTTGATCTCCTGTTTGACCGCAAAGTTGTCGCCCTCCTTGTCGAAGTACTTGCGGCGGCGCTCCGGCGCCATGCTTTTGATCTCGTCGGCCGTATAGACGCCGCGCTTAGCCTTCGCGAGAATCTCCACATCGAGATCCGATGCGAGGATGCGGTGCTTTGTCCCCGGCGTCATTTCCTTCATGATAATCGCAAGAGAATACGGCTCCGCTCCGATCGAACAGCCCGCACTCCAAATATTGAGTTTCGGCGATCGTTTCAAGAGATCCGGAATGACATCGGTCTCAAGCTTGCTGAATTTCTCCGGCGTGCGGAAGAACTCCGACACATTGATGGTGAGATACTCGATGAACGCCGCAAAGTCGTCCTTATTCCCGCACACATGGTCAAAGTACTCCGTGCAGGATTTGTATCCCGCGCGCATGATCAGATTATTGATGCGCCGCTTCATCTGCGGCTCTTTATAAAGGTCGAGATCGATTTCCGTCTTCGCCTTCAATTTCTGTTTAAAAAGCTCCCAATCCCGATCTTCTGCCATAAACGGCCCTCCCCGACAATTCTTTCCCTACTTCAAAAAATTTACTGAATCGTAAAGACACGGCAAGAGGTCTGAACCTCAAGTTTCGGCAGGACAACGTGCAGAACGCCCGCCTCGTAGGAAACGGACACGCCCGCCGCATCGACGTCGTCAATGAGGAAATCGCGCTCGAATGTGCCCGTCTTACGCTCGCGGCAGAGAAACTTCGCCTCTGCGAAATCCGACGCATCGCGCGCCGCCTTGATTTTCAGTCTGCTGTCCTCATGATAGGATACCTCGATGCTCTCCTTGGAAAATCCGGGCAGTTCCGCGAACAGCTCGTAGCGATTTTCACAGTCGATCACATCGACGCGGAACGGGAAGAGCATCCCCCCGACCTTGTCCAGCGGGTTAAACGAATGCTCCACAACGGTTTCAAGCACCTTGCCGAGCATTTCCTGCCCCTTTTCGGCATTTTCTTTCAAGTTGAACGGTAATGGACGAAACACAACAGCCACCTCCCATATCGGATCTATTCGAATAGAACCATTATAGCAATAACAAACCGTCTTTTCAATACGCCGAAAAAAATCGTCTCCGATCTATTTGGACCCTAGCCCCTACAGCCTTCGTTTCGTATACCGCATCCCGTAATAAAAATAAGCGCCGCGGGATCTAAAATAAAACCGTCGCGTCACTTATTCAAATTCAAAGCGCGGCAAGCATATCGCGCACGCCCTTCAGATAGGTATCCCTTGCGAAGTTCACGAGCTCCCCCGTCCGACGCAGCTTGACCTCGATTGTGCCGTTTTCAATTGTCTTCGGCCCGATGGCAATGCGCACGGGATAGCCGATCAGATCGCAGTCGTTGAACTTCACGCCCGCGCGCTCCCTGCGGTCGTCCAGCAGAACGTCAACGCCCGCCGCGCGCAGTTCTTCATAGATCTCCTCGGCGTAGGCGAGCTGCTCCGGGACTTTCGCGTTGACGGCAACGACGACGACTTCGTAGGGGGCGATCGCGCGGGGCCAAATGATGCCGTGCTCGTCCCGGTTCTGCTCGATCGCCGCCGCCATTGTGCGTCCGACGCCGATGCCGTAGCAGCCCATCTGCAGGGGCTTTAACTTTCCGTCGGCATCGAGGAAGTTTGCCTGCATCGCCTCGCTGTACTTCGTCCCAAGCGCAAAGATCTGCCCCGCCTCAATGCCGCGGCTGATATGGAGGCGCCCCTCCCCGCACGCTGGGCATAGGTCGCCCTCGGCGACAAGCCGGATATCGGCGACCGTAACGCTGCCGAAATCGCGCGCGGGATTGACATTCATATAGTGATAATCCTGTTCGTTCGCACCCGAAACGGCGTTCTTCATCCGCATCGCCGTCTCGTCGACAACGATATGCGTCCCCCCCTTGATGCCGATGGGGCTCATGAAGCCGGGACAGCCCCCTGCCGCACGTATGGCTGTCTCGTCTGCCATACGCAGTTCGCGCGCCCCCGGGACGGCATTGACCAGTTTGACCTCGTTGACCTCGTGATCGCCGCGCAGGAAGGCGAGTACGAGCGTATCGTCTTCCGTCTGGTAGGCGACGGCCTTGATCGTCTTTTCCACGGGGATCTTGAGGTATTCCGCCAGCAGCGCGATCGTATTCGTATGAGGAGTCGCGACTTTCTCAAGCGGGCGTTCCGTCTCGTCGAGCGCCTCGATCGGGCGCAGCCGGGCCTTCTCGTCGCTCGCTGCATAGCCGCACGCATCGCAGCAGGCGATGCGCGACTCGCCTTCGGGCGCGAGCACGGTGAATTCCTCGGAGCGGCCGCCGCCGATCGCGCCGGCGTCCGCCTCGACCGCGCGGAAATTCAGCCCGCAGCGTCTAAATACGTTTGAATAGGCTTCATACATCTTGCGGTAGGATGCGTGCATACCCTCGACGTCCTTGTCAAAGGAGTAAAGGTCCTGCATAATGAACTCGCGGCTGCGCATGACGCCGAAGCGCGGGCGGCGTTCGTCGCGGAATTTGTCCTGAATCTGATAGAGCATGATGGGAAGCTGCTTGTAGGAGCGCAGCTCGTCACGGACAAGCGCCGTGATCATCTCCTCGTGCGTGGGACCGAGGCAGAACGAGCGCTCATGGCGATCCTTGACGCGCATCATCTCCGCGCCGTAGGCCCCCCAGCGGCCGCTCTCCTCCCAGAGTTCAGCCGGCTGGAGGATCGGCATCATGATCTCCTGTCCGCCCGCGGCGTCCATCTCCTCGCGGATGATCCGCTCGATCTTGCGGATCGTGCGCCATGCCAGCGGCAGATAGGTATACATACCGCCGGCGGATTTGCGGATGAGGCCCGCGCGATACATGAGCCGGTGGCTTGCGATCTCCGCTTCGGCAGGCGTATTTCTAAGGGTGGGCGCATAAAGATTCGTCGCTCTCATGATTGCTTGCGTTCCTCCAATATCGCATCGATTTCTTTGAATAGCTCGGACAGCAGTTCTTCTTCCTTCACCTTTCGTACGACCTCTCCCTTGCGGAAGATGAGCCCCTCGCCGTTCCCCCCCGCGATGCCGACGTCCGCGCCGCGCGCTTCCCCCGGACCGTTGACGACGCATCCCATGACGGCGACCTCGATGGGATCCTCCATATCGCGCAGACGCTCTTCCACCTTCTCCGCAATCTCCACGAGATTGATGCTCGTGCGCCCGCAGGTGGGGCAGGCGACGAGAGTGGGACCGTATTCTTTGAGCCCGAGGGCTTTCAAAATTTCATTTGCCGTGCGTACCTCGACGACGGGATCCCCCGTGAGAGAGATGCGGATCGTATCGCCGATTCCCTCCGCAAGAAGCGCGCCGACGCCGACCGAGGATTTAATAATCCCCGTGCCCGCCGTCCCCGCCTCCGTAATGCCGAGATGCAGCGGATAGTCCACGCGCTCGCTCATCAGACGATACGCCGCGAGAGTCAGCGGCACATCGTGCGCCTTGAGCGAGATCTTCATATCGTAAAAGTTAAGTTCTTCGAGGACACGCACATGCTCCATCGCGGACGCGACAAGAGCCTCTGCGGTGATCCCGCCGTACTTCTTCAGCATCTTGTGGTCGAGCGATCCGGCGTTGACGCCGATGCGGATCGGGATACCGCCCGCACGCGCCGCGGCTACCACTTTCTTCACACGCTCCGTACCGCCGATATTGCCCGGGTTGATGCGCAGCGCCGAGATGCCCTGATTCATCGCCTCAAGTGCCAATTTGTAGTCAAAGTGAATATCGGCGACGAGGGGCGTCTTGACTTCTCGTATGATATTGCCGAGATTTTGTGCCGCCGCCATATCGGGCACGGCAACCCGCACAATATTGCATCCTGCCGCGGCGAGTTCCCGGATCTGTCGGACGGTCGCCTCCGTATCCGTCGTCTTCGTATTGCACATCGACTGTACGGAGATGGGGGCGCCCCCTCCGACGGGAATATTGCCGATATGGATTTGCCGCGTCTTGCGGCGTTCATATGTGGGCATAACCTGAGTCAGCCTCCTGCAAATATGCGGACGACATCGTTCTTCATTGCGAGCAGCATGAGCAGTATGATGAGTCCCACGCCCGCATTCTGAATGTAGCGCATCACCTTCGGGCTGAGCGGTTTGCCGCGCACGGCTTCGACGCAGAGCGTCAGGAAATGTCCGCCGTCCAGCGCGGGGACCGGCAGCAAATTGATGATGCCGAGATTGAGGCTGAGGAGTGCGGCAAAGTTCAGCAGCGGCACAATCCCCATCTCGGCAACCTCGCCCGCCATCTGTGCCACACCGATCGGCCCCGCAAGCTCTGAACCGGAAAGTTCGAGGATGATGCGGTACAGGGCATCCAGCATCATCACGATGATCATGCCCGTGCGCTCAAACGCCATCGTTAGGGACTGTACGAACCCCGGATAGGTGCTCTCGAAATCGTTGACAATGCCGATATAGCCGCGTTTTTGTGCCGTATCGTAGCGCGGCATAACGCTAACCGTCAATTCCTGCCCCTCACGCTCGACCTGCATTGTCAGCGGTACCGTCCCTTGATTGGCACGGATCATCTCCACCATGGACTGCCATGTCTCCACCGGTCGGCCGTCGATCGTGAGGATGCGGTCCTGCGCCCGCAGCCCGGCCTGCGCCGCGGGCTGATCCGCAAGCACAGTGCCGAGCACGGGCGCAGGGTTCGGCGTTTGCACACCGGCAAAGAAAAAGATGCCGAAGAAGAGTGCGACGGGCAGAATCAGATTCATCGCGGAACCCGCAAGAATCACAAACATGCGCGAAAGGATCGGTTTGCGGCAATAGCCGCGGTCCCCCGCATCGTTGTCGTCCGGATTCATGCCCGCGATATCGTTGAAACCGCCGAGCGGTATGATACGGATGGAATAGAGCGTTTCTCCCCGGCGAAAACTTACGAGACGCGGACCGAAACCGATCGCGAACTCGTCCACACGCATGCCCGTCAGCTTGGCGGTAATGAAGTGGCCGAGTTCATGGACAAAGACCAACAGACCAAATACAAAAATGGTCGCGACAATCTTCTCTAACATCGGGTCTCCTTTATGACTGCACGATGATCAAAGTACAAAGTAAATCGTATAGTAGTAGACGAGCGGCGCCGTAAAGAGCACGCTGTCAAAGCGATCCCATACGCCTCCGTGCCCGGGGATAACGGCACCCGAATCCTTGATGCCCGTATAGCGTTTCATCATAGACTCCACGAGATCGCCCAACGTAGCGAGCACAGCGATAGCGGCGCCAAGTCCCGCCATATATTCGAGCGGAAAATGGAGCGCATATCCGAGGCCGACCATAACCGCAATCGTCCCGACAAGCCCCCCCAAAAAGCCTTCCACCGTCTTGTTCGGGCTAATTGCCGGAGCCAGCCGATGCGAGCCAAACGCATTCCCCGCAAAGTAAGCGAAACTGTCGCTCGCCCATGTGCCGATGAACATGATCCAGACCATCGCCGTTCCTAGATCGAACGTTCCGACAGGCGTCGTGTATATCCCGCCCGAAAGCTGCCGCAGCATGACGAGATGTGCGAACGGCAGACCGATGTAGCAGATCCCCGCAATGGAGACGCCCACATCGAGCACCGACACATCCCCGCGGAGGAGCACGCAGCTCAATACGGCAAGGAGAGTCGCGCCTGTGACGGAGAGCAGGATAACGTCAAGCGCTCCGTAAAAAGCACCGTAAAGGATCCCTCCGATACCGAGCACGCCCGTAAAGAGCGTCGGATTCCCCCCGCGATGGGAAAATGCCCGCGTGAACTCAATCCACGCAAGCAAGGCAAGCACCGCCGCGGCGATCGCAAACATTCGCCCGCCTTCCTGAATCACGTAAGCAGAAAGACCTATGCCGACAATCCCCGAAATCATACGCGTAATCAAAGACAGCCTCCTATGTTAATCATCCGCAGAGAGCCCGCCGAACCGACGATTCCGTCCTGCGAAGTCGTTCACAGCGGAGGCAAGCTCTTCCGGCGTAAAATCCGGCCAGTGTGTATCGGTAAAAAAGAGTTCCGCATAAGCGGACTGCCAGAGCAGGAAATTACTAAGCCTAAGATCCCCGCTCGTGCGGATGAAGAGATCGACCGGCGGATCTCCCGCCGTATCGAGCGCATTTGAAAAACATTCTTCATCGATCTCCTCAGGCGAGAGTTCGCCTGCGGCCGCGCGTGCCGCAAGGCTGCGCGCCGCACGCAGGATCTCGTCCTGACCGCCGTAGTTTGCCGCCACATTGAACCTCATGCCCGTATTGCCGGCCATGAGGTCTTCCGCTTCCCGCATCCGGCGTAAAAACCGATCGCCGAATCGGTCCCGTCGCCCAATGAAGCGCAGCCGCACATGCTCCGCATGCAGTTCCTCAATCTCCCTCTGCAGGAACGAATCGAAGAGGCGCATTAAGAAATCGACCTCCATCGGCGGCCGTTTCCAATTCTCCGTCGAAAAGGCGTATACGGTGAGCACCTCGATGCCCATATCGGAGGCCGCGCGTACGATGCGTTTTAAGGTGCGTGCCCCGGCCTCGTGCCCCGCCGAACGAGAAAGGCCTCGCGCCTTTGCCCAGCGGCCGTTGCCGTCCATAACGACAGCAACATGACGCGGTATATTGGTACGATCAATCGAGTCGATCGCCGAAGGCTGCTCCTGTGGATTGGCAGTCGATTTTCCGCCGCCAAAAATATGTTTCCACATAACTTTTTCCCACCGCCCCCGATCGACGATCCTACTGCCAAAATCCCCCTCCGGCAGTGCCGGAAGGGGCAATTCTTTCCGCTCAGCGACAGGCCGCGTCATATGCGGCAAGAGAGGCGCTGCGTCCGGGTGCCGGCGCAATCATAACCGCAAGGCCGCCCGCCGATTCCCTCGTGCGAACCACATAGAGACGCTGCTCGTCTACCTTAAAAAAATCACGGGGCGACCGCGTCTGCCGCACCGTATAGGATATGCCCGCCGCCTCGAATTCTCTCCGAACAGCCGGCCAAGGCCGCGCCGTATAGAGTTCCCGCATCAGATCTCCATAACCTCTTTTTCCTTCGCCGTGCGCATCTCTTCCATTTGCTTGACGAATTTATCCATGAGCTTCTGTACGGATTCCTGTCCGCGCTTGGATTCATCCTCGTTGATTTCCTTATCTTTCTCGAGTTTTTTGATCGCCTCGTTCGCGTCGCGGCGGATATTGCGGAGCGCGACCTTCGCGTCCTCCGTTTTCTTGCCGACCGTCTTGAGCAGTTCCTTGCGGCGCTCCTGCGTCGGCTGCGGGATGGCGAGACGGATCACGTTGCCGTCCGAGTTCGGCGAAAGACCGAGATCGGACTTTGAGATTGCAATCTCGATATCGTGCAGTACGGACTTTTCCCACGGTGTAATGACGATCATATGCGGCTCCGGCACCGTCACCTTTGCGAGCTGGTTGACCGACGTCGGCGTACCGTAATACGGCACCATCACCTTATCGAGCAGATTCGGCGTCGCGCGCCCCGCGCGCAGGGACGAGAACTCGCGGCGAAGCGCCTCGATCGCCTTATTCATAGTCGTCTCATGCTTGGAAAGGATCTCCTTGATCATACGGCTTCGCCTCCTACGGTCGTTCCAATCGCCTCCCCAAACGAGGCGCGCGCAATATTTTCATACCGGTCGATACTGAACACGACGATGGGAATCTTATTGTCCATACAGAGGCTCGTCGCCGTCGCGTCCATAACGGCAAGCCCCTTTTGAAGAATATCGATATAGGCCAGCGCCTCAAAACGCTTCGCCTCCGGATTCTTGTTCGGGTCGGAATCATAGATGCCGTCCGTCCCCTTCTTCGCCATGAGGATGACGTCGGCTTCGATCTCCGCGGCACGGAGCGCCGCCGTCGTATCCGTCGAGAAATACGGATTGCCCGTCCCCGCGCCGAAAATCACGACGCGCCCCTTCTCCATATGACGAATCGCGCGGCGTCGAATGTAAGGCTCCGCGATCTGGCGCATTTCGATCGCGCTCTGCACGCGCGTATCGACCTCCTGTTTTTCGAGCGCATCCTGCAGCGCAAGAGCGTTCATCACCGTCGCCATCATGCCCATGTAATCTGCCGTTGCACGGTCCATGCCCTTGGCGCTGCCCGAGAGCCCGCGCCAGATATTGCCGCCGCCCACAACGATCGCCATGTCAATGCCGTGATCCCGCACCTTCTTAATCTGTGCGGCGATCTCTTCGACCACAGAAGGGTTGATGCCGAAGCCCTGCTCTCCCGCGAGAGCCTCTCCGCTGAGTTTCAAAACGACGCGGTGATATTTCGCTGCCAAGATGATTCCTCCTGTCACGCTCTCTACTCTGCGATATTATAGCATAGTTTTGCAAAAAAATCCGCTTTGTCTCTGCAAAAAAGAGCTGCCGACGGGCAGCTCTCCTTCACGCGCTATTACTGCATCTGTGCGGCGACTTCAGCAGCGAAATCTTCCTGCTTCTTCTCGATGCCCTCGCCCAGCTGGAACCGTGTGAACGCCTTGATCTGAACGGTGCCGAGCACCTCCGAGATCTTCTTTTCGGGGTCCTTCACAAACTTCTGCTCGAGCAGACAGACTTCCTCGTAGAACTTATTGATGCGCCCTTCGACCATCTTCTCGATGATTTTCTCGGGCTTTCCCTCTTCGAGGGCCTGCTTGCGGAGCACTTCCTTCTCATGCTCGATGTGCTCCGCCGTCACGCCGGAGCGGTCGACTGCCAGCGGCATCGCCGCGGCAATCTGCATCGCGATATCCTTGCCGAGCTGCTCGTCGCCGCCGGAGAGTTCCACGAGCACACCGATCTTGCCGCCCATGTGAATATAGGTCGCAACGCGGCCCGTGCTCTCATACCGCGCAAAGCGGCGCAATGAAATCTTCTCGCCAATCGTCGCCGTCGCCTCGGTGATAAGGGACGCCACATCCTTACCGTCCAGCCGGCTCGCGTTGAGCGCATCGATATCCCCGGGATTCGTGTCTGCGATATGCTTTGCCACCTTCGCGCTGAGCGCGCGGAACTGCTCGTTGCCCGCCGCAAAGTCCGTCTCGCAGTTGATTTCAACAATTGCGCCGACCTTTGCGTCATGCGAGAGATACGCCGTCACGGCGCCTTCGGCGGCAACGCGGCCGGCCTTCTTCTCCGCCTTCGCGATGCCCTTCTCACGCAGATAGTCGATCGCCTTCTGCATGTCGCCGTCGGTCTCTGCAAGCGCCTTTTTGCAGTCCATGATGCCTGCCCCCGTACGCTCGCGCAGTTCCTTTACCATTGCGGCACTGATCGTTGCCATATATATTCCTCCTATTTTGATCTCCTCATCAAAAAAAGGGCAAGGGATAATACTCCCTTACCCCCTTGTTCATTCCTTATTCAGCCGCGGCTTCTTCCGTCGCGCCGCCCTGACTGCCCTCGAGCACGGCGTCCGCCATACAGCCCGTCAGGAGTTTCACCGCACGGATTGCGTCGTCGTTGCCCGGAATGACATAGTCGATTTCATCCGGATCGCAGTTCGTATCGACGATCGCCACGATAGGGATGTTCAGCTTGCGCGCCTCGGCGACGGCAATACGTTCTTTGCGCGGATCGACGACAAAGAGAGCGCCCGGCAGGCGGTTCATATCCTTGATCCCGCCGAGATAGCGCTCGAGCTTTTCCATCTCATGGCGCAGTCCCTGCACTTCCTTTTTCGTGAGAACTTCGAAGGTTCCGTTCTCCTCCATCGCCTCAAGCTCCTTGAGCCGGTGAATGCGGCGCTGAATCGTCTGGAAGTTCGTCATCATGCCGCCGAGCCAGCGCTCGTTGACATAGAACATATTCGCACGCAGCGCCTCCTCGCGGATGGCCTCCTGCGCCTGCTTCTTCGTACCGATGAAGAGCACGGACTTTCCTTCCTGCGCGACGCTGCGCAGGAAATTGTACGCTTCGTCCACTTTGCGCACCGTCTTTTGCAGATCGATGATGTAGATGCCGTTGCGCTCCGTGAAGATGTAACGCGCCATCTTCGGGTTCCAGCGGCGGGTCTGGTGTCCGAAGTGAACGCCCGCCTCCAGAAGCTGTTTCATTGAAATAACTGCCATGAGAATACCTCCTGTTGTTCTTCCGCGTCCCTCACGTGCCGGACCACCGCAGCTGCGGCACAGGTTGGCTATCGGGAACGCGTGCTTTTTCACACTGCGGTGTATTATAGCATAAGAATACAAACAAAACAATGTTCCGTAGGAATTTTTTCATATTCCCCAATAAAAAACATGGAAAGAAAATGATCTTTCCATGTCGGATCGGTAATATCGATTCAATTAGTTCGTCATGATCAACGCTTCGGTCACATCCACACCCTTCGGCGCGTAAAAAATGATCGTGCTTGAAACGACGCGCGCCGAACCGTGCAGCACATAGCAGGCGCCGTTGAGGAAGTCGCAGACACGGCGGCGCTCGGGCTCGTTCATGCAGTCAAAATTGACGGCAATCGCAATGCCCTGCTTGAGCTGAACGACGGCCGGTGCCGCATCGTCATAGCGCCGCGGGCGGTGAATCCGAACCTTGAGTTCCGCTACCTTCGTCGTATGTACGGTAAACTGCGTGCCGGAATCCCCCGTTGAGGACGTACGTCCTGCCGCGTACGGCGCAGCCGTACCGTAGGAAGGAGCCGCATACGAAACCGTCCCGCCGTTGGCGACACGACGCTCCCGCAACGCGGTCGTCTCCTGACGTGCGCCGATCTGCCGGGCTTCCTCCTCGAACTCCTCCTCTTCGGCCATTGGCATAAATGAGTCCACCACACGCGAAAGCATGTCTTTCACACGGGCAAAGAATGAATTTGCACCCATTTATATCTTCCTTCCTCAGTAAATATTCTGTCGCTAAATTTAGTGACAGGTCTCAATCCTATTGACGGAGACATGTTATCATATTTCTTTCAGAAATGCAAGAAAATCATGCTAAAAAATATTTTTTCTTCTTGACATTTTTCTTTGAGGGTCTATAGCCGCTTATTTCCTTGCATTTTTCGCAGCGCGTCCGCGTGCCGTACGATCGAGAATCGCCTTTCGCAAACGAATATTTTCCGGCGTCACCTCGACAAGCTCGTCGTCGTTGATGTACTCGAGCGCCTGTTCAAGGCTTAGAATACGGGGCGGTGTGAGTCGGATCGCCTCGTCCGATGCCGACGTGCGCAGATTCGTGACGTTCTTCTTCTTACACGGGTTGATGTCCATATCAATGTCGCGCGAATTCTCGCCGACGATCATGCCCTCGTAAACCTGCTGCCCCGGCGAAATGAACATCGTGCCGCGGTCCTGCAGAGAGAAAATCCCGTAGCCCGTCGTCTCCCCCTGTTCGAACGCCACCAGAGATCCGTGCGATCGCCCGTTCATATCCCCCTTGTAGGGGACGTAACCGTGGAAGACGTGATTCATAATGCCGTTGCCCTTCGTATTCGTGAGGAGTTCCGAACGGAAGCCGATCAGGCCGCGCGCGGGGATGAAAAACTCCATGCGGATATAGCCCGAGAGTTCCGTCATGTTCGACAGCTCCGCCTTGCGCGTGCCGAGTGCCTCCATGACGGCGCCCATATATTCCTGCGGCACCTCGACCGTCAGGTTCTCCATCGGTTCGCAGCGCTGCCCGTTGATCGTCTTATAGACCACCTCCGGCTTGCCGACCTGGAGTTCATAGCCCTCGCGGCGCATCTGCTCGATCAAAATGGAGAGATGCAGTTCGCCGCGTCCCGAGACCTTGAACACATCTGCCGAATCCGTCTCCTCGACGTGCATGGCGACGTTCGTCTCGATCTCCTTAAAGAGACGGTCGCGCAGATGACGTGATGTCACGAACTGTCCCTCACGTCCTGCGAACGGACTCGTATTGACGCCGAACGTCATAGAGAGTGTGGGTTCGTCGATATTGATCGTCGGCAGAGCCTCAGGATTCTCTACATCCGCCACCGTATAACCGATGCTCACATCACCGAGTCCCGTGAGCGCGACAATCTCGCCCATCCCCGCCTCATCCACATCGACGCGTTTGAGCCCCTGATAGACATAGACCTTGCCGATCTTGGCCTTCGTCTCATGGTCGCCGCTGATGACCGCCACATTCTGGTTCGGACGGACAGAGCCCCGAATGATACGGCCGATCGCGACACGGCCGACATAATCGTCTGCCTCGAGCGTCGTCACCATCATCTGCAGAGGGCCTTCGGCATCGCCCTGCGGCGCGGGAATCTCCTTGACAATCGTCTGCATAAGCGGCTCGAGATTATCGCTCTCGTCTTCCATGTTGAACTTTGCGATACCGTCGCGCGCCGTCGCGTAGATCACGGGGAAATCGAGCTGATCGTCGTCCGCGTCCAGCTCCATAAAGAGCTCCAGTACTTCGTCATATACGTCGTCCACGCGCTGATCCGGACGATCAATCTTATTGATGACGACGATCGGTTTGAGTTTTTGCTCGAGCGCCTTGCGCAGCACATATTTCGTCTGCGGCATCGGTCCCTCAAACGCATCCACCAAGAGCAGCACGCCGTCCACCATGTTCAGGACGCGCTCCACCTCGCCGCCGAAATCCGCATGCCCCGGTGTGTCTACGATATTAATTTTGATCCCGTCATAAAGAATGGCAGTATTTTTCGAGAGAATCGTAATCCCGCGCTCACGCTCAATATCGCCCGAGTCCATCACACGCTCTCCTACCTGCTCGTTCGAGCGGAACACGTGGCTTTGCCGCAGCATCGCGTCCACAAGGGTCGTCTTGCCGTGGTCGACATGTGCGATGATCGCAATATTACGGAGTTTCTCATTTATACTCATATCAAAAATTTGCCTCCCAAAAGTACCCGTTCAAAAAGATAGCGTGTCTATCTTATTACAGCACTTCCCATTTGTCAATAAATTTATCAGTAGCTGGTAATAAAACTCGTCTCAAGACAGAAAAAAGCCCTCACGTATGTGAGGGCTCTAAACAATACGATATCTTACCAATACGATATCTTACTTACCTTTATTCTGTTCCTCGACCGACCGCTGCCAGTTCTTATAGAACTGCTCAGAGAGCGACGTAAAGGTCGCCACCGTATCTCCGTCGGATTTATTTGCACGTACCTCGTAGGTATAAAGGAGATCGTTCGAACCGGAACGGTAGACGTCAAAGAAGAAAATCGTGCGGCTGTTGTTTGCAACCGTCAGGATGATGTAGGCATCTGCGAAGTTTGCAACATTGTCCTTATACTCCTTCGCAGCATCGCGGCGTGGCAGGGTCTTAATATCAACGCCTTTCGCTTCCTGAATTCCCTTTACAACCGTATCGTAAGGAATGATATTCGCATGAGTGATACGGCTTGCATCTGCAACGACCTGGGTCAAGATCTCAAGGGAAGGCGCGGCATCTCCGACCGGTATATAAAGAGGAGCGCCGACAGCCAAACGATTGATATTTGTAATGACTGCACCTTCCTGCAGCGTCACTTTATCAGAATAGGGCGATGCGCTTGCCTGCACAGCGAACAAGGTGAAGCAGAGCACAAATGCCATCTGAACGAATCTCTTCATGAGTATATCTCCTCCTTAAATTCCCGGGAAATTATATGCCGTTTTGCACATGTGTCATTTTACACTATTATTGAATCTTTGACAAGAAAAAGAACGTAGAAGGCATAAAAATACCGTATCGTTTGCACGATACGGGTTGATCTCAATGGCAGGGGCAGTAAGACTTGAACTCACAACCTACGGTTTTGGAGACCGTTGCTCTACCAATTGAGCTATACCCCTATGGGGCGACTTATGGGGATCGAACCCATGCATGCTGGAGCCACAATCCAGTGTGTTAACCGCTTCACCAAAGCCGCCGTTATCATATTTTGTAAAAGAACTCGTGAACCACGCGATTCACGAGTCCCTTTTGCGGCAACTACCTACACTCCCGCGTCGTCTCCAACGAAGTACCCTCGGCCTTCGGACGCTTAACTGCTGTGTTCGGAATGGGAACAGGTGGA
>NZ_JH992902.1:29952-30644 GCF_000315545.1 Selenomonas sp. F0473 | reverse complement strand
ACTTGCAGCTCGCCGCAGCTTATCGCAGCTTATCGCGTCCTTCTTCATTTCGAAACGCCTAGGCATCCGCCGTATGCCCTTCTTCGCTTGACTTAACTTTCCCGTTGCACATGCGCGGCTTCGTCTCTCCTACCGTCTGCGTTGTCAGCTTCGACGTCGTAGCGTTTTACTACGACTTTCTCAGCTTCCTAGCATACGGCAGAATTTACGAACCCGATCTCACATGACATCGGAACTTGTCTTACGACTAAAGGTATTTTCGCTTTATCCTAATTTGCTTGGGAAAATCTATTCTGTTTCTTTCTATCCCGTTGCCGTGATAGATGACCTCAGTGAGGAAAGTATTCTCATACTTCCCTTTTTAGATTTTCGTGTTTCTTCTGTGTAGTTTTCAGTGAACAATGACGCGAATCAGGATTTTTGCGCCTAGCTTTGTCATTTCGTCAAACGCTTCGCTTGATGTAGGACTACTACACCTGCGCTCGCGTTTTCCTCATTCCGCGCTATGCATCAAAACTTCTGTTTCGCTTAGGTTCTCCCACAATCGTGAGATTCCTTATAGAGGATAATATACCCTCAAAACTAGACAATGCAGATGCCAAATGACCGACCTAAAGTTCTCGTCTCTTTGTTTGGAAAACGTCCATCTTTGCGCCTAGCTTCGTCACTTCGTCGAATACTGCAGTCGACGT
>NZ_JH992902.1:0-27807 GCF_000315545.1 Selenomonas sp. F0473 | reverse complement strand
CTTCGTCAACCTTTGTCAACGATGTTGCATCTGGCTTCGGTTAGATTATCTCTAACCTCTCTGCATTGTGTAGTTTTCAGGGTACATTCCCGCGCTGATTTTGAGTTCATCAAAGACGCTTTTATCTTTTCTATGCCTCATCAGGGCGACTGTCATAATATATCACAACGGTTTTTCTTCGTCAAGTATTTTCTTCATCGTTTTTCGTTTTTCGCGAAAGCTTTCCCGTCTGCTTCAGGGGTAGACAAAGTTCAACTCCGTACGTTCCGCTAAAAGCGGTGCGGCGGCATCTTTTTCAGACAACACAACGGGGGAAAGGGGCCACGCAACACGGATATCAGGATCGTTCCAACGGATGTTGCCGTCACAATCCGGTGCATAGAGATTATCCGCTTTATACTGTACCTCAACGTCGTCGGTCAGTGTGATAAACCCGTGCGCAAAGCCCCGCGGGATGAACAGCTGACGGTGATTCTCGGCGGAGAGCTCCACCCCTACCCACTGTGCATAGGTCGGCGAACCCCGGCGGATGTCTACGCCAACATCAAAAACCGCGCCGCGGGAAACGCGCAGCAGCTTTGCCTGTGCCATGGGGTTCAGTTGATAATGCAGTCCGCGCAGCGTCCCCTTCCGGGCGGAAAAGGAATGATTGTCCTGTACGAAGTCAACACGGATACCCGCATCCTCCATGTTTTTTTGCGACCAACTCTCCATGAACCATCCGCGTGCATCGCCGAATACCTGCGGCTCGATGATGCGAACGCCGGGGATTTTTGTCTCGATAACCTTCATCCCGTATTCCCCTATCTATCGTATACGACGCGTTTCAGATAATCGCCGTATTCGTTCTTCGCGAGCGGCTCGGCAAGCCGCAGCACCTGCTCGGCGTCGATATAGCCCATACGGTAGGCGATCTCCTCGATACACGATATCTTGAGCCCCTGCCGAGCCTGTATGGTCTGAACAAACGCCGCCGCCGACAGCAGCGACTCATGCGTCCCCGTATCGAGCCACGCATAACCGCGCCGCAACCGCTCAACATGCAGTTTGCCCGCCCGCAGATAGGCGATGTTAACGTCCGTAATCTCGAGTTCTCCGCGTGCCGACGGCCGAATCGTTTGCGCAATGTCCACGATGTCCTTATCATAAAAATAGAGCCCCGTCACGGCATAGTTCGACTGCGGATGCTCCGGCTTTTCTTCAAGGGAGAGCGCATTCCCCTTCACGTCAAAGGAAACGACGCCGTACCGCTCCGGATCGGAGACGTAGTAGGCAAAGACGGTCGCCCCTTCCTCACGCCGGACGGCATGTTGAAGCGCCTGCGCAAAATCGGAGCCGTAGAAGATATTGTCCCCCAGCACAAGTGCGCATGCCTCGCCCGCAATGAAATCCGCACCGATGATAAACGCCTGCGCGAGTCCGTCAGGGCTCGGCTGCACGGCGTAGGAGATCGAGAGGCCGAGCTGACTGCCGTCCCCAAGGAGCGTACGATAGAGCTCGCTGTCGGCCGGCGTCGTGATGATGAGGATGTCACGAATCCCCGCGAGCATAAGCGTGCTGAGGGGATAGTAAATCATCGGCTTATCGTAGATCGGCATGAGCTGCTTCGACACGACCTTCGTCAGCGGATAGAGCCGCGTTCCCGATCCTCCCGCGAGGATAATTCCCTTTGTTATCATACGTCACCTCTCTATTTCGTTGATATAGTGTTCGACAAGGATGGAGGGTTTTCCTTTTCTGTGCTATGATAAGACAGAACACAAAGGAGGACTTTTATGAGCGAATCAGTCAATTTTTCCGTCGGCGAGCCCTTCCCCCTTCCTATTCTCGCGCAGGCAGACGGCGGTATGTTCCAAGCGGATAAAAACGGTATAATGTTCCTGCTCCAATTATCGCGCACAGACGCCATCGCCGTCGAAGCGTTTCGCACAGGCGAAATCGAACTCGCCGTCACGGAGGTGGACGGCATCCTGTTCTTTCTCTACCGTATCGACGGCATCTTCAAGGACGGCTGGGGCGACGCGCCGTTCTCCCTTTCCCTCGTAAAAGATGATCTCCTGCCAAATGAAAATGACCTTGCCGACCCAACCGTTCATCTTTACTTCGTCGACACCCGCCTCAAGATACTGCTTGCCCAACGAACGGCAAAAATACCGGAAGCATTTGCAGACGCTATCCGAAAGAATGTGCGGTCACAACTATCAAGGCCATGCCCGGCACGCGCATTCCAAAAGAAGGTCTCAATCATCTGGGCAAAATACAGCGCCGCAGATCTGCGCGCACGGGCAATAGCCACACATACGCTGCCGTTTGCTATCAAAACACATCCGATACAATGAACACTCCCCCGCATAGCGGGGGAGTGTTCATTGTATCGGATGCCCCTCGACCCTTTGCAATTGTCCTTTTGGGGTTGCTTCAGCGTTATGCGCCTCCCTCAGATGTTTTCTTTTGTTAAGCCAGCCGTCCCGGCTTTAGTCTATCAAATGAGAGATCATTTTCCACCGTTTGGGAACTTTTGAACCATGTGACGCGGGTCTTCTTTATACACAAAAACTGCTTTGCGAAGGCAGCAACACCTTGACAAAGCAGCCCAAAGGACCGTTAGAGTCCCAAGTCTCCCATCTTAATCTCTTCGACGCGGCCATGCTCCGTTTCAAACGCGAACCCCACGGTTGGATCGTTCTCGGAGTAATAAACATAATCCTCTCCGTAGACAAGATTCGGCTCTCCATAGATATTCCGCATTTCATCAACCGTTGTGCCGATATGCACGCCTTTCCCCGAGGCGAGCGCACTGTGCTCCGATATCTTGACCCGGCGGACAACCCCATCGACAAAATGAACGGTGAGGCCGTCCGCATATTCATACGCGGCCACTTCCTTGCCGGCATAACGCGTACTGCGCTCCGACTCGATATCCGTCGGTTGTCCATAGCGTGCGCAGACATCTGCCTCTCCCGCGCCGTAGGAAATATCCCCCAGCACGAGGGCTTCGGACATCATACGGCGCGCTGCGCCCTGTCCGTACGTATGATGCTGACGCATATTCTCCGCTTCACGTTTTGCGGCATCATCGGCAGAAAGCGTTTTCTCGACATCGGCACGCGAGATGCCGGCAGGTTTTCCATCCGCCCGCAGCAGCGGCACAGGATGCGTCCGCACAGTATCAATGATAAAACTCGCACCAATCCCCGTACAAGCGGCCACGCTTAGAAAAAGCGCACACGTTTTGGTCTTCAATGATGATCCCTCTTCCCTCGTCAAAGATAGTCGTCTTAGTCGGCCGTGCGGAGGCCCCCCATCGTAATTTCATCCACACAGTCGTTCTCTATCTCGAAAGAAAAGCCGATCGTCTGATCTTCATCGGCAAAATATACATAGCGATCGCCGTATAGCGCATCCGGCCGACCATATGCCGCGACAAGCGTATTCACATCCGTACCGACGGCAATGCCCGCGCGTGTCTGTATGCCGTTGCGGGCGTCGACCTCAATGTGCCGGACGAAACCGTCGTCAAAGACGATCTCAAAGCCCCTCCCATATTCCCATTCGGTCGCCCGGCCCGAGGAATAAGAAGCGCCGTATTTCGTCTCGACCTTATGCGGAGAGCCATAGACACTCCGAACATAGGATTCCGAGGCACCGTATTCGATGCCGCCGACGACCAGCGCGTCCTGAGGCACAGCGGCGCGCGCTGTCCCCATGGCGATGAGGCTCGCCGCGAACGCAAGCCCCGCGATCTTCTTCCCATGACTGAACATCACGGACACCTTCCTTGCTGCCATATACAATCCGTTGAAACTGACTCTACCGAGTGACATTATTATAGCCGGACACACTGAAAGCCCTCTGAATAATTTTTTTCAGAGGGCTTTCAGACGATATGGCCGGGAAAACTTATAATTCTTCCTCATCAATATAGATTTTGTCGTCCACGACTTTGAGGAAGCTCTGCTTCAGTATATCCTTCATGCTTTTGTTCTTCCCGTGCCCCTGCCTAATCTCTTGGAGTGGGATAATGCGGCAGAAGGTATTCATATCCATTCCATTGGCGAACGGAACTTCAAAGAGTGTGGACTTTGTCCGAATAAAGCACGTTTTTAAGTCGTACCGAGCCGTATGCGTCACTTCCGACTTTGGCAGGGAAACGAGCCGATATCCTTTCGCATGTACAGGCTGTCGGGTTGCCCGGCGCGCCGGGAGTTCTATCGAGGTAAGGTACTTCATATCAACGGACGTATGTCTCAAGCGCTCCATGATGACATTGTCTTCCGTAACCAAAACGATATGCTTCTTTGCATCCGTTACCGTCTGGATCACGGGAATGAAATCCCTATCGTGCGTAAATATGGCAAAGCATTCTGTGAGCGGCTCTTCATATATTGCACGAACGATAGCGGCGGTCATAAACATATCCGCGCTGTTCTTCCCGACAAAACAGGGGATAAATCGATACGGCACCGTCCAATGCGGCTGTACCTTACCGAACATATCCACTTGGACGATCTGATGCAGTCTGCGCATCCTCTTGCATCCCTCAAAAAAGAAGTGCGGCCCAACGTTTTCCGCATCCACAAACGCGTGAACTCTCATAAAATCCCTCCTTGCGGCAAGGAGAAGCCTCCGCACATCGTCCAACATGCAAACATCCGTGTTCCCTATGTTAATTCTCTTCGAATATACATCATTCCTTTTTTCCGCAGGAAAAAAGAAACCCGCCGCACAAATTTGTACGGCGAGTTCCCTCCATAAGACGAAACCGTTATTCTTTTCCGGCGAGTTTCTTGTAGCTGTTGTAGCGCGTCTCCGCATCCTTCTGCGTCTTTTCAAAGAGTGCGTCCGCGGCCTCGGGGAAACTGCTCTTGAGGCTGATGTAGCGGTTCTCGCCCATGAGGAACTCTTGGAACTTGGAGAAGTCCGGCTCCTTGGAATCAAGGATGAACGGATTCTTTCCCGCATCCGCAAGCTGCGGGTTGTAGCGGTAATTCGCCCAATAACCGCACTCGACGGCGAGTTTTCCTTCAAGTTGGGCGCAGCCCATGCCCTTGCGGATGCCGTGGTTGATGCACGGCGAGTATGCGATGATGAGGGACGGCCCCGGATAGGCCTCCGCCTCGCTGATCGCCTTCAGGACTTGGTTCTGATCGGCGCCCATATCCACCTGCGCAACGTAAACGTAGCCGTAGGAAATCGCCATCATGCCGAGATCCTTCTTCTTCGTCTTCTTCCCTGTTGCGGCAAACTCCGCAATCGCGGCTGCCGGCGTGGACTTCGACGCCTGCCCGCCCGTATTGGAGTAAACCTCCGTATCGAACACCATGACGTTGACGTCTTCGCCCGATGCGAGCACATGGTCGAGGCCGCCGTAGCCGATGTCATACGCCCAGCCGTCGCCGCCAAAGATCCACTGCGAGCGCTTGACGAAGTAGTCGTTGTCGCTGTAGATGCGGCAAAGGAGCTCGTCGCTGCCCTTTTCCGCTTCGAGCAGGCTCTTCAGCGCGCTTGCACGGTCGCGCGTACCCTCGCCCTCATCGCGTTTCTCGAGCCATGCCTGCATCGCCGCACGGAGCTCCTCGGAGCCTTTCTGCGCCGCAATCGCGTCGGTCATAGCCGCCGCAAGAGATTCGCGGATGGCCTTCGTGCCGAGATACATGCCGAGACCATACTCCGCGTTGTCTTCAAACAGAGAGTTTGCCCATGCGGGTCCCTGTCCCTGCGCATTCGTCGTATACGGCATGGCCGGCGCGCTGGCGCCCCAGATGGAGGAACACCCCGTCGCGTTCGCGATGAGCATGCGGTCGCCGAACAGCTGCGTAACGAGTTTGGCGTACGGTGTCTCGCCGCAGCCTGCGCAGGCGCCCGAGAACTCGAAGAGCGGCTTTTCAAACTGCGATCCGATGATCGTCGTTTTCTTCATCGGCGTATTCTTGATCGAGACCTTTTCCGGATCCACGCCGAAATCGAAGTACTTCTGCGCGTCGCGGAGCTTATCGTCGAGCGGCGTCATATCGAGCGCCCTGCCCGGGCAAACCTGCGCGCAGTTGCCGCAGCCGAGACAGTCGAGCGTCGAAACGGCGATCGTGAAATTGAGGTTCTGTGCCTTGCCCGGTTTCGACTTGACGGATTCAAATCCCTCGGGGGCCGCAGCCAATTCCTCGTCGGTTGTAAGCACGGGACGGATGGCGGCATGCGGGCAAACCAGCGAACACTGGTTGCACTGAATGCATTTTTCCTTGTTCCAAACCGGAACGGAGATCGCCGTACCTCGTTTCTCATATGCCGTGCCGCCCAACGGGAACGTGCCGTCCTCCATGCCCGCGAGGTCGGAGACCTTGAGTTTGTCGCCCTCCTGGCGGTTCATGACGTTTTGAATGTTCGTGATGAACTTCGGCATCCGCGGATTGACCTCGACCTCTTCGTCGGGCGCATCCTTCCACGCCGCGGGAACATTCACGCGGTGCAGAGCGGCAATGCCCTGATCGATCGCTCCGTTGTTCATGTTGACGACCTTTTCGCCCTTGCTGCCGTAGGATGTGACGACGGCGTCCTTAAGATACTTCACAGCGTCCTCAATGGGAATGATATTCGCGAGTTTGAAGAACCCCGACTGCATCACCATGTTGAAACGACCGCCGAGTCCGAGCTCACGCGCGATCTGAACGGCGTTTACCGTATAGAACTCAATGTCGTTCTGCGCGATATAACGCTTCATCGACGCCGGCAAATGCGTATCCAGTTCCTCGTCGCTCCAGACCGTGTTGAGCAGGAACTTGCCGCCCTTTTTGAGGCCTGCGAGCAGATCGTACTGACGGACATAGGACTGCTGCGAGCAGGAGATGAAGTCCGCCTTGTTGATGAGGTACGGACTGATGATCGGCGACTTGCCAAAGCGCAGATGGCTCATCGTGATACCGCCCGACTTCTTCGAATCATAGGCAAAATACGCCTGCGCGTACATATCCGTCTTGTCGCCGATGATCTTGATCGCGCTCTTGTTCGCGCCGACCGTACCGTCGGAACCAAGCCCCCAGAACTTGCACGCCGTCGTCCCTTCTTTGGTGAGGTTGACATCGCCGTGAATCGGCGTGAGGCTGCGATGCGTCACATCGTCCTCAATACCGAGGGTAAAGCTATGGATCGGATCATCCTTTTTGAGCTCCTCATAGACCGCAAAGACCTGATCCGGCGTCGTGTCCTTGCCACCGAGGCCGTAACGGCCGCCGACAATGACGGGGTTCATCCCCGAGCTGTAATACGCCGCCTTAACGTCGAGATACAGCGGTTCGCCGATCGATCCCGGCTCCTTCGTACGATCGAGTACGGCAATCTTTTGTACCGTCTTCGGCAGATACTTGAAGAAATGCTCGAGCGAGAATGGACGGAAGAGATGCACGGAAAGGAGCCCGACTTTCTCGCCCTGTTTGTTGAGATATTCGGAGACTTCCTGCGCCGTCTGGCAGATCGAACCCATCGCAATGATGATGCGGTCTGCATCGGGCGCGCCGTAATAGTCGAAGAGATGATGTTCGCGTCCCGTGATCTTCGCCATCTCCGCCATCGCGTCTTCAACAAGCTGCGGAATGGCGTCGTAGTATTTGTTGACCGCCTCGCGTCCCTGGAAGTAGATATCGGGATTCTGTGCCGTGCCGCGGATGACCGGATGCTCCGGATTGAGCGCGCGGCGGCGGAACGCGTTCACCGCATCCCAGTCGAGAATCTTCGCGAGGTCGGTATAGTCCACGACCTCAATCTTTTGAATCTCATGAGACGTACGGAACCCGTCAAAGAAATTGATAAACGGGATGCGCCCCTTAATTGCAACGAGATGCGCGACGGCGGAGAGGTCCATGACCTCCTGCACGCTCGACTCCGCGAGCATCGCAACGCCCGTCTGACGTGCCGCCATCACGTCTTGATGGTCGCCGAAAATATTCAGCGAAGATGCCGCGATCGCGCGTGCACTCACATGGAACACGCCGGGCAGGAGCTCGCCCGCGATCTTATACATATTTGGAATCATGAGCAGGAGTCCCTGCGACGCCGTATAGGTCGTCGTAAGAGCCCCCGCTTGGAGTGAGCCGTGCACCGCCCCCGCGGCGCCCGCTTCGGACTGCATCTCGATGAGGCGCACCTTCTGTCCGAACAGGTTCTTCATGCCCTTTGCCGCGAGCCCGTCGACATGCTCGGCCATCGGTGACGACGGCGTGATCGGATAAATTGCGGCCACGTCCGTAAACGCATATGAAATATAGCCGGCAGCCGTGTTGCCGTCCATTGTCTTCATTTTTCTGGCCATAGTACCGCTCCCTTCCCCAGAGAAATATGGATATATTTCCCCATCGTTTGAAAATATAACACACAGGAGTATAGAAATATATGACCTTCCATACTCTTCTGATAACAAGAATCAAAAAGAATATCTATGAAGGCGCACTTCTCCTATACTTTTTGTTTATTATACAACGGAAACACATGCTTGTAAACACGATAGCCTTTCTCAAAAGGCCAAAGCGCGGCGTTTATTCATTGTTTTTTATGATGGAACTATCTGTTGATCCTATCAAAAAACGAGCCGCCTATCAGCAGCTCGTTTGTCCAAGCAGTGGATGCTCCGTCGGTCTTAGATCTCGTACGCGGATGAGGCGCAGCGCCTCGCCGAGGTCGATATCCGCGCGCCGTGTCCCCGCCTCGTACACATAGACGGGATGCTCCGCGCCGACCTCGCTGCCCGGCATATAGACGTACT
The DNA here is from genome assembly GCF_000315545.1 of Selenomonas sp. F0473. Classification (GTDB taxonomy): domain Bacteria; phylum Bacillota; class Negativicutes; order Selenomonadales; family Selenomonadaceae; genus Centipeda. The sequence goes on along the minus strand of NZ_JH992902.1, from coordinate 19,058 downwards.
CGGCGGTATGCTGATCGCCGAAGATGATGCCCCGCCGCAGCTGCTCTTCGCGTATCAAAACATATCCCTCCGCCACAGCAGATAAACGACCCCCGTCGAAACAAGCGAGGCAATGACGACAATGCGCACGAATCCGTACGGATCGTCCGTAAACGGCACGGGTACGTTCATTCCAAAGAAACTCGAGATCACCGTCGGTATCGCGAGGATGATCGTGATCGCCGCGAGGAATTTCATAACGAGGTTCAGATTGTTCGAGACGATCGACGAGAAGGTATCCGCAAGACGCGCGAGAATCGTACTGTACATCTCGACCATCTCTCGCGCCTGCTTGTTTTCGATGATGACATCCTCGAGGAGATCCTCGTCCTCTTCGTACATCTTGATGATATGATGCACCGACGTATTCGTCCTGAGACGCATCAGCCGATCGAGCACCGCGCCGTTCGACCGCAGCGCCGCATTGAAATAGGTCAGGCCTTTCTGCAGTTGGAGCAGGCGCAGGATCTCACTGTTCTTCATATCGTCGCGCAGACGATCCTCGATTTCCTCGGAAAGCTTGCTGATCTGGCGCAGATAGCGCAGATAAAACACCGCGGATTTATAGAGAATCTGAAAGAGGAACTGCGTCCTTTTATAGGTGCGAAAGAGCTTCGCCGTACGCTCGTTAAACTCCGCCATCACGGGCGTCTCCTCGAGGCAGACCGTAATGACGTGCTCATCCGTTAAGATGATCGCGAGCGGCAGCGTATCGTAGCTGTTCTCACCGCGATACACGGGGACGTTCGTCAGAATCATGACCGAGTCGTCCTCGATGTCCGTATGCGACCGCTCCTCATCGTCGAGTGCGGAGCGGAGGAAGTCGGGGTCCACCTCTGTGAGCGTACTGACGACCTTCAGCTCGTACGGCGTCGGATTGACAATGTTGATCCACGCGCCTTTGCTGAGCGTCTTGAGCGAGAGCTCCTGCAGAGGACCGGACTCCATGGATTTATAGATTTGCAGCAAGGGAGAGCGCTCCTTTCCGGCCGCCCTCCTCCGTCAGTGCAAAAACAGGTCTGCGGAGCGAAGAGAGGACGGGTTGTATTGATTATGAGGTTCGGGCTGCAAAGGTGTGTCGTCCATGCTCTTCACTTCCTTTCAAAAATATCTTCTGTAAAAATAGCCGAATGAATTGTAACGCAAAAGTGCGCGCTTGTCCATACCGACGGATAAAAACTTGTCCGCGGGGCGGCGGCAATCAGACGTTAAATCGGAAATTCACGACGTCGCCGTCCCGCATCACATAGTCCTTGCCCTCGAGCCGCACCAGCCCCTTGTCGCGCGCAGCCGCAACGCTGCCGAGCGAGACGAGATCCTCGTAGCTCACGATCTCCGCGCGGATGAACCCGCGCTCGAAGTCCGTATGAATCTTTCCCGCCGCCTTCGGCGCCGTCGTCCCGCGCGTAATCGTCCACGCGCGGCACTCATCCTCCCCCGCCGTGAGGAAGGTCTGGAGGCCGAGGAGCGCAAACGCGCCGTGAATGAGCCGATCCAGCCCGCTCTCTTTGAGGCCGAGCTCCTCAAGGAATACCGCCGCCTCCTCGGCGTCCAGTTCCGCGATCTCTTCCTCGAGCCGCGCCGATACCGTGACGACCTCCGCCCCCGTGCGCGCGGCATACTCCCTCACCGCCCGAACGTGCGGATTCTCCGCATCGGCGGTCGCCGCCTCGTCCTCGCCGACGTTCGCAACGTAAAGGATCGGCTTGCGCGTGAGGAGGTTCAAATCGCGCAGGAGCGCCTGCTCCTCCGCGGAGAGCTCCGCCTCGCGCGCGGGATGCCCCTCGTCGAGCACGGCCTTCAGGCGGTCAAGCGCCGCGGCCTCCGCTTTTGCCTCCTTGCTGCCGGATTTGAGCAGCTTTGTCACCTTTGCCGCGCGCTTTTCCACCGCCTCGAGGTCGGCGAGACAGAGTTCCGTCTCGATGATGTCGATATCGCGCAGCGGGTCGACCGCACCCTCCACATGCGTGATATCCGTACTCTCAAAGCAGCGGACCACATGGGCGACCGCATCCACTTGGCGGATGTGCTCGAGGAACTTGTTCCCCAGGCCCTCGCCCTTCGACGCCCCCTTGACGAGTCCCGCAATGTCCACGAAGCGCACGCTTGCGGGCGTCGTCTTTTTCGAATGATAGAGATCCGTCAGCACATTGAGGCGCGCATCCGGCACCGCCACCACGCCGATATTCGGCTCGATCGTGCAGAACGGATAGTTCGCCGCCTCCGCCCCCGCTTTTGTAATCGCGTTGAACAGCGTGCTCTTGCCCACATTTGGCAGCCCGACAATGCCGACCTCAAGATTGCTCACGGGATTCCCTCTTTCACTGCATTTATTTCAAATGAATACGCTCGTTATGTTATACCAAAAAACGCCGGGAACGTCAATCTTCATGGGATTTTCTTCTCATATATGAACACATATCAATACAAAAGTTGCATTTGACACTTTCATTTTTTGAAAGATGTGCTATAATCGGGATAAATCGAAGGTTTTCCTTCCATAAGCGGTTTATCTCAACCATACAGGAGGTTTATATTATGGCGATCACGAAGGATATGAGCATCATCGACATCGTTCAGCAGTACCCCGACACCGTGGAGATTCTCATGAATGCGGGCATGGGCTGCCTCGGCTGTGCGGCTGCGCACTTCGAGAACATCGAGCAGGGCGCAATGGCGCACGGCATCGACATCGACGCCCTCATCGACGCGCTCAACGAATCCATCGGCGAGCCGGCGGCTGCGGCTCAGTAAGGACACAAAACGGAACGCCCCTTACGAGGATGATAAAAATCTTCGTAAGGGGCGTTTTATATTCTATTCAACGATGCCGCACAACCTTGAACCGCGACAAAGATACTTTTTCCTTCGGCAGGATGCTCGCCTTTCCGCGGGCAACTTCAATCTGCCGCTCCGCCGTATCGATGCCGGGCAGGTCGGGCAGCAGCAGGCCGAGGCGATTGTCCGTCATACTCTTAACAATGACGCCGTAAATCTTCGGGTCAAGCTCCGCAGCGGACGAAATCGGTTCCGGCGGCGTCAGCACATCCACGGTGTAGACGAGACGTCCCAGCTCGTCCTCCGCGACGGGATCAAAGCGTCCGTCATGTGCCGCCGCGGAGACGGCGTTGTAAAGGATCTCCTCGGCAATATTCCCTTGCCTCGGCGCAAAGGTCCCGATGCAGCCGCGCAGTTTTCCGTATTTCTTGACGGAGACGAAGACGCCCGCCTGTGTCTCCGTGAGTTCCGGTGGCAGATTGTCGGGCAGTACGGCATAGCTGTGCGAACGCACATAGGTCTCTATGCTCGTCCGCGCGATGCGCACATAGTCGTCCTCCGCCGCGCGCAGCTGTGCAATTGCTGCATCTTCAGCCGCCGCGAGCCGTTCGGTAAAGTTATGGTTTTCGTCCGCGCCCGTCACAGTGAACGAGGCGACGGCATAACCGACGCCGAAGGGTCCCTCGTAGCTGTGCAGCCGCGCCTCCATCGCCGTGCGGTCAAGCACGCCCGCGAGCACCCATAGGCCGTTCAGTCCGCAATGCCCCGCACGCTCTGCGAAATCCCCGGGGATTTGCAGGAGAGAAAGGAAATCCCCCGCGCCCATAAAGGCTCTGCACAGCCCGTCAAACTCCGCCCCCTCCGGCGTAAAGCCGTTCGGCGCATCTTTTTTGAGTCTGTGCGAGAGGTCGCCGCTCGCGATACAGAGCGTCCGGCGTCCGAACCTCTTTGCCGTCTCCGCAATACACTGTCCGAGGGCCGCATGCGCCGCCGCAGGCAGTCCTGAGATGCCGATGCGGACAAACTTCGTCGGCGCGTCGCCAAGATATTCGCTCAGGAAGACGAGCGGAACCATCGTCCCGTGGTCGAGCGCGCCATTCTTCTCCCCGAGTGTCCCCGCAGCGATGCCACGCGCCCCCGCACATGCCGAAAGCGTCCGTACAAAGTCCTCGTCGTACGCAATAGCGACGGTAATCTCCGGATGTCCAAACGCTCTGAAATTCCCCTCCGCGCCTGCGCCCGGCGAAATGTGGAAATAGTCGCCGTAAGATGTCGCATGCGGGCTGACGACGACAACCGTATCGGGGCGAAACGCCGCGGCAGTCTGCATCACCGCACGATACGCGCGAATTGTCTCCGCAATCTCAGATTCTTTCCCCACGCCAATCGCCGGAAGAATCAGCGGCGGATGCGGCACGGCATAGGCGGCAAGAATAGACATCGTATCACTCCTCGGATAAACAAAAAGCCGACTGCTTCCAGTCGGTTGCAAAACGCTGAACACATCAACGAATGATATCATTTGGTGCGGATGAAGGGGGTCGAACCCATATGCCTTGCGGCACCGGATCCTAAGTCCGGCGCGTCTGCCAATTCCGCCACATCCGCACAATACGCGTATTCTATCATAACCGGAGAAATACTGTCAAATGCCGCCCCACTCCCGCACGCGCCGCTTCATCCCCGCAATGTCCAAGACGCCGCACGCGAACCCGCGCCGCACAAGTTCCTCGGGCAGATACTCGTCGTATTTGTCAAAGATCGGCACCTCGTTCGGATAGAGGAGTGCCATCGGGTCGAAGTCCTTTGCCGCCTCCTCGGCGAGCACGCGGAAGAACTCTGCGGGCGACGCCTTCATGCTGAACTGCATGAAATACGGGCGCATGGAATCTGAGCCCCGCAGCCCGATACGCTCCGCACATCGTATCCGCAGGAACCGCTCGAGCGCGAGGAACGCATAGCTGCCGAGCCATGGAAGCAGCGCGTACATGTCGCCGCCGAGCGGGATGAGCGCCTCGGTCGCCGCGCCCGAATGCCGCGCCGTATCGCGTGCCTGCGTGAGACGCGCCGCGGCGTTTTTCATGAGATAGGGATAGCCGGTCTCTTCGCGCAGGACGCGGCGCATCCGCTCTAATATCTTCGTATGAATGTCGCCGGGGCATTCGCCGAAATACGCGGGGACATTCCCCTTCACCTGCTCGCAGTAGACGACCCGGCGCTTGCGGTCGACCTCGAGGACGCGCCACACATGCCCTGCGATAGCGATTTTCTCCCCGACGGGCGGCGGCGCGACAATCGTGCCGATTTCCTGCGATTCGCTGCGGACGGTGTACTCTTCGTTCTCTTGGAACACGCCGTAAAAACGGTAGGAATGGATGATGCGCTCGCCCGCCAGCCCGACGATGAGCCCGCCGCGTTCTGTCTGCTGTAAGTGCTCCTGCGCAATCAAATAGCGGAGCAGCGTACGGTAGTCATCCTGCGTAATGCGGTGAAAAACGTGCAGGGAAAGGACGCGCTCTGCGAGCGCACGCGGCGAAAGCTCCCCGCAGGACGCCGCGACGCTCATCGTCTGATGATAGAGGAGGCTGAAAGGCAGGCGGTCCAGACGCGGCGGCTCCACCCACCGCTCCTCGAGATAGAGCTGCACGAGCGCAATTCCCTGCAGGAGTTTCCACGGAATCGTCGCGGGCAGCAGTGCGCGCGGGTCGGGTGTGTCCTCGCGCATGACGAACCACATCTCGGGCAGCTGTTCCCGCCGCCCCGTGCGTCCCATGCGTTGAAGGAAGGACGATACTGTCCACGGCGCGTCGATCTGAAAGGCGCGTTCGAGCCGCCCGATGTCGATGCCGAGCTCCAGCGTCGCCGTCGTGCATGTCGTGAGCATACTGCTCTCGTCCTTCATGCGCTCCTCCGCCGTCTCGCGGAACGCGGCGGAGAGATTGCCGTGATGGATGAGGAAGCGATCCGGCTCATGCCGCCGCTCGCAATAGGCGCGCAGCGTCGTCGTCACCGCCTCGCACTCCTCGCGCGAGTTGACAAAGAGCAGACATTTCTTCCCGCGCGTGTGTTCAAAGATATAGCCCAGCCCCGGATCGGCATGTTCCGGGGCTTGATCTGTCGGTGCGTCAAGGGCGGGCGCTGCCGGAATCTCATCCTTACCCTCCGCCGCCTGCGCATCGCGGACATAAAAATGCTCCATGGAGATGCGCCACTTGCTCCCCTTTGCCTCGATGCGCGGCACAACGGTATGACGCCCCGTCCCCGCCGCGAGAAAGGCGCCCGTCCCCGCGGGATCGCCGATCGTCGCCGAGAGACCGATGCGGCGCGGTGCAACGCCCGCGATGCGCGAGAGCCGCTCGATGAGACACAGCGTCTGTCCGCCGCGGTCGCCGCGCAGGAGCGAATGAACCTCGTCGATGACGACGAAGCGAAGGTCGCCAAAGAGTTTGGGAATCGCCGCGTGGCGGTGCAAAAGGAGCGCCTCCAGCGACTCGGGCGTGATTTGGAGAATCCCCGAGGGACGTTTCATCAGCCGCGCCTTATGACTCTGCGCGACATCCCCGTGCCAGTGCCAAACGGGAATCTCGGCCGTCCGGCAGAGATCGTTCAGCCGCATGAACTGGTCGTTAATGAGCGCCTTGAGTGGACCGATATAGATACAGCCGACAGATGCCGGAGGCTCCTCGGCAAACAGCGTGATGATGGGAAAGAACGCCGCCTCGGTCTTGCCCGATGCCGTGGAGGCGGTGAGCAGGACATGCTCGTCCGTCTCGAAGATCGCCTCCGCGGCGGCAATCTGTACGCCGCGCAGGCTTTCCCAGCCGTGCGCGTAGATATAGTCCTTGACGAACGGAGCGTAGCGGTCGAACGCGCTCACAGCTCAAACTCCGCGAACTGCGCATCTGTCTCCGCCCCGATCACATCGTTCTGCGCGTAGGAAAAGTCCTGCGAGTTGAGTAGCTCTGCGACCTTGACGTTCGGATTTTGATACACGATGTCGAGCACCTCGATGAAGTCGCGGATCACCTCGCGCGGCGTGATGTGCGTGTCCGCGCCGATGCGCCCGAACTCGATGCGGATGAAGTCCGCGAGGTCGTCCTGCGTGACGATCTGCTTGTATCCGTAGAGAAGGGCATGAATCGCGGCAAGCTTTTCCGTGAGGACGAGCATTTCCTCATGGGTCAGCGGCGCGAGACGAATGACGGGAGAGAGCAGATCGCGGTGCGCCCCGCCGAACCGCCCCTCGGCGAGCCGTGAGCGCAGCGCCTCATAACTGTAGACGCCGCGCCGCGTATCCTCCATGCACTCCGGCGTGCCGCACATGATGACGCCGAGGTACCGCGCCCGCCCCTGCATCGCGTCGTTATACATCGTGAGGAGCTTTTCATAGTTGTATTGGCGCGTGACGGCGTGCGGCACCTTATAGATGTTCACGAGTTCGTCGATGAGGATGAGCATCCCCGCATAGCCCGCCTGCCGCAGGAAAAACGCGAAGATCTTGAGATACTCGTACCAGTCGTCATCCGTGATGATGATGCCGACGCCGAGGTCGCGCCGCGCCTCCGTCTTCGTCGCGTACTCGCCGCGGAACCAGCGCGCCACCTGTGCGCGTTTCTCATCGTCCCCGTCCGCATAGGCGCGGTAGTACATCGTGAGGAGGCGGGCAAAGTCAAATCCGTGGACAAGGTCGTTCAGCCCGTAGACGATCTCCCCGATGCGCCGCTCCACTGCAACCGAAAGCTGCCCGTCCGCTGCGGATAAGCCCTCCGCCGCCATAACCTCCTGCTGGACGCGGCTGATCCATCGGTCGAGGATGAGCGTCAGCGCGCCGCCCTCGGGCGTCGTCTTGGTCGTCATATTGCGAATGAGTTCGCGGTAGGTGGCCAGCCCCTGCCCGCGCGTCCCTTGGAGACGGCGCTCGGGCGAGAGGTCGACATCCACCACGACAAAGTTTTTCGCCATCACATAGCTGCGTATCGTCTGCAGGAGAAAACTCTTGCCGCTCCCATACCGGCCGACGATGAAGCGGAACGACGCTCCGCCGTCCGCGATAAGCTCCACGTCAGAGAGGAGCGCCTCGATCTCGCTGCGCCGCCCGACCGTGATGTAGGGCAGCCCGATGCGCGGGACAACGCCGCCCTTGAGCGCGTTCACGAGTGTCTGCGCAATGCGGCGCGGGATTTTTATAGGTTCATTCTGCGGCATGGAGATACCTCTCTGTCAGTTCTTCTCGATAATCCTCAATCACGGCGGGCGGTTCGCCCTCAATCACGGCATCCGCGAAGTCGTCGTACAGCTTCTCATTGATACCGTCCACAAGCACGGAGAGGAGATACCCCTCGGCACGCACCCACGAGAGCGGCGCACCCGTCAGCAGATCGCGGAGCAGATGCAGCTCGGGCGCGTCGAGAGGCAAATCGATCTCGCGCGGCTGCACATCGGCAGTATCGGAAACCGTCTCTTTCTGCGATGCGGACACCCCCTCCGATATTCCTTCGCCCGGACGCTGCGTCCAAATCGACACGGCGGCTTCCTCTTCCTCCTCCGCGACAATCAGCCGCTCCCGCGTGACCGCGGCGTCCGCGCGGATGCGCCCCAGCTGCGAGAGATCGATACGCACCCGGCGCGCCTCCGCCGCCTTTTTCTCTGCGAAAAACGCCTCGATTTCCTCGTCGACGATCTTCGCCAGCCACTTCGTCATTTTCTTCGGCGGCTTGATCGGCGAAAAGCCGACATATTCTCGCATCCGCCAGTCGATGATCCGCAGCAGTGCGCCGAGCCGCTGCGCCTGTTTCAGCGCGCGCTCATAGGCGAGCACATACCATGCGCCGCCCGCGCACTCATAGCTGCGCACGGGATTCACCGCATAAACGCGATCCTCCTCGGGCGAGCGCGCATGGAACACAGCCCCCGGGAAAAGCCGTACCATACGACGGTATTTCACTCCAAGATAATCCGAAGAAAAATCCCGTTTCCGATGCTTTTCATAGTATTCCGAAACACGCGCAATAACACGCATAATAACGACACCAATCTCTTCCGGATGCGCTCGATAAAATTTCGACCGTTCGAGCCGATACGAAGAAAGCGCACACAGCCCCTCCGCGACTTCCCCTGCAGGACGCTCGCCGTGCGTGAAAACTGCCGCAATCGCATCGTCCTGCAGCTTCATTTCATGATAATACGAACTGTCGGAAAGATACGCCGGATCGAGCCCGTAGTAAATCACATAACCGTAGACCCAAGCGGGCAAGTAGGTATCAAGTGCGGACTCCCCAACGGCAAACGCCGCGCCAAGCTCCATCAGCTTCCCATAGCCGTCCGCCGCGTCCCTGCACCCGATGAGATGCAGAATCTCATACGCATAGAGCATCGCGAACGTCAGGGGCGCGGGCGCAATATTCCCTTTTCGCACCTGCGTCCGCCACGCAAAGTAACCGCGCAGCTCCGCATCGGAGAGAGACTCATAGGTGGGATAGTAGCGCGTTACCGAGCCCTCAAATACAAAGTCGTCCTCGTAGCGCTCCATGAGCCGCGCCTGCTTCACGAAAATCTCCTCGCGCGGCTGCCAACAGGAACCTGACACCTGCGCGAGCGAACGCATCGCGCGGATCAGCTTCGGCAGCTTCCCCGCCGGAGCCTCATCATGAGTGCGCACAAGCGGCTCGTCACGGTAAACGAGATGCCGCAGACGCGCTATGGGACGCTTCCCCCACATCATCTCACCCCCGCTCATCCGTTCGATATTCTTCCTCCTATTTTACTATGATTCCGCAAAATAGCAAGGGAAAGAGTAAGTTTATCTCCGTATGCCCTAAACATTAAAAACACAAGAAAATACGCCCCCCGCCGGGCAGCGGGAGGCGCACTTTCGATAGAGAGAAAGAAATGTAGGGAATGTATGTGAATTCTGCGGAAGGGAAGGCCGCAGAAGACGCACCTATTGGATGTTAGGTATTCTTCGCGATGAAAGCTCCGACAACGGCGCCGACGATTGCGGCAGTCGTTACCGTGCCCTGCGAATATCCTTTGCGTTTCGGCTTATGCCGGCGCGCCGCAAGCTGGGTCACCTCATAGGAGTCGCCGTAGCTTGTGCGCATGTCCATTGTCCGCGGGGCATCCGCCATAACACGAGGACTTGCTTCCGCAACGACGGCAGTCGTACCGACCAGTCCGCATGTCATAACGCCAAAGAGTGCCGCAGCGATCATTTTTTTGATTTTCTTCTGATTCATCATGGTACTCACTCCTATCCGAAGTTTTCATATGGAAGCACCGTGCTTTTGTTTGTGCTTCCGTATTTCCTGTTTACACGGATAAATATACAGGGTCGGTTTTAGAAAGTCTTGTGAACGGTGTTAGTTTTCAATTAGCTTAGGAGAAGACTGTCATTAGCAAGTTCGCTGCCGGCAGCCTGCTCGAACATGGAGAGAAGGTCGCGCGTCGTAAGTCCCTGTTTTTCCGTTTGCGGCACATCGAAGAGAATACGCCCCTCGTGGAGCATGATGAGACGATTGCCATAGCGAAGGGCGTCTTTCATGTTGTGTGTGATCATAAGCGTCGTCAGCTGCTGCTCCGAAACGATCTGCTGCGTAAGTTCGAGCACTTTGACCGCAGTCTTTGGATCGAGCGCTGCGGTATGTTCGTCGAGCAGCAGAAGATTCGGCTTAACAAGCGTCGCCATGAGGAGCGTCAACGCCTGCCGCTGGCCTCCCGAGAGGAGCCCCACGCGCGAGGAAAGACGGTCCTCAAGCCCAAGCTTCAGTCCCGCAAGTTTTTCGCGGAAAATATCGCGCATCTCATCGGTCGATCCCCAGCACAGGGTCGGCGTCTGCCCGCGCCGGGCGGCAATGGCGAGGTTTTCCTCAATCATCATACGCGCCGCCGTCCCCATCATCGGGTCTTGAAAAACGCGCCCGATGAATTTTGCGCGTCGATGCTCGGGCCACTTCGTGATGTCCTCTCCCGCAATCGAGATTTTTCCCGTATCCACCGAGATCGCGCCCGCAATGGCGTTCATAAGGGTCGACTTCCCCGCGCCGTTGCCGCCGATGACGGTAACAAAGTCTCCGGGCGCGAGATGAAGAGTAACGCCTGAGAGCGCTTTTTTCTCGGTAATCGTCCCGGGATTGAAGGTTTTCTTGATATCCTCAATGCGCAGCATTACTCCGCCCCCTTCTTCATTGCATAATATTTCGACTGAATGAGCGGCATCGAAAGCGCAATGGCAACGAGGATCGCCGTGAAGAGTTTGAGATCATTGGGCGGCATACCGAGCTGCAGAACGACCGCGATAACGGCACGGTAGACGATCGAGCCGAGCACAACGGAGATCAGCCAGTTCTTAAAACTGCGCGTACCGAACAGCACCTCGCCGATGATGACGGAGGCAAGGCCGATGACGATGGTGCCCGTTCCCATGCCGACATCGGAAAAACCGTTGCTCTGCGCGACAAGCGCACCGCAGACCGCAACCAGTCCGTTCGAAAGAAGCAGCCCAAGGACGATCATCACGTCCGTGTTGACCCCGTTCGCGCGGATCATATGAGGATTTGCGCCCGTCGCGCGGATCGCTGTGCCAAGTTCCGTACCGAAAAACCAATAGGTCAGCAGAACGGCAAACACAACGACAACCGTTCCAATAACAAGGATGTTGGATGCCGGATCCAGTCCCCAGAGATTCCATTGTGTAAAGAGGGTCTCCTGCTGGAGCAGCGGCAGATTTGCCTTGCCCATGACATGCAGGTTGACGGAATAGAGACCGATCATTGTGAGAATCCCCGCAAGCAGCGCGGGGATCTTCAGTTTCGTGCAGAAAAATCCGGTAACGACCCCCGAGACACATCCTGCCGCACAGGCCGCAAAGATCGCGGCAATCGGCGGATATCCCGCGACCAGCATAGACGCGGCAACCGCCGCCCCGAGGGGGAAACTCCCTTCCACAGTCAGATCGGCGATATCGAGAACACGATACGTCAGATAGACGCCCAGCGCATAGAGCCCCCAAAGGACGCCCTGCGCAGCCGTCGCAATGACCAAATCCATAACGTCACTCCCTATATTTCGGAAAAAAAGCGGACACGCTGCGTGCCCGCTTCGCTTTCTTCGTCAAACATCTACTCTACGATAACCGCTTTTTGCAGGATGCCATTGGGGACGGTCAAACCGATCTTCTCCGCATTCTTTTTGTTGATTACGAGCATGAGATCATGTGCCGTCTCAATCTTCATATCCGCGGGTTTGCTCTTGCCCTCGAGAATATCTGCCGCCATCCGGCCCGTCTGTACGCCGAGTTTGTAGTAATCAATGCCGTAGGTCGCAAGCCCGCCCGCCTGTACCATCGTGGGAACCGCACAAACGATGCCCTTCCCCACGGGGTCTGTGACACTGGCGAGCGTCGGCATCGCCGAGGCGATAATATTATCCGACGGTTCATAGAATACGTCGACTTCGTTCACGATGCTCTGTGCGGCCTGCTGTATATCGTTGACTGTAGAAATCGTCGCCACGCGTACCCTGAGCCCCTTCGACTCCGCGTATTCTTTCATCGCTTTGACCTGAATCTCCGAGTTAATCTCGCTGGAGGAGTATATCGTGCCGATCGTCTTCGCATCCGGATAGAGTTTCAGCAAGAGATCGATCTGCTCCGTGATCGGATTCATGTCGCTCGTCCCCGTGACGTTGCCGCCGGGAGCCTCATTCGACCGCACAACTTTTGCGCTCACATAATCCGTAACCGCCGTACCGACGATAGGAATATCCTTTGTCGCGTTGGCGGCAGACTGCACGCTGGGCGTCGCAATAGCGCAGATGAGATCCACCTTATCGCTCACAAAACGGTGAACGATATTCTGCAGATTCGACTGATCGGCCTGTGCATTTTGCTGGTCAATCTTTATGTTTTTTCCCACCTCATAGCCGCGCTCCTTGAGCCCGTCCACAAAACCGCGGTTCGCCTCATCGAGCGCGCCGTGTTCAACGAGCTGCACAACGCCGATCTTATAAGTTTTCTCTCCCGCCGCCTGCCGATCGCCGCCGCAGCCCGCCGATGCGAGCAGACCGAAGGCAGCCATGCCAAGGGCGGCAGATTTGATGACCGTTGTCACTTGCATCGAATTTCCACCTTTTCACTGTCAAATAGATTAATCCACAAGATCCGCATCCTTCAGCACATCCTCCGGAATGGTCAGGCCGAGCTTTTCCGCACTGCCTTTGCTGATAACGAGCGTCAGATCGCGCGCCGTCTCGATCGGCATATTGGCAGGCTTGCTCTTGCCCTCGAGGATATCCGCCGCCATCTCGCCTGTCTGAACGCCGAGCTTGTAGTAATCGATGCCGTAGGTCGCGAGACAGCCGCCCGTCACCATAAACGGCTCCGCACAGACGACCCCCTTGCCCGCCGCATCCGTGACGCTGACGAGGGTTGGAATCGAGGAGGAGATCACATTGTCGGTCGGCTCGTAAAATACATCCACATCATTGACGAGGCTCTGCGCCGCCTGCGGGATGTCGTTCACCGTTGAAACGGTCGCGGCGCGTACGGTCAGTCCCTTCGACTGCGCGTATTCGGTCATAGCCTTGATCTGAATCTCCGAGTTGATCTCACTCGAGGAGTAAATCGTTCCGATCGTTTTCGCGTTCGGATAGAGCTTGATCAAGAGATCAATCTGCTCTTTGATGGGGTTCAGGTCGCTCGTTCCCGTGACATTGCCGCCCGGCGCGTTATTGGACTGCGCGAGTTTCGCGCTCACATAGTCCGTGATTGCCGTGCCGACGATGGGGATATCCTTCGTCGCATTCGCGACGGATTGCGCCGCAGGAGTCGCGATGGCACAGATAAGGTCGACCTTATCGCTCACAAAACGCTGTGCAATATTTTGGAGGTTTGACTGATCCGCCTGTGCGTTCTGACGGTCGATCGTGAGGTTCTTCCCCTCTTCATAGCCGCGCGCCTTGAGGCCGTCTACAAAACCGTGATTCGCCGCATCGAGCGCATTGTGTTCAACGAGCTGAACGATACCGATTTTATACGTTTTTTCCCCCGCCGCCTGCCGATCTCCGCCGCAGCCTGCCAGAACGCCCAGACCAAGCACCGCGATGCCAAGAGCAATACATTTCATTGTCTTTGTCATCCGCATCGAACTCCCACCTTTTCTTTTCAAAAGTGTTAATTTTGCAATACTTGTTTATTATACATGGATAGTGGCAAAAAAGCTAGTATCTACGGGATGAAAAATGCGAACGGGACTGCTTCATGAAGAAAACTCTTCCGAAACAGTCCCGTATGCTTACGCCTTTTTCCCTTTTAATATATTGTCCAACGTATGCCACGCGAGCACAGCGCATTTGACGCGCGCGGGCATATTGGAAATGTTTTTGAGGGCGATCGCTTCGTCGAGTTCCTCGAGGGCGGCATCGTCCGTGACCTCGCGTTTGATCATGGAGGTGAAGAGCTGTATGAGACGGTGCGCCTCCTCAACGGTCTTGCCCCGCATGAGGTCGATCATGATGTCCGTACTTGCCTGCGAGATAGCGCAGCCGACGCCGGAGAATGCGCCGTCTTTGATCACGCCGTCCGCAATCTCAAGCGAAAGCGTAATCTCGTCGCCGCAGCTCGGGTTGTGCCCGCGCTCACGCACATTTGCCGCTGCGAGTTCGCCCTTATTCTCCGGCGACCGGCTGTGCTCGCCGATGACCTCCGTATATAACTCATGCAGCGCCTCTTCCCCTTCAATCGGCATATCCGAGCACTCCCCTCACCTTTTTCAGCGCATCGATGAATTTATCAATATCCTCATGCGTATTGTAGAGATAGAAACTCGCGCGGCAGGTTGCATTCTGCCCGAGGTACTTCATCAGCGGCTGTGCGCAGTGATGTCCCGCACGGATGGCGACGCCGTAGCCGTCGAGGATCGTCGAGACGTCGTGCGGATGAACATCCTTCACGTTGAATGTGATGATGCCCGTCTTATTATCACGCGTACTCTCACAGCCATACAACTCCACGAAGGGAAGTTCCCGCAGCTTTGGCAGCGCATAGGAGAGCAAATCGCGTTCAATCTCCTCAATGCGGTCAAAGCCAATCTTTTCGAGATAGTCGACGGCCGCGATGAGTCCCGCCGCGCCGCTAACGTTCTGCGTTCCCGCCTCGAACTTCGCGGGCAGCGCGGCAAATGTCGTCTCCTGTTCTCCGACGTACTCGATCATGTCTCCGCCAAAAAGGAACGGCGGCATTGCATCGAGAATATCATATTTCCCATAGAGCACGCCGATACCCATAGGAGAGAGCATTTTGTGCCCCGAAAACGCAAAGAAGTCGGCGTCCATCGCCTGCACATCCACCTTGATATGCGGCACACTCTGCGAGCCGTCCACAACCAGGACGGCGCCGACAGCGTGAGCGCGATCGGCAATCGCCTTGACGTTGTTCACGAGCCCCAGCACGTTGGATACATGCGTTACGGCAACGATTTTTGTCTTTTCCGTAATCTGCGCGGCGATATCCGCCGCCGAGAGGTTCCCGTCCTTCTCGAGGTAGATATACTTCAGCGCCGCACCGCGCGTCTTCGCGACAAACTGCCACGGCACGAGGTTGCTGTGATGTTCGGCGACGGTGATGACAATCTCGTCGCCCGCCTGCACGTTTGAGCGCCCATAACTATAGGCGACGAGATTCAGCGCCTCGGAGGCATTCTTCGTAAAGATGATCTCCTCGGCACGCGCCGCACCGATAAATTTCTGCGTCCGCACGCGCGCCGTCTCGTAGATATCCGTCGCCTTGACCGAGAGTTCATAGGCGCCGCGGTGCGGATTCGCATTCCAATAGGTACAGTAGTCCGCAACGGCTTTAATAACGGCCTCCGGTTTTTGCGTGGTCGCACCGTTGTCGAGATAGACGATGGGGCGGCCGTTCATTTTTGTCTGCAGTATGGGAAAGTCCTGCAGATATTCGTTTAGGTTCTTGCTCATCCCAAAAGCCTCCCCTCAATATAACCGGCGATCTCCGCACGCAGTTCTTCGTTTTCGATACGCGCAAGGACGGGAGCAAAGGACGCCTCGACAATGAGCTGCTGCGCGGCAGATTCGTCAAGTCCGCGGCTCATTAGGTAGAAGAGCTTATCCGCGTCGATCCTACCGATACTGACCGCATGATGCCCGTCCACATCCCCTTCATGGGAGAGCATAAGGGGGACGCTGCGGTTACGGGCGTACGGTGAAAGAATCGTGACCTCTTCGTCCTCCTTGCCCACCGAGCCGCGCGATCCCTGAACGAAGTCCAGCGTCCCTCGGAAGGTCTTTTTACTGTGTCCGAGCAGAGCTCCGCGCACCTGCAAGTTTGCATCCGTGAGACGTCCCGCCTGCCGTATCACATAGTTGAGGTCAATCTTGCGATCCGCATCTCCAAAATAGAGCCCCCACACATCCGCACGCGCCCCGTCGCCTGCGAGGTTGACCCGAAGCTCGGCCGCCGTATGTCCGGCCCCCGCCTCAACAAGCGTGCAGGAGAACAGGCCGTTCTTCCCGACCTCCGCAGCAATGCGGCTCGCCGCGGAAGAATCTGTAGGCACAAACTGTATGAAAGTAAGGTGCATCTCTGCCCCGTCATCGACCTCTGCATGAATCTCCTGCAGGCCGCTCTCACGCAGCTCTACGACATGACGCTGCGTTTCCCCCGCCGGGCAGGAGAAGCGTACGGTCTTCATGCCGCCAAGCTGCTCCGGCATCGGCAGGTCGTTGACGCCCAGCCAGCGCCATGTCGGCATGGGGATGCGGCTAAAAACTTCACTCACAGCACTCACCCCATGGTCCCTTCCAGCTCGATATTGACAAGATTGTTCATCTCCACCGCATACTCCAACGGGAGTTCCTTGGCGATCGGCTCCACGAACCCGCGTACGATCATCGCGCGGGCCTCCTCTTCGTCGATGCCGCGGCTCGTCAAATAGAAGATCGCTTCGTCGCTGATGCGCCCGATCTTCGCCTCGTGTCCGATATCCACCTGATCGCACGCAATATCCATCACCGGGAGCGTATCGCTCCTAGATTCAGAGTCCAGCATCAGCGACTCACAGTCGACCGAGCATTTCGCCCCCACGGCACGCGGCGTTACCTTAACCGCGCTGCGATAAACGGCGACGCCGCCGGCCTTTGAGATCGAACGCGTACTGATATTCGCCGAAGTGTGAGGGGCATCGAAGATTACCGTCGCTCCCGTATCCAACTCCTGTCCCTTCGATGCAAATGTAATCCCCGTAAACTCACAGCTGGCATTCTCTCCGCTGAGTATACTTGTCGGATAAAGCATCGATACGTGAGACCCGAACGAACCTGAGACCCACTCGACCGCGCCGTCCTTTTCGACCTTAGCGCGTTTCGTATTAAGGTTCATCATATTGCGCGACCAATTTTCGATTGTAGAATAGCGCAGGCGCGCCCCCTCCTTGACGAATAGTTCGACACAGCCCGCATGGAGATTTGTCACATTGTACTTTGGTGCGGAACAGCCCTCAATGAAATGGAGACTCGCCCCCTTTTCTACGATGATCAGCGTATGCTCAAACTGTCCCGCCCCCGCCGCATTGAGACGGAAATAGGACTGCAAAGGGATATCCACCTTGATTCCCTCAGGAACATAGACAAAGGAGCCGCCCGACCAGACTGCTCCGTGGAGCGCCACAAATTTATGCGCTTTTGGCGGAAGCAGCGTCATAAAATATCGACGTACGATATCGCCGTATTCCTGCAGTGCTGTTTCCATATCCGTATAGACAACGCCCTGCTTGACGAGAGACTCTTGAATCGAATGGTACACAACCTCGGAGTCATACTGTGCGCCCACACCTGCGAGCGATGTTTTTTCCGCCTCGGGAATACCGAGGCGGTCAAACGTATCCTTGATATCCTCGGGTACCTCATTCCAGTCCCCCGCCATCTTGGCGTCGGGCTGCACATAGGTGACAATGTGATCCATATCGAGATCCGAGAGATCCGGTCCCCATGGCGGAAGTTCCATCGCATGATAAGTGTCCAAGGACCTTAGCCGGAAGTCCAGCATCCATGCGGGATCATTTTTCCGCGCTGAAATATCGCGAATGATCTCTTCCGTCAGCCCCGAAGCGGACTTATACGCGGAACGATCTTCGTTCGTGATATCGTATATCGTACGCTCAATATCGGCGACGTAAGTTTTTTTCTTTGGTACGAAATCTTCCATACGCCGCTCACCTCACCTTATCCCGATCCTCGAGGATTTTAGCAAAGCCTTCCTCATTGATCTCCTGTATCAGCTCCGCGCCGCCCTCACGCGCAATTCTCCCCTGCGCAAGGACATGCACATAATCTACCTTGAGCTTATCGAGAATCTTGGCATTATGTGTAATGATGATGCAAGCGTTACTCTCATTGTGGAACTTTGCCACACCTTCGGAAACGATCTGGACGGCGTCAACATCAAGCCCCGAGTCCGTCTCGTCAAGTAACGCTACTTTCGGTGCAAACATGAGCAGCTGGAGCACTTCGCTGCGCTTTTTCTCGCCGCCTGAGAAACCGACATTGAGATAACGCTGTGCATAACTCGGCTCAATCTTCAGCTCTGCCATCATCGCATTGAGTTCCTTACGAAAGGGCAGCAACTTTACCTTCTCACCCGTCATCACCTGACGGGCCGTACGAATCATATTCTCAACCGTAATCCCCGGAATCTCCTCCGGGGTCTGGAATGCAAGGAAAAGACCGCGCCGCGCACGCTCAAATGCGCGCAGTTCGCCGATATCCTCCCCCTCGAGTACGAGGCTCCCGCCCGTCATTTCATACTTTGGATGTCCCATAATGACATTCATGAGCGTTGACTTGCCCGACCCGTTCGGGCCAAGGATGACATGAACTTCACCCTTGCGAACAGTGAGATCGACGCCCTTAAGGATTCCCTTCCCCTCCACGCCGGCATAAAGATCTTTTATCTGCAGCAATACATCTGCCATAGTAAACTCTCCTTAAAATCAACAGTATATTCAATCCTTACAAAAATACTCGGGATTCACATTTTCATCATTGTAGGGTCTTTCATATAAAAAGTCAATAACTTAGCGCACTCTAGATAGGCAAAGCAAATAATTGATATTTATTATCAAATTTTATATATGGGCTGCGAAAACGGCAAAAAAAAAGGACCCGTGATCTCTCACGAATCCTTATCTTTGCGGCAACTACCTACACTCCCGCGTCGTCTCCAACGAAGTACC